>NZ_MRWD01000061.1 GCF_002093625.1 Rouxiella silvae | reverse complement strand
ATATTAATGAGGATTTTTCGAAGCATTCAATTTTCTTATGATAAGAATGAAATAATCAAATGAGTACGGGTTAATTTGGTGCAAAATAACCCGTAAAAACCTGATATCGCACTGTGTGAGTGCATTTATTTCCAGCTGAAAAATAATGACATCTAATAGCAGAGTTTATAAGATTTATATTTTGCGAGGTAGCGCACAAAATTGGTGCGTGGGAGCAAGGCGAAAGAAAACACTCACAGAATGTGGGGGAAGGAATTTAATCGAGTTAGAAACCGTCGAGGAGAAAATCCAGTGCATTTTTTATGGCATGACGATAGTCGCGCAAACTCACCACTTTTGCGCCGAGCTGTTGGAGTCTGATGCTCGCCATTTCATGGGTCATGAGCAGATAATCGACGCCTTCGACCTTCACGACTGGGTTAAGCCGTTGGGCAGGCCGCGCATGAAATTTACTTAACGGAAAAAGAGGAATAACCAGTCGCGTGTTCATTTCGCCAATGATATCACTCTGCACGTCAAGTAAATAAGGGTATGCGCGGGCATTGCCGGTGTTACGATAGACCATAAACTGCATAGTTAGAACGTCCTGTAGTCGTCCGATAGCAAACCGTGATCGTCACTGATGCGGTTAAGCTCCAGCACGGCTTCACGATTCTCGCTCTTCCAATCCTCAGCCTCCAACTGCTGAAGCTTAGACTTTAACGCTTCTGCCAGAATAGCCGACAAATTTATACCGGCCCTGCGAGCCTGCTCCAAAAGAACGGGTTCCAGCGTTACGCTAACGGTTTTTTTATGACGTAAAGTTAAGGTTGGCACAATTCCCTCCGGGAGCAGTGAGCGATTTACACGTGTATTTCACACGTGCTCTACACGCGTGTAAAAACATATGTCGCCAGTATGCCCGCTTCTCCCCGCGGCAGACAGCTTTATTTTTGAGCAAAACAGTGACAGAGTTACGCAGTGTTAACGCTTTGACACTGTCAGCCTCACGCTTCCACGGTTATTGCCATAGGCCTGCCATGCATCGTTGGCAAAGGCATAAAGGTAACCACTGGCCTGCGGCGTAAAGACGCATCGCTCGCCGATGGTAAATATTTCATGCGGCAGAGGGTTGTTTTCAGATTTAGCACCGATGGGGATTG
The DNA here is from genome assembly GCF_002093625.1 of Rouxiella silvae. Taxonomy (GTDB): domain Bacteria; phylum Pseudomonadota; class Gammaproteobacteria; order Enterobacterales; family Enterobacteriaceae; genus Rouxiella; species Rouxiella silvae. The sequence continues at coordinate 30,938 of NZ_MRWD01000061.1, read as the reverse complement.
CGTCATTCGCCACCGCCCCGGTGAGCGCCAGCCAGGCCGCCTTTTCCTGGCGTTTGGTGAACCAGAAATCGGCCTGATAATTTCCAGTCACCTTACGGTAGAGCATTTCGCCGATCCCAATCAGTGAGGAGAAAGCCTGGGCAATTTTGCCAAAATGGAACCTGCCATCACTGTCGCCTTTAGGGCCGCAGGCTATATGTCCATCCATCCACTCTCCACTGGCGTGGAACTCATAATTAACCCCGGCTTCAAGATAAATACCCGTTGCGTTCCAGTACTCGCGCGCATAAATCGCCACACTGATGGATTTTTCTTTCTCAATTTTGCGACTCAGCCAATAGTCACCCTGTGTCAACGGCGGATTGCTGTGGCGCGTCATGGCCGAGGCATGCAACTCGCTGCTTTCATGGGAGAAGAAAGGGATATTACGTGGGCGGGTGCGCAAATTTTTAAATACACCGATGGCAGAGTCATGAAGTTGTCCCAGTGGATCAGCCTTCAGCTGCTGGCGAATATCTTCACGAAAGCGCAGTCCATACTCTTCGGCCTGCGTCATCATCCAGTCTAACGCGCCGTCGGAGAGCCCGACTTGTGCGTAACCGCCTCCCACGTCGGCATGCACGCCGGGAAACCAGATTTGGCGCACGTCCTGCCCCTTTTTAATGTGGGTCCACAGTGTGGGCATAAAGCTTTGCCGCCGCTCATCAATAGACAGTGCGTGACGCGCCGTTTTTACTATTGGGCTAAGACTCGTGTCGTGAAAGCAGTATTTACGGGGATTATTCAACAGACTAAGAAAGGCGACGTCGTCAGGTATGCCTAATGCCCCCACGGTATCCCAAACCCCGATAAAATGAATAGGTACAGTGTGGCTGCAAGCCTGCCCACTCCTTACACAGTGAAATATCCGCTCATCGCTGGCAACGACCTGTTCTTGCTGGCGATACTGATTGAATAATTCCTGCACTGCCGACCACGTCTCTTTCTCGGTCATGGCGCCCTGCCGCGCATCCAGCAGACCACAATGGGCAATCATTCCTCCCAGACTGCGTACGGTAAAAGCGCCACGGCTAAAACCAAAGAGCCAAATGCTGGCGCCGATTTCATAATTTTTTGCCAACCAGCAGTAGGCACTCATGATGTTCTTATCGAGTCCGTCGCCGACAATGCCCTCTATCATTCGGTTAAGCCAACCGCCTTTGGTACCCACCCCAGGGTGATAATAAGTGCGCTGTTCAAGACCGTGAGAATCACTCTTTTCCAGCGCGTTACGCAGTTTAATCACATTTGTTGGCACCGATACACCCATGTCCATTTGGTCGGGGGTATTCCATGTTCCATCGCAAAAAATGAGTAAATGCATACGGGTGTTCCTATTTTAAAAGGCAAGAAAGCTCTTTAAATTTAGCCTTTTAAGGCCAGGATGCAATAAAATATGCAAACTTATCTCAGAGTGAAAGTGGCTTATGTCCTCAGTTATCGTCGGCCTTGTGCCGGAAGCGGACATGACTAATGCCGCCTAACCTTGTTCGACATTCAGATAAATATTTGGAAGTAAGAATAAAATGTTTATGGCATCGTCAGTTGATCTTTATATCCATCAAACACTGCAATCAAATGGTCTGCGATTGCTCTGACTCGCCGTGAACTCGCTAAATCTGAATGCATCACTAGCCATAATGCCTGATCCACACCGATATCAGGATTAACACAATGCAGACCGTTTTTCCTGGCCATAAAATGTGGCAAAACCCCTAAACCCAAGCCAGATGAAACTGCGGATACCTGTGCCACAAGTGTGTTTGCTTCTACTCTGCATAACCTGCCGCGAAGCATCCGCGTTATCCATCGAGCAGCAGGCAGATGTTGGTGTGACGCCGACCAGCCCACATAATGAGCGTTATTCAAAGATAAGCCAGCGGGTTCATCAGCCAGTATTTTTAGATATGTCTCATCACCGTATAATCCAAACCCTAGGGTTCCTAGACGCTTTAACGTCAGATTTCCGCTGTCAGGCTTGATCATTCGGATTGCTATATCGGCGTCTCTGCGATGAAGATTGACTGACTGAACACCACTGAGCACTTCCACCCGCAGGTCGGGATGCTTTTCCAGAAGCCCTTTCAGCGAAGGCAGGATGAAATGCGTGGCCAGATTGTCTGATGTTGCCAGCCGGACAAGCCCGGCAACATTACCCTGAAGTTTCGCTGTTTCACCGAAAGCCAGACCCGCGTATTCGAGAGCCTCAGCCCGCTCCAGCATGGCTTCGCCATCGTCCGTCAGCCTGTATCCGCTCTGATGTCTGCTGAAAAGCGGGACTGCCAGCGACTGTTCAAGCCGGTCCAGCCTCCTGGAAATCGTTGCTATGCCCATCTCCATCACTTCTGCTGCGCCACTTAACGTACCTGCACGAGCGATTGCGAGAAAAATCCGAGTATCGTCCCAGTTGAAATCTGCTTTCATATCTTTTTCCAATTATGAAAAACGGCTATCCGTTTTCATGTCTATTTTATCAATTTTAGCAAGATGATACTGCAATCCCCGAGTTATATGTCTGAAGGAATGAAAGGTGTAGGTGTTTGAAACCGGCCAGCCCAAAACCTCCCCAGCAAACTTCTCTCAATATCTTTTAAGAGTACTTATTACATGAATGAAACCGTTTTACACGCAAACCCGGTGCCTGCACGCACTTGGATAGCCATAACGGCACTTGGCATCAGTGCATTTTCAATTGTGACCAGCGAGCTTGCGCCGGTTGGCATGCTCAGCACGTTAGCGAAGGATCTAAATCAAACTGAATCTGGTGCGGGTCTTGTCGTGACCGCATACGGCTGGGTTGCCGCTCTTGCAGCGCTTCTTTCCGGGGCGATGCCTGCACGAATTTCCAGAAAGGCTCTGCTCATTGGCCTGATGCTGATACTTGCCCTTTCCTGCATAGTGGCAACCTGGTCGCATTCAATGAGCGGATTTATGAGTGCGCGCATGGCTGGTGCACTGGCACACGGTGCTTTCTGGGCATTAATTGGCACCGTTGCCGCACAGCTTGTGCCAGCTGAAAAGCTTGGGCTGGCCACGTCAGTCATTTTTGGTGGCGTTTCGGCCGCCAGCGTTCTGGGTGTACCGTTGTCCAGTTTAATCACAGGCATAGCCGGATGGCGCAGTGCGTTTACAGCGATTTCCCTGCTGGCGTTTGCCACAGCCTGTACTTTATTCTGGACGCTCCCCACACTCGCGGCGCCACAACCACTGAGACTGCGTGTTTACTGTGGGATATTCAAAAACCCGTTGATCCTTTCCCTCTATGGTGCAACTGCCTGCATTATTTCGGCTCATTTTGCGGCATTTACTTACTTGGAACCCCTATTGACGAAGACTCTGGGCGTACCGTCGGCTTCAATTTCATGTCTGCTGCTGATGTCAGGACTCTCCGGTCTGGTGGGAAATATCATTGCCGGAAAGCTAATTGACCGTCATATCAAAGGACTCATTTCCATTTCACTGCTCCTGAGTGCGGGTGCGTTAGGCATGCTTGGCAAAGGGAACGCTGTAGCGTTTCCTTTCTGGTTTATTGGCATGTTGCTCGCCATATGGGGGGCGGGTATGTCAATTGTATTCGTTGGATTACAGACCTGGCTGCTTCGTAGCGCTGGAGACGCTGTACAACCGGCGTCAGCAATTTACGTTGCAATTTTCAATGCAGCGATTGGTACTGGTGCGCTTGCCGGAGGCCAGATGTTAGCCATCATAGGTCTTCAAGGCACGGTCCTACTGGCTGCGGGCGTCATTATTTGCAGCATGACACTTGTCTTAATGCTAAAAGCCCCGGGGATAAGCGGCGCTGAAGGGTTGGGATAAAATTCTAAAAACTGCTTTAACCCGCAGTCATGAAATAAGGGGGCAGAAAACGCCCCCTTATTTCACAAAGTTATATTTTATTAGCACTGGAATGCGCCCAGTCTGTTAAACAGTATTGTTCTGAGGACGAGACCTCCTGAAAACTCATCGAATCGCCAATATCCGCGACTCACCTTAAGCTTAAAGCTGCCCTACTTAGTTGTCATGGATCACGTTCGAGGTTTGGATCTTTCCTAACTATGCCAACGATTCCAAACCTGAATCAACAGCCAAGCAACGACTATCCAGCACCCTACAGCAGCAGTGAGAGCGAGCGGCAATCTGAGAAAATTTAACAGCAGATACAGAGAGATAAGATAAGCCAGGTAGGGGATTACAGCCCACATCCCGAAAAGAATTGTCGTGCGTAACGCTTCAATGGAGCGTTCACTGCCAACGATATAATGAGCAATAAGCGCAAATGTTGGGAAAAGAGGGACTAGACCCGCAATATAATAATTTCGTGACTTCGATAAGATGCCTATTAGTATCACCACCAACGCGCCGATTAATGCCTTAAATAAAATTCCCATGATATTTACACTGTTGACATTAAAGACCTGACCTTGCCGAAGACACATCATGGTGTCAATGATTAGGTCAGATTTGTTGTTCTCATCAGTAGGAATTCAACGGCATCGAGGGCACTCCACCTGGCCTGCCATCAGTTGGCTTTTCTCTCATGGCTGCCTGCCCTACTCCTATTGGCTGGCAAGTGCCTTAAGCGAATTTTATAAACCTCGGGATGAACTAATCAATGGAGTACAGGTGAAAAAACTCAAGTTAAACAGGGAATATCAAATGCCAATTAAATATTAACACTGCTAATAATTAAATATTAATATCAACAAGATGGAAGGTTAATGTTCTTGATTGATAATATTAAGAATGAAGAGTTACAGGATATAGGTTGTGTTTTAACTGAGAGAGGAAATTTTGATGACTCAACAGATAGCTGAATACGTAGACCATATGGGTAATGATACCAGTGTGGTTAATGCAGCCCGCTTGTCATTTGGCGTAAAATCTAAAGCCTACACCGATGAGCAAAATAAGAGCCTAATAAACTTCTTAGCTTACGGCGTTAGCAGCAAGGAAATTGCCTTAATTATTAAACAATTAATAATTGGTTTTGATTCCACGCAAAATATCGACTCAGAGATCCTCGCTCGTAAATTTTATGATGATTTGCGTCAGCAGGATCGTCATTGGACTCCATTTGCTCATACTGCAATCAGCATCAAAATGAAGGCACCGATTCCAATTCGGACCCAATGTTTCAAGCATAAAACAGGCCTGGTTGAGAATGAAGAGTCGCGACGTTACATCAGTACAACTCCTGAGATATTTATTCCTGAGTTTCGCGCTAAACCTGAAGGCTCTATAAAACAAGGGAGTGGAGGTTTACACCCTGATCATAAATCGATTCAGGATGACTATCGACGCCATTGTGAAGAGGGGATTAATAAATACGAGAATTATATCAAAAGAGGTGTTGCTCCTGAGCAGGCTCGTTTAGTTTTACCTCAAGGTACGATGGTTAACTGGCTTTGGACTGGAAACCTTCTAGCATTCGCTAATTTTTACAATAAGCGTTCTGATTCACATGCTCAGACTGAAATTCAAGAATTGGCTGAGTTAGTAAGAAAGGTGGTAGAACCTTTATTCCCTGTGAGCTGGAATGCATTAACTCGCGAGTAAAACAGGCCGGTTTCGATTGGGATCAAACCCACGGTGGGGGGTAAATTTTAAGGGTAATTGTTGGGCTCGCGCGCTCCACGCCAGATGAGAGTGTGCCCTGGGGAGCGTCGGTTTTCCTTGCTCGCACCCTGCTGAACAATCCTCCTTGGCCATTCCTGGCAGCACGGGAACTAAGCGGTAATCACCTGAATCGGTATTACCTGTTTCTTACGCATTTTGGCTGCAGAATTGGGCCGGTTAGCAACAGGGGTCGTGATTTTAGTAATAATTTTTCAACCAATCTTGGTTTCCCCCTATTTGTCCTTCCCTAACGCCCGCGAAAAATGCGGGCGTTAGGGGTATGGGCTGGTGGAAAATTACTGGCTCGCCATTTGGGCTGGCAAATGCAGTTTTTCACGCATCTTGGCAGCCTGCTGTTCGCTTACCGCCGGGGCGGAATTTCCCCATGAGTTTCGAATATAGGTCACAGCCGCCGCTACCTGCTGGTCAGAAAGTTTCCAGGCAAAGCTCGGCATGGCACCACTGGTTGGGTTACTGACGGTTACGGCGCCGCGTCCACCTTCGAGCACCGTGGTGAACAGCGATGTCGCATCAGGCGCAACAATGCCGGGATTATTTGCCAGACTTGCCGCCAAACCAGGAATGCCTTTGCCGTTACTGTTGTGGCAAGCGGAACAGTTGGCCGCATAGACATTAGCTCCCTGCTTCATCAGGCTGCTGTCAGCAGTTAACGCCGCCGGAGCCTTGTTATTCGAGCCTTTTTGCGCTTTGAGGTAGGTCGCAATTGCCTGCAAATCGTCATCAGTGAGATGCTGTGTCGAGTTGGTTACTGCCTCGGCCATCGGACCTGAAGCAACGGCTACGTGATTACTGCCGGTCTTAAGGTACTGAACAATTTGCTCATTGCTCCAACTGCCAATGCCAGTGTAGCTATTACTGGTTATTTCTGGAGCATGCCAAACGCCTAGATTACTGCCTTGTAAATAGGCCGACGTGTCGCCGCCAATAATATTCTTAGGCGTATGGCACGCGGCGCAGTGCTCAAGTCCCTCAACCAGATAAGCGCCGCGATTGTACTGCGCCGTCTGTGTGCTATCGGCGGTGAAAGCATCGTTTTTAAAGAACAAAAGATTCCATCCCATCATCGCCATCCGAATATTATAGGGGAATGGCAAATCTGTTGCGGTGACCTTGTTCGCCACCGGTTCGACCGAGCGCATATAGAGCCACAGATCGTGCATGTCACGATCGCTAACTTTCACATAGGCGTTATAAGGCATCGCTGGATAGAGATTTTCTCCGCTTTTGCCCTTACCGTGGCGCACAGCATTGAAAAACTCGCGCTCGGTCCAGTTGCCGATCCCGTCTTGCTCGTCTGGCGTAATATTGCTGGCGTAAATTCCGCCAAACGGCGTGTCAATTTTATAGCCGCCGGAAAATGCCCCCTTGCCACCTGGCAGAGTATGGCAAGCCACGCAGTCACCTGCGATAGCAATATATTTTCCGCGCGCCAGAGCTTGAGCATCTACGTTTTGCAACGGGGTTTTCGCCAGCGTCACGTTATCGGCCACGTTGTCCGTTTGGGTGTTGCCATTTTGATAAAGCATCACCCCGGCGACTACCACCGCCACCACCACCACACCGCCGACAATTTTCAACTTTTTCATATCAGTCCTTTACCAGCGGCCCTGGATTTTTAATATATTGATCAATGATGGCTTTCGCAGTCCACAGGCTGAGTGCGCCAATAGTCCCCGTTGGGTTATAGCCCGCGTTGTTGGGAAACGACGAAGCGCCAAGCACGAATAAATTGTGTAAATCCCAGCTCTGCTGATAACGGTTAAGGACGCTGGTTTCAGGGTCTAATCCCATAACAGCGCCGCCTATAGTGTGGTCGCTGGCCAGGTTGTAGGGCGAGTAGCTGCCGGATGCCGAGTTAGTGCCAATCACGATTTCAGCGCCCATCGCCTTGCCAATGCCGACACTTTTCTCTTCCAGATACTTGGCCATGTTGCGGTCATTCTGGTTGTAGTCGTAGGTTAGGCGCAGCAACGGCAGGCCGTAGTTATCTTTGTATTCCGGATCAAGGTCAAGATAGCTCTCTTCATCGGCATAACTGGTGCCTTGACCAAAAATTCCGGTGGCGTTTTGAAAAGCGTGGGTGTAGGCCTTTTTCCACTCGCTGCCCCAGCGCGGTGTTTCGGGAGGCAGGAAGTCCGCGTTACCTATCGGTCTTGAACCGCGAGCGACCACCAGCAGGCCTGCACCGCCGATGAAATCCAGATCGCTGTGATCAAAGTTATCGCCGTTAAAATCGTCGATCTGCGCTGACAGTGCGCCTGCGCCAATGAATTGGTTAAGATTCTCATCTTTAAAGAACAAGCTAGCGCCCGCTACAGTCTGGAAATTGTAGGCACGGCCAACGACGCCTTTTTTAGTCTGTGGATTATAAGGTTTGCCAATTTTCGACAGCAGCAGCATGCGCACATTCTGCATTTGGAAGGCGGAGAGCACGACGATACCGGCCGGCTGCTCCCACTCTTGGTTGTTGCGGTCAATATAGGTGACGCCGGTAGCGGTTTTACCGTCTTCGGCCTTGTTAATACGCACTACCGCCGATTCGGTGAGCACGGTAAAATTGCCTCGCTGCATTAATGCAGGAATAACGCAGGCATTTGGACTAGATTTGGAAAAGTTACCGCAGCCGTAATACAGGCAGTAGCCGCAGTAGGTGCAAGGCCCCATGCGCACGCCCAACGGATTAACGTAGGCCTGCGAAGCCTGCCCGGCTGGCACCATAAACGGGTGATAGCCCAGTTTATAGCTCGCTTCGGTGAAAATATCGGTCAGGCGCATGGTGGCGAGCGGAGGCAGTGGATATTCGCTGCTGCGATTGCCTTCAAAGGGATTGCCGCCGGGGATTATTTTTCCATTAAGCTTTCCAGCCTTTCCCGAAACACCGGCTATTTTCTCAAACCGATCATAAAAGGGTTCTAGTTCATCATAGGTCACGCCCCAATCCTGAAGAATGAGTCCAGGCATGATTTTTTCTTTGCCATAGCGTGCCACCGTCATGGTGTAGGGCTGCAGATCATAAGGCGTAAAGCGCCAGGCCATTCCGGCCCAGTGTGTCCCCGCGCCGCCGACGTTGTTTCCCATCTCATTCAGGTTCCAATCGCGAGTCGGTAACGCCTGCTGGGTGGAGTTATTACGAAAAGTAGAGGTTTCGACAGCCTGGGGCAATAACATGCTGCGGCGGGTGTCCCAGCGCAGCTCGTCGGTATCAACCGAAGGAGGAAAATCAGTGGCCGTTTCAACCCACGGACCGCGTTCAATTGCCACCACGTTTAACCCTGCGCGCGTCAGTTCTTCGGCCATTAACGATCCGCACCAACCAAGACCGATAATTACGGCATCAACCTTTGGGCGTATATTTTTCATAAAATTGTCCCTACTGTGTCCACAATTGCTTAAAGTTCAAATAAATCAATTAGTTGTAATTTGATGATGCGTTTTTGATTAAATTTTATTAAGCTGTTGATATTAAAGTGAATTGTCGATCATGCTGGTGGGGATGATGTTGAGCTTTTGCCCTTTCTTATCCAGCAGATCGCGGAAATCATAACGCGCACCGGGAAAACCAATCATTTTCCAGCTGGCCATGCCCTTGTTGCCGCCGTAAATTGGATCGGAAAGAAAACCCTCGCGGACGTTCTGCAAAATTTGCTCAAACAGCTGTTTCGTTTCCACCTCAGCGCCTAAATTGAGCTGATTTTTTTCCATTGCGGTGAGAATTTTGTCTTGCTCTGCGCCAGACAGCTGTACAAAGCTCTTATGATACTGCTGCTGAACATAGTCGTTGAGCGCCGTAAGCCCCTGACGATAGCGCTCAGCCGGTGTGAGTGCAGACTGTGGTCCCTGCTCAGGCGTTCCTTTAACAAAACGTCCGAGGCGATACTGCGTAGAAGCACGGCCATAATCACCGGCTAATTGTCGGTCAATAAACGTGGCGCATCCCGCTTCTTTACCACTAATGCTCAACTCATCAGCGGGGATCAGTCTTTCAGCAATGGCACCCACTGCGTCAAACTCTGCTTGGGTAAAATAAGCCAACCCGCCCTTTCTCGGCGGCGCGGGTGGCGTGTCTGCTTTGCCTGGTGTCCACGGCTGTCCGCCGCTAATCACGGCAGCACCCGCCACCGGGATCGTTGATGCAGCCCCCAGTGCTGCAATCGAGGCAATAAATTCTCTACGCTTCATAAAAACTCCCCTGTTAATAAACGTTAATCTCACTCAGTGCAGTTTGTCTTAATTAAAAAATGAAGAAACTCAGCGGCAATATCGAATTTTTGGCGCAAACAGGCGTATCAAATAAAAATTTGAATAAGGATTTATTTATATTATTTTCATACGGAGATCTGGGAGTACATTGGGATAAACGACGTGCCTGCGGCGAGATATTTCCCCAACACTCAGATTTTATTTTACATTTGAATAGATTTTTTAATAAATAAACAACATGTCGCTATCATAATTATTTCCACACTCTCTGTGTACCTCTACGTTGATGGAAAACCATCAAGCCTTTAAAGGCTACTTTTGGTAACAATTACTCACTTGCGGACAAAGCCTTTTACTGCATAATCCGCGAGATTTTTCAATAAAATAGCAAAATTATCTGGCTAACAGCCGTGGAGCCACTATGAAAAAACCAACTCTTGAGATGCTGGCGAAGATGGCCGGGGTGGGTGTGGCAACAGTAGACAGAGTACTCAATGAACGCGGCGGTGTTTCTCCGGAAAAAGCCCAAAAAGTGCTTCTTGCCGCCCAAAGCTTGGGTTTAAAGCGCGTTTTACCTGATGTTTATCAACATCCATGGCAAATTGAAGTGATCCTGAGTGCCAATATTTCACATTTTTTTCAAACAATGGCCGGCGAGTTTAGCCAATTAGCCGACACACTAGGCTATCGACGCATCACGCTTCATCGCACTTTTTTCCCTGAAAATCAGCCCGAAAAACTGGCTGAACATCTCTACCAATGCTGTGATAAACGCGACGGTATTGTGGTTTTTGCGCAAGACTATCCGGTTATTTATGAGGCGTTGGAACACTGTAAGGCGCAGGGCGTACCGGTAATAACCATTGTTACTGATTTGCCCGATGCAGCGCGTTTATGCCACGTAGGTATCAATCAGCTCCAAGCGGGAAGAACCGCAGGTTTGATGATGAGTAAAATGCTCAATCAACCGGGGGAAGTGATTATGGTCAGCGGCAGCTTTGATTATCGTGCACATCGTCAGCGAATTGAAGGCTTCCATGACGTTATGCAGCAGCGCGCTGCGCATATTATTTTGCGTGAAGTGCTTTTGGGTCTCGACGATCGTGCAATCATTGGTTCCCTCCTGGAACAAAGTCTGCAACGCTCAAAAAATGTCGTCGGCATTTACAATACGGGTCTGGGTAATTCGGAAATTGGTAAAGTTCTCGATAATTATAATTTGTCGGGAAAATGTACCTTTATTACTTATGAGTTATATTCTGTCACTCGGTCTCAACTACAGAATAATATATTATCACTGACGTTGGATCAGAATGCACGCCAGCACGCTCAGTTGGCAACCGAGCTATTATTACGCCATTTGGAAAGCGGATTAATACCTGATACCTACCGCGAGGGTAAGGTCGACTTCAGGCTGGTTACCCCCGAAAACGCGGATTAAAACCCAATCGACATGATTGAGTTCCCTACGCTATAACTTAACCTCATTCGCCGCATCGAGTCCTGTATGCGGTTTTGCACTTTTTCGCAGTAGATGTACTGCAAGTGCCAGCAGGAACAACCCAGCCTGTATCACCACAATCGTTGGGCCTGTGGCAGCGTCGATATAAAAACTGACAAAGGTGCCACTGACGGCAGCAATCACCGACGAGGTGACGGAAACCACTAGCATGGTTTTTAAGGTCTTACACAGCAAAAATGCCGTGATGCCCGGTGTTATCAACATTGCCACCACTAATACGACTCCCACTGCCTGCAGCGCGGCCACGATGGTCAACGAAAGTAGGCACAGCAACGTATAGTGATAAAAACGCACCGGCAGGCCCACCACTTTGGCCTGTATCGGGTCAAAACAAAACAGCATTAAATCTTTAAATTTAAGCAATATTATCAACGTCACTACGGCGGCAATGAACAGTGTTTGCAACATTTCTGCGTCGGTGACACCCAACACATTACCAAAAAGAATATGGCTCAGATGCTGTTCGGTATTAACCCGAGAAAACAACACTAGGCCTGCTGCAAACATTCCCGAGAACACAATGCCCATCACTGAGTCTTCTTTAACACGGCAGTGTTCTTTAATAAAACCTGTCGCCACCGCACAGAAAAGCCCCGAACTAAACGCGCCAACAACCAGCGGAATACCTGCTAAATATGCCAGCACCACGCCGGGCAATACGGCGTGAGAAATGGCATCGCCCATCAGTGACCAACCTTTGAGCACCAGAAAGCAGGAAAAAATCGAGCAAACTATCGCCGTGGCCACCGCAGTTAACAGCGCCCGCTGCATAAACGCAAAGCCCATAGGCTCCAGCAGCCAGTCTAATGAGAGCATCACTGGCGGCCTCCCGACAAGCGCGTTCGGTAGCGCTGGCTTAGCCACCCGTGTTTTGGGGCAAAAAGAAACGCCAGCAGGAATACGCTGGTTTGCAGCGTCACAATAACGCCGCCGGTTGCACCATCGAGGAAAAAGCTCAGCCAGGCACCTACGGCGCTGGTTACCGAGCCAATAGCCACCGAGATGAGCAATAAATGCGAGAAACGATCGGTTAGCAGATAAGCCGTTGCGCCGGGCGTTATTACCATCGCTATCACTAATATGGCCCCCACCGTTTGCAGCGCTGCCACGCTACAGGCACTGAAAATGGTAAAGAAAATAATTTTTAGCCGCAGAGGAGAAAGTCCGATTGAAACAGCATGGGGTTCATCAAAAAATACGGCCAGCAGGTCACGCCATACTACGCACAGTATCAATAGCGAAACGCCAACGATAATCTGCACCTGCAAAATATCGGCGTCATCAATGCCGAGAATATTGCCAAACAAGATTGACTGCACGTTAACGGCAGTTGGATTGAGCGAAACCAGCAGCAGGCCGAGTGCAAAGAAAGTCGAGAAAACGAAGCCGATGATGGCGTCTTCACGCAGCCGCGTATAATGGCGCAACAGGGTCATTGAAAGCGCGGCCAGAATACCGGTGCCAAAAGCGCCGATGGCATAGGGAAATCCCAGCGCATAGGCTCCGGCTACGCCAGGTACCACAGAATGCGACAGCGCATCGCCCATCAGCGACCAACCTTTAAGCATCAGATAAGCCGATAAAAATGCACAAACCGCGCCAACGCCCGCACTGACCCAGATGGCCTTAACCATATAGTTGTAGTGAAAAGGCTGCAACAGTAGATCAATCATTGCACCCGCCTCACCGGTGCGGGCGCTTGCTGAGCAAAATAGGCCATATTGCGCAGGGCGCCGCCGAAGGTATGCTCGAGGTTTTTCTGGGTAAAGGTAGTGCTCAGTGCGCCGTCGGCGATGACCGTTTGATTGATTAACACTACGCGATCGCAAAAATCAGGCACGCTGGCAATATTATGGGTCGAGACCAGAATTAGGTGCCCTTCCTCGCGCAGCTGACGCATCAGGTCAATAATGGCATTTTCGGTTTGAATGTCCACGCCGGTAAAAGGTTCATCGAGTAGCATAACCAGCCCCTGCTGGGCCAAGGCACGAGCCAGAAACACCCTTTTCTTTTGCCCTCCTGAGAGCTCACCTATCTGCCGCTTCGCAAGGTCCGTTAACCCTACGCGCTCAAGGGCAGCTGACACCTGCCGCTTGTCCTCTTTTGACGGAATACGCAGAAACGACATTTTACCGTAGCGCCCCATCATCACCACGTCCTGCACCAGCACGGGAAAATTCCAGTCAACCTCTTCAGACTGCGGAACATAAGAGATTAAATTCTGCTTTAGCGCCCGCACAACGCTAATACCGTTGAAGGTGACGCTGCCGGTCGTTGGCCGCAAAATTCCCATAATGCTTTTAAACAGTGTCGATTTTCCGCTGCCGTTAACCCCCAGCAGCGCGCAGACAGTTCCCCCACCGAGGCTGAAACTCGCATTATGAATAGCAGTATGGCCGTTATTATAGGTAACCGTAATGTTATCAACGTCAAGCTTCAGCCTGCTTTCACTCATTGTCCAAATCCCTCTGCGATGGTGCCCACGGTGACCTTTAAGAGGTCAATGTAGGTTGGCACCGGTCCTTCACGGGTTGAAAGGGAATCGACATACAGCACCCCGCCATATTTTGCCTCGGTCTCTTTACTGACCTGCCTGGCCGGTTTGTCCGAAATAGTGCTTTCGCTGAACACCACCGGAATATTTTGCTGCCTCACCAAATCAATCAGTTTCTTAACCTGTTGCGGCGTACCCTGCTCTTCGGCGTTTATCGGCCATAAATAGGCCTCTTTCAGATCATAGCTTTTAGCCAGGTAGCTAAACGCGCCTTCGCTAGTGACAAGCCAGCGCTGCTGCGCGGGTATTTTTACCAGCCGCTGTCGCAGCGGTGCATCCAGCTGGCCGATTTTCTCAGCATAGTTTTTCGCATTTTGGTTATACGTCTCGGCATGCTGCGGGTCGTATTTCACCAGCGCGGCACGGATATTCTCAACGTAGACCAGCGCATTATTAGGCGACATCCAGGCGTGCGGATTGGGATTGCCCAAATAAGGCCCTTCCTGGATAGGCATTGGCGTGATGCCGTCGGTGACCGTTACAGAAGGCACATTTTTGATGCTGGCAAAGAAGCGGCCAAACCAGCGCTCAAGATTAAAACCGTTCCATAGGATGAGGTCAGCGGACTGGGTTTTCACGATATCTCGCGGGGTTGGCTGGTAATCGTGGATCTCTGCGCCCGGCTTGGTAATGGACTCAACGGTAGCCGCATCGCCCGCCACGTTCTGGGCGATATCCTGGATCACGGTGAAAGTGGTAACCACTTTAAACTTCTTTTTTTCTTTTTCTTCAGCCTGTACGTTGCCGCCAACCATGCCGACAATCATCCCCAACAGTAAAAGCCGCAGACGAAACGGTGAATAGCTGAACAATTTTAAAAAATTGAGGCTCTTTTCCATCGCTTATTTTCCCACCTTGCAAACCGTAAAACGAAGAATCCTTAAACAGATATAGCACAGGCTATACTAGATAGCCAAAGCAAAGTTATCAAAAATTGGTGGATAGTCGTAGTTGGTTTACAATACCTTTCATCGTCGCGACGAAAGTGACGGCGGTAAAAGGTAAAAAGCCATTAAGCAAGTAAGAGGCGGGCGTTGTGAAAAATAAGAAAGTAGGTCCATTGCTGGATGTGGAAGATCACGCTCAGGGCTTTTTACAGGTGCGCGAGGCGCATCGTCGGGAATTGATGGATGATTATGTTGAGCTTATTTCGGATTTAATCCACGAATTTGGTGAGGCTCGGCAGGTTGATTTGGCCGCACGGCTTGGGGTGTCTCAGCCAACGGTAGCCAAGACGCTGAAACGTTTAGCCACTGCGGGACTGGTGCGCCAGTTACCCTATCGCGGCACTTTTCTGACGCCTGAGGGCGAAAAGCTGGCGGCAGAAAACCGCGAGCGTCATAACGTGGTTGAGGCGTTTTTCATTGCGCTAGGTATAAGCCCTGAAACAGCACGCCTGGATTCGGAAGGCGTTGAACATCATGTCAGCGACGAAACGCTTGAGGTATTTCGCCGTTTTACTGAACAGAAGAATGCTTCAAAATAAGCAAAGATATCCGCTACGTTGAATGGCGGCGGGTAAGTGAAGATAAATAATCAGAGAGACCTTCGGGCCTCTCTTTTTTTATCAAAATTTGCGCTCCTGACAGTAACGCGTGACAGAATCTTCGATTGTCGGCAGCTTGCCAAACCATTTTTCCTGAGTCTGGCGATCGTGCGTGACATACCCCCCCTTTCTTATCCAAAACAATACGGCAACGCCGTCGCGAAGCGAAGGGACAATTTTGGCAATCAGCGGCATTAAAGGGGTGAGGAGTGAAGAAAATACTGGTTTTGCCACAATCGGTCGCCCCAATACTCGGGTGAATGCAGCCGCCAGCATGGGCCCTGTAGCTGGGATATCACAACAAATATCTATGCATTGATTGAACGCCGAGTCCGGTAAGTCAAGCGCCGCTTCGACTGCATAACGCGCCAAATCCGGTGAGTAGATCATGTCCATAGCCACACCTGGTGCAATGTCGGGAAAGACGCCACTTTTTACTTTTTCGGCCACCACATCCCGTGGACGATCGAGAAAAGCGGCCGCGCGCAACGACAGGTAAGGTTGCTGCTTTTCCACCAAATATTGCTCAGTCAGGCGTTTTTTATGAAAATGCGGTACGTTAGGTGCTTTGTCACATTCGAGAATTGATATGAAGATGAAGCGTGGCACCTGCGCAATTTTGGCCGCGTCTACCCAATGTCGATAGCCTTCAATGTCCGCCCGAATGTCGTTATCCTTGGTGCGTCTGGAGTGGGAAGTGAAACCCGCGGCACTAGAAATTACCGCATCAATTCTAGGCCCCTGCGTCAGAGCGCCCTGCAAAGATATCGGGTCCATCAGGTCCGCCACCACAAAATCTGTTACGCCCAGCGCCTCAAGTTTAGCGCGATGGGTGGTTGCCCTGACTAAAGCTCTGACATGCACTCCTCGGTCCAGAAGCATCCGCACGATAGATGTACCCAACGTCCCTGAGGCTCCCATCACTGCAACGGTTTTCATCGTATAATCCTTTTTGACTTAGTGTGTGTTCAATCACTTCGCCGCTACAATAGACACTGTTTATTCGATAATACACTACTCTCTCTTAATGTTAATCTATAGAAAATATCAGCTTAGCAGCAGATATTTTGCGTTTCCTACGCTGTCTCTTGATAAGGATTTTACGAAATGATGTTGAAATTTATGGGTGCCGCGATGCTGTGTATTACGGCGGTTTCGGCCGCACAGGCGGCTGCACTGGAGAAAACCCGCGTAGATCAGGTTATCGAGCCGCTAATGAAGGAGTATCAAATACCGGGCATGGCGGTAGCGGTAAGTATCGACGGCAAAACGACCTTTTATAATTACGGCGTCTCTTCAAAGGAGACTAGGCTTCCTATTGATCAAAATACCCTGTTCGAGATTGGATCGCTGAGCAAAACCTTTACCGCGACGCTGGCAAGCTGGGCACAGTTACAGGGAAAGATAGCTTTTGACGATCCGGCCAGTCGATATATTAGCGAACTTAAGGGCACTGCTTTCGATAAAGTCAGCCTGTTGAACCTCGCGACACACACTTCGGGACTGCCTTTATTCGAGCCTGACGGAGTTAAAACTGACGCCCAGTTAATGAGTTGGTTCAAAGAGTGGCAACCGGCCCAGCCAGCGGGCACCCAACGTATTTACTCCAATATGGGCATTGGCCTGCTGGGTTTGGCTACGGCTAACAGTCTCAAGCAACCGTTCACTGAAGCAATGCAAAAGCGCCTGCTGCCAGCCTTCGGCATGCATAACAGTTTTGTGCAGGTGCCTGCCAATAAAATGGCCAACTATGCGATGGGGTATAACAAGCAGGATAAGCCTGTGAGGGTTAATCCAGGCGTACTCGACGCCGAGGCGTATGGCCTGAAATCCAGTTCAGCCGACCTGATTCGTTATCTTGATATCAACATGAACGTTCAATCGGTGGAGGCGCAGTGGCATAAGGCCGTCGAGGCGACCCACACCGGGTATTATCACGTGAGTGGGTTTACGCAGGATATGATGTGGGAAAGCTACCCGTACCCTACACCGTTGAATACTCTGCTGGAAAACAACAGTTCGAAGATTATTTATGATGGCCACCCCGCTTCGGCAATCTTACCGCCGCAAGCACCGATGCAGAATGCCATTTACAACAAAACCGGTTCAACCAGCGGGTTCTCAACCTATGCACTGTTTGTGCCGGCCAGGAAAATGGCAATCATTATTCTGGCTAACAAGTCTTATCCCAATGAGGCACGGGTGAAAGCCGCTTATGACGTGTTAAACGCTCAGAAAGGTGGATTTTAATCCTTGATAGGCGGTGTCGCGATCTTCAATTACGGTGAAGATCGCGACACAGAAGCATCGACAGTTAAAGCCAGAACTTGTTTTTGCTGGTTTTACCTATGCCGGGATTACAACTGTTGGTCGGATCGAGCTGACGCATATGCTGTTCGTATTCATCAGACGCATGATACTGATGACCCACATTGTGTTCAGCAGGATATCTGGCCCCGCGCTGGTCGAGATACTCCAACACTTCGTGCTTGAACACCTGCGGATCAACACCCGCCTTTAAAATATAATCTTGATGATTAACAAAGCAGAAAAAGTGACCACAGCACGAGTCTTCAAGCACCTGAGCCTGTAAATGCGGCGGTAAGACAATGCGCCACTGGTCGTCGTTACGGCGCAGGGCTACGTCAAAGGCCATCAGTCGCTGATTGGTATCAATGCCCTTAGAGTCGCAGTAAGAAACCGTGCATCCCCCTACGCCAAATCGCACCAGAAACGCATCTTTCTCTTCTCGTTCGTCACAGGCAAAAAATTGGCCCTCACGACCGGCGAAAAACGGGGTCAACAATCGTTGAAGCTCAGGAGCATGCCGTGCTTCGGTTTTGATCATCAGGTGATGCTCAAACTGGTCACGGTAATCTAAAATTCGCTTCGCCACTCTTTTCGGCGTCAGGTTATTCACGGTCTGCAAAACTTTGTCGACGACGTTCAGCGGCAGAAGGCCGGTTTTTTTTACCCGCACGTCCCATCTAGCCTTTTTAGCCATCAGCGAAGGCAGTGCTTCCGGCCCCAATCTGTCAATCGCCCAATAGACGTGCTTCGAATAACGCACTGTCATATCAAAAGCATGGCGATGAATATATTCCGCCTGCTGCGGCAGCTCTTTGAGGTTTTGCAGCAGATAGCGGCGCAGATCAACCAGTTCTTTCTCGTCATTGGTGCCGATATAGTAGGTTTGGGTCGTATCACCTCTGTCGAATGTCGACAGGCGCACGGCAAAAACCGCCACTTTCCCGGCACTGCCCGCGCTGTCGTGTAGATACTGCGCATTGCCGTTGAATCGCGTCGGGCTATTGGCCTCAACGTCGCGAATAACCGAGGCGTAATCGTCAGCCCAAATTTTACCTTCCCAATCCGCTTCTGTGCCTGTGGTGTAGTCCTGACTTTCGAGGCGAGTAATCATTTCCTCAGGGGTAGTGCCCAGAAATACGCCTAGGTGATTGACCAGCGATAGCACGCCGTCGTTGTTGATTTGAGCAAAGAGGGATTTTTCGGTAAACGCCGGTCCGCGACGAATAAGCGAACCGCCGGAATTATTACAGACGCCGCCGACTACCGACGCACCAATGCAGGATGAGCCAATGACTGAATGTGGCTCTTTCTGATGCGGATGCAAGGCTTTCTCAAGCTCTGTTAAGGTGCTGCCCGGAAACGCAATGACCTGCTGTGCGTTATCAATGACCTGCACGCCTTTAATACGCCGAGTGCTGACAATCACTACCTCGCGGTCGTAGTCGTTACCGTCGGGCGTTGACCCTCCGGTTACGCCGGTATTTGATGCCTGCATTAAAATGATTTTATCGCAGGCCACACAGGCCTTCAGCACCTGCCACAGCTGTAATAGCGTCTCAGGAATGGCAACCGCCAGCGCCTGCCCTTGTCCGACGCGAAATCCCTTGGTGTAATAGGCTTTGTCATTTTCACGGGTAAGAAGCTGCTCAGCGTTTAAAATCTGCTGCAACTGAGCAATTATCGTGCTGCTGTTCTCCATTTTTACTTTTCCCTTGCCGTTAAAATGGTGCTGCACCAGTGAGAACACGGTCGATGACCCGCAGCGCACCCTGATCGTTGTTGTCGGTGGTTGAATAGCTCGCCACCTCAACAACCGCGGGGCTGGCGTTAGCCATCGCAAAACCGAAACCAGCATGGCGCAGCATCTCGATGTCATTATCGCTGTCACCGATGGCAACGACCTCTTGGTCTTTTATATTCCAGCGCGCCTGTAACAGGCTCAGGCCGTGGGCTTTATGAAGACCGGGAACGATCAGGTCAATAAAACCAAATCCACTGTTTACCGGCTGAGCGATATCACCCACTTCAAGCGCCAACCGTTGTAGCAAATCAGGAACGGCTTCTTGCTGAACCCCAAGCGAAAACTTGAAAATAATGTCATCAAGCGCATAAAAGTCTTCAACTTTTTTGAGGCGTCGATAGTGGTTCGACATTTTATCGATCACCACTTCAGGCATTGAAACGTGCGCGTAGGCGCTATTTTTGCCGCAGACCACCTTCTGGATATCAGGCACGTCTGCCAGCACATCGAGAATGCGTGCTATCTGTACTTGAGCAAATTCACCGCAGTGAATCTCTTCACCAGCGTCTACGACGTAGGCACCATTTTCGGCGACAAAAGCGATTTCATGCTGAATTTCGGGGAAGTAATGTACCAACTGGTAGAATTGATTCCCGCTTGCGACCACAAAGCGAATGCCTCGCGCTTTAAGTCTGGAATATTGTTCAAGAAAACGAACTTTATCGTAGGATTTCTCGTCATTGAGAAAGGTACCGTCCATATCAACCGCAATCAGTTTTATTGACATACATATTCCATTATCAGCACAAAGGGAAAATCATCAGCTTCAGTTATCTAACAGTAACCGTATAGTTTTAAATCTTATCAAAATCGCTGAGGATCATCTAACCGAAAGACGGCTTTTATTGACTTGCACGCTGACTTTTTTGCAGCGTGTGTATGCCCTCTATAATCATCAAAAGGCTAACAAAAATCAGCAAATCGAAGCTGAAATTCATGGCAAACAGGTGACGCGACATATCACGATACCCCTCACCAAAAAATGTCACATAAAACTGCGAGCTGGAGAAACCACCCAAGATGAAAAGCAGCTTGGCGTTGGGTACGCGATACAAAAAAATTGAAGTGATAGTGATCAGAAAACTGATTAAAAAACGCCAAGGGGTAAAAATGCGGTCTTTAAGTTGGGTGACACTGCTAATAAATCGGTCATGAGTCACGACATACTTATTGTGATAACCAAGAAAGAAATAGTCCTCTGTCATCTGGCGTTGAATACCGGTATCAAAAGACAGCTTAGCCAGCAAAATGGGTGATTCAATAAAAATCTTAAATGTTTTGAAAAAAGACACATCAGATCGGTGTCGCCTAAAACAACTGTTAGTTTCTTCAGGGGCAATCACTCTTCCAAGCTGTAGATCATATTGTGAACCCCAGATATCAATTCCTACACAGTTTAGATCTACGGCTTTATCTATTTCTAAGTTATTTAGTTTTTGATAGAGATAGCCACCAAAATAATTAGAATGGTATTTATTGAGATCTGTAGATTTACCCGACATAAGGACAAACACGACTGATAATGCAAAAGAAACCAGCAGTACAATTGTAGTGCGTTTATTGAATTTTCTATCAAACAGTCCTATTGCAATAAGAATTAGCAGCGGGAAATAAAAAAACTGTGTTTTCGTGCAAGCAACCATAGTGGCAAAAACAAACAGTAAAGTAGCGGAGTATTTTACTGGTTTAATCAATAGATAACAAATTACCGGCAATGTGACAATAACAATGGAATCTGGATAAAATGAAGCAAGGAAAGCCACAATAGAAGAGGAACACAATGGGATAATCAATAAGGAAAATATTAAATAGTGATGTACTTTCTTATAATTTAAAAAAACTTTACTCAATAAAAATAGCTGCATCAAGAAGAGTAACTTGAGCAGTGAAGCCAGCATCATCAAATCAAACCATGAGGTGAACAGAGAAAGTAGACGGGCGTAAGCATACACAATCACACTGTAAACACTGAGCTCATGCAGTTGCCAAATAGGGACAAAGTGAGCTTTCATCTGCCAAGAAAGCGCCATATTCGGGTCTTGAAAAGGAATATCCCCTAGAAAACTACTGGCTATACGAAAATAATCGGCATTGTTAATCGTGAACGTGGCACCGGAAAGCATAAGAAGGACTAGCCACAACGTCAGTACAAACCACTGGTTTGAAGTAAGCTTGCGCATAATGTCCTTAAGGACTGATTGTACTACAGAATGGTAAGTGGCTAGATTATCCACCGAGGGAGTTGAGAAGTGTTGGCTAAATAATTGAATTAATAGACGTCAACTAAAATAGTTTAACAAACATACACCTCGCGCTTAATTAACCTACACTTTTTCATTACCCCTCTAAACTATGGGATCTAGATCACACTTAATCACACGCCTAACTCAATCTTACCTCCCGCAAGCACGTTATTTCGCCTTATAAAACCTGGGTTGAATCGTCTGATAAGGGAGAGGAAGCTTGTCTTCGTTAAAAGTTTATGTAATCTTTCGCACGCCAAAAATGTGCGTCAGATCACCTTTTATAACTACGCATTAATTTAACCAGGGTCAAATAACGATGCTCCTCGAGGTGTCGGGATTTTATCGTCAAGTCAGAGGCGCTATAAGGCGGATAATCTGGCAGTTGTAAGTCACAGGGATTTTTATGAACGACAATTCAAAAAGTTATAAAGGGCCTCTTGCCCTGCTAACGGCACTGTTCTTTATGTGGGGCTTAATCACCTCACTGAATGACATCTTGGTTCCTCACCTGAAGTCTTTGTTTGAGTTAAGCTACGTCCAGGCTTCATTGGTGCAGTTCAGCTTCTTCGTTGCTTACTTCGTGATGTCGTATCCTGCCGGTAAAGTTGTCAGTAAGTTTGGCTACAAGGCCGGTATTATTATGGGCCTTATCGTGGCCGCAGTTGGCTGCGTGCTATTTTATCCTTCGGCTTCGCTACGCTCTTATCCGCTATTTTTATTGTCGCTGTTTATTCTCGCTTCGGGTCTGACCCTGCTGCAAGTGGCAGCTAATCCGTACGTTAATTCATTGGGTAGCGCTGAAACGGCGGCCAGTCGTCTCAATCTAACACAGGCGTTTAACTCGCTGGGCACCACCATTGGTCCGGTTTTGGGTGGCATGTTTATTCTCTCCGCTACGGTGCTTACCGCCGATCAGATAGGACATTTGCCTGCCGGCGAGGTTCAACACTACTTCGCAAGCGAATCTGCTTCGGTGCAGATGCCTTATCTGGTTCTGACCGCCCTGCTGGTGCTCATTGCCGTTGTAATAAAATGCAGTAAGTTGCCAGTTATCGCTGATGAAAAAGAGCAGGATAATAGCCAAGATAAAAGCTTGTGGAAGCAAAAACATCTGGTGCTCGGCGTTATGGGTATTTTTGCCTATGTGGGTGCAGAAGTTTCTATCGGCAGTTATCTCATTAGTTTGCTGGAACGTCCTGACATTGCTTCACTTTCTGCGGTGGATGCCAGCCAAAAGTTGTCGCTTTATTGGGGCGGCGCAATGGTAGGACGATTTATCGGCAGTGTATTGATGACTCGTATCAAAGCCAACCGCCTGCTGGCATTCAATGCAACGATTGTGGTGCTGCTGATTGCCTCGGCGATATTCATGCGCGGCACTTTCAGCATGTGGGCCATTCTGTCTGTGGGTCTATTTAACTCAATCATGTTCCCAACCATTTTCTCACTGGCACTGAACCGGCTTGGCGGGTTGACTGGACGCGCTTCCGGCGTGCTGTGCATGGGTATTGTTGGTGGCGCGGTAATGCCAATCATTCAGGCAGCCGTCGCTGACCATGTATCACTGCTTGTGTCGTTTGTTGTGCCTTTGCTGTGTTACATATACATCGCATGGTACGGATGTAAGGGTTACAAACCTGCACACTAGGTGTTATTTGACCCTCTCACAATGAGGGGGTCAAAATTCAGAGATCATAAGTTTTAACGTCATTTACTTGCACCAATTGTTGCATAGCAGGAACAATTCTAAAAAACGCCTTCGTATACTCGCGGTTTTGAAAAAATAGGGTAGGATGAATTTACTGATTCGAGTCATCGAATACCCTCATTAACGCAATCGAAAGGTGTAAATATGTCTAACAAAAAAATTCAATGGAATGGTGCCTTGCAGCCTGAAGCGGTTGAAATCTTATCAAAAGACGGCGGCATGATTGTCTGCCCAACCAAAGTTGGCTACATCATCATGACCTCCGATGCGAAAGGTCTGGATCGTAAATTTGAAGCCAAAGAGCGTAACCGCAACAAGCCAGGCGTAGTACTGTGTGGCTCATTGGAGCAGTTAAAATCACTCGCTCAGCTGAACCCAGAAATTGAAGCGCTGTATCAGCAGCACTGGGACAAAGACATTTTGTTGGGCTGTATTCTGCCGTGGAAAGAAGACGCGAAAGCACGCATTCCTGATGATGGTTCAAAAACTATGATGATGGACAAACGTGACACCAGCTGCTTCGTAATTAAATTCGGTAAACCGGGCGAGATTCTGGCCAAAGAACTGTGGGAAAATCACGGTAAGTTTTCCTTCGCCAGCTCTGCCAATCCATCAGGAAAAGGCAACCGCGGTAAAGTGGAAGGGATCGGTGAGCGTATAGAATCACACGCTGACCTGATTATCGAAGCCAACGAATACGTGACCTCTATTCAACCCAACGAAAGTGAAAAAACCCGCTACGAGCAGGGTGTGATGGTCTCAATGGTTGACGAGAACGGTACATTGGTACCTGAGCAGAAGGGCCAACGTAGCGTAACACCTTGCCCTATCCTGATCCGTAAAGGTCTGGACGTTGATAAAATCATGTCTATCATGTCTGATATTTTCCTGACCTGGGACTACCGCCAAGGTAACTACTACTAAGTCCGGATTTATTTCAACAAAAGGGCGCCGTTAATTGGCGCCCTTTTGCATTTCTGCCCATTAAAATATCTTTAATCAGATAAACTTTTAGTGGGATGACCTATTAATCGAATAAATAAGTCTTTTTAAGCTTTCTCTCTAACTCATCGACAAAGAGTCTCACCCGAGCCGACAACATATTCTCAGATTTGAATAATATCCACGAATGGTAAGTGTCCATCTTCCACTCAGGCAATAGACGCACCAGTTTGCCCTCGCGCACTGACTCTTGCGCAATATAGTCTGGTAAGTAGGCAATGCCGCCACCGGCAATAGCCGAACTCATCAATGCTACACTGTTATTCATACGAAAACGGCTGAGCACTTCGATGTCGAGCTTCTGTTTGTCTTTGTAAAACGGCAAAGATATGGTGTGTGCAGGACCACGGAACAAAATATAGTCATAGCGTGGGAGATCTTCAGGCCGTTTAATTTCAGCCAGTCTGGCTACGTATTTTGGCGCGGCATACAGCCCCCAGGTAATAGGGATCAGCGGTTTTACCTGCGCGCCTTCAGGCCTGTCGCGGGTAATAACAATGGCAAGATCGTAAAGCTCATCGGCCATATTGACCGGCCTGTCGGTGAGGTCGAGATCAACATTAACGTGAATATTATTGTTAATGAAGTTATTAAGGACCGGTACTACACACTGGCAGCCAAAAGTGACCGGTGCAATCAGTCGTAGGTTGCCCATCGGCTCTTCATGGAAATGACGGATAAAATGCTCCGCCCCCTTAATTTCATTGAGAATACGATTGCAGTACTGGTAGTAACTCATGCCGACATCAGTGACGGCAATTTTACGCGTAGTGCGGTGCAACAGCTGCGCGCCAAGTCGAACTTCAAGACTGGCTATTTCGCGGCTAACCGAGGACTTGGATAGCCTCAATGATTTTGCAGCCTCGGTGAAACTTAACGTTTCAACTACGCGAGCAAACACCACCATGGCAGTAAGATTTTCGATATTATCCATAAGTGTGCTTGTTCACATCCCACAGTTTCATCACTTGCGTGATACCGGCTTCAATGTCGTCAAGAGTGACACCGTCACGCACCAATGTCGATATTCCCAGTAAAAAACTGTCAAACAGCGCAGTAAGGCCTGCAATATCTGTAGATGAGCTTAGTTCACCGTCATCCATTGCGCGTTTTAAACAGGCTTTAAGTCCCTGCCGAGTGCGGTGGCGAGAATCTTCCAGCGGTTTCATTACCTGCTGATTTTCCGCCGAACAGGCGGACATCACGCCTAGTGCCACCATACAACCTGGGGGATGCGTCTGCTCGCACTGCATTCTTGCTGACTGGCGCATAGCGCGCTGAATAGCCTCACGCGGTGACAAAGATTCATCCCACAGCGGTTCGGTGACTCGGCCGTGGGAGTTCATATAGCAGCTTACAGTTTCTCTGAACAGTGCCTCTTTTGAGCCAAAAGCGGCATAAAAGCTTGGCGCAGTAATGCCTTGACCAATAGCGGCTTTAAGCTGTGCCAGCGAAGTTGACTCGTAGCCATTTTGCCAGAAAAGGTGCATCGCCTGCTGCACAGCAAGGTTGCGGTCAAACTGCCTTGGGCGTCCGGTTCTCATTTTTCATACTCTCGCGGCAAATTATGACTTGTATACTAAGTGATATATAAATCATTGACAAGGTCGCCCTCTCATGACAAAACTTATGTACTGATCGATATATATGTGAGAAACAAATGACGCGTATTACTCAATTTTCTTCTTCCCACCACGCTCCGGCGCAAACATTACCTATAGTGCCGCTACTGGCTTTTGCAATGACTGGTTTTATCTGCATTATGACCGAAACCATTCCTGCTGGTTTGCTACCGCAGATTGGCGTAGGTCTGAACGTCTCTATTTCATATGCAGGGCAGCTTATTTCTGCCTACGCGGCAGGATCGCTTATTGCTGCCATTCCCCTCACGATGCTCACTCGGCGCTGGCCGCGTCGGCACGTTATCTTGCTGACTGTATTAGGTTTTTTGATATTTAATACCCTAACTGCGCTTTCCGATAACTATCTTCTTACGCTGTTTGTACGCTTTATGGCCGGCGCGTCTGCCGGGCTAGCCTGGAGTTTGCTGGCCGGTTATGCGAGGCGCTTGGTCGTGCCAGCGCTTCAGGGTCGTGCGATGGCCATTGCGATGGTGGGCACCCCCATCGCGCTGTCGCTTGGGGTTCCACTCGGTACATGGATGGGTAACTTACTGGGCTGGCGTCTCACTTTTGGGGTGATGTCGGTACTTTCTTTATTGTTGATGGGCTGGATTTTGCTGTCGGTACCTAATCTACCCGGACAGTCTGAAAAATCATCGTTGTCCGTCAAAAAAGTGCTGTTTATGCCCGGTGTACGCTCGGTATTGGCGGTAGTGATGGTTTGGATGCTGGCTCATAACATTCTCTACACCTACATATCTCCGTTTGTGGCACAGGCCGGATTAACTGCCCGTGTGGACCTCGTGTTGCTTACCTTTGGTCTTGCTGCGCTAATTGGTATCTTCATTACTGGACGATTAGTGGAACGTTTTCTACGACGTACTGTGCTGTTGAGTTTGGGCGTATTTGCCTTAACGGCGCTGGCATTTGCCATCGCATCGGCTTCTCCCGTGGTAATTTTTTGCGGTGTGGCGGTATGGGGACTGACCTTTGGCGGCGCAGCTACCCTGCTGCAAACCGCACTTGCCGATGCTGCTGCAGAAGGTGCGGACATTGCCCTGTCTTTAAACGTCGTCATATGGAACACGGCAATCGCACTTGGCGGCTTGGTCGGTGGCCTAATCTTGAGTCAGTCAGGCGCGCAGTATTTCTCATGGGTGGTACTAATGCTTGCCCTGCTGGGCTACCTGATTGCATCGCGCGCCACTAAAAACGGCTTTCCTAAAGGTCATCGCCAACACGGCTCTGCCGCAGTGTAATAACTCACGGCGTTCATTCGCCTTAATCTGAAGAGTGGGAGATGGCCTTCCTGAGTACTTAGGCAGGAAGGCCAGCGACACTAACCAGATACCGGTGTTAATACAGGATCGGTGAGATATCTTGTCGGAAACAGCTGTTTCAAATCAGTAATCTTGGGCATGTCGTTGATAGCGATATAAGGCGCATCAGGGTTTTCTACCAGGTAATTCTGATGATATCCTTCGGCCGGATAAAAATGATTGTGACTTTCAATCTTGGTCACCAACGGCTTAGTGAAAACTTTGCTGGCGTCGAGCTGGGCAATATAGGCCTGTGCTACGTCCTTTTGCGAATCACTAAGCGGAAACAGCGCCGAACGATACTGTGTGCCACTGTCTGGTCCCTGGTGATTAAGCTCGGTGGGATTGTGCGCCACGGAGAAAAATACCTGCAGCAGGTCTCCATAGGTTACCAGCGTAGGGTCAAACGTGACCTGTACCGACTCTGCATGGCCAGTATCGCCAGTACTTACGGTTTCATAATTTGCCGTATCAGCTGCCCCGCCGGTATAGCCTGCGACGACCTTAGTCACCCCTTTTACATGTTGGAATACGCCCGCAACTCCCCAGAAACACCCTCCAGCAAATAGCGCAGTTTCAGAATGCGATGTGGCGACAGCTTCATCTTTCTGCGGAGCAGGAATAACCACAGCAGGCTCAGCGCCACCAAACGACCAAGCAATACTGCACCACAATAAAGCGGTAATACCCATCAGTATGCCCCAGGGGCCGGTGCGACGTAGGGATAAAAAACTAACCTTGGCTGTTTTCATGATGTTCCTCACAGATGAGTAACCAGATACGCAACCACGGTGGTTGCTCATAAGATCTTAGGTCTATAACACCAAAATGACAGCCCAAGCAGGTTGTTGAGATGACCGCATGATGACAAAATTGTCATCATGTTCTGGTCTACTAATCATTAAATGGTCCTTATCTTATTACCATTCACCGTACGGATAGGTTTTCCCCTTGATAAAGTCTGGAGTACCTCCGTAGTAAACATAGCCATACGGATGCTGTGTTATTCCCTTACACATCCTTCTCTTGTCGCCCGCGACGGTACTGATCCGCGCGCCACGCTGCATTACGGCCGGTTTACCCTGATTGGCCAACCAGATCCGCACCACGCCGCCCGGGGCCAGGCCAATGATCATATCGCTACGCCAGCCAGGTTTTTTCGGATCCTCCCAGGCGGCATAGCGCGTCGTCATTTGCTGCCAGGTTTCTCGGCCAAACCAGATAAGCGTTTCATAGGGCTGTTTATCGATTACCGAGTCCCAGCAGAAATGCATGCTGACCGGCAGCGCATTGCCCACGTTATAATTTGCAGAAAAGTTACCGATAATTTTGCTCCATTTCCCCACACTTATTTGACTGGGTCGGGTTGGGTCAAGGTTCCTGTAGGTAGTTCGATCAATATTCCCGTCCTGAACTATCGCGAACGTCATCACCGCGGGCAGATTTTTAGGATGGAAAACGTTAAACTGCCAGCGGTCGTAGGGCAGCTTTGTTCCCCACTGTTCAACGCCGTCGCCAAAGGGCGTCGTCACCCCCTGCCTTCGGTCATGACAGCCACTCAGTAGGCTCAGCGCCACCATCAATCCCCCCCCGATTGCCAGCCCGTTCACTGCACGTCCTTTAGAACAACTCATCCAGCGCATCCGCGTTTATCCTTTGTCTTTCTTTTAGCCACTGAGGGTCGTCCATTTTCCACACCGTGCGTACCCAGCCATTGCAGGGTGCATTTGGCCATGCAAAGGCTTTTTCATAGGCGGCTCCTCGGTTTTGTTTTAAAAAAACCTCATTGCTGTCGGGATCAACCCACAGGCTAGGGTCCGAGACGATATTCCAGTTTGCTGAGCAGTGAATATAACGCCCAATAATATGCATCTCCGACTCGGTATAGCCGACAACGTCTTGACCGCGCCGCACGGCGCGTCCTTGAGCGATAGCCTTCTCACAGAGATGAATGAGTTCTATGGGTAAAATTGTATCGGGATTAACTGGGTCAATTTCTTCAAAAATAACGCCTGCATCCTGTGCCGCATCCAACATTACCCGCATGCTGACCTTTTCCCAGTCATTGGGAATGCGCTGGCGCTTGAGGAACACGGCCGCACCGACGTTCTTTTCAAATATGTTTGCACGCGATTTATTTTGATTTTCCTGTGGCCAGGAAAAGACACGGGTTCTTACTTGTCCATGGGGTAAGATATATTTCAGCGCCGGAAGTCTGGTAAGCAACTTTCTCATGGCCTCCGTTTTGAGATACGTTTGGGTTTGCCGTTCAGGCGTGCTTTCCCGCACTCGTTCAATCCTAGGCATGGTAAGCAAATTATCTTCGTTCTCAGGGCGCTCGGAATTTGCGGCGTTGTATCCCCCACCAATATTGGAATGCACGCCAGGTAGCAGTAATTCCGGCCAAGCACCGCAGATGCTGTTGGCACTAAAGTTGTGACGACACTCGTGCATTGCACTAATCTGAAAAACGTGTTTCGCCACCGACGGGCGCAGTTCTAAATTAACGCCTGGATTACTGCGACTATTAAGATCGTAAAAATTAAGCAGACTGCCAACTGCCGCTACGGTGTCAAACAGTCCAATAAAACGCACCTCACCGGCGGGTTTTCCATGATTTATGGCTGAGATTAGCCCCTTGTTAATGGCGTCAGTAATGGCCGAATCCTGATGCATCACACGATTAGCGAAGTGGCGAGCAGAGGCCGCACCGCGGCTGAATCCAAACAGGTCGAACTGCACTTTTGCAATCGCCACCTGCCCTTTATTTGAATTAATGAATCGTTTTAATTGAATGCTAATTATATCTAGCGCACGATCGGTTTTCGTCACAACGCCCTGAAAACTCTCTAATAGGCTGCTGCCCAGTGCCATGCCTATTAACGAGTCACCTTTACCGTCTTCAGTGCCTACTCCTGAAACATAAGCACCAACCTGCGCAGTTAGCTGCTTATCATTTAATTCACCATCAATTTTATAAAGTTGAAACAACCGGCTGATATTGGTTATTCCTCCACGGTAACTGGTATTGCTTATTATATTCTTGGTAAGGGTTTCGTATTTCTCACAGGCCTTTGCTCTTTCATCATTCACCACATTACTACAGTCACCGTAGGCCAAGGTACGATCGAGCATGTTGGCCTGATTGTTGCCCGTACCGTCAAAAAAAAGGCCAACGGTTAGCGTCACGCCCCGCACCGGTACCTTTCTGACTAGAACTGTTTTAGTGGTGCAGAAAATATCTGTTTTATGAGTGGCATCCCCCACAATTTCATAACGATAATACTCACTGTTTAATAAGGAATCATCTTCTCCTTCATCTTTATTTTTCATAAAAATCCTTTTTAATAAAAATAACTCGACTGGCCATTTTTCTCATTGAAAATATAACGAAAGATGTTTTAAATTCAATTAATCTATTAAAGTCATCTT
>NZ_MRWD01000060.1 GCF_002093625.1 Rouxiella silvae | reverse complement strand
ATATAACAAGGTTTATATGAAAATTAATAAAACGACGTTGGGTTTGTTGGCATTGGGAATGATTGGCGCAAGCTCATCGGCTATGGCTCTCGAAGCATGGGATCATCAAGACACAAATTCAAAAATTGAAGTTATTTTTAATGGTAATATTTATACCAACGGCTGGTACGCTAATCCATCCGATTGTCCGGGACATAATTCAGGACAGGGTTCTTCTGCGTGGAATTTGGTAAAAGCGGCAAGTGCTGATGAGATAGCCGAGTTCGGTAACCCAACGACCTGTGATAATGCGGACAGCAAAAATGATACCCATCCTGAGACGGTTATCGCTGCCTTTGATAATAATAAAGATTATGATAAAGGCGATAAAGTTGCCGTTAACGGCGTGGAGTATATTGCGCTACAGGATATTCCAGCCAACAGTTTTGCCCCGAGCCAATCTAATCCTTGGGTTCGCTATGTTGCTTTAAAAGAGTGGCAGCCTTCAAAAAAATATCACAGCGGTGATAAAATATTTAAAGATGGACAAACTTACCAGGCCGTGTTCTTCAGTGAAGGTAATGACCCTTCACTTGCATCGAATCAGTCAAACGGAAGTAATGGTCACCCGTGGAAACCGTTGGGTAAATACGTTGCTGCAACTGCCGAGCAATTAGCTAATGCGCCTGAGTTGGATGTAAAGCATACGTATTCTTCTAACTCATTGGTTAAGTTTGGCGGCGTGATTTATATCACCGCAAACGAGGTCAAAGGTATTCGTCCTCTTTCCCCAACGCCTTGGCGCGTCAGCCCGAATTGGGGAAATACGAAGGAATTGGTCGGTGACAAAGTTCCCGCCTGGCCTGCCCAGTTCTATGCTCCTTACGTAGATTTTGCCGTCGGTGCTGAAAATATCACTGATATGGCAAATTTGAAAAAGCAAAACAACATTTCTCATTACACCTTGGCCTTTATTGTCGCGAACAGTGCTAACCAGTGTCTGCCGACGTGGGGGACGAGCTATCCGGTCAAGAATTACTCACAGTACGCCAAAATAAAGGCGCTGAGAAAAGCCGGTGGCGATGTAATGGTCTCACTTGGCGGTGCAAACAGTTTCCCGTTAGCCTCTGCCTGTAAAAATGCGGACGATTTGGCGCAGCAGTATTATGACGTGGTTGAAAACCTTAATTTGACCAAGCTGGACTTTGACGTTGAGCAACCTTGGTCGGCAGACATGGAATCCATTCAACGCCGTAATCATGCGCTGAAAATTGTTCAGCAAAGATGGCAAGAAGAAGGCCGCAAGGTTGACGTTTGGTATACGTTGGCCGTATTACCAACCGGTCTGACCAATGGGAAGGCCATCCTTCAGAATGCCAAAGATCAAGGCGTAGAGGTTGCCGGTGTTAACTTGATGACCATGGATTACGGCCCAGGCGTATGTCCTGCTTCTAAAGGCGAAGAAGACAATATTCAGGGGCAATGTGGAGTGGATGCCGTTGAGGCTACGGCAAAACAGCTTAAACAAATGGATCTGTTCCCTGGCCTAAGCATTGAGCAGATTTATGGCAAAATCGGCTCCACGCCAATGATTGGTTACAATGACGCTCAGGGTGAAGTTTTTTACTTGTCTGATGCCAGATTAGTTCTTGAAGACGCTAAAGCCAAAAAGTTAGGCATGCTAAGCGAGTGGTCCGTGCAGCGAGACAAACCGGGCGCGATAGGTCGTGCTGATTCTTCAGCCAGCGGCTTGACCGATTCTCAGGCACCGAAGTTGGCATTTAGCCAAACGTTCTCATCGTTCGCCAGTGACTCAACGAATCCGGTTGAGGAAGTGCACGTCGTGAAGGCGAATGCTGGAATGCAGCAAAATGTTAATGGTGAATCGGCGATTGTTCTCGATGGCTCCAAGAGCACCATTAAAGGCGGCGGTGTTCTGACGTATTCCTGGAAACAGGTAGGCGGCCCAGACGTTATCCTTGAGAGTGCCAACACCAAGCGCGCGACGTTTAATGTTGCTAAGCCTGTTCAAAATGCCCGCTACGAGTTTATGTTGACAGTGACCGATGACCAACAGGCAACCAGTACCAGTACCGATACCGTTGCTGTCCAGGTTGCCAGTGAAGCGAATCCAACTGCGCCAGTTATTACTTTAGCCAGCCAGTTCAATGCTATAAGCGGTAAAACTGCGCAGGTATTGGCGACCGTTTCTGACATGACCCCAGAGAGTGAGTTTACTTACGCGTGGCGTATACCTGAAGAATTGACCCACGTTACCGGCACCGAGACTAACCAGCTAAATATTGAAGCTCCACTGGTCACTTCCGTTCAAGGTTTTGTATTGGAATTGACGGTCACCAACAATAAAACACAGTTATCTACTGCTACCACCACGGTGCTAATAGTGAGTCCCGCTGAAACGGATGATAAGCCACAGCCGGGTGATGATATTCCGCAGTGGCTCAAAACCAGCACCTATGACAAGCGATGTACCAAGGTGAAATACCAGGGTGAAGTGTGGGTCAACAATAACTGGGCGGGACCTACCAATGTGCCTGGTACAGAAGGTGAGTACGGCGCATGGCGCAAGAAAGTTGACGGCTGTAAATAATTTCTTTCTGTGAATAATCGCTTTTAAGCAATACAGAATGACCGAAACCAGTGGAGAAATCCGCTGGTTTTTTTGTTTTTCAGACGATACGCAAGGTATCTTTGCCTACATAAACTTGTACAAAGTGATTTTTGTGTATAACTTTAAGGAAGGTAATAAAGCGCTGTTCCATGGCTATGGAAAGCAAAACGTCTGGAGTCGTACATGAGTGAAAAAATTCCGATCGGCATCAGCGCCTGCCTGCTGGGAGAGAAAGTTCGCTTTGACGGCGGCCACAAACGTTTGGCCTTTGCCGTTGAGCAACTGGCCCCCTTTGTACGTTTCGAACCCGTTTGTCCCGAAATGGCGATTGGCCTGCCTACGCCACGCCCGGCGCTGCGTTTGGTTGACATGCAGGACGGTATTCACATGTGCCTCAGCAACAGCCCAGATACCGATCTCACCGAAAAAATGCAGCGCTATTCAGAGAAGCGCGTTGCCGCCTTGACCCATCTTTGTGGCTACATTCTTTGTGCTAAATCGCCGAGCTGCGGTATGGAGCGGGTGCGCGTTTACCGTGAAAACAGCAAAGACAACAGTAAGGTTGGCGTGGGTATCTATACCGCCGAACTGCAAAAACAGTTGCCCTGGTTACCGATAGAGGAAGACGGGCGCCTTAACGATCCTATTTTGCGTGAAAACTTTGTTGAACGGGTTTTTGCCCTCTATGAGTTGAAAATGCTTCATGAGTCGGGACTCAGTCGCGGCAAGTTGATGGCGTTTCACAGCCGTTACAAACTTTCGTTGCTGGCTCACTCTCAGCCTGAATATCGTGAACTTGGCCGCTTTGTGGCATCAATGGACAAATGGGATTCGCTGGAGGCGTATTTCGTCGAATACCGCAACAGGCTGATGAGTCTGATGACCCATCGAGCCACGCGCCGCA
This sequence comes from Rouxiella silvae, assembly GCF_002093625.1. Lineage (GTDB taxonomy): Bacteria > Pseudomonadota > Gammaproteobacteria > Enterobacterales > Enterobacteriaceae > Rouxiella > Rouxiella silvae. The sequence continues at coordinate 29,657 of NZ_MRWD01000060.1, read as the reverse complement.
ACCACACCAACGTGCTGATGCACGTGCAGGGCTATTTCCGCAAGCAGCTCAACAGCGGCCAGCGGCAGGAGCTTGCGCGTCTGATAGACCACTATCGGCAGGGGATGCAGCCACTGCTGGCACCTATCACGCTGCTTAAGCATTACATGCATGAATACCCTGACGCCTATTTGCAGCAGCAACGTTACTTCGAGCCTTATCCTGAAGCGCTGCGCCTGCGCTATGGGCACTGATATCACAAGGAATGCACTGTCATGACCACCCATCTGGTCTGGTTTAGAAACGACCTGCGCGTTACTGATAACCGCGCGCTTTCTGCCGCCTGCGAAGACGTAGACGCTACTGTCATCGCGGTGTTTATTGCCACTCCGGCGCAGTGGCGCAAACATGATATGGCGCCTCGTCAGGCGGCCTTTATTTATCAGCATCTGCAGGCACTGCAAGGTGCGCTATCAGAGCGCGGCATCCCGCTTTATTACCACCAGTGCGAGTTGTTTTCAGACAGCGTTGACTGGCTGGTGAAATTTGCCGCTGAACATCACGTTGATGCGCTTTTTTACAATGATCAGGTCGAAATTAATGAAGTCGAGCGTGACGCCGCCGTCGATAAGGCGCTGTCGCCCGAGGTTCAAATTCAGCGTTTCAATGACAGCCTGCTGCTGCCGCCCGGTTCGGTGACCACCGGCGAAGGCAGCATGTATAAGGTTTATACCCCTTTTCGGCGTGCCTTTTTGCAGCGCCTGAGCGAGTCGGACTGCCGCTCTTTGCCTGCACCGCATGCGCGTAAAAATTCGCATCCGGGTGAAGCTGCCGAGCTGTCACCGTTTGATTATCCTCAGCAGGAAGTGGGTGACGATTTCCCGATTGGTGAGGAGGCGGCGCGCGACCGGCTGCGGCGTTTCTGTCGTGAAAATGTGCAGGATTATCTTGAGCAGCGCGATCTCCCCGCTGTTGACGGCACCAGTACGCTGTCACCGTATTTGGCGATTGGCGTACTTTCTCCACGCCAGTGTTTGAATCGTCTGCGGGCTGAAAACCCTGAGGTGCTGGAGAAAACCGACGGCGGCGCTTTTGGTTGGCTCAATGAGCTGGTGTGGCGAGAGTTTTATCGCCATCTGCTGGTGGCCTGGCCATCACTGTGTAAACGCCAGCCGTTTATTGAGTGGACAAAAGGCATAACGTGGCGTGATGCGCCCGATGATTTACAGGCGTGGCAGGCGGGTAAAACCGGTTATCCGATCGTCGACGCCGCCATGCGTCAGCTCAACGCCACCGGTTGGATGCATAACCGGCTGCGGATGATCGTGGCGAGTTTTTTGGTGAAGGATTTACTGATCGACTGGCGCTGCGGCGAGCGTTACTTCATGTCAAAACTTGTCGACGGCGACCTTGCGGCCAACAACGGCGGTTGGCAGTGGGGGGCGTCTACCGGCACCGATGCAGCACCTTATTTCCGCATCTTTAACCCGACCACACAGGGCGAACGCTTTGACAAGCAGGGTCGTTTTATCAAAGCCTGGGTGCCTGAATTGAGTGATGTTCCAGAAAGAGATATTCATCAACCACATCGTTGGGCTGAAAAACAGCGGCGCGTGCTAGACTACCCTTTCCCAATTATCGATCACGCCCGGGCGCGTAAGGATACACTGGCCGCGTTTGAGGCAGCCAAAAATCGCGCTCAGGCTGAAGATTAAGGTGTCTGCCGGAGTCGGCAGGCACGTTGATAATCATCAGCACAACATGGAGCGATGTGATGGCAAAGGCATTTTGGAAAGCGGCGCTGCTTTTAGGCGCCGGACTTGGCGCGGTTCCGGGAGCGAGCGCAGGTTTTAAGGTCATCGCGCTCGGCGTAAACGGCGGCGTAGAGGAGGGCAATTTAACCTCTTATCTGATCCGCAGCGATTCACAAACACGCTACCTGGCGCTAGACGCTGGATCAGTATTGCCGGGTATCAGCAAGGCACTGGAAAAAGGCAGTTTCCCCGAGGTCACAGTGCAAAACGCTGCGCCGCTTACGCCACAGGGAGCCGTTTTTCGTAATCTTATCAGTGGCTATTTTATTAGTCACGCCCATCTCGACCACCTCGCGGGTCTGATAATTGCGTCCCCTCAGGACACTAAAAAGCCCATTTATGGCTCTGCCGATACCATCGACACCCTGCGTCAGCACTATTTCAACTGGCGAGTGTGGCCTAATTTCAGCGACTCCGGCAGCGGACAGCGGTTGGGTACCTATCGGCTGAATGCGCCAAGGCCTGGTCAGCGCTTTTCTCTTGGTCTGAGCGGGCTTGACGGCGTTATCTATCCGCTTAGCCACGGCGGGGTCACTTCATCAATGCTGCTGGTCAGTAGCGCGAAAGAAAACCAGCAGCTCGAGTCCTTTGCTTATTTCGGTGATACCGGTGCCGATAAGCAGGAAAAATCCCGTGATTTAAATGCGGCCTGGCGTGTGCTCGGCGACGAGATTAAGCAGCAGCGTCTGAAAGGCATGATTATAGAAACCTCTTATGCCAACGGCATGTCCGATAGCCAGCTGTTTGGACATCTTACACCTGCGCTACTGCTGGGTGAGCTGAAAAACCTTGAGCAGGTTGCGGGCGGCGCAGGTTCGCTGAAGGGCCTGAAAGTGGTGATTAGCCATATGAAACCTTCGCTAACTGCCGGAGACGACCCGCGCGCCAAAATTATCCGTCAGCTTGAACAGGGCAACAGCCTCGGCGTAAACTTTATCTTTATGCAGCAGGGCGATAGCCAGGATTTTTAGTGCAGCAGTCTCAAGCATTTCAAAAGCATCGCCTGAACTAGCCAATAATTTTAATGAGTAATGTGATGAATAACCTTGAATTAGAGAAGATTATTGACCAAAAGCTTGAGGTTAATGCTTTTAAAGACTATGCGCCCAATGGCCTGCAGGTTGAGGGCAGCAGCACGGTTAAGTGCATTGTGACGGGCGTAACGGCCAGCCAAAAACTGTTGGACGCGGCGGTTGCGCACAGCGCCGATACGATCATCGTCCACCACGGTTATTTCTGGAAAAACGAACCTGCGGCAGTGCGCGGCATGAAGCGCAACCGTCTGAAAACGTTATTGCTCAACGATATTAACCTTTATGGCTATCATCTGCCGCTGGACGCACACCCAGAACTCGGTAATAACGCTCAACTGGCGAAGCTGTTGGGAATCGAAGTGTTAGGTGAAATTATGCCGCTGGTGCCTTATGGCGAACTCTCCGCGGGCATGGCGGCTGAAGACTTTCATCAGCGCATCGAGCAGCAGCTCGGACGCAAGGTGTTGCACAGCGCGGAAGGCGGGCCGAAAATTATCCGTCGGGTGGCGTGGTGCACCGGCGGCGGTCAGGGCTTCATCCAGCAGGCCGCTGATTTTGGCGTGGACGCCTTCATTACCGGTGAAGTCTCTGAGCAAACGATTCACATTGCGCGGGAGATGGGGTTGCACTTCTTTGCCGCCGGACATCACGCCAGTGAACGCTACGGCGTCAAGGCTCTGGGCGAATGGCTCGCCGCAGAGCACGGTTTAGACGTTACGTTTATTGATATCGACAATCCTGCCTGAATCGCTCTCCTCAACGACCCTGTGCTGCGTTGGGCGGCACAGTTTTTTTATCCGCCTCAGGCGTATCCGACGGGGGGAAATCACTGTCTTCGAGCAGAATAAATGCCCTTTGCAGACCGGTGTCCGCATCCGGATCGGCACCCTGTGAGCGTCTTTCCGGTTCAATTTCTGCCTCAATAATCTCCGCTTCAGGCTCATCCTGCTCGGCAGTTTCTGGCGCGGGCATTTGATCCTGAATCATCTGCTCGTCCAAGTTAGGGTTAAGTGCCGGCGATAGCGGTGAGCTGCTCAGACTGTCGGGCATGGCGATGTGAGGAACCGGCGCATCCTGCGCCATTTGGGTCTGCTCTTCCACGGCCGAGCTTCGACTCAGCGCGACAATCGCTGCGCCACACAGCGCAAAGAAAGCATACAAAATATTGCCGCCCAGCGGTTCAATCAGTGCACCCACCGCCAAGGGGCCAATACAGGCGCCGACGCCGAATGCCATCAGCAAACAGGCAGAGAGCGACACGCGACGTTCTGGCTCAATCATGTCATTGGCCAGCGCAACAATCAGCGGGTAGAGGGTGAACTGCATCAGGCTGACCACAAATCCTACGACTAGCAGCAGCGGGAAAGAGATGTGGCTGAAAATTGCCAACGGCAGTGCGGCAATCGCCAGCAGTATGGCGTTAATTCGCATCAGCAGGTTGCGGTTGTAGCGGTCCGAAAGCCAGCTCAGCGGAAACTGCGCCACCAGACCGGCAAAAATCGCCAGTGCCATAAACAGGCCGGTTTGCTGGGTCGACAGCCCCTGCTGGCTTGAGTAGAGGGGCGCCATGCCGTAAAAAGACCCCACAATCATGCCAATCACCAGCGTAATCGCCAGCACCTTAGGAATAGCACCAATAAAGAATTTTAGCTCCATCGGAGCCGGTGACATATGGCCGACTTTGGTGCGTGTGGTGAGCGCAATTGGTACCAGACAGAGCGCAAAACACAGCGCAATGACCAGCAGCGTGCTCATACCAAGGTCAGTCTGTAGCATCAACACCACTTGACCGAGTGCCATACCGAGGTACGACGCCGCCATATAAAATCCAAATACCACGCCGCGCTGGCTTGAGTCCGACTGGTCGTTCAGCCAGCTTTCCAACACCATGTACTGACACATCATACACAGCCCGATAATCAGGCGTAGCACCACCCAAACCGGGATAATGTCGGTCAACCCGTGGCCTATTACCGCCGCGGTAATGATCCCCGAGCAGGAAACGTAGGCGCGAATATGTCCCACACGGGCAATCAGAAAGTGGCCCACCTTGCCACCGATCACCAATCCAATATAGTTGGCGGCGATAATGGCCCCAATCATGGCACCGCTAACGTGGATAGCACTTAAACGCAGTGAGATGTAAGTAGTGAGGAGGCCGGAGCCAAGCAGCATCAACAACGTGGTGGTATAGAGTGGAAAAAAAACGCCGAAGGTCTTTTTCACTGTTTCTCCCTTTAAAATGAGGCAAAACCCGCTGTTTCATGCCTTCCAGGCACATCGAGTTTTGCAGAAACATCAGACACACAGGCGGCCTTACCCTTAAAGCGTAGCAGCTGATTGTTGCACCGTCGTAAACAAGGCTACAACCTCGATGACTTTGGGTCTATATCTGTGCCATAAATAGCGTTATCTTAATTTGTATATTATCTGTGGCTTAGGAGTCATTAAGTGCAACGAGCACGGTGTTATTTGTTAGGTGAGCGCGCAGTCGTTCTGGAGTTGGATCCGCCCGTTTCATTGGCCAGCCAGCAGCGAATTTGGGGATTAGCCCAGCGTCTTGAGACGTATCCCAGCGTAAAAGAAGTCATCCCAGGCATGAACAATTTAACGGTGCTGCTTAACGATCCGCAAAACACGGCGCTCGACGCCATTCAGCGCCTGCAAACCTGGTGGGAAGAGGGGCAAGCGTTTGAACCTGAGTCTCGCCTGATTGAAATTCCCGTGGTTTACGGCGGCAAAGGTGGCCCGGATCTCGACGGCGTCGCCAGCCATACCGGCCTGAGTACGAGTCAGGTCGTTGAATGCCACAGCGGCGCTGAATACGTGGTGTATTTTCTTGGTTTCCAACCCGGCTTTCCCTATCTGGGCGGTATGCCCGACGCGTTGGCCACGCCGCGTCATCGTGAGCCGCGCCTGTCGGTCCCGGCGGGAACCGTTGGCATCGGTGGCAGTCAGACCGGAATTTATCCGCTAATAACGCCCGGTGGCTGGCAGCTTATTGGCCATACGCCGCTCTCAATGTTTGACCCCGCCAGCCGTTTACCCACCCTGTTACGCCCCGGCGATCGGGTTCGCTTTGTGCCGCAGAAGGAGGGCGTATGTTAAAAATTTTACGTGCGGGGATGCAGACTACCGTTCAGGACCTTGGCCGTAACGGCTATCGTCAACTGGGCGTTAGCCAGTCCGGTGCACTCGATGCGCCCGCGCTGCGCATAGGCAATTTGCTGGTCGGCAACGATGAAAACGCCGCAGGCCTTGAAATAACCCTCGGCCAATTCAGCGTCAAATTTACTAAAAAAGGGTGGATAGCGCTGACCGGTGCAGGCAGTCATACCACCCTTGACGGGCAGTCGCTATGGACCGGCTGGTGCTATCCGGTTAAGGCTGGACAAGTTCTGACTATGAAAATGCCGATGCGCGGCATGCGCAGCTATCTGGCGGTTGCGGGCGGTATCAAGGTTGATGAGATTCTTGAGTCGCGCAGTACCGATATCAAGGCGGGCTTTGGCGGCTTTGAAGGGCGAGCATTAAAAGACGGTGATGAACTGAAGGCCGGTAAGCCGCTCAGAGAGCCGACAAAATCAACCGGCGTCAAACAGCTGCTGTTTGGTAATCGCATTCGTGCCGTGCCTGGCCCGGAATATAACGAATTCAGTGAAGATGCCCGTGAATCCTTCTGGCGCACCGCGTGGCAGCTCAGCCCGCAAAGCAATCGTATGGGTTATCGCCTGCACGGTCATGCGCTGGTGCGAGAAACTCAGCGCGAAATGCTTTCGCACGGTTTGGTGCCAGGCGTGGTGCAGGTTCCGCACGGTGGCCAGCCGATCGTGCTCATGGCCGACGCGCAGACTACCGGCGGTTATCCGCGCATTGCCTGTGTGATTGAGGCTGACCTTTATAACCTGGCACAAATTCGTCTCGGTATGCCAATCCACTTTGTGAAGTGCACGGTGGAAGAGGCGCTAAAGGCCAGCAGTGAACAGAATCGATTTATTGAACAAATTAAGTGGGGTCTGCATGAGCGTTGATTTAAATGCCGATTTGGGCGAAGGGTGTGAAAACGACGAAGCGCTGCTGCAGCTGGTGAGTTCGGCCAATATTGCCTGTGGTTTTCACGCCGGAGATGCGCAAACTATGCGTCAGTCCGTGCGCTGGGCCATTCAGTACGGCGTGGCCATCGGCGCACATCCGAGCTTCCCCGACAGAGAAAACTTTGGCCGCACCGCCATGCAGCTGCCGCCGGAAACGGTGTATGCGCAGGTGGTTTATCAGCTTGGTGCCTTAGCGGCCATCGCCCGCGCCGAAGGGGGAAAAATGGTGCACGTTAAACCGCACGGCATGCTTTATAACCAGGCGGCGACCGACCCTGAACTTTCAGACGCCATTGCGCGCGCCGTTCGCGATGTTGATGCCTCCCTGAAGCTGGTGGGGCTGGCCGGCAGTGAGTTGATTCGCGCCGGTGAGCGTTTGGGTCTGGAGACGCGTCAGGAAGTGTTTGCCGATCGCCGCTACCAAAGTAATGGCAATTTGGTGCCGCGCAGCCAGCCTGATGCGATGATCGAAACCGATCAACTGGCGCTTGATCAAACATTGAGCATGATCCTCGATAAACACGTCGTCAGCCGCGACGGTATCAATGTCCCGGTGCAGGCGGACACCGTTTGCCTGCACGGCGACGGTGAGCACGCGCTGGCCTTCGCCCGCAGTCTGCGAGCTGCGTTTGCCGAGAAAAAAATTACGGTCAGTGCCGAGTAATCCCTGAAAGATAATAGCTTGCGCATAAGAAGTCTCTGCGCCTGAGGAAGAAAAATGCGTAAAGTTTTGGTCACCGGTTTTGAACCCTTTGGCGGCGATCGGGTTAACCCATCGTGGGAAGTGGTTAAAAAATTGCAAGATGTACAGTTGTCTGGCGTTAGCCTGGCGGTGCGTCAATTGCCCTGCGTATTCGGCAAGGCCATTGAGGCGTTGAACCAGGCGATCGACGAGACCGATCCGCTGATGGTGATTTGTGTCGGACAGGCGGGTGGACGTGTAGATTTTAGTATCGAGCGCGTAGCCATTAACGTAGATGACGTACGTATACCCGACAATGACGGTCAGCAGCCGATTGATGCGCCGATTGTTAAGGACGGTCCGGCGGCCTATTTTACTCAGTTGCCGCTTAAAGCACTGGTTAATGGCCTGCGTGAAGCGGGCATTCCGGCGTCTGTTTCGCAAACGGCGGGCACTTATGTTTGTAACCACGTGATGTACGGCCTGCTGCACCGTATGACGCAAAGCGATTGCAGGGTGAAGAAAGGTGGATTTATTCACGTGCCCTATTTGCCAGAGCAGGCGGCGTTGCACACCGGCACTGCCAGCATGTCAGCACAGACGTTGCTCGAGGCGCTGGAACTGACGATCGCCATTGCCTTACACACCGAGCAGGACTTGATTATTGCAGAAGGAGCCACGCACTAATGCCTGAAGGACCCGAGATCCGCAGGGCCGCGGACCAGTTGCAGCACGCGGTGCTGGATAAACCTCTTACGGAAGTCTGGTTTGCATTTCCGAGCTTACAGCCTTATCAATCCGCGCTGGTGGGCCAGCGTGTTAAAGGTATTGAAACGCGTGGTAAAGCGCTGCTGACTCACTTTAGCAATAGCCTCACACTGTATTCACACAATCAGCTGTACGGGATCTGGCGGGTCTTTAATCCGGGCGATGTTATCAATCATGGCAAACGTTCTTTGCGGGTAAAACTCGCCACGCCTGACAGCGCTATTCTGCTCTATAGCGCCTCTGAGATTGAAATATGGCCAACGGAAGAGGTGTATCAGCATCCGTTTTTACAGCGGATCGGGCCGGACGTGCTTGACGAGAGTCTAACACCCGAGCAGGTGATGGCTCGCCTGACCTCTCCGCGTTTTCGTCAGCGTCAACTGGGGGGAATGCTGTTGGATCAGGCCTTTTTAGCAGGATTAGGCAACTATCTGCGTGCAGAAATCCTCTGGCTTGCCAGACTGCTTCCCTCGCATAAACCATCCAGTCTCAATGATGAACAACTCGATGCGCTGGCCGATGCCTGCCTGACTATTGCTCGCCACTCCTACGCCATGCGCGGGACTATGGACGAAAATGTGCATCACGGTGCACTTTTCCGTTTTAAGGTTTTTGCACGCGAGGGCCAACCCTGTGAACGCTGCGGCGAGACGATAGTAAAAACCTTTGTATCTTCACGGCCATTCTTTAGTTGTCCGGGGTGTCAGGGGTGAAAACCCCTTATAATCAGACTATCTTGCTTTAACGTACATGGCTTCATTTTTGATGGATGATGTTTTCATTCAGTGTGTCAAACAATTCTGCTCTACCTCTCCAGTTAAATGCCTGTTGGTAACCCACTGATTGTTTCTGGAAATGCTGGACCCTTTCTTTTAGTTTTTCTGCATATTTTTTGTTTTTGACTTCAGTCAATGCTTCCATTGCTTTGGCAACAAACAGACCGCAGGCATTAGGCGCGTTTTCTTGTAGATCTTCACTGATAAATTCTGGCCCCCCTGTGACCCCACACACTGTGGCTAATGAAGAGAAATATTCTTGAGCCACTTCTCTATGTTTACCACCATTTTTGCTGTCGAAAACTAACGCAGATCGGGTATTGTCAACGTTTTTTATCGTGCCGAACAAATACCAATGTTGTTCTAGCAGAATAGGCGCGAAGTTCGTTTTAAACGTTTTTGTAAACGTGTCGATGGTATGAAGGTCTATTACATGTTCTGAACCATCTGTTAAAGGAGAGAGCGCATCATGAAAACGAACACGATTCCCTTTTTCATTATTTAAGTGACTTGCTACGGCGTTTAGCTCGGCAGCCTGTATAAACCGATTGTTTTCAAGGAACGATTTGTCGAGGTCGGAATTATTATCGTTTAAATATGTTTTAAGATTAGTACTGCGATTTAATCTATGTGCAATTTCCTTTTTGACGTCTATGTCTTGTTCTTGTGTCGGCTGAAAGCCCGCCATTAAAAGCAGCTTGGCAGGGATTTCCCACAGTATTTCTGAAGGCTTATCTGGATGATTATCTGCAAGTTCGGTTTTATTGTCGTTTCGACTCTGAACAAAGGCATTTTGATATTGTATTTTTTCAAACATATCCAGGCTTTTATCAACTAATTGTGCCTGAGTTTCTTCAAGGTTTTTACAGTCAACTTTACCCGTATATAATTCAAACAGGAAGGTTTCAGCTTTTTTCGCCTCTGTTGGATTATACTCTTTGCCACCACAGGCACCGGTAAAAAGACTGTCTATGGCTGTATGCCAAAGAACTTCATCAAAAATGGGATCCAAACGAAGAACTAGTTTTTTTAAATCTAGGAATTTTTTTGGTATTATTAAATCTTTCATTGAATCTTTTAGCTTCTCAGTCCTAAATCTTTCATAGGAGTTAAGAGCTTTGGTTTCAGGAACCGCAGACGATTCTAAGTCATCAATGGTCGAATAATGATCAGTCTCTAACTTTGGAGGTATCGAGGAAGGAAACTTAGGTCCTATTTGCGAGTATATAGGTATAGGATCAGGATCAGCAACTTCCGAGTACAAATTCTCAATAACTTCTAATGGTTCAGAATAAATCTGTGGAGTAGAAACATCCTGCGTTTTTGGTACAATCCTTGGTTGAAATAATCCTTTAGGGACGGTAGGAATCTGTGGATCCATTTTTTCCTGCTGCACGGGTATTGGTGGAAGTGGAGCCGGTCCCTTTGGTTTGAGGTGGAGTGGTCGGTTGATTTGCCCGTCATTCAATGAAGAAGCCATTCGACTGTTTGGCGAAGACGAATCGTTTTTGGGATTTACGGGGTTATTAGGAATAGTTTTTTTGACCGTATCTTTATCTGCCAATTCACTTTTTACTGTTTCGTTACCCAAATCATAATCTACAGGATGAGTTGGTGGGCGTTGATTCTCTGGTGGGTACACACTAGTTATAGCTAAAAAAGAAGAAATCGAGCATGAGCGCAACAGTGAAGGTGTTGTAGGCGGCGTAGGCAGTTTTCTTCCTCGAGGAAAAGTAGGTTCATAAGAAGGGGGTAACTCGTAATCATGAAAGATATTTTTTGGTAAATTATTAATCTGTTTATTAGATTTAATGACATCAGAAGATGGCTTGACATCATTAATTTTCAGAAATTTCGATATATGATTTTTAACTAAATCAGGAATTATCGGAAATTCTTTAAGTACTGTTTTAGCTTTTCTGGATAGACTATTTAATGGAATCATTCTTATTTCCCCAGGTTGGTAATAACAGCCAATTATGGTACTTCTCCCAGGCGCACAGGTAGCAAAAACCGCTTATTTAGAAACTACTACACTATGCGAATTAACGACTACTTTTATTAAACTGTTCTCGCCAAAAGGCATAGCTGCACACGATGATGACCACGGCGGAGCCAAGGGTACGTAAAGACCAGTAGATGTCTATCATCCGCCACAGGCTTGTGGAAAGTTTTTCAATATAGAGGGGGGCATTGCCACTCTTTACGAGGCTGAAATAGAACACAGTGGCGATGATAAAATGGCTCGCCAGCCATATAACAAAGGGTATAGATAAAATGAATCTTTTACGTAAATTACTATGAGTAAAAATGATAAAACAAAATAGCGGCATTAGCGAAGGAAGCAGGTGCGTTGCCACATTTAAAAGCAGATGAGAAAGCGGTACGGACTGTTGAGTATGCATCATCCACGATAAAATTAGCTCTGATGGTAATCCGTTGTAAAGTAGAGATAAACACACCAATCCCCATATCAGGGCGGCTCTGGATAAGTAGCGGTTCATTATTGTCTCCAAATAATATTCGACGGCTATTATGCCTTTATTTAGATAAACAATCCTTATGCACTTATTTTGTTAAAACAATTAAAATTTAAACTAAAAAAAAGCACCCATCGGATGCTTTTTTATTTCGCCTAATAAATGTTTTAAAAAACATTCGGTTATTTAAGGTATTGCATTACTTATTGCCAACCTGAGATTTAAACTCACGCTTGTCATAGCCGGTATACAGCTGGCGAGGACGGGCAATTTTGATGCCGTCGTCGTGCATTTCGTTCCAGTGGGCAATCCAGCCAACAGTTCGCGCCATCGCAAAGATAACGGTAAACATCGACGAAGGAATTCCCATCGCTTTCAGGATAATACCTGAATAGAAATCAACGTTTGGATAGAGCTTGCGTTCGATGAAATACGGGTCGTTGAGCGCGATGTGCTCCAGCTGCATGGCGACTTCCAGCAGATCGTCTTTCATGTTCAGCTCTTCCAGCACGGCGTGGCAGGTTTCACGCATTACGGTGGCGCGTGGGTCATAGTTTTTATAAACACGGTGACCGAAGCCCATCAGGCGGAAGGAGTCGTTTTTATCTTTGGCGCGGCGAACAAACTCTGGAATGTGATCAACTGTACTGATCTCTTCCAGCATTTTCAGGCAGGCTTCGTTTGCGCCGCCGTGTGCCGGTCCCCAAAGAGAGGCGATACCCGCGGCGATACAGGCAAATGGGTTGGCGCCCGAAGAGCCGGCGGTGCGCACGGTTGAGGTTGAGGCGTTCTGTTCGTGATCGGCGTGCAGGATCAGAATTCGGTCCATGGCTTTTTCAAGCACCGGGTTCACTACGTACTCTTCGCACGGGGTGGCAAACATCATGTGCAGGAAGTTACCGGCATAAGACAGGTCGTTTTTCGGATAAACAAACGGCTGGCCGATAGAATATTTGTAACACATTGCTGCAACGGTCGGCATTTTCGACAGCAGGCGGAATGCAGCGATTTCACGATGACGCTCGTTTTCGACGTCGATGGAATCGTGATAGAAGGCCGCCAGTGCGCCAGTTACGCCACACAGCACCGCCATTGGGTGCGAGTCACGGCGGAAGCCGTGGAACAGTCGAGTGATCTGCTCGTGGATCATACTGTGACGGGTAACGGTAGTTTTGAACTCTTCGTACTGTTTCTGCGTCGGTGGCTCACCGTGCAGCAGCAGATAGCTCACTTCCAAATAGTTGGACTCCGTCGCCAACTGGTCAATGGGGAATCCGCGGTGAAGCAAAATGCCTTCATCGCCATCGATATAGGTAATTTTAGATTCGCAGGATGCGGTAGAGGTAAAGCCAGGGTCAAAGGTGAAAAAACCTTTTGAGCCGAGGGGGCGTATATCAATTTCGTCTTGGCCCAATGTGCCGGATAGCACGTCGAGTTCAATAGGATCATGACCCGGTAGGGTAAGTGTCGCTTTCTTATCAGCCATTTACAGTCTCCTTAGCGCCTTATTTTAATAATCTCCAACAACGCTGTCCTTGGTCTGGTTGCAGAACCCGGTACTGCCTGCAGGTGAAATCTCCGCCGTTATAATTTGAGGTCTTCACCGCGCGTTTTGGCGTACAAAGTCAGCGCAGGGCGAAGCCGTCTTACTGCCACTACGAGCAGCTTTTGGCGGACAGGCGGTATTTCATCGTTGTTATCGACTCGATATCTTTGCTCAATACCTACGACAAGTATGAGGGCATACACAGCGTACACTTTTGCACAAGTCAGCGTCGCAGGGAAGCGTATGTGTTGATCTGGGGTAAGCCGCAGGGGTGAGTCATTATCTATTTGTAATAGAATTGTTGACGTAATGTCAAACTACATAATTTATTTTGTGTATAATATGGAAACTGCGACGCGAATCACTGTTTCGCAGAAAAGTGACCAAACATTTTGTAGGGGAATTGTAATAGGAATGTGATCATCCTATACTCCTCCAAGGTCTCCGGAACACCCTGTAGTAGGAGCACCCAGCGTTAAATAGAACGCGCCGTTTAAGCACAGTGGATGTCGATGTTTGAGCGCGTGACGTGAAGGGCCTTTGGCTCTTAACGCTGTCTGATTTCCGCCCAGGCCGGAGGATGGAAAATAATAAGCGCCATTCAAGATATACTGCGCTCGGTCTGCTGTGTTAAAACAAGCACAAAATGCCCCTTTACTCTTGCACTTGCACCATGTAAACCGGCTTTACCGCTTCTTTTTGCGTTGTCTGTACCCCGCAGGATGTTTATGAACAGGCTCTAAGGGCTGTGTGGGCAAAACCGTGAAAAAACAAAGACCTGTCAATCTGGATCTGCAAACGATCCGGTTTCCCGTAACTGCGATAGCGTCCATCTTACACCGCGTCTCCGGCGTAATAACCTTCGTTGCTGTCGGTATCCTCCTTTGGTTGCTTGGTACGTCTCTTTCCTCTCCGGAAGGATTCGCGCACGCTGCCGCCATCATGAACAGCTTCTTCGTCAAGTTCATATTTTGGGGAATACTAACCGCTTTGGCCTATCACGTATGTGGCGGTATCCGCCATCTGCTGATGGACTTTGGCGTTATCGAAGAGAGTTTGGCTGTGGGTAAACTGTCGGCATATATCGCGATTGGTATTACTGTGCTGCTTTCTGTGTTGGCTGGCGTCTTTGTAGGGTAAAAAAGAATGGTAAACAATGTTTCTGCATTGGGGCGTAATGGCGTTCATGACTGGCTGCTAGTTCGTGCGTCAGCAATCGTTATCACCCTGTATATTCTCTATATTCTGGGCTTTGTCGTTATGGCTCAGGACATCAACTTCGAAGTCTGGCACGGCTTTTTCGCCTCCTCCATTACTAAAGTATTCACCTTGCTGACGTTGCTGTCGATTCTGGTTCACGCCTGGATCGGTATGTGGCAGGTGTTAACTGACTATGTAAAACATTTGGCTTTACGACTGGTGCTGCAGCTTGCCATCGTCGTGACGCTGGTTGTTTATCTACTTTATGGAACAATAGTTGTGTGGGGAGCGTAGTAAATGAATCTGCCAGTCAGAGAGTTTGATGCTGTCGTAATCGGTGCGGGTGGCGCCGGTATGCGTGCTGCATTACAAATTTCACAGATGGGCCTCTCGTGCGCCCTTATCTCTAAAGTGTTCCCAACCCGTTCCCATACGGTGTCTGCGCAGGGCGGTATTACCGTTGCTCTGGGCAACACCCATGATGATGACTGGGAATGGCACATGTATGACACTGTTAAAGGTTCCGACTATATCGGCGACCAGGATGCCATCGAATACATGTGTAATACCGGGCCGGAAGCCATTCTTGAGCTTGAGCACATGGGCCTGCCTTTCTCCCGTTTAGATAACGGCAAAATTTATCAGCGTCCGTTTGGTGGCCAGTCGAAAAACTTCGGCGGCGAGCAGGCGGCACGTACTGCGGCAGCGGCCGACCGTACCGGTCACGCACTGTTGCACACCCTTTATCAGCAGAACCTGAAAAATCACACCACGATTTTTTCCGAATGGTACTCGCTTGACCTGGTAAAAAATCAGGACGGCGCGATTGTAGGCTGTACCGCAATCTGTATCGAAACCGGTGAAGTGGTGTATTTCAAGGCGAAAGCCACCGTGCTGGCAACCGGCGGTGCGGGACGTATTTACCAGTCCACCACCAACGCACATATCAATACCGGTGACGGCGTGGGCATGGCCCTGCGCGCTGGCGTGCCGGTGCAGGATATGGAAATGTGGCAGTTCCACCCAACCGGCATCGCCGGCGCGGGCGTTCTGGTCACAGAAGGCTGCCGTGGTGAAGGCGGTTATCTGCTTAATAAAGACGGCGAGCGCTTCATGGAGCGTTATGCGCCGAACGCCAAAGACCTGGCGGGTCGCGATGTGGTAGCACGTTCTATCATGATCGAAATCCGTGAAGGTCGCGGCTGTGATGGCCCGTTGGGACCTCACGTAAAACTGAAATTAGACCACTTGGGTAAAGACGTTCTGGAATCTCGCCTGCCGGGTATTCTTGAGCTGTCTCGCACCTTTGCCCACGTTGACCCGATTAAAGATCCGATCCCGGTTATCCCGACGTGCCACTACATGATGGGCGGTATTCCGACCAAGGTGACCGGTCAGGCGATTCGCGTGAACGAAAAAGGCGAAGACGTGGTCATTCCTGGTTTGTTTGCGGTAGGCGAAATTGCCTGCGTGTCCGTCCACGGCGCAAACCGACTGGGCGGCAACTCACTGCTCGACCTGGTGGTATTTGGTCGTGCGGCGGGTATGCATTTGCAGGAATCGCTGCTTGAGCAGGGCGAGAGCCGTGACGCGACCCAGGCCGAAATCGACGTGGCGCTTGAGCGTTTGAATCGTTGGAACAACAATCGCGACGGCGAAGATCCGGTGCAAATCCGTAAAGACCTACAGGAATGCATGCAAAACAACTTCTCGGTATTCCGCGAAGGTGATGCGATGGCCCAAGGTCTGGCTGATCTGAAACTGATCCGTGAGCGTCTGCAAAATGCCCGTCTGGATGACACCTCCACCGAATTTAACACTCAGCGCATCGAGTGTCTGGAGCTGGATAACCTGATGGAAGTGGCGTTCTCAACGGCGGTATCTGCCAACTATCGCACCGAAAGCCGTGGCGCACACAGCCGCTTCGACTTCCCGGACCGTGATGATGCGAACTGGTTATGCCACACGCTTTACCAACCGGAATCCGAAAGCATGACTCGCCGTGAGGTGAACATGCAGCCTAAGCTGCGCGCGGCATTCCCGCCGAAAGCACGTACCTACTAGGCCGGTGAGCAGGAGCATATAAATGAAACTCGAATTTTCGATTTATCGCTATAACCCTGACGTAGACGACGTTCCGTACATGAAAGACTATGTGCTGGAGGCCGGGGAAGGCCACGACATGATGCTGCTTGACGCACTTATCCTGCTGAAAGAGCAAGACCCGACGCTGTCGTTTCGTCGCTCCTGCCGTGAGGGCGTTTGTGGCTCCGACGGTGTGAACATGAACGGTAAAAACGGTCTTGCCTGCGTCACGCCGGTTTCTGCACTGCGTAACGGCAGCAAGAAAATTGTTATCCGTCCTCTGCCTGGCCTGCCTGTTGTGCGTGACCTGGTGGTGGATATGGGGCAATTCTACAAGCAGTATGAGAAGATTAAACCTTACCTGTTGAACGACGGGAAGAATCCTCCGGCGCGTGAGCATTTGCAGATGCCGGAAGAGCGCGAAAAGCTCGACGGCCTGTATGAGTGTATTCTCTGCGCCTGCTGCTCGACTTCTTGTCCGTCATTCTGGTGGAACCCAGACAAGTTTGTCGGACCTGCGGGTCTGCTGGCGGCTTATCGCTTCCTTATTGACAGCCGTGACACAGAAACGCAATCACGTCTTGATAATCTGGATGACGCTTTCAGCGTATTCCGCTGCCACAGCATCATGAACTGTGTCAGCGTATGTCCTAAAGGGTTAAACCCGACCAAAGCCATCGGGCACATCAAATCGATGCTGCTACACCGCGGCGCCTAGGTCGAAAAAGTGTAAACAAGCGGGAACCCAGGTTCCCGCTAATATTAAGTGGATAGGCAGTAACATTTACGCAACAAAATGTGTAAAAGGTTCACGAATAACCTAATTAAATATTAGGAAAATGCGTGATAATTTAGGGCTGTTAACAGTGTAGGGTTAGCGGCAGGCAGGGATTCACCAAAAGTCGGCGCAAGGCGGTCAAGCGCAGACTTTTGGAGGTTCCTTGACTCGGCGGCAGGACGTTTTTCCTGTCAGTTAAGTGAACTGTTGTATGGAAAACCGTCTTACTCGGATGTAAGTCAAAATTACGTCAGGTACCACGGTGATTTTATTAACCACGGCGAAAACTAAAGCTTTCAAAGCTTAAGGGATCACGATGCAGAACGGCGCAATGAAGGCCTGGCTGGATTCCTCCTATCTGGCGGGCGCGAACCAGTCTTACATAGAGCAGCTCTATGAAGACTACCTAACCGATCCTGGTTCCGTTGACGATAGCTGGCGTTCAATTTTTAAACAGCTACCGACAGTCGGTGTACAGTCTTCTAAAGGGAACTCGGAACAACTCCATTCACAAATTCGCGACTACTTCCGCCGTCTGGCGAAGGACGCGTCGCGTTATAACTCCGCTATCAGCGATCCGCAATCGGATGCGAAGCAGGTTAAGGTGTTGCAACTTATCAACGCCTTCCGTTTCCGCGGTCATCAGAATGCTAACCTCGATCCCCTCGGTTTATGGAAACAAGAAACTGTTGCCGACCTGGATCCTGCTTACCATCATCTGTCTGAAGCTGATTTTCAGGAAACCTTCAACGTGGGTTCATTTGCTATTGGCAAAGAAACCATGCAGCTGGGCGAGCTTTATGCCGCACTGAAGCAGACGTATTGTGGATCGATCGGTGCCGAGTATATGCACATCACCAATACTGATGAAAAACGCTGGATCCAACAGCGTATCGAGTCGGTAGTGGGTCGCGCGAAATTTACCGATAGCGAGAAAAAAACCTTCCTCAGCGAGCTGACAGCAGCTGAAGGACTTGAGCGCTATCTGGGTGCCAAATTCCCAGGTGCAAAACGCTTCTCCCTTGAGGGGGGCGATGCTCTGGTGCCAATGCTGAAAGACATGATCCGCCACGCCGGTAAAAACGGCACGCGTGAAGTGGTTCTGGGCATGGCGCACCGCGGCCGTTTGAACGTATTGATCAACGTGCTGGGTAAAAAGCCTCAAGACCTGTTTGACGAATTCTCAGGTAAGCATAAAGAACATCTGGGTACCGGCGATGTGAAATATCACATGGGCTATTCGTCCGACGTGGAAACCGAAGGCGGCATGGTTCACTTGGCGCTGGCGTTTAACCCGTCGCATCTCGAAATCGTGAGCCCGGTGGTTATTGGCTCCGTTCGCGCACGTCGCGATCGTCTGGATGAAGCACGCAGCAACATGGTTCTGCCCATCACTATCCACGGTGATGCAGCGATTACCGGTCAGGGCGTCGTTCAAGAAACGTTGAACATGTCGCTGGCTCGCGGTTATGAAGTGGGCGGTACCGTACGTATCGTTATCAACAACCAAGTTGGTTTCACGACTTCAAACCCGAAAGATGCGCGCTCTACTGAATACTGTACCGATATCGCGAAAATGGTGCAGGCACCTATTTTCCACGTCAATGCCGATGACCCTGAAGCGGTGGCGTTTGTTACCCGTCTGGCATTGGATTTCCGTAACACCTTCAAGCGTGACGTAATGATCGACCTGGTTTGCTACCGTCGTCATGGCCATAACGAGGCCGATGAACCGAGTGCAACTCAGCCTCTGATGTATCAGAAGATCAAGAAGCACCCAACGCCGCGCAAACTCTACGCTGACGTCCTGACTGAACAAGGGGTTGCCAGCCTGGAAGATGCCACGGAAATGGTCAATCTTTACCGTGATGCGCTGGATGCGGGCGAGTGTGTCGTTGCCGAATGGCGTCCAAACGACATGCACACCTTCACTTGGTCTCCTTATCTGAACCACGAGTGGGACGAAGTTTATCCTGCCACCGTTGAGCCGAAACGTTTGCAAGAGTTGGCGCGTCGCGTCAGCCATGTACCCGACGCCATTGAGATGCAGTCTCGTGTTGCCAAGATTTACGGCGACCGTGCAGACATGGCCGAAGGCAAAAAAATGTTCGACTGGGGCGGTGCAGAGAACCTGGCCTACGCCACGCTGGTAGACGAAGGTATTCCAATTCGCCTTTCTGGTGAAGACACTGGCCGTGGAACCTTCTTCCACCGCCATGCCGTTATCCACAACCAGAAAAACGGTTCCGTTTACGTGCCGCTTTCGAATATTCACAACAGTCAGGGCGTGTTTAACGTCTGGGACTCCGTGCTGTCGGAAGAAGCCGTACTGGCCTTTGAATATGGCTACGCGACCGCTGAACCTCGCACGCTGACTATCTGGGAAGCACAGTTCGGCGACTTCGCCAACGGCGCTCAGGTTGTTATCGACCAGTTCATCAGCTCCGGCGAGCAAAAATGGGGCCGCATGTGTGGTCTGGTTATGCTGTTGCCACACGGCTATGAAGGGCAGGGTCCGGAGCACTCCTCCGCACGTTTGGAACGTTATCTGCAACTTTGCGCCGAGCAAAACATGCAGGTCTGTATTCCGTCAACCCCGGCTCAGGTTTACCACATGATACGTCGTCAGGCGCTGCGCGGTATGCGTCGTCCGCTGATTGTCATGTCACCAAAATCACTGCTGCGTCATCCGCTGGCGGTTTCAACGCTCGATGAAATGGCCAATGGCAGCTTCCTGCCGGCGATTGGTGAAGTTGACGAGCTGGACCCGAAAGGCGTGAAACGCGTCGTGATGTGTTCCGGTAAGGTCTATTATGATCTGCTGGAGCAGCGTCGTAAAAACGAACAAAACGACGTCGCTATCATTCGTATCGAACAGCTGTATCCTTTCCCGCACAAAGCGGTACAAAGCGTGATTGAGCAATACGCGCACGTACATGATTTTGTCTGGTGTCAGGAAGAGCCGCTCAACCAGGGCGCATGGTATTGCAGTCAGCATAACTTCCGTGAAGTGGTGCCTTTCGGTGCCTCTTTACGCTACGCAGGACGTCCGGCGTCAGCCTCGCCTGCAGTGGGCTATATGTCAGTTCACCAGAAGCAGCAGCAAGATCTGGTTAACGACGCGCTGAACGTTCAATAGTCGTATAGATGATAAAATTTTAAGGAAAGATTAATGAGTAGCGTAGATATTCTGGTTCCTGACCTACCTGAATCCGTTGCGGATGCGACGGTTGCGACCTGGCATAAAAAACCTGGCGACAGCGTTGAGCGTGACGAAGTACTGGTTGAAATTGAAACGGACAAAGTTGTGCTGGAAGTCCCTGCGAGTGAAGCCGGTATTCTGGACAGCATTCTGGAAGAAGAAGGCGCAACCGTGCTTTCAAAACAAATCTTGGCACGTCTGCGTCCGGGCAACAGCTCAGGCAAACCTAGCCAGGAAAAAAGCGCCGAGAAAGAATCGACTCCAGCCGATCGCCACACTGCGGCACTGGATGACGAGAGCAACGACGCACTTAGCCCTGCCATTCGCCGTCTGATTGCCGAGCATTCACTGGATGCTAGCGCAATTAAAGGCAGCGGTGTAGGCGGTCGTCTGACGCGTGAAGATATCGAGCAGCACATTGCGAAAGCCGGCAAAGCCGACAAACCAGCAGCGGCACCTGCACCGGCGGCTCAGCCTGCGGCACCGTCACTGGCCGCACGCAGTGAGAAACGCGTTCCTATGAGCCGTCTGCGCAAACGCGTAGCCGAGCGTCTGCTGGAAGCGAAAAACAGCACCGCCATGTTGACGACTTTCAATGAAATCAACATGAAGCCCATCATGGATATGCGCAAGCAGTACGGCGAAGCCTTCGAGAAGCGCCACGGCGTGCGTCTCGGCTTTATGTCCTTCTACCTGAAAGCCGTGGTTGAAGCACTGAAGCGTTTCCCTGAAGTGAATGCGTCTATCGATGGCGATGATGTGGTTTACCACAACTATTTCGATGTGAGTATCGCAGTATCTACGCCACGTGGACTGGTCACCCCAGTTCTCCAAGATGTTGACACCTTGGGCATGGCCGATATTGAGAAGAAAATCAAAGAGCTGGCCATTAAAGGCCGCGATGGCAAATTGACCGTTCAAGAGATGACTGGCGGTAACTTTACCGTGACTAACGGCGGTGTGTTCGGCTCTCTGATGTCAACGCCAATTATCAATCCACCGCAGAGTGCGATTTTGGGTATGCACGCCATTAAAGACCGTCCAATGGCCGTTAATGGACAGGTAGTTATCCAGCCAATGATGTACTTGGCACTGTCTTACGATCACCGTCTGATTGACGGCCGTGAGTCAGTAGGCTTCCTGGTGACCATTAAAGAATTGCTGGAAGATCCGGCACGTCTGCTGTTAGACGTCTAGGGTTTAAAACCTGAAAAATTGACGACGTGATTAAAATAAGTGCAGAGCAGAAAGTCTGCTCTGCAACCTTCTGAAATCAATGGATAGAACATCATGAATTTACACGAGTACCAAGCGAAACAGCTGTTTCTGCGCTATGGCCTACCAGCACCTACAGGCTTTGCCTGTTCCACCCCGCGTGAAGCGGAAGAGGCTGCATCGAAAATCGGTGCCGGTCCGTGGGTAGTAAAATGCCAGGTACACGCAGGCGGCCGTGGTAAAGCGGGCGGCGTTAAAGTGGTTAAAAGCAAAGAAGAGATCCGCGCTTTTGCTGAACACTGGCTGGGTAAACGTCTGGTGACCTATCAGACTGACGCGCTCGGCCAACCGGTTCACCAGATTCTGGTTGAAGCCGCGACCGACATTGATAAAGAACTGTATCTTGGCGCTGTAGTTGACCGTAGCTCACGTCGCGTTGTGTTTATGGCATCAACCGAAGGCGGCGTGGAAATCGAGAAAGTGGCAGAAGAAACGCCACACCTGATCCACAAAGTTGCGCTTGATCCCCTGGCTGGTCCACAGCCTTATCAGGGCCGTGAGCTGGCGTTTAAACTGGGTCTGAGCGGCAAGCAGGTTGCGCAGTTCACCAAAATTTTCATGGGTCTGGCTAACATTTTCCTTGAGCGCGATCTGGCGCTTATCGAAATTAACCCGCTGGTGGTGACCAAAGAAGGCGATCTGATCTGCCTCGATGGCAAACTGGGTGCCGACGGCAACGCATTGTTCCGTCAACCAGAACTGCGCGAAATGCGCGACCACAGCCAGGAAGATGCCCGTGAATCTCAGGCTGCACAGTGGGAACTGAACTACGTTGCGCTTGATGGCAACATCGGCTGTATGGTTAACGGTGCGGGCCTGGCAATGGGCACTATGGACATCGTTAAACTGCACGGCGGCGAACCGGCTAACTTCTTGGATGTTGGCGGTGGTGCAACCAAAGAGCGCGTGACCGAAGCCTTCAAAATCATTCTGTCTGATGACAAAGTGAAAGCGGTATTCGTTAACATCTTCGGCGGTATCGTTCGCTGTGACCTGATTGCCGACGGCATCATTGGCGCAGTCGCTGAAGTGGGCGTCAGCGTGCCGGTTGTGGTACGTCTTGAAGGGAATAATGCTGAACTGGGTGCCAAAAAACTGGCAGACAGCGGTTTGAACATCATTGCAGCGACCAGCCTGACTAACGGCGCAGAGCAAGTTGTTGCTGCAGTGGAGGGTAAATAATGTCGATTTTAATCAATAAGAACACCAAAGTTATCTGCCAAGGTTTCACCGGTAGCCAAGGGACTTTCCACTCCGAGCAGGCGATTGCCTACGGAACCAAAATGGTTGGCGGCGTAACGCCAGGTAAAGGCGGCACCGAGCACCTCGGCCTGCCTGTGTTCAATACTGTACGTGAAGCCGTTGAAACGACGGGTGCTACGGCATCTGTTATCTACGTGCCAGCTCCGTTCTGTAAAGACTCGATTCTTGAAGCTATTGATGCGGGTATCAAACTCATCATCTGTATCACCGAAGGTATTCCAACGCTGGACATGCTGGTAGTGAAACTGAAGCTTGAGCAAAGCGATGCGCGCATGATTGGTCCTAACTGTCCGGGCGTTATCACCCCAGGCGAATGTAAAATCGGCATTATGCCGGGCCACATTCATCAGCCAGGCAAAGTGGGCATCGTTTCCCGCTCTGGTACGTTGACCTATGAAGCCGTTAAGCAGACGACTGATATCGGTTTTGGTCAGTCAAGCTGCGTCGGTATCGGCGGCGACCCGATCCCAGGTTCAAACTTCATCGATATTCTGAAACTGTTCCAAGAAGATCCGCAAACTGAAGTGATCGTGATGATCGGCGAGATCGGTGGTAACGCAGAAGAAGAAGCGGCTGCTTATATCAAAGATCATGTCACCAAGCCGGTTGTAGGTTATATCGCTGGTGTGACTGCGCCTAAAGGTAAACGTATGGGCCACGCTGGTGCCATCATTGCCGGCGGTAAAGGGACAGCAGACGATAAATTTGCTGCACTTGAAGCGGCCGGTGTTAAAACCGTTCGCAGCCTGGCTGAAATCGGCAACGCAGTGAAATCTGTACTGCCACAGTAAGTCCAAACTGCTAAATATGAGTGCCGCCAGCGATGGCGGCATTTTTTTTAAGCATAAATCGATGAAAAGTCACTGTGCCATAATAAATGGGCGTTCTGTGATAATGCTCCTGCTCTAACTTGTCTATAAGATACCCCTGCGTTAAATCCCTCACTAACAAAGACGTTTAACTAAATTTCCCCACATCGTCGGCAATGCAATTTGCTGATTTCTTATCACTGGTTAATCGCACATATTGGCTGGAGAAATTACGTGATCAAAATAAAGCATAGTGAAGCGACAAGAATAGGCATCGATGCAAGGCGTTTGAGTTTTAAAAACGTCAGCGAGAAAAAAAATTACAAAATAGACGAGAAAATAAAAACGGTTAAGAATACTGACCTGACACAAACGAAATATCCTGCACGGCAGCCACAGAAAACCACGCGAAATCATGCCCCTTTATTGATAGCCATGTTGATAGCGGTTCAACCCGGTAGAGTTAAATCGCAAAATAATACCCAGGCTGGGCAGGCGATAATGCCTCGTCCGGGAAGCCACTCACAGGCAACAACAGTCATGAAACCTGTTATAAATAAACAGGTTAACATCACACCCAATGTTAATAAGAAAGGGGACTATCAGAGCAGAGGAAGACATGGCCTATCTTCTCGAAAAGAGGTGGAGCAGAGGCATGATAAAAAACGGTATGGTCGAAGTGAGAGGATATCGCC
The DNA here is from genome assembly GCF_002093625.1 of Rouxiella silvae. Taxonomy (GTDB): domain Bacteria; phylum Pseudomonadota; class Gammaproteobacteria; order Enterobacterales; family Enterobacteriaceae; genus Rouxiella; species Rouxiella silvae. The sequence continues at coordinate 5,177 of NZ_MRWD01000060.1, read as the reverse complement.
TCCTCACGTTTACCGAAAAAAAGGGCAAAAACTTTCACACAAAAAAAATGCACTAGAGTTATCAGAAGATTTTTCATTATTATTAAGAGTTAAAAAAGATACCTCAAATCAATATGCAGGGAGAGGCAGTGGCTACGGATCTGGCCCTCAGAGAACAGATAAATCTGCGTTAAATCCTGCCAAAATCCCCCCCATCGTTTACGATCAAAATAACATGTATATCCCTCCCGTGAATGACAAGGTAACAACGGATAGGTTTCCAATATGTTTATCCCGCAATGTCTCTTCTTTAGCAAATGAATCTATAGCATTACCCTATGGGGAGTTGGAGAGCCATGCATGGAGTGCATCGGATATCAATTGGAACAACAAAATAGCGGAGTATTATATTCTTTCCACCCAAAAGGAAACAATCCGCCTTTTAGGTTTGAACGCCTGGATAACCGAGAACACTGAGATAGATGTTAAACTAATATTAGCCGCATTTATAAATATATTCAAAAGAGACGCGCTTTTTGACTCATATAACTTTGTAATAGATTCGTATGAATATTCAATTCTAATTAATACCATGTTCAGAGATATGGAGTGTGTAGAAGAAAAAGAAAAGCTGATTAATGAATTAATAAGTATGACCAACCGGGGTTATTGGGTATCTACTATTTTCTATAAAGCCATTAACGATGCCGATAGTACACTTCTTTTGCCCTCAATTAATTCTTTTTATCAAAGCTTGAACAAAGACACGCCTATCAATGCACTATCACTTTTCCATTATAGAGAATTAAGCAAGCTTAATGAGTTTCGGGCTGATTCATCCTCATACACTGGCGTAATCAAAAGCTTGAATGATAATGAGTTTGCTGCACTAAAACATCTTTTCAATTCTCAAATTCTTGAGACCTTTCCATTAGCAGTCGGATTAATGAAAGATTCATCAATTGACGAAGTCTACGGTAAAATGACTCGGCCTAATGATTACCTATTATTTTCCGTGGAGGGTTTTTTATTAAATTTCGGTGCCGTTTGTGCACAAGAGTTTGGTTTGGATGTTTCAGTGCTTGAGCAGCCACAGATGCTCCAATATATAGCAATTCGTACTTTGCTGGATCTCGCTCCGCCGTTATGGCCACATAATAGTGAAAAACTCTTCACCGCCTATTTTCAGGCCAATTCAGACGCGCTGGAAAAAGAGTTGAGTAGCTCTTTTTATTACACCGTGATCGGCTTTATGTTACTGATGTCTGATTTAGTCACTTTTTACACCAAGGCTTACAATCTGGTGAATGCACTGAAGACATTTAGTGAAGGTATTCACCAGTTTAATGCGACAACGTTTACCGAAGAAAAATTTAATAAGTTATCTAATGCATTGAGCATAGAAATATACAAATATTGCCAATATAACCTTTATTCCATGACCGCACCTGAGCGCAAGTTTATTGAAGTTGCGATCAGTGATAAAGATAGCACAGTTAAGATCCTGAAGTTAATGCTCAATTGGCGTGTTAATAATGAAGAAAATAAAATGAGTTTAGGGAGTTTACTTACAGTCCAAAATGCAGATGACTCTATTTTTAGAGCGTATTTACTAAGCCCATCAATAATAAGTAGTAATTTGGTCAGCCCTGGGTTAATCAGACTTCCAAATGCTGTGTACGTCGATAACGACGTTATTAAAATTGTTTCACACCATCAAAGTTATTTCTCTGAAGTTTTTAACTCAATGGAGATTTTGAGTAAGAAGAGTAAAAGTTTTAACTTCTCACTCGCTGATGAAAGAATATTGCCACCAGAGATAAGTGAAGAGAAGAAATGGATAACTGCGGTCGCTAATTTTACCGCAGGAGAATTAAAAGGGATCGCTGAGGAAGGAGAAATGCTAAGGCATGCCTTTACTCATCGAAGAAATATGCCTAATACCGAACAATCTTCGATGCTAAAGGATGTTGTTGTCAATATTGCTTCTTTTATTCCATTTTCAAGCTGTATTTGGGCAGCCTTTGATTTAAACAAGATTTTACCTATGGTAGAGGAACCAAAACCTGTAGTTGTTGACAATAAAGACACGGTTGTTGATCTTGCTTTAAACAGCTTAGGCTGTACTGCCGATTTTATTAGCATGGGCAGTTCTACAGCTTTCAACGATATTGTTAAAGCCATCAACAGGATAAAAGAAGGATTAACAGAAAAACTGTATGCCAAAACCAGTAAGGAGTTTTTAAAAGAGGCATTTTCCTTGAAAAACAGAGAGAGTGATAAAACTGCCCAAATGGCCTTGTTTAAAGATGAACCTTTGCTCATGAAGCATATATTGAAAAAAGAGTTTTACCATAAGCCGCCTCAAAAGCTGCTACCTAAAGATATTCCTGGCGATTATATTTATTCAGGAACGCTTGTTGATAACCCAACATCTTCAATCGTTATAGGGTTCATGTTTAAAGGCGAGATGAAAATGTACGCTATCGATCCTGTGAGCAAAGTACTGACCAGAAAGTCAGCGCGGTTTGAGCGGGAAAACCAAGGATCATGGATGGTTGATGCGGAAATAGAAGTCAGATCGAACGAGTTTATCAGAAACATTGACCGCTGGGATGGGTATTATGCGGCCGTGATGAAAGACGTAGAGTTTACTCGACTAGAAGGTTATGCCATTGAAAATTCTGCTTTTAATAGCATTTACCCCACCACTCATGAAGTGGTAGATAAACCGGGTCTGTATGGCATCGAAATGTCCGAAACATTATTTTTAAAACGAAAGGACGTTTATCTAAGAGTCAAAAAAACGGCTGAAGAGAATGTCTATACCGTGGTTGCAGAAAATGCGCCTAATGATCTTTATATCAATATAAAGTTTGAGGCCGCTGTGGGACTCAATGTTATCAGCAACAATCTAATAAAAGTTAAACGCCCTGAAGAAATTATGGGGGATTTAATTAAGATGGACAGCAGTGAAAATCCATACTTTATTGATGACGTTATCTTGGCCAGACTCACACCTGCTGGCAGTTATCAAATGGAATTGGTTTCAGTCTCCCTCTCTCCCTATAATTATAAAGATAAGCTGATTATCATGCTTAAAGATAACAATGATGGGCTACATTATCGTCTTGGTCCGAATAAAGACGGGGAGTTTACTCCCTTGCCGGCAGAAGAAAAATCGACCCTAACGGAGCTGTGTCGTGTAACAAGAGGATTAACTGATTCTGAACCAGGATGTTCTCACTGGACAGCAGTCACATTATCCCCGAGTAAAAAAAACAGTCAGCGTCACAGAGATTTAGACGATGTTTATAAATCAAAGCTTGAATATATGAACAGAATCCCAGCTACGTGGGACATGATGGAGTGGCTTCAGAGACTCGATCATTTCTCGAATGATGCCGCCAAGAGTGGTGTTATAAGAAAATATTGTCATGAGGAAGGCGCGAAGAATCTTGAAAAACTCGGCGTTAATGATGTCGTTGATAAAATCAATCTTGTAGAATTTCTCGGTATTAGTAATTTCAATGATAACTTTGAAAGCCTGACCATGAGTGAATTAGAGAAAATCCGTCGATTCTGGAATGAAGCGGCTTATCATCTTAAACACGACAATAAGAATGATGATCGCATCTTCGCTTCTGATGCAGCAAATGAGTTGGCAGAGATTGCTAACGGCCTTGCCTCGGCAAGCTTTCTCTTTGATGGCGAACTCTATCATGATTACTCTATGCTGAGAATGGAATATATCGATAAGTATAAATTTAATGAAGAAGCCATTGCCAGTATTTTATGGAGTAGGCGTGTTTCTAAAGGCACTCTTGAAAATAAAGAGGTGAGATTAAAGCCATTTATTAAGTTTAATGTTGAAGATGACAGATTAATATATCAAAAAGGGCAAGACTGGTATGGTGTCGTTTATGGACCTGCTACGGCGGAAGATTTTAGAACCAAATATCCCGTTCAGAGTAAAAGCATAAGCGATGCAGTTAAACAAATCAGAGATATTGGTAAGGCTTTTAAAAAAGAGAAATCACAGCTTTGGGAGTTTTTCTATCAATACACCCATATTTCCAAAAACTCCTTATCTAAAGAGATGCAAGGCAACATAGAGCGGATATTCAAGAGAGTCTACAAGGCATCTAAAAATTTCGAAGAGAAAAATATTATTCCCTTTAAAGAAGTGAGTAAAAAATCCTTGCCGGTTTCATTTTTAAACTCTTATGATAAAGAACGCTTCGTGTTTGATAACCATATTTTTGGATTTACAACGCAACAGAATGCCAAAATCTATTTTGGCATTAATAATGTGCAGGAGGGTGAAAGTCTGCTAAATACTGGCTTGCACGAACTTGCACACAATGTTGGCGGTCCAGGTCTGGGTCATATAGAAATTTACTTCCGGGACGGGGAGCACTTTCTTTCTCCTACACGCCGCGACAGTCCATCCAGACGTGGGGAATTACTCAGTAAATCTCCGCGCGCGTTTGCCTATTTTGTTGCCCGTAGTGCTCATACCTTTAACTCTTACCTGTTTAAATTGAAGCAGTCATTATTACATGAATTGGAATTAAAGATTGAAAGCCTTGCCGAGACGAATTCAGCCAATCGTTTCTTTTTTGCAAGCTGGAAAAAAAATCTTGAAGTATTAACAGCGGGTGGCGGCGGGCTTAGGTCGCCTATTGCTTTACGAATTAATGAAATCAAAACTCTTCTTGGCTCGATTGATGCGGTGAATCAACCTCATAAAACGCTTAATATTAAGAATAAAAAACTGATCCAGAAAACGGTTGATTTTATTTATGCGCCAGGCAATGAGGAACATCTGGTTAACGTCCTGGTTATGAATCCGGACTTTATCAGCGCTTTTATGCAGTATGTCGCACTAGACAGTGCCCAAAATCCTCGTTCGTCTAAACGGGTTGTCAGGTCAACGGATAACGCGGTAAGCAATAACACTGCAATAATATCGAATGAAATAATTAGCAATATCGCCGAGTTGCTGATGAGTGATTTACTCCTGAACCCCCCAGAACAAGGATGCGTTGAGCCAGAGGTAACGCCGCCAATGGAGATTCGCGTTTTCGGCCACTAAGCTTCATAAATTTTTTAATGTTTTTATGATCTGCGTCAATGTATTAGTTTATAAAGTAATATTCGATTAATTTCTTTGTCATTAATACACGGGCTAATAT
>NZ_MRWD01000005.1 GCF_002093625.1 Rouxiella silvae | reverse complement strand
TGTTGCCACCGAAGTGGCTGATATCGTCTTGTGAGTGCCCACACAGATTGTCTGATAAATTGTTAAAGAGCAGTGCCGCTGTTCGCAATGAATCTTATGCGGCGCGGGAGGTGCATAATACGCTTTCCCGCTGAAGAGTCAAGAGTTTTTTCTTTCGAAGTCATTCTTTTCCCTACCTAACCTGGCGACTTGGTTCTCGTTAGAGGAGTCGTTGTTCCCGGTCAGTGGAGGCGCATTATAGGGAGTTCTCAGAAGGCCGCAACCCTTATTTTTAAAAAATTTGCTGACCGTCTATTTTTTCCACAAAAAGATTATTTGAGAAGCTTTTCAGCTATTTCTTAACCGCTAATTTGCCAAAATCAGCGGCAAACTGCTTTACCTGCTCCCAGTCTGTGTACTCAACTTCTTTACTGGTATCGGTTTCGCCGCCAGTCATACGCATTATTAACTGAATCATCACTCTGTCGAGCCAGCGATAACGCGGATAACGCAGTGCACCGGCAAAAACGCCGCACTGCGTTGGCTTCCAGGGCGTAGCTAAAAGGAACTTGCTGGTATAAGCGTTGGTTTGCGGCGTGCGCTTCTCCGGCTTACGCGCCGTCAGGTTTACCGAGAAGAAAGCCGAAGGCATGGTGTTCAAATGATTAATATGGCGCTTAACAAACTTGTCGAGCAGCGGGGAGAAGTGTCCGTAACGAATAGATGCGCCAATCATCACCTTGGCGTAGCGTGAGAGGTCAACATTTTCTGCATCCTGCAGGTCCATCACGTCACATTCAGCATTCTCTTTTAAACAGTTAGCTATATAAGAAGAGATAGCGTGAGTTTGACCGTCACGAGTTGAGTAAAGTACCAAGGCTTTCATCTCGGTCTCCTTTCTAAATAATGAATCCATAAACCGATTACTCCTTCCAGAAGGTTGGCGTAAACAGCACTAATAAGGTGAATACTTCAAGACGCCCAAACAACATGGTCACGATTAGGATCCATTTAGCGACGTGATTCATCGACTGGAAGTTATCTGCCACCACTCCAAGGCCGGGTCCCAAGTTGTTCAGCGTGGCCGTTACCGCAGCAAAGGCGGAGAAGTTATCAACGCCGGTTGCCACAATCGCCAGCATGCTGACAATAAACACCAGCGCGTAGGCAGAGAAGAATCCCCATACGGCTTCAAGAATTCGCTCTGGCAGTGCACGATGACCCAGCTTAATGGTATAGACCGCATTCGGGTGAACCAAGCGTTTAAGCTCGCGTGACCCCTGCAGATATAAAAGAAGAATACGTATAACTTTGAGGCCACCGCCGGTAGAACCAGCACAACCGCCGATGAACGCCGAGCAAAGCAGAAGAATCGGTAAAAATAACGGCCACTTGGAAATACTGTCCGTGGTGTATCCCGCCGTGGTTGCCATAGAGACAACCTGGAAGAAAGCCTGATTTACCGTCTCAAGACCCGAAGTGTAGGTATCGTGCAACCACAGTACCGAAGTACAAACCAGTACTAAGGTAAATTGCACCCCGATAAACATGCGAAATTCGGGATCACGCCAGTAGACTTTAATATTACGGCCGCTGAGCAACGCAAAGTGCAGGCCATAATTACAGCCAGAGATCAGCAGGAATACCGCGATGATAGTGTTGATGGTCCCGCTGTGGAAATAGCCGATGCTGGCATCATGGGTTGAAAAGCCCCCGAGGGCGATAGTCGAGAAACTGTGGCCGATAGCGTCAAACCCCGACATACCGGCTCCCCATAGCGCCAACGCGCAGGCAATGGTCAGCAAAATATAGATAAACCACAACGTTTTTGCCGTCTCGGCGATACGCGGACGCATTTTATTGTCTTTTAAGGGACCCGGCATTTCGGCGCGATAGAGCTGCATACCGCCCACGCCTAAAATAGGTAAAATCGCCACCGCCAGCACGATGATCCCCATACCGCCAAACCACTGGAGCATTTGGCGATAAAACAGAATCGCGTGCGGCAGGCTGTCTAGCCCAACTAACGTGGTTGCACCGGTGGTCGTCAGCCCTGAAAAAGATTCAAAAAAAGCATCGGTTAGAGAGAGATTAGGCCTTTCGGAGAATAAGAAGGGCAATGCCCCTACGCTGCCCAGCACGGTCCAAAATAGCACCACGATGAGAAAGCCCTCGCGGGGTTTAAGCTCGCTGCGCTGTTTTCGGTTGGGAACCCACAGAAACAGGCCGATGGCCAGCGCAACGAAAAACGTCTCACTGAACGCGCGCCCTGCCCCGTCTCTATAAATTAATGCCACTATTCCGGGAATAATCATCGTTCCAGAGAATAGGATAACGAGCACCCCGACAATTCGGGTTATGGCACGGAAATGCATGCTGGCGCGTTCCTCAGCAAATTAAAATGCAATAAATTGATCAAACAGGCTGCAGAACCAGCGAACCCCGACTGAGATTAAACAGTCGGTTCGTGATTTCTGCCGCATCGTAGGCCGGCAACGTCAGACGTAAATCCACCGCTGCGCCGTATTCACTTTCCACAATGCTGCCACCGACCTGCTGCAATAGCGTTTCAATCATCGATATTTGTGCATAGTCGCACTGCAGCAGAAATTCGGCCTGCGGCACCTTTTCTATAACGTTCAACTGTGCCAATGCCAGCTGAACGCCGTTACCGTAGGCGCGGACCAACCCACCGGTGCCTAACTTTATGCCGCCGTAATAGCGCACGACCACGGCGGTTATCTCGCCAACTCCACTGCCCATCAACTGCCCGAGAATCGGTTTTCCCGCCGTACCCGCTGGCTCGCCGTCGTCCGAGAATCCCAACTGCTGAGAGTCATTGGGTGGCCCGGCGACAAAAGCCCAGCAGTGATGACGCGCAGACGGATGCAGATTTTTGACCCGCAGGATAAAAGCTTTCGCCGCCTCAACCCCTGCCGTTGGCTCCAGCAGGGTGATAAAACGACTCTTTTTTATCTCTTCGCTAATCTCGATAGACTGCGCAGGAACAGGATAAGGCTGCATCACGCCAGTTTCAGGTCACGGGTCATATTTTCAATACGATTATCGTGGATAACAATATTGTCTTCGATGCGGATGCCACCATACGGCTTCATGGCTTCGATTTTATCCCAGGCAAAGTGCTTACTGAACTTGCCATCACGCCAAGGCGCCAATAGCGACTCGATAAAGTACAGGCCAGGTTCGATAGTCAATACCATGCCCGGCTGAACGATGCGGGTGCAGCGCAGATAAGGATACTTCGACGGCGCGGCCAAATGCGTGCCGGTTTCATCCTGCATAAAGCCGCCCACGTCGTGCACTTGCAGACCCAACGGATGCCCAAGCCCGTGCGGCAAGAAAGGTCCGGTGAGGTCTTGTTCCACCATGGCCTCTTCGCTTATATCAACCACCAACCGATGTGCTTTGAGAATTCGCGCAATGCGGTGATGCATCTGAACATGATAATCAGTGTAGCGAACGCCAGGCTTAATGGAGTCGATAAGTGCCAGTTGCTCGGTATTAAGATCTTTGATCAGCGCCGAAAAATCGCTGTCACTTTTTGCTGCATAGGTGCGAGTAAGGTCGGCGGCGTAACCGTTGTATTCAGCGCCAGCATCAAGCAGGAAGCTGCGCATTTCTGCCGGTGGCTGCTGCTGTAGCGTAGTGTAATGCAACACCGAGGCGTGCTCGTTTAACGCTACGATATTGCCATAAGGGACTTCGGTTTCACGATGCCCAGTGGCGCTCAAATACGCCATGCTGATGTCGAATTCGCTCATCCCCGACAAAAAGGCTTCATGCGCCGCGCGATGGCCGCTCACCGCCAGCTTTTGTGCGCCACGCATGCAGGCCACTTCATAGTCAGTTTTATAGGCGCGATGATAATGCAAGTAGTCGAGCACGCGCTGCGGATTGAGATGGTCAGCAGAGATGCCCAGATCTAACGCACGGTCTTTGTTGTAACCTATGTAAGCCACCCGCGATAAATCTGCTGGCAGTTGGCTTTTAATATCATCCGGCTTTGACAGCGGCAGCACCTGAACGTCTTTGGTCCAGAAGGAATCAGGCAGCGGTTCGACGCTGTGCCAGTAGTCGACCGGCGAGTAAAACCACAACTTCGGCGTATTCACACCGTCCACCCACAGCCAGCAGTTAGGTACCTGTGTCACCGGCACCCACGCTTTAAACTGCGGATTGACCTTAAAGGGATAGCTGTAATCATCAAGAAAAGTGATCTGCAACTCACCGGAGTGAATAAGCAGGGCATCAAGTTGATTGCGTTGCAGTATTTCCAGCGCACGTGCCTGTAAAACGGCGATATGTTCTTTATAAAGCGTAGAGAGAGATTCCATCGACCTGTCCTTTACTGGATTCATACGATAAATGCAAAACGATGCCGCATCTTATCACAGCAGGGCGCACGCCGTAGCCCCGTGCTCTTTGTGATCTTGCCTGCAAATATCAATCAGTCTATTTGCATTTCATTAACATCAAAACCACACTCCATTCATCTGGTCATACCAGATCATCCCCGATGATTCAGGAGAGACACATGCTCTACCAAGGCGAAACACTACACCTGCACTGGCTCGAAAACGGCATTGCCGAGCTGGTGTTTGATGCTCCAGGCTCCGTTAACAAACTTGACACCCAAACCGTTGCCAGTTTGGGAGATGCGATTACCGTTCTTGAAAAACAGCCTGAATTAAAGGGGCTGCTGCTGAGCTCGGCCAAGCCTGCTTTTATTGTCGGTGCCGATATCATGGAGTTCTTATCGCTGTTTACCGCACCGGCCGAAAAGCTCCATCAATGGCTGGGATTTGCCAACGGTATTTTCAATCGTCTGGAAGATCTCCCTGTGCCGACGATTTCAGCCATCAGTGGTTACGCGCTTGGCGGCGGCTGCGAATGCGTTCTGGCTACTGATTTTCGTATTGCGACACCGGACACGCGCATTGGCCTGCCTGAAACTCGCCTGGGTATCATGCCGGGCTTTGGCGGTTCGGTGCGTTTACCTCGCCTCTTGGGTGCAGACAGCGCGCTGGAAATTATTGCCGCCGGTAAGGACGTGAGCGGCAGCGAGGCACTCAAATTGGGTCTGGTAGACGCGGTAGTCAGCGCCGAAAAACTGCATGATTCCGCGCTCAACATGTTGCGTCAGGCTATTGAAGGGAAGCTGGACTGGAAGGCCGCACGCCAACCCAAGCTATTGCCCCTCAAGCTGAGCCGTATCGAAGCAACCATGAGTTTCAGTGTAGCAAAGAGCATGGTGCTGCAAACGGCGGGCAGGCACTATCCTGCACCATTGACCGCAGTGAAAACCATTGAAGCAGCGGCGCGAATGGGACGTGAAGAGGCGCTGGCGCTAGAAACCGGCAGCTTTGTGCCGCTGGCCCAGTCCAGCGAGGCCCGCGCACTGGTGGGTATCTTCCTCAACGATCAGTTTATTAAAAGCAAAGCCAAAAAGTTGGCAGGCAGCCACGGCAAGCCTGAGCAGGCTGCGGTGCTTGGGGCCGGAATTATGGGTGGCGGCATTGCGTATCAGTCGGCACTCAAGGGTGTGCCGGTAATCATGAAAGATATCAACGACAAGTCGCTGCATCTTGGAATTAATGAAGCATCCAAGCTATTAAACAAACAGCTCGAACGGGGCAAACTCGACGGTTTGACAATGGCCAAGGTCCTCTCGACCATTCAGCATACCCTGAGCTATAACGGCCTTGAACGTGCCCAAATCGTGGTTGAGGCTGTGGTTGAGAATCCAAAAGTGAAGGCCGCCGTGTTGGCGGAAGCAGAAGCGCTGCTCGACGACAATGCCATTTTGGCCTCCAACACCTCGACGATCCCTATTAATACGCTGGCAGCAGCGTTAAAACGTCCAGAAAATTTCTGCGGCATGCACTTCTTCAACCCGGTGCACCGTATGCCGCTGGTCGAAATTATTCGCGGCAGCAAAACGTCCGAACAAACGCTTTCACGCGTGGTTGCCTACGCTTCGGCGATGGGAAAAACGCCGATTGTCGTTAATGACTGTCCCGGATTTTTCGTAAACCGCGTGCTGTTCCCCTACTTTGCCGGATTCAGCCTGCTGATGCGCGACGGCGCCGACTTTGTGCAAATTGATAAGGTGATGGAAAAACAGTTTGGCTGGCCGATGGGTCCCGCCTACCTGCTAGATGTTGTCGGCATTGATACCGCGCATCATGCACAGGCTGTGATGGCTCAGGGATTCCCGGACCGAATGGCAAAAGACTACCGTGACGTGGTTGATATTCTGTTTGCAGCCGAACGCTTTGGTCAGAAAAATCAGCGCGGTTTCTACCGTTACAGTGAAGACAGCAAAGGCAAGCCGCGTAAAGAGCAGGATGCCGAAGTCACGTCACTGCTGGCAGCAACAGATGCACAACCGAGCAGCCTCAGTCCTGAGGATATTATCTCGCGGATGATGATCCCGATGATTAATGAGGTTGTGCGTTGTCTTGAAGAAGAGATTATTGCCAGCCCCGCCGAAGCAGATATGGCGCTGGTATACGGCATCGGCTTCCCACCTTTCCACGGCGGCGTTTTCCGCTATCTCGACACATTGGGCAGCGCGAAATACCTGCAGCTCACTGAAAAGTATGCGCATCTCGGCCCGCTTTACCAGGCACCGGCAGGTTTGCGTCGTAAAGCTGAGACTAACGAAAGCTATTACCCGCAACCCGAACCCCTGGCTTCCCTCCACACCGGCCGTCAGACATAAGGACCGAAATAATGGAAACTGTAGTAGTTGTTGATGCGGTCCGCACCCCAATGGGCCGCTCTAAAGGCGGCGCCTTCCGCAACGTTCGCGCTGAAGACTTATCCGCGCACCTGATGCGCGCCGTGCTTTCACGTAACCCAGCGCTCGACGCTAAAGAGATTGACGATATTTATTGGGGGTGCGTTCAGCAAACCCTGGAGCAGGGCTTCAACGTTGCGCGCAACGCCGCTCTGCTGGCGGAAATTCCGCACAGCGTGCCGGCGGTCACCATCAATCGGCTGTGCGGCTCGTCAATGCAGGCGCTGCACGACGCCGCGCGCATGATTATGGTCGGTGATGCAGACATCAGCCTGATTGGCGGTGTCGAGCACATGGGCCATGTCCCGATGAATCACGGCGTCGATTTTCATCCGGGACTGAGCCGCACCGTGGCCAAAGCCGCCGGTATGATGGGTCTTACCGCAGAGATGTTGGCTAAAATGCACAATATCAGCCGTGAGATGCAGGACGAATTTGCCGCACGTTCGCACCAGCGCGCGCATGCCGCTACCGTCGCTGGGCATTTTGCCAACGAAATTGTGCCGACTTATGGACACGACGCCGACGGCACGCTGGTCAACCTGAATTTCGACGAAGTGATCCGCCCTGAAACCACGGTAACGTCACTGGCGGCGCTGCGTCCGGCTTTTGACCCAGTCAACGGCACCGTTACCGCCGGCAGTGCCTCGGCGCTTTCCGACGGTGCCTCTGCCATGCTGATTATGAGTGAATCTCGCGCCGCCTCGCTTGGCCTAAAGGCGCGAGCAAAAATCCGTTCGATGGCCGTGGTCGGCTGCGATCCTTCCATCATGGGATACGGTCCAGTACCCGCAACGCGACTGGCACTCAAGCGCGCGGGACTCTCGGTGGAAGATATTGGTTTATTCGAGTTGAATGAAGCCTTCGCCGCACAGTCATTGCCGTGCATTAAAGATCTCGGGCTGCTGGAAAGTATGGAGCAACGGGTCAACCTGAACGGCGGTGCGATTGCACTGGGACATCCACTCGGATGTTCGGGCGCGCGCATCTCAACCACCCTGCTGAATCTTATGGAGTGCAAAGACGTGCAGTTTGGCGTGGCTACCATGTGTATCGGCTTGGGTCAGGGGATCGCGACGGTGTTTGAAAGAGTCTAGTTGAAAGGATTTGATGTCAAGCTTCCCGCCCCTGTCAGTGGGCGGGATTTTTAGTGATTATAGAATAATCAGATAAAGGCAAAGGCGTCGCCAAACATGCGGTCTTCAAGTGCGCCGCGTTCGGCACAAAAGCGCTCGCGAGCGACTTTTGCCATCTCAAAACGACCGGCGATATAGATATCGTGTTCGCTCAGAGATTCAAAATCTTGCAACACCGCACTCAGTACGTTACCACTTCTGCCCTGCCAGCCTTCTTCCGTCTGCTCTACCACCGGAATAACTTTCAGATTTGGATGCACCACACTCAGCGCTTCGAGTTCACCCAAATCATACAGGTGCTTCAGCTCACGGCCGCCCCAATAGATTGAAATATCGCGTTCCGGATGCTGCGCCAGCTCTGCCACTAAAATTGAACGTACGTAGGAGAACCCCGTCCCACCCGCGATCAACACCAGAGGACGGTCACCCTCTTCGCGCAGCCAGGCTTCCCCGTGCGGTAAATCGACGTTAATGGTTTGCTCTTTTAGAATGCGGTCCATAACGGCCATCGCATACAGATTCATTTCGGAGGCACCGATGTGCAGCTCCAGATAGCCTTTTTCTGAAGGCACGGAGGCTATCGAGAACGGGCGCTTGTCGCGCTCGTCCATTACCACCATCAGATATTGACCGGCACGAAATGAAAAAGGTGATTCAGGTTGCAGGCGAACCCGATATACGGTGTCGGTTATGGCCTCAACTGAGGACACTTTACAGCTCATTATTGTCATGCGTTCCCTCTGAGGGTCATCAGATCTACATTGATGGCAAACGCTGCGTCGCGCCAGGCTCGTGCCCCGTTTGCCAGTCTATGAATAGTTATTGTGCACACTGTAGCCGTTATTTGGTCGGCTTTCCGTCGCCAAACTTGATATCACTAAATTTTTTATCGTCAAAAATGCCCAGCTCGTCCCACATAGTATCAACGCGGTCACGAACTTTTGGATCCATGACAATCGGCCGTCCCCATTCTCGCTGAGTTTCACCCGGCCATTTATTGGTCGCATCCATCCCCATTTTGGAACCCAGTCCAGAAACCGGTGAGGCAAAATCAAGATAGTCGATCGGCGTGTTTTCAACCAGAACCGTGTCACGAGCCGGATCCATTCGGGTCGTAATCGCCCAGATAACGTCTTTCCAGTCGCGCGCGTTAATATCGTCATCACACACAATAACAAACTTGGTGTACATAAACTGTCGCAGGAAAGACCAAACGCCCATCATTACGCGCTTGGCGTGTCCGGCATACTGCTTTTTCATGGTAACGACGGCCAAACGGTAAGAGCAACCCTCCGGCGGCAGATAAAAATCGACGATTTCTGGGAACTGTTTTTTCAAAATGGGCACAAAAACTTCGTTCAACGCCAGTCCCAATACTGCCGGCTCATCCGGTGGGCGACCGGTAAAGGTTGAATGATAGATAGCATCTTTACGCTGGGTAATATGCGTAACGGTAAACACCGGGAAGCTGTCTATTTCATTATAGTAGCCCGTGTGGTCGCCGTAGGGGCCTTCCGGTGCCATTTCACCCGGCTCGATATAGCCTTCAAGCACAATTTCTGCGCTGGCGGGAACCTCAAGGTCATTGGAAATACATTTGACCACTTCCGTTTTATTGCCGCGCAGCAGGCCGGCAAAAGCATATTCGGAAAGCGTGTCAGGCACAGGTGTCACGGCTCCCAAAATGGTGGCTGGGTCGGCGCCTAGCGCAACAGAAACCGGGAAACGCTTACCGGGGTTCTGCTGGCACCACTCTTGAAAGTCCAGCGCGCCGCCACGGTGCGACAACCAGCGCATAATCAGCTTATTTCTGCCTAATACTTGCTGACGATAAATGCCCAGATTCTGACGCACTTTGTGCGGCCCACGGGTGACCGTCAGCCCCCAGGTGATCAGTGGTGCCGCATCTTCCGGCCAGCAGTGCATCACCGGAATACGGCCTAAATCGACGTCATCCCCTTCCCAAATCTGTTCCTGACAAGGCGCAGAACTGAGGCGCTTGGTCGGCATGTTCAGCACTTGCTTGAACTTGGGCATTTTGTCGTAAAAATCGCGGAACCCACGCGGTGGCTCAGGCTCTTTAAGAAAAGCCAGCAATTCGCCCACTTCGCGCAGTGCGCTGACGTCGTCCTGACCCATACCTTTCGCAACGCGCTCTGGGGTGCCGAATAAATTGCACAGCACCGGCATGTCATAGCCTTTTGGATTCTCAAACAGCAGCGCAGGACCACCGGCACGCAGGGTGCGATCGGCGATTTCGGTCATTTCGAGGTAAGGATCAACTTGCTGGGTGATACGTTTCAGATCACCCTGCTTTTCAAGCAAAGCCAGGAAGTCACGCAGGTCACGATATTTCATACGAGGCACGTCATTAAAGTTTTATCACCAAATTTAGAGGGCAGTATAAAGCCTGTCGGGCGCTGTGGCTGCATTTTTCAAAATTAATGAACCAAAAATAGGCAACCTAAAGGATAATCGACAGCCCATGTGGCTTATCAATCTATTAAATGCATTGGAAGGGTACAAGACCAGAAAGTGCTCGCGTGTCTTGATATTCCTGCGTCTCGAGGCCATGACGGAAGACTTTAAAGCCTTCACCTTTGGCGCTGTAGTAGCTCAATTTATTGCCCGAAACGTGCAGCATACTGCCTTCACGCAGCGCAACCACTGACTCACTCGGATTCACCGCGCAAAATTCGGCAATACGTTCATCGCGCGTCTCACCCATGTGTCCGCTGATGTGTGCATCAATGTAATGAGGGTTAATCTGCACCGGAAACAGGCCCAGTGCAGGCAGTACCACCGAGTTGCGAACCGGCATGTCATTGGTGGTGCGAATACTAGGCGTGGCCACGTTACAACCCGCGCTCCAACCGATATAGGGCACTTCGCGCTCACGTACTGCGCGCTGTACCGGTACAATCAGTCCTTTTTCATGCAGCATTTGGTTTAGCATCCAAGTATTGCCACCGCTGACCAGAATACACTGCGCCTGCTCGATAGCCTCAGAAGGTACGCCAGCATGATGAATACTGCCCACTTTAATGCCCAGCGCATCTTCCAGCTCCAGCGCTTTGGCATCCCAATCGGTACGAATCAATGCGTAGGGGATTAACACTGCGGAAGTGATATTGCGCGCGCTGAACATCGCTTTAATCTGCTCATGGGCATAACCGAGTGGCTGGCTGTCGCCTGAAAGTTTGCCGTTACTGAGTAAGAACAACTCCATTACGTTTCTCCAAAAAATTATCAGACCGGAAGTTCGTCATTGAATCGGCGGATCGCGATTAAACGGATAGTCAGTGAATAAACCGCAAAATTGTTATCAGCTTAGATGTTACCATTCCTGTAGAGGCTGTGCTGCACGCGCGGCTATTTATCCCTTAAAGCTTTTGTTATTCTCAATCTGTTAGTCACGAGGAAAACGATAAATGGAAAGCTGGTACTTACTGTATTGCAAACGGGGTCAACATATTCGTGCCCAAGAACACCTTGAGCGTCAGCACGTTCAATGTTTGGTGCCGACGATCAAGTTAGAGAAAATCGTGCGCGGTCGTCGAACCATGGCAGACGAGCCTTTGTTTCCGAACTATATGTTCATCGCCTTTGATCCTGAAAAGGTTCATACCACCACCATCAGCGCAACCCGCGGTGTTAGCCACTTTGTCCGTTTTGGACACCAGCTTGCCACGGTCAATCCCAAAGTTATCGAGCAGCTGGTAACGCAACCGCCTATCGATGTTCGCGACCCTGAAACGCCGCACGAGGGTGACCGCGTGTTAATCACGGAAGGTGTATTTGAGGGGCTACAGGCTATTTATACCGAGCCTGACGGCGAGCGACGTTCACACCTGCTGCTAAACCTGCTCAACAAACAGGTCAAACAAAGTTTAAGCAACACCGAATTCCAAAAGCTCTAACCCCTCGACTCCCTTTCTACAGTCTGAACAACCGGCGCGCATTGTCGTCGGTTATCTGTGCCAATGCTTCTGGGGTCTCCCCTTTTTCACGCCAATGCGCGACCTGATTAACAATGTGGGGCAGGAAGCACGGCTCGTTGCGTCGGTTTTTAGGCTTGTTTTCCATATCTCGAGGCAGCAAATAAGGCGCGTCCGTTTCCAGCAACAGTTTATCACGCGGGATTAACGGCAGCATTTCGCGAAGCTCAAGCCCACGCCGCTCATCGCACACCCAGCCTGTAATGCCGATTGACAGCCCTAAGGCGAGATAATGCTCCAGCTCATGCCGACTGCCGGTAAAACAGTGCACTACCGCACCCGGCAGGTGCGTTAACCAGGGTTCCAGCAATTGTGTAAAACGTGGATGTGCATCGCGACAGTGCAAAAACACCGGCATCTTCAGCTCGGCGGCCAGGCTAAGCTGAGCGGTGAACGCCTTTTCTTGATCGGCTGGCGTAGAGAAGTTACGGTTAAAATCCAGTCCGCATTCGCCGATAGCGACAACCTGAGCATGACTCGCTAACTGTCGTAACTGCTGCTCCACGTTATCACTCCAGGTACTGGCCTGATGAGGATGAACGCCCGCCGTTGACCAACAAAAATCAGGGTACTGAGCGGCCAACGTCTGCGCCTGATGGCTTTCTTCAAGCGAAGTGCCGGTTATCAGCATCCCCGTTAGCCCAGCGATTTTTGCGCGCTCAACCACGTCGGCGCGGTCTTTATCAAACTGATTGCTGGTTAAATTCAGGCCAATCTCAAACATCACATCCTCTCAAAACAGAAACCGCCCAATTGGGCGGTTAATTAATCTGCAAGCTAGCGCTTAAGAAGCATCGGACTCGCTGTCCACATCGTCATCTTCATCGCCACGGCGTCTTTTACCTACATAATAACGGGCGCAGAACACGCCAATTTCAAACAAGATGTACATTGGAATAGCCAACAACGTCTGTGAGAAAACATCAGGTGGCGTCAGCAGCATGGCGACGACGAAAGCCCCGACCAGAACATAAGGACGTTTCTTGCGTAAATCTTCAGGCGTGGTTACGCCAGTCCAGCACAGAAGAATAATGGCTATCGGGACTTCAAACGATACGCCGAATGCCATAAAAATGGTCATGACGAAATCGAGATATTTGTTAATATCCGTCGCAATCTCTACGCCAGCCGGTGCCGTTTTTGCAAAGAAGGCAAAGGCCAACGGAAACACCAAGAAGTACGCAAACGCCATGCCGAGGTAGAACAGTGCGGAGCTTGAAAACAGCAGCGGCATCATCAGACGACGTTCATGCTTATACAGCGCAGGTGCCACAAAGCCCCACACCTGATAAAGGATAAACGGAGCCGAGACAAACACCGAAACGATCATCGTCAGCTTAATTGGTGTGAAGAACGGTGAAGCAACGTCTGTTGCTATCATGCTCGCGCCCAGTGGCATGACTTTGATAAGCGGTGCAGAGACCAGGTAGTAAATATCATTGGCAAAATAAACCAGTGCCAAAAACACCACAATCACGCAAATAATGGAATTTAGCAGGCGCTTACGCAGTTCTATCAGATGGCTGATAAGCGGTTGTGTATCTTCAACTGCCATGTTTAGCGTTCACCCGTTGGTTGTGAAGAAGGGGCCGACTGTACCGTTGGCGCGACTTTCGGTTGAACCACGTAGTCTATCGCAGCCTTTGGCGGAACAACCTGTTCTACCACCGGTGCAACAGCCGGTGAATCCGCGACATGCTCCGCAGCAGCGGGTGAAATACCTTCATCATGATGCGCTTCGGCATCCCTGAGCACAGGATTATGAATGGTATTTCCCTCTGTGGCATCGGCCACGGCCTGGTCAGCCGGGCTGAGGTTCTCATGAATTGAGCGCTTCATCGATGACGCCGCTTCTTTCAAATCGTCAATCGACGATTTAATTTCCGGCGATAGATTCTTTAAACCGGCTTCTTCGGCTTTCTTCAGGCTATCCTGCAACTCTTGCAGTTTTAACTCTTGATTCAGCTCATTTTGTACGGATGCTGCCATCGATCGTAGTGTACGGATCCAGCCCGCAACAGTTCTTACCGCAACGGGTAAACGCTCTGGTCCAAGCACAACCAAACCAATAACGAATACCAGCAACAGTTCACTAAATCCAATGTCGAACACGGCTTATACCTGCTCTTTGTTTTGACTCTTAGTTTCTTCTGCTTTTACTTCCGGCTTGGTGCCATTGATAGACTTGGCCGAAAAATCTGCATCAGACCCGGTTGTTTCAGTTTCTTTGTGCGCCTTGGAAGTATCATCTTCGTTCATGGCTTTTTTAAAGCCCTTGATTGAAGCGCCAAGATCGCTACCGAGGCCTCGTAATTTTTTAGTACCGAACAACAGAACTACGATAACCGCGATGACCAGCCAATGCGTAATGCTAAATGCACCCATGGTATTCACCTCAACATAATAATAATTTAATGACTGTCGTATAAACGACGCATAACTTCAATTTTAAGTTTTATCGGCCTATTCGGTCTTTCTGGTTCGCTTCCATCCGATAATCCAGGCGACCAGCCCCGCAGCAATCATCCATACAGGGTAAACCTCAACCTTGCCCATCATCAGCACTGTACCGCTGAGAAGTAATGTTGCCCCAACGCCGAAAAGATATCGGGATTGGCCCTGACGTTCGTTCTGCGTCTGTAACTGATGAGTCAGTTTTTCAATATTGTACTGCAAAAGTTGATGCTGTTTTAAGCTGTCGTACACCAGCTCGGGAAGCTCGGGAAGTTTCTCAATCCAGAAAGGTGCTCGCTCTTTGAAAGCGCGAACCATTGCCGGTAAACCTACCTGATCGCGGATCCAACTCTCCAGGAAAGGCTTTGCCGTAGTCCAGAGGTCAAGCTGTGGATAGAGCTGTCTTCCCAAGCCCTCAACGTACAGCAGTGTTTTCTGCAGCAACACTAACTGAGGCTGCACCTGCATGTTGAAACGCCTGGCGGTATTAAACAGGTTTAACAATACGTTACCGAAAGAGATTTCTGCTAGCGGCTTTTCAAAAATAGGCTCGCAAACCGTGCGGATGGCGAACTCAAATTCTTCAACGTTGGTATCACGAGGAACCCAGCCAGAATCTACGTGCAGCTCTGCAACTTTGCGGTAATCGCGGTTGAAGAAGGCTATAAAGTTTTCGGCCAGATAACGTTTATCGTCTTTGTTAAGCGATCCAACTATGCCGCAATCTATAGCTATGTAGCAAGGGTCTTCCGGCGTTTCATAGCTAACAAAAATGTTTCCCGGATGCATATCGGCATGGAAAAAGCTGTCACGGAATACCTGAGTGAAAAATACCTGCACGCCGCGCTCGGCCAGGAGCTTCATGTTGGTACCCTGTTTTTCCAGCGCGGCCACGTCGGAAATAGGAATACCGTAAATGCGCTCCATCACTAGCAGACGCTCACGGCAGTAATCAGAATAGACTTCAGGTACATACAGAATTGGGCTGTTCTCGAAGTTTCTGCGCAGTTGAATCGAGTTGGCGGCCTCACGAAGCAGGTTAAGCTCGTCAAGTAGCGTTTTTTCGTACTCTTTGACCACTTCCAGGGGACGTAAACGACGACCGTCAGGCAGCAGCAGTGGCAACCACCCGGCAAGGCGAGCCATCAGGCGTGTATCGGCCTTAATAATCGGCATGATGTCGGGACGTATAACCTTAAGCACCACCTTTTTGCCGTTCTCTTTCAAGGTAGCGGTATGCACCTGCGCAATCGAAGCAGAAGCCAGTGCGTTTTGGTCAAAATCATCAAACCAAGTTTCAATCGGTCCACCAAGGGCCAATTCAATGTGCTTGCGAGCCAGCGCACCGTCAAAAGGTGCGACGTGGTCCTGAAGCAACGCAAGCTGATCGGCAACGTGGGGCGGAAAAAGGTCACGGCGCGTTGACAGCATCTGGCCAAACTTGATCCACACCGGCCCCAGCTCTTCGAGCGCCATACGCAGCCGGGTACCCAGCGGCTTATCTTTGTGGCGGAAAGGGATCCAAAAGAATAAATAACGACCCAACCTTAACGGCAGCGTCAGTTTAATCTTAGGGATGAGTTCATCTAGCCCGTAGGAGAGAAATACCCGAATAATCAGGTACAGGCGACGCATTTCACCTGGAGTCATGGGTTCCCTTCCAGCATTTTTTTCAAGCGAGCTTCCAGCGCCAGAGTCTGACGTTCAACGGCGGCAACTTCATCGGTGAACCACGCGGCTTCCAGCGCACCCGGCGCCAGTTTCCACTCTTCGGTGATAACTTGTGCAACCTGACTCTGATGTTTCTTAACGCCCGCGGTCAGGAAACGAAATCCACCACTCACTGCCTGGCTGATGCCCTGTGCAGCAATATCGCCGATGTAGGGGGCCAGCAGCTCCGCAGGTTCCCATTCGGACATGTCTATCAGCGCAGAAAACTGCTGCACCACCTGAATATCGCCTTCGACGTTTAAATCGCCGCTGCGAATAAGTGGGGCCAGCTGTTGACGGTCGCGCAGTTTGCGCAGGGTGGAGAGGCGTGTAATAACGGTGCAATTTGCTTCGCCTTCCCACTGCCCCACCACGTCAACTTTTTGTTCATTAAAGATAAACGTCAGCGGTGAACTCAGTTCTTGCAGCTCAATACGCAAAACTTTGCCAGCAAGGCGTAGCCTCGCGGCCTTCATGCTACTTTCCTTAAACAACAACTGATTAAGGGTGGTCTCGATGGCAGCAGTCAATAACGGAGTTAACAACATCGGCATTTCCATATCAGAACTTGAAACCTCGGTGCAGCGCAACAATACCGCCAGTGAGGTTGTTATAAGTCACGTTCTCGAAGCCCGCGTCGGACATCATGCCCTTAAGCGTGTCCTGATCCGGATGCATACGGATAGACTCGGCCAGATAGCGGTAGCTTTCGGCATCTTGTGCCACCAGCTCGCCGATTCTTGGCAGAATATGGAATGAATAGGTGTCGTAGGCTTTGCTCAGCGGTGCGAAAACTGGTTTGGAGAACTCAAGTACCAGCAGGCGGCCGCCCGGCTTTAAAACGCGGAACATTGAACGCAGCGCTTTCTCTTTTTCGGTCACGTTACGCAGACCAAATGAGATAGTGATACAGTCGAAATAGTTGTCAGGGAAAGGCAACGCTTCGGCATTGGCCTGCACATAGCTGACGTTGCCAACAATACCGCTGTTGCGCAGCTTCTCGCGCCCCATTTTCAGCATGGAATCGTTGATATCGGCCAGCACAACTTCACCCTGATCGCCCACCAGACGAGAAAACTTGGCAGTTAAGTCACCGGTGCCGCCAGCCAAATCCAGGACGCGCTGCCCGCGACGAACGCCGCTACAGTCGATAGCATAACGCTTCCAGATACGATGAACGCCGAATGACATCAGGTCATTCATCAGGTCATATTTCGCGGCCACAGAGTGAAAGACTTCAGCGACCATCTCTGCTTTGTTATTTTTGGCTACGGTACGAAATCCAAAGTGTGTAGTTTCTGAAGAATCTACATTTTCCTGCGTCTGCTTTTCCATGTTTTTGCCTGCTTATTCATTATATCGCCTGGGGAAAGTGTATCAGAACCCCGGTGAAAGCCCCATCTCCGATGCGATTAACGCCGCACGCGGTGATCAAGCTGCGGTATTTTTGTTCACTCTATGAGCAAAACAAATTAAAAGTTCTTTGATGACGCAGCAACATCTTCAAATGGCCATGCGGCATTGTCATTCTGCTGGGCGTTTTCTGTCGCCCGCTCCGCCTGTTCCTGCGCCTCAGGCGCAGAGGGTTGTTCATCCAGTGACGCCTGATACTCTGGGTCATCTTCAGCGCTGGCCTGCTCCGCAAGCGCTGGGCTAATAGGCCGTTTTACCTCCACTCCCAACGCCCTGAATCCCTCAACCTGGCCGATAAGATTACCACGCCCTTGTGCAAGTTTGTTCATTGCCAGCCGATAACTTGCCTGCGCTTTATCGAGGCTCTGCCCCATCGACTGCATGTCATCAACGAACAGCCTGAGTTTGTCATAAAGGCGAGCGGCGCGGTCTGCAATACGTTTGGCATTCTGGCTTTGATGCTCATAACGCCACAGATTGCTAATAGTGCGCAGCGCAACCAGCAGCGTGGTTGGGCTAACCAACATAATGTTGTGGTTGAGCGCTTCACTAATCAGTTCGGGTTCACGATCGATAGCCACCAAAAAGGCCGGTTCTACCGGTATAAACATCAGCACGTAATCAAGACTGCGCAGGCCGGGCAACTGCTGATAGTCTTTACGACCTAACAGGCGAATATGGCCGCGCACCGAGGTAATATGCTCGTTGAGCGCAGCTTCACGCTCAAGGTCATCTTCGCTGTTGAAATAGCGTTCGTAGGCCACCAGCGACATTTTGGCATCAATCACCACGTCTTTATTTTGCGGCAGCCGCACCACGACGTCGGGCTGCATTCTGCTGTTATTTTCAGTCTGCACGCTGACCTGCGTCTGATACTCGTAGCCTTCTCGCAGACCGGAGGCTTCCAGCACGCGGCTGAGCACGACTTCCCCCCAGTTACCCTGCGTTTTGTTGTCGCCTTTCAGAGCCTTGGTCAAATTAAGCGCCTCGCGCGCCATTTGGGCATTGAGCTGCTGGAGACTGCGAATTTCATGGGTTAGCGTGTGGCGTTCACGCGCTTCCTGCCCAAAACTGTCCTGCACCTGACGGCGAAAACCGTCAAGCTGCTCACGCAGCGGCAGCAGCAATTTGTCTAGACTCTGTTTATTTTGTTCGTCTGCACGACGCCCGGTTTGCTCAAAGATACGATTTGCAAGATTTTCAAACTGACTGTTGAGACGCTGTTCGCTGTTAATTAACAGCCGCTGCTTGTCTTCGGCTGCCAGACGCGTTTCATCCAGCCGAGTGACAACCTCACGCAACTCGGCTTCCTGAGCGCTGTTAATTTCTCGCTGGGCCCGCAGTTCCTGGTTGAGCTGCTCACACTCGTTTTGCCAGTGTGCCAAAAGCTGGAGTTTTTCAGCGCTTGCGGCCTGCGCACTGTGCAGCGTTCTCAGTTCCAGTTCGCTTTCGCGCTGCTGATGTTTAGCCTGCTGCATATCGCGCTGTAGCGCCTCTTTTTCCAGAACAAGCTGCGCCTGAGCCTGCTCAAGCAATTTGTAGCGGGTGTCACTATCGGCCTGAACCTGCTGTTGACGCAAACTGGCGATTAACCCGCCCAGCAAAAGGCCAATCAAGCCTGCGCCTACCGCGTAAATAATGCTGATATCCACGGTTATTCCTCTGTCTAAATCTCTTGAAGGTCAAGGTAAATGCATACTGTATGGATGTCCAGATGCTTTTAAATCACCTGCCTGCACTTTGCGAGACGTCTTCCAGAAAATGGGCGCAACGGCGCTGATTTCACTTCACGGCCAGATCAAAACCACTGGCTTAGCCATTTGATCCCAAATGCACCCGGCGCCAGAATACCAAACCCCCACACCAGTGCCGACGTGAAGTTTGCCAGCTGAAAGTAGCGCTGTGGCATGCCGCAAATTCCTGCCACCAGCGGAACCACGGCGCGCAGCGGCCCAAAGAAGCGACCAATGAAAGCCCCTGGCATGCCCCAGCGTTCGAAGAAGGCGTGTCCGCGTTCAAGCATTTGAGGATGAGATTTAAACGGCCAGATATGGGGCACTTTATCGGTGTAGTGTGCACCAATCCAGTATGACAGCCAGTCACCAAAAAAGGCGCCGGAGGCCGCAGCGGCAAAAATAGGCCAAAAAGGAATACCGGTTTCACCAATCAGCGCACCTAACCCGAGCAGAATAACCGTGGCAGGCAACAATAATGAAAGGAAGGCCAGTGACTCACCAAAAGCCAGAAAGAAGACGATCGGCGGAGCCCAAGCCTGATGCTGACGGACAAACTCCGTCACGTAATGAATGACCTCGTTAATGCTCAAAAATTACCACCCATGTTCAAAACTGAATCTTATCCGCAATTTTTTACGTAATAACAGTAAACATTATTCAATAACAACCAAAGATTAACGAAGCGATTATTCAAGATAACGCGCGCACAAAGATTCACGGATTTCAGCCGTCAAACCGTACTCTTTTTCGAGCCAGTTATCCGCGTTGCCATACAGGTCGGTGATGGCGTTTAGTGCCGTATCAATGAATATTTCTTGCACCGAAAACACGTAGGCAAATTTCTCCAGCGCCGCCGGTGCTAGGGTTATCGACATTTTATCAAGCATGTGTTCACGGAAGGTCGCCAGCGTCGTTTCCGTCAACAGATAATCTTCTTTGACGGTAGCAATGTCGGCACCTAACGCCAGCAGCACGATGGCTGACCCAATACCCGTGCGGTCTTTCCCTACCGCACAGTGCTGAACCAGCGCACCGCCACCAGGCTGAACCAGCAGGCTCACCAGCTTTTTATAGGCGTCGTTATTGAACGGCAGACGGCGATAAAGCTCTAGCATAAATTCCTGCGGGTCAAATGCCGCAATAGTCTCGGCGGTAAGCCGTTCAAGATTGGCATTAATCACGTTGCTCAGCGGATTCGCCGGTGCATGGTGATATTCGCAGCCTGGCCACAGAATATCGGGCTTGGCGGCAACTTCATCCGCATCGCGGTAGTCAAGAATGTGCTGAAGCGGAATATTACTCAGGAAACGCTGATCCTGTTCGGTAAGCGCGTCTAACGCACCGGAGCGATAAAGCCAGCCACGTTTAATTCTTCGCCCATCGGCGACCGTATTACCGCCGAGATCGCGAAAGTTAACGCCGCCCTCCAAAGGGGTCAAAGAAGGATGAAGTAAGATTGTCGCCGTCATAGGGCCTCTTATTATTCCAATAATTCGTACTATGACCATACCAGATAGCGGCGCGGATATAAAAAAGGGGCCACCGGCAGGCGACCCCTCATTCAGACAAACTCAGTATTGCTTCAGAAAAAACTCAGGAATAAATCAGATTAATGCACTTAGGCAATCAGGCGGCGCGCGGCCTCGACCACAATCTTCACTGCGTGACTTTCCGTTTGTTTCATGGTCTCTGCATTAGGAATTTCTTGCTGTGTGCGGTTAACGATAACCCCGGCGACCATACCGGCGCGAAGGCCCTGGCTTGCGCACATGGTCAACAGCGTGGCGGACTCCATCTCGTAGTTCATCACGCCCATCTCTTGCCACTCCTGCATTGATTCCTTAAAGCGGCGTACCACGCGTCCTGAGTAGGTGTCATAACGTTCCTGGCCCGGATAGAAAGTGTCAGAAGACGCTGTCACGCCAATATGCAGATTGGCACCCACCGACTTGGACGCCTCGACCAACGCGGTAGTACAGGCAAAATCGGCTACCGCAGGGTATTCCATAGGAGCGAAATGTAGGCTGGCACCGTCAAGACGTACGGCGGCAGTGGTCACCAGCACGTCACCCACATTGATGTGTGGTTGAATAGCACCCGTGGTGCCAATACGCAGGAATGTGCGAATGCCCAGCTGCGCTAACTCTTCAACGGCAATTGAGGTAGAGGGACCGCCGATACCGGTCGAGCAGACAATCACGGCTTTACCGTCAAGCTCTGCGCGCCAGCTAGTGAATTCACGATGAGAAGCTAGATGAACCGGGTTTTCCATCAGCTTTGCGATTTTTTCAACCCGCTGAGGATCGCCGGGAACAATGGCTAGGGTCGCACCCTGCAGGCTGCTTTTGGTCAAACCAAGGTGAAAAACGTCAGACTGAGACATAAATAAACTCCTTCTTAATTCGGGTCATCTTTTTGAAAAAACATCCTGCCACTCTATCGTTCATTGGCATCTAATTTTGTGATAGAAATCGCTAAGCAACACAACCACTATCATCACTTGCATAATAATCGTGATCAATATCACAAAAACCGACCAAGTATTGTTCTTTTAAGACAAAGATGCCCTGCTATCCGTATGACAAACAGATTAAATCTTACTCAGCGAAGCATTTTTTACGTAAGGGTTAACTATAGGACAGGCTATGGTGATTGATGTGCTAACTTTATGACCTATAGTTTTACCTCCGAGCCCTTGTTTTCAAAAACCAAATTGTGAGTTTTAAAGAATAGAACTTATCCCCGTATGGAGACTGCAATGAAGAAAGATGATTCAATACAATTAAAACAAGCACCTGACAGTTTCTCCCCTGCCGTTACGCCTGTATCTGCTACTACTCTACACACTGATACTGAAGGCCTGCACGCGGGCGAAACGACTATCCCTTCACAGGGTGAGAATCTGCCTGCCTATCTGGCGCGACCTGCCGAATACACCGGCAAACTGCCGATTGTTTTAGTGGTGCAGGAGATTTTTGGTGTACATGAGCATATTCGTGACCTGTGCCGTCGTCTGGCGAAAGAGGGTTATCTGGCGATCGCTCCGGAACTCTATTTCCGTCAGGGTGACCCGTCCGACTACCGTGAAATAAGTGAGCTGTTCGAGAAGCTGGTGAGTAAAGTGCCAGACCAGCAAGTGTTGGCGGATTTGGACCACACGGCGCACTGGGCGGCACAACACGGCGGTGACGCTAGCAAACTGGCCATTACCGGATTCTGCTGGGGGGGTCGCATCACCTGGCTCTACGCCGCGCACAGCCCGCAGTTAAAAGCCGGTGTCGCCTGGTACGGCAAACTGGTAGGCAATAAAACGCTGACCAGCCCGACGCATCCGGTGGATGAAGCGGTTGATTTAACTGCCCCGGTGCTGGGTCTTTATGGTGGCCGCGACAGCAGTATCCCGCAAGATACGATCGAAACGATGCGACAGGCCATTCGCGCCGCCAATGCGAATGCGGAAATTGTGGTTTATCCGGAGGCAGACCACGCCTTCAACGCCGACTACCGCCCAAGCTACAACGCCGAAGCAGCGACAGACGGCTGGCAACGCATGCTGGCGTGGTTTGCCAAATACGGCGTTAAATAAAGCACTAAATATAATTTACGCGATCCAACAAAATGGCCCCGTCAGTGAAAACACACGGGGCCATTTTTTCATTTTGGTCTTAAAACCTGATTTATTGTCTTAAAAACCTGAGTTATTTATGAGGTAAGCCTCTTTAAGCCTGCTTGGGCTGACCATTCGAGGCACTGAGCCCGCCGTCGACCGGCAAATTGACGCCAGTCACAAAACGCGCATCATCACTGGCCAAAAAAGCAATGACTGATGCAATCTCTTCCGGTTCAGCCCCGCGTCCCAATGGAATACGTTCGGCAAATTTCGCCAGCAATGCCTTGTTTTCTTTGATATCACCTGCCATGTCGGTCAACGTCAGGCTAGGACAAACTGCATTGACGCGCACGCCGTCGGCGCCGTGGTCCATCGCCAGAGAGCGGGTGAAATTGGTCACCGCCCCCTTCGCCGCGTTGTAGAAGCTCATCCCCCAGTCACCGCCCAGCCCAGATACGGACGAAACGTTGACGATATTGCCTTTGCTTTTTTTCAATGCGTCAATAAAGAAGCGCGTGGCGTAGAACACTCCGCTGACGTCGATATCGAAAATCTTCTTCCAGTCTTCAATACTTGCCTCATTAACCTGGCCCTGTACCACAACGCCGGCGTTGTTAACCAAGACGTCTACGTGGCCGAATTTATCCAACACCACTTTTGCCAGGCGTTCGACCTCTTCGGGATTAGAGATATCGGCGACGTGGATATAATAATTCGTGGTTTCAAGCGTATTGGCAATCTTGGCCAATTTGATCTCCGTGCGACCCACCAGTACCACCGTCGCCC
The DNA here is from genome assembly GCF_002093625.1 of Rouxiella silvae. Taxonomy (GTDB): domain Bacteria; phylum Pseudomonadota; class Gammaproteobacteria; order Enterobacterales; family Enterobacteriaceae; genus Rouxiella; species Rouxiella silvae. Next base: position 99,800 of record NZ_MRWD01000005.1, on the reverse strand, counting down.
CTTCGGCAGCAAAACGCTGAGCGGTTGCTGCCCCCATGCCGGAACCTGCACCTGTGACCACCACGACTTTATCTTTAAATCGACTCATCTTTGTCTCCTTACGTTGTTCGAACACTATTCGAATTAAGATTTCACTCTACTAAGCCTAGTCAATGAGGCGAGGGATTAAGGCATTTGAACCTTAACCGGCGTGGCAATTCGCTGCAGGCAAGGCGAGTCGGGGGATACGAGAGAAGTTTAAGAGGTTACAAAATACTAATGAAACTAAAAACAGGTGCAAAAAGGGCGCCGAAGCGCCCAATGATTAACGACGAATACAACCCACACACTATATCGACTACGCCCACACTTTTAAGCGTGTTCAGCACGCAGGCGCTTGGCTGCTTTCACCATGTTTTCCAGCGACTCGCGGGTTTCTGCCCAACCTCGCGTTTTCAGGCCGCAGTCTGGATTAACCCAAAGACGCTCAGCCGGAATGCTGTCAGCCGCCTTACGCAACAGGTTCTCAATCCACTCAACGCTTGGCACGTTAGGTGAGTGAATATCGTAAACGCCGGGTCCAATGTCGTTGGGATAATCGAACGCTTTAAAGGTTTCGATCAGTTCCATATCAGAGCGCGAGGTTTCAATGGTTATCACGTCAGCATCCAGTGCCGCAATGGAATCCATGATGTCGTTGAATTCGCAGTAACACATGTGGGTGTGGATCTGCGTGTCGTCTTTGGCAATCGCGGCGTTCAGTTTGAATGCATCGACCGCCCAACGCAGGTACGCATTCCATTCTGACTGACGCAGTGGCAAGCCTTCGCGCAGTGCAGGTTCATCAATCTGGATGATCCCGATACCGGCTTTTTCCAGATCTTCCACTTCGTCACGCAGTGCCAAACCGATTTGCTTGGCGATGGTCTCACGGCTGACGTCTTCACGAGGGAAGGACCAGCAGAGAATGGTGATTGGGCCAGTCAGCATACCTTTAACTGGTTTAGTGGTCAGCGATTGTGCGTATTGTGCCCACTCAACGGTGATGGCTTCAGGGCGGCTCACGTCACCGATGATAACCGGAGGTTTCACGCAGCGAGAACCGTAGCTCTGAACCCAACCGTTTTGTGTGAACACAAAACCATCGAGATGCTCACCGAAGTATTCAACCATGTCGTTACGTTCAGCTTCACCGTGAACCAGAACGTCGATATCCAGACGCTCTTGTTCTTTAATTGCCTGTTTGATGTGCTCGCTGATGCCGGTGCGGTAGTTGGCGTTATCCAGTCGACCCTGCTTAAAGTCCAGTCGCAGACCACGGATTTCGGTGGTTTGAGGGAATGAACCGATGGTGGTGGTCGGCCATAGAGGCAGTTTGAAGCGAGCGCGTTGTGCTTGCGCTCGCGTGGTGTAAGCGTTGGGACGTTCGATGTCTGCCGCAGTAATGGCTGCAACACGTTTGCCCACCGCTTCGTTATGTACACGCTTAGATTCGCGACGAGCACGGATTGGCGCACTGTAGTCGGCCAGCTTTTTCAGCGTCTCTTCATTCGGGTCATTCAGGGCGGTAGTCAGCAACGCCAACTCAGCACATTTTTGCAGACCGAAGGCGAACCAGCTTTTCACTTCGTCATCAAGACGGGTTTCAACGCTTAAATCGATGGGACTGTGCAACAGTGAACACGAACTCCCAAGCCAAACATTGCGCCCCGCAGCCAGCGGTTTTAGACGATCGAACCAGCGGCTAAGGTCGGCGCGCCATACGTTACGTCCATTGATTACGCCCAGCGACAGCAGCCAGTCTCTTGGCAATTTGTCAGCAACCGCAGCCAAGTCATCGCGACCGGCAACCGCATCAATGTGCAGACCTTGCACCGGCAGTTGGCGGATGGTTTCAATGTTATGACCTACACTGTCGAAATAGGTCGTCAGCAGCAGTTTAGTGTGACCCTGCAACTGCTCATAAGCCGGTTTGTAGGCATCCAACCACGCTTGTGGCAATTCCAGAACCAGTGCAGGTTCGTCGATTTGAACCCATTCGATGCCGCGTTTTGCCAGCTCGGCCAGCACTTGCTGGTAGATGGGAAGAATATCGTTGATCAGGGACAGGCGGTCAAATTGTTCACCCTTCACTTTACCCAACCACAGGTAGGTCAATGGACCCAGCAGCACAGGTTTAATGTTGTGCCCCAGCGCCAGCGCTTCATCAACTTCGTCCAGTAACTGGGTCCAGGTCAGTTTGAAGCGCTGACCCTGAGTGAATTCAGGCACCATGTAGTGATAGTTAGTGTTAAACCATTTGGTCATTTCAGCCGCAGCGGCAGGTTTGCCGGTTGGCGCACGACCACGACCCAGACGGAACAGAGTATCGAGATCGACTGAGCCGTCATCATTCTGGTGACGGGCTGGAACGTTACCCAGCAGCAGGCTGGTCGTCAGAACGTGATCGTACCAGGCGAAATCGCCAACCGGCAACAGATCCACGCCAGCCTGTTGTTGTTGCTGCCAGTGACGTGCACGCAGTTCGCGTCCCGTCGCCAACAGTTCTTCTTGAGTGGTGTTGCCAGCCCAGTAGCTTTCCTGCGCTTTTTTCAGTTCACGACGCAAACCAACGCGCGGAAAACCCAGAGTGTGATTAAGTATCGTCATCTTTAAATTCCCATTTGGCCATCCAGATGTTTACACATCCATAATCAGCAGGTACTGTATATTCCACAAGCGCAATTTATTCACAGTGACAGTGAAGGACTCTCATGATCGAACTGAAACACCTGCGGACGCTGCAAGCTCTGCGCAATACCGGCTCTCTTGCCGCCGCAGCGGCACAGCTTCACCAGACACAATCTGCCCTGTCGCATCAGTTTAGCGATCTTGAGCAGCGTCTCGGTTTCAGACTTTTCGTGCGTAAAAGCCAGCCGCTGCGTTTTACCCCGCAGGGGGAAATCATGCTGCAGCTGGCGGAGCAGGTGCTGCCGCAAATTCAGCAGGCGCTCCAGGCCTGTCACGAACCGCAACAAACTTCACTGCGCATTGCTATCGAATGTCACAGCTGCATACAGTGGCTGACGCCTGCGCTGGACGCGTTTCACCAGAATTGGCCACAAGTGTTAATGGATTTTAAATCTGGCGTCACTTTTGACCCTCAGCCTGCACTACAGCAGGGTGAGCTGGATATCGTATTGACCTCAGATATTCTTCCGCGCAGCGGTCTGCACTACTCGCCGATGTTTGATTTTGAAGTGCGTCTGGTATTAGCACCGGATCATCCGCTGGCAAATAAAGCGGTAATAACGCCGGAAGACTTGAGCAGCGAGATCCTAATGATCTATCCGGTTCAACGTCAGCGGCTGGATATTTGGCGTCACTTCCTTCAGCCGGCGGGTGTGAGCCCAGTACTGAAGAACGTCGATAATACTCTGCTGCTGATTCAGATGGTCTCAGCGCACATGGGTATCGCTGCCCTGCCGCACTGGGTGGTAGAAAGCTTTGAGAAGCAGGGACTGATAGTAACCAAAACGCTGGGCGACGGATTGTGGAGCCGACTCTACGCCGCCGTTCGAGACGGTGAGCAGCGCCAGGCCGTAACCGAGGCGTTCATCCGCTCGGCACGCCAGCACGCCTGCAATAATCTGCCGTTCGTGCGCGACGCCTCACGCCCTAACGGCGCGGCTTCTCTGGTGAAAGCGCTGTCGCTGCCTTCGGAAGGTTAATAAAGGCTGAGTGCTTAAGCTCAAGGTTTGTCTGAAAAAAGCCCAACGACCTCGCTGATGAAGTAAACTTAAAGCAGGAAACTTTAGCAGGAGAACTATCGTGAGAGTTATTCATCAGATTATCACCGGCATGGCACTGGCGTTGATTGCAGCGTCCGCTTTCGCCGCCGTAACGCAAACGCCGATTGAAAGGCAGCAACAGTTGCTGAACAATCCATCGCAACAGCGCATGCAACAACGTATGCAGAGCGATGATCGGCTGCATCAGCGTCAGTTGGAGCAGGATCAAAAGTTCAGCCAACAACAGCAGCAATTGCGGTTACGTTCTCAATCGCTCAATGACCAACAGCGCCTGCAGCAAAACCAGCTCAATAACAACCAGCAGATTCTGCAGCAGAAGCTGAACCAAAGACCGTAGGGTATTCGTGATGGGGACACGTGTTTCGCTACCTCAGCTCCCCCATCCTGCCCCCCCACGTGTAAGGGCGCGAGTTCTTAAATCTTGGCCGCAAAATCTGGGCCTATCAGGTCGATGCGGTCTGTGCAGATGCAGTCCACGCCCCAACCAAGCAGTTGGCTTGCTCTTTCCGGGCTGTTCACCGTATACACCAGAATGTGCAAACCGGCCTGTTTCAGGTTGTGCACGCGTTCTTCGGTGAGTTCTTTATGATTAATATGCAACGAAACGCAGCCCAGACGTGTGGTTAACGCCTGCCAGTTCTCGTCCCACTTATCCAATAAAATTCCGCGTGGCAGCTCAGGTGCAGCCGCCTGCGCGGCCTCAAGCGACGCGACGTCAAACGAGGAAAGCAGAGGCGGAACGGCCTGATCCTGCCACAGTTCGCGTGCCGCCAATGCCACCTGCTCACCGGTCTCAAATGCCAGTCCGGTCGTGCCTTTGATTTCGATATTGGCCATCATGCCGTATTTGGCACAGCGCGCCGCCACTTCTGAGAGCAGCGGCAATTTCTCTCCGCTAAAGCTACTGCTGTACCAGCTGCCTGCATCAAGCTGAACCAGTTTGTCCCAACCCAACTCTCCCGCCACGCCCCAGCCGTTGCTGGTGCGGTTAAGGGTGTCATCATGCAGCAGAAAAATTTCGCCGCCCTGTGCCAATTTGACGTCAAACTCAATCATGCTGTGGCCGAGACGCGCACCGGTATCAATCGCCGCCAAAGTATTTTCAGGCGCCAGCGAACCGCCGCCGCGATGGGCCACAATTCGTGGATAAGGCCAAGCTGTCATGTTCACTCCATCCGTAATCCGCTTTTTGAATCAAAAAAGTGTAGCGCGTGCGCGGGTAAAACCAAACGTAATTGCGTGCCCGTTGCCGGACAATTTTCATGTGAGAGTCGCACTACCATGCCGCTTCCCGCCCAAACGCCGTGGGCCAGATTGTCCGCACCCAGCAACTCAAGGTTTTTCAGCTCCATCGGAATGCCGGTGTGCGGATCGTCCGTGAGTTGAATATGCTCCGGTCGCACACCTAAGGTCAACACGCGACCGCCCCACTCGGGACGGGCCTTTGGCAGCGGCAGCTCGTATCCGCCCTCCATCACCAGCGATGTGCCGTCGGAGGTCAATTGCCCCGGCAGCAGGTTCATTGCCGGTGAACCAATAAAGCTGGCGACAAACAGGCTGGCAGGACGCTGATAAACCTCTGAAGGAGTACCGATTTGCTCGGCAATCCCTTTGTTCATCACAATCACGCGCTCGGCCAAGGTCATCGCTTCAACCTGGTCGTGCGTCACGTACAGGCTGGTGGTCCGCAGGCGGCGGTGCAACTGCTGTAACTCGAGGCGCATTTGCACGCGCAGCTTCGCATCCAGGTTCGATAAGGGTTCATCAAAAAGAAAAACAGCCGGCTCGCGCACGATGGCACGCCCCATTGCTACACGCTGGCGCTGACCGCCGGAAAGCTCGCGCGGTTTGCGTTTAAGCAGTGGACCCAGCTCAAGAATACGCGCCGCCTCTTCAACCCGCGCCTGAATCTGCGCTTTACCGAAGCCGCGTATTTTCAGGCCATAAGCCATGTTGTCATACACGCTCATGTGCGGATAGAGCGCGTAGTTTTGGAATACCATCGCGATGCCGCGATCTTTCGGTTCAAGATTGGTCACGCGCACGTTGTCGATATAAATATCGCCGCTGGTGGTGCGCTCCAGCCCAGCCACCATACGCAGCAGAGTAGACTTACCACAGCCGGAAGGGCCAACCATCACGATAAATTCGCCGTCGGCAACGTCCAGATCGATAGTTTTGATAATCTGATTCTGTCCGTCGTAAGACTTGGTCACTGCCTGTAGTTTTAAATTTGCCATGTTTGTTTTTTACCAAGTGAATCGTTTGTCATGTTAATCATTTTTCACTGTCTACCAGGCCGCGCACAAACCAGCGCTGCATCAAGAGCACGACTGCCAAAGGTGGCAATAACGTCAGGATCATTGCTGCCATCACCTGATTCCACTGTGTCGAACCGTCTCCCGAGGAGATCATGCTCTTGATTCCAGCCACCGCCGTGCCCATCGAAGCATCGCTGGTCACTAAAATCGGCCACAAATATTGGTTCCAGCCGTAAATAAAGGTGATGACAAACAGCGCTGCAAGGTTGGTTTTCGACAATGGCAGCACGATGTCCCAGAAAAAGCGCATCGCACCCGCGCCATCGATACGCGCGGCTTCCAGCAGTTCGTCCGGTAGAGTCATAAAGAACTGTCGGAACAGGAAGGTGGCCGTGGCCGAGGCCATCAGCGGCAGCGTAAGACCCGTGTAACTGTCGAGCATGTGTAAATTAGCGATAACCTGCACCGTCGGGAAAATACGCACTTCCACCGGCAACATCAGGGTCATAAAAATTAGCCAGAAGAACACGTTACGCAGCGGAAAACGAAAATAGACGATGGCGAAGGCCGACAGCATTGAAATCGAAATTTTACCGACGGTAATCGCCATCGCCATGATAAAGCTGTTCAACAACAGAGGACCAAACGCCGGACTGTTGCTGCCCGCCCCCTGCGTCCAGATGGTGCGGATATTTTCAAACAAGTGCCCACCGGGGATCAGGCTCATCGGCACCTGAAAAATCTGTTTGTTATCCAGCGTCGCGGCAACAAAAGCCACGTACAGCGGGAATAACACCATCAGTACGCCAATAATCAGCACGGCGTGACAGAAAATATCGAGACCTCTTCTGTTTTCGATCATTGGTAACGCACCTTACGCTCGACGAAGCGGAACTGTATAAATGTCAGAGCTATCACCATGACCATCAGCACTACCGACTGCGCGGCCGAGCTTGAGAGATCGAGACCGGTGAAACCTTCACGATAAACCTTATAAATCAAGGTGGTAGTTGCCTGAACCGGTCCACCCTGCGTTGCCGCGTCAATCACCGGGAAGGTGTCGAAGAAGGCGTAAACCAGATTCACCACCAGCAGGAAGAAGCTGACCGGTGAAATCAGCGGCAGCACCAGATTGAAAAAGCGTCGAACTGGACCGGCGCCGTCAATGGCCGCGGCCTCAACCAGTGAACGAGGAATTGACTGGAGCGCGGCTAAAAAGAACAAAAAGTTGTAGCTCACCTGCTGCCAGATTGATGCCAGCACCACCAGGAACATCGCTTGTCCGCTGTTTTGCGCATGGTTCCAGTTATAACCAAGCGTACCAAGGAAATGCGTTATCAAACCCAAGCCAGGGCTGAACAAAAACATCCACAGTACGGCGGCTACGGCGGGCGCAACGGCGTAAGGCAGAATAAGTAAGGTTTGATAAATCCGGCTGCCGCGGATCACGTGGTCAACCATCGCGGCCAGCAGCAGAGAGATGCCCAGGCCAAAAAATGCCACCATAAAGCTGAATTTCAGCGTGGTGTAGAAAGAGGCGAGATAGTAAGGATCCTGGAACAGCTGTTGAAAGTTGGTCAGCCCGGCAAACACGCTTGAGACCCCAAAAGGATCCATTGTTTGCATCGAAAACCACAGTGCCTGACCGGCGGGCCACAGGAAAAAGATGGCCGTAATCAACAACTGAGGCAGAACCAGCGCATAAGGCAGCCAGCTACAGCCAAACCCGGGACGGTGTGAACTCATATGAATTACTCATCAAAACAAGAGACGGACAAGAGGGTGTGAAGCTCGTACGTTTGCAATCGCCAAAACGAATGACAGAGCAACGCGTAAAAACGACAATCGAGACACATTTTTACGTGCTGCCCTATCAGGCTTTAGTAGACCGCGGGCGTTATTGCTTCACTGATGCTTCAAAGCGACGCAGCAGCAGATTTCCACGCTGTACGGACTCATCCAGCGCCTGTTTAGCCGTTTTCTGGCCGCTCCACACGCCTTCCAGCTCTTCATCCACGATGGTACGAATCTGTGGCATGTTGCCCAAACGCAGCCCTTTGGTGAAAGGCAACGGCGGCTTGTTCATCATCTGGCGAGTGGCGACGTCGGAACCTGGGTTCTTGTCATAGAAGCCCTGCTGTTTAGTCAGCTCGTAGGCCGCCGTCGTTACCGGCAGATAGCCGGTTTTCTGGTGCCATTCGGCGGCAATTGCTGGCGTTGTCAGGAACTGTAGGAATTCGGCAACACCTTTATAGGTTGCGTCGTCCTTGCCTTTCATTACCCACAGGCTCGCGCCGCCAATGATGGCGTTTTGCGGAGCACCCTTCACGTCGGCGTCGTAAGGCATCATCCCGACACCGTAGTTGAATTTGGCGTATTGGCGGATATCGGCCAGTGAACCGGAAGAGGCGGTGGTCATCGCGCAGTCGCCGTTATAGAACTTGGCGGTAGACTCATCTTGGCGACCGTAATAGGTGAATTCGCCCTTCTTGTTCATGTCTTCCAGGAATTGAATATGTTTAATTTGTTCAGGCTTGTTGAATTCTAGAACCGCATCAGTGCCGTCAAAGCCGTTGTTCTTGGTTGCCACCGGCAGGCCATGCCAGGCGCTGAAGTTTTCAATCTGGATCCAACCCTGCCAACCGCTGGCATAGCCGCACTTCATGCCAGCTTCTTTCAACTTGGCGGTGTCTTGTTCCAGCTCCTGCCAGGTTTTTGGCGGCTGATCGGGATTCAGACCGGCTTTTTTGAACGCGTCTTTGTTGTAGTACAGCACTGGCGTAGAGCTGTTAAACGGCTGCGACAGCAGACGCCCCTGAGAATCTGAATAGTAGCCGGAAACCGTCGGCACGAACTGTGAAACGTCTTCTTTCAGGCCCGCATCGGCAAATACCTGATAAACCGGCTTAATCGCCTTGCTTGCCATCATGGTTGCGGTGCCGACTTCATAAACCTGCAAAATTGCTGGGGCATTGCCGGTACGGTAAGCCGCGATGCCTGCTGCCAGGTTCTGGTCGTATTTGCCTTTATAAACAGGAACGATTTTTACATCAGGGTGCGTTTGGTTAAAACGATCGGCCAGTGAGTTAACTTCTTTACCTAGCTCACCGTCCATTGAGTGCCAAAAAGGGATTTCCGTGACGGCAAAAGCGTTGGCGCTAATAGCCAGCATAAGTGCTGCACCCAGAGCTGATTTTTTTAAATTGATGTACATGCCTGTCTCCTGAATTCTGCTGGTGTAAGGAAATGCAGAGAAATAATGGAAGTCACAAAATTTTTTATTCGGGAGCTAACATGACACGGCTAAATGACAGAAAAATAACCGTTAAATGACAATAACGTGACAGCGGCGTGAAACACAGATGACGGGAAGATGGCAAAAATAAGGCGCATTGGGTGAGCAATGCGCCATAAATTCGTATTACTGTAGTTTAAGGGGTAAAAACCCGCGTATCTTTCCCTAAAGCGCGCGCTTCAGACGGGCAACGGCTTCATGCAGTTGCTCTTCGGTTGCGGTAGCGAAGGAGATGCGGAAGGTCGAGTGATCTGGGTTATCGGAGAAGAAGAACTCACCAGGTACAAACACTACGCCCTGCTCCAGCGTTTTCTTCATCCACTCGGTGCAGTTACGTGGTTCGCGGAAACGCGCCCACAGGAACATGCCGCCTTTAGGGTATTCGAAGGTCAGGACGTGGCCGAGCTCGCGCTCAAGCAACTCGGCCAGCACGGTGCATTTTTTCTTGTACGCGGCGCGAATAGTTTCAATCTGCTTATCGAGACGACCCAGCCCCAAGTAATACTCGGCCACCGTTTGCGACAGCGAGCTGGCGTGCAGGTCGGCGGCCTGCTTAATAATTGCGACTTTGTTCAGCAGCCAATGCGGCATAATAACCCAGCCTAAACGCAGGCCAGGGGCCAGAATTTTGGAGAAGGTAGAGGTATAAATGATGTTATCGGCATGGCCATAGAACTGCTTCGAAAGTTCAAACAGCGTGGGCAGGCGCTCGTCGGTAAAGCGCAGTTCGCCATAGGGATCATCTTCAACAATCAGGAATTGGTGCTCTGCGGCCAGCTTAACCAGCTGTTCGCGGCGTGAAAGACTCAGGGTAACACCGCTCGGGTTGCCAAAAGTCGGCACCAGATAAACACCTTTAATTTTGCGCGTCTTGAGGATTTCGGCCAATTCGTCGACGTTCATGCCGTCACCGTCGGAACCGACAGAAAGCAGGTGCGCTTCGGCCAGTTCTAAGGTTTGCAAGGCTGCCAGATAGGTCGGGCGCTCCACCACGAAGATGTCATCCGGGTTAACCACGGCACGCATAACCAGGTCCAGCGCCTGCTGCGAACCGGCGGTCACAACAATATCTTCAGGCGCGGAAACAATGCCGCGCGTCTTGCACAAGTCAGTAATGCATGAACGTAAACCATGACTGCCTTCGGTCAGACCATACTGAAACGCATGCTCCGGCTGCTCGGTGATCGCCAGCTGCGTCGCCTGCGCCAACCCTTCAAAGTCGAATAAGGCTGAAGAAGGGATACCACCCGCCAGCGAAATAACGCCCTCCATCTTGCTGTGTTTCAGCAATTCTCGAATGGCCGAACTTTTAAGCCTGACCATGCGGGCGGCGAGCAAACCTTCTGTGTTCATGTCGTGTTCCTGATGATGTGCAAAAAATTTATAAGAATGTAAGAAATGTTAATTTATAGACAAAATAAAAACCGCAAAGCGCTTGCCGTGCGGTTTATTAGATTTATCACAGATTTTTCTTTAATTAACGAAATTTATGCCCCCAGATAGGCAGAACGCACCGCTTCGTTAGCTAAAAGCGCCTCTCCGGTGTCTTCAAGCACCACGTGACCATTTTCCAGCACATATCCTCTGTCGGCCAGCTTCAATGCCTGGTTAGCATTTTGCTCAACCAAAAAGATAGTCATGCCCTCTTCGCGCAGAAGCTGAATAGTGTCAAAAATCTGCTGGATGATGATGGGTGCCAAACCGAGTGAGGGTTCGTCGAGCAGCAGCAACCGTGGCTGGCTCATCAGTGCTCGGCCAATCGCCAGCATCTGCTGCTCTCCGCCCGACATAGTGCCCGAACGCTGCGCCCGCCGCTCCTTCAGCCGCGGAAATAGCGTGAATACTCGTTCAAGGCGCTGCTGGTACTGGTCGCGGGCGGCAAAAAATCCGCCCATCGCCAGGTTCTCTTCAACCGTCATGCGCGAAAACACTCGACGCCCCTCGGGTACAATCGCAATGTCGCCGCGCATGATCCGCGCCGTCGGCCACTCGGTAATGTCCTGACCTTCAAAAACGATCGACCCCTGCGAGGCACGCGGTTCTCCGCACAGTGAGCCCAGCAGCGTGGTTTTACCCGCGCCGTTAGCACCAATCAGTGTGACAATTTCGCCTTTATTAATATGCAGGCTCACCTGATGTAGCGCCTGAATTTTACCGTATTGGGCTGATACCTGATTAAATGACAACATCTTTTACCCCTCGCCCAAATACGCACGGATCACGTCTGGATTGTTACGGATCTCATGCGGCGTGCCCTGTGCCAGCGGCGTACCCTGATTCACGACATAAATCCGGTCCGAAATGCCCATCACCAGCTTCATGTCGTGCTCAATCAGCAGCACGGAAACCTGATGCTCGCTACGCAGTTCGGCAATAAGCTGGTTTAACTCTTGGGTTTCACGCGGGTTAAGTCCGGCAGCAGGCTCGTCGAGCATCAAAATTTCTGGCTGAGTTACCATGCAGCGTACGATTTCGAGGCGGCGCTGTTGCCCATAGGCTAGATTGCCCGCTTGGCGATTGGCGTGTTCGAGTAAACCGACGCGGTCAAGCCACTGCGCGGCGCGGTCAAGCGCATCAGACTCCGCACGTCTGAACCCCGGCGTTTTGAACAGACCGGCGAGCACACCACTTTTAAGATGCTGATGCTGGGCAACCAGCAGGTTTTCAATCACCGTCATTTCGCGAAACAGCCGTACGTGCTGAAAAGTACGCACTATACCCATACGCGCAATCTTCTGGCCGGGCAGGCCTTCAAGATGCTGTTCACGCAGTTTAATGGTGCCGCCGCTTGGGCGATAAAAACCGGTCAGGCAGTTAAATACCGTGGTCTTACCGGCACCGTTTGGCCCGATCAGGGAAACAATTTCCCCTTGATTAAGTTGCAGTGCGACGTTGTTCACCGCCAGCAGCCCACCAAAGCGCATCGTCAGTCCTTCAACGGTCAGCAAAGATTGCATGTTCATACCTGCTCCTCCTTGACCGCCGTGACCTTGTCGGCCACTTTCAATTTAAGATGTGGCCGTTTCATCGGCAGTAGCCCCTGCGGACGCCAAATCATCATCAGCACCATCAAGGCACCCAGCAGTAACATGCTGTATTCGTTGAGGTCACGCATCAGTTCGCGCGACACCACCAGCAGAATTGCCGCCAAAATTACCGCAAACTGCGAGCCCATTCCGCCCAGCACGACGATGGCCAGTACGAAAGCGGACTCGACGAAGGTAAAGGATTCAGGACTGACAAACCCTTGGCGCGCAGCAAACAGGGTACCGGCAAAACCGGCAAAGGCGGCGCTGATAGTAAACGCCGTCAGTTTGATGCGCGTTGGGTTGAGACCGAGCGAACGGCAGGCAATTTCGTCTTCGCGCAGCGCTTCCCACGCGCGACCGAGCGGCATACGCAGCAGTCGATTAATCACAAACAGGGTCAAAATAACCAACAGAAGCGCAACCAGATAGAGGAAAATAATCCTGTCACCCGGGTCGTAGCTCAGGCCAAAGAAATGGCTAAACGTATCCCAGCCCCCTTCGCGCGCGGACCGGCTAAACTCGAGGCCAAACAGCGTGGGTTTAGGGATCTGGCTGATGCCGTTCGGACCACCGGTTATCTCAGTATTATTGAGCAGCAAAATACGCACGATTTCACCGAAGCCCAACGTCACAATGGCAAGATAGTCTCCGCGCAGCCTCAATACTGGGAAGCCTAGCAGGAACCCAAAGGCCGCCGAAACCAGCCCCGCCAGCGGAAGTGCCTCCCAAAAACCGATGCCGTAGTAGTGATTGAGCAGTGCGTAGGTGTACGCGCCAATTGCGTAGAAGCCGCCATAGCCCAGCACCAGCAGGCCTGAAAGGCCAACCACCACGTTGAGTCCGAGGCCCAGCATAATGTAGATGAGCGTCAACGTGGCGATATCTACCGAGCCACGCGAAACGATAAACGGCCAGGCAACGGCAGCAATGATCATCAGCAGCGCCAGCCATTTTTGCTTAGGCGTGGAGCCGTCAAAGCTCGGCAAAACCCAACTCGGACCCGAGACTTTTTTCAGCCCTTTTTGCAGCAGTGGTCGAAACAGCTGAAACACAAAAACCACCGCGCAGCCGGCCGCAATCCAGTACCAACGCACAACGTCAGCGCCATGAACCACCAGCCGCGTGCCGTCGAGACTGAGTTGCAGTCCCATGATAAACGATGCCAACACCAGTAAAACCAATGCCGAAACCAGCGCATTAAGCAGGTTAAGATGCTTCATACTTTCTCAACCTCCGGACGACCCAAGATCCCGGTTGGCAGAACCAGCAACACCACAATCAGCAGCGCAAAAGATACGACGTCTTTGTACTCGGTGCTGAGATATGCCGAAGTCAAGGCTTCGGCCACGCCCAAAATCAGGCCGCCAATCATCGCACCAGGAATGCTGCCAATACCGCCTAGGACTGCGGCCGTGAAGGCTTTCATGCCGGCCATAAAGCCGATATACGGGTTAATCACGCCGTAAAATTGTCCCAGAAGTACGCCTGCGACGGCGGCCATCAGTGCGCCAATAACAAAGGTCAGGGAAATAACGCGATCGGTGCTTATCCCCAGCAGGCTGGCCATTTTTAAATCTTCTGCGCAGGCGCGGCAGGCTCGACCCATACGGGAATAGCGAATAAACAGCGTCAATGACAGCATCGCGATAAAAGTCACCACCCAGATAATCAGCTGCATTGTGCTGATAGTCGCGGCAAAGCCGTTGGTTTCGCCCAGCGTCCACTGGCCGGTGACTAGGCTCGGTAACGCCAAGTCACGCGAGCCCTGGGTCAGGCTAACGTAGTTTTGCAGGAAAATAGACATCCCGATGGCAGAGATAAGTGCAATCAGTCGCTTTGAGTTACGCACCGGCTTATAGGCCACGCGCTCAATGCTCCAGCCATAGGCGCTGGAAATCACAATAGCCGCGATAAATCCGGCACCTATCAGCAACCAACTGGCGTCGATGCCCATCATCATCAGCGCGGCAATCACGATAAAGGAGACATAGCTGCCAATCATGTATACCTCGCCGTGGGCGAAGTTGATCATGCCGATAATGCCATAAACCATGGTGTAGCCGATGGCGATCAGCGCGTAGGTGCTGCCCAAGGTCACACCGTTAAACATCTGCTGGATAAAATAGAGAAACTGCTCTGACATACCTTGAACCTTAATGACGCTCCAGCTCGTGGGCATAGCGCTGCAACAGGGGCTGCAGCGCTAATGACGATGGCCGAGAGTTTAAAATTATTACTTAATCGGCGTAGAAGTGCCGTCGGCGTGCCACTCGAAGATGCCAAACTCGAAGCCTTTCAAATCACCCTTCTCATCCCAGCTCAGCGGGCCCATGACGGTATCGACCGGTGCTGATTTAAGATTTTTGACGATATCAGCCGGCTCCATGCTGCCGCTGCGGGTCATACCCGTGGTTAACGCCTGCAGTGCCGCATAGGTGGTCCAGACAAACGGGCCGGTTGGGTCGAGCTTTTTAGCCTTCAGTGCATCAACGATTGGCTGGTTGGCAGGAACCTGATCATAACGTTTTGGCAGTGTGACCAGCATGCCTTCGGACGCAGCCCCGGCAATGTTTGAGAGCGAGGAGTTACCCACGCCTTCCGGGCCCATAAACTTGGCGTTTAGACCAGCCTGTTTGGACTGACGCAGGATTTGACCCATTTCTGGGTAATAGCCACCGAAATAGACAAAATCAACGTTCTCTTTTTTCAAGCGCGCCACCAGCGTAGAGAAGTCTTTGTCACCCGCCGTAATCCCTTCAAACATCACCACGTTGCCGCCGGATTTCTTCAGGCTGTCTTGTACAGAACGCGCCAGACCTTCACCGTACTGTTGCTTGTCGTGAATAACCGCGATGCGCTGAGGTTTGATGGTGTCGAGGATATATTTAGCCGCGGTTGGGCCTTGATCGGAGTCCAGACCGGTGGTGCGCATAATCATCTTATAACCACGGGTAGTCAGGTCGGCGTTAGTCGCCGCTGGCGTAATCATAATCACGCCTTCGTCTTCATATATATCTGATGCAGGCTGAGTAGAAGAAGAGCACAGGTGCCCAATAACATAGCGAATGCCGTCGTTGATGACTTTGTTAGCTACAGCCACGGCCTGTTTAGGATCGCAGGCGTCGTCGTATTCAACACCGACCAGCTTGTCGCCCTTAATACCGCCCTTAGCGTTAATATCTGCAATCGCCTGTTTTGCACCGGTAAATTCCATGTCGCCGTATTGGGCAACCGGTCCGGACATCGCGCCAACGATGGCAACTTTTATGTCCTTGGCTATGGCTGAGTGGCCAAGTGCCAGAGCAACACAGCCCGCTAACCAGACTTTACCCTTTGTTAATTTCATCCTGACTACCCCGTTTGATTATGTTGTGATGTCGTATATCCACCTGCTTAAAACATGCTCACATGAGGCTTTCGCCATAAGTAATAATGAGTTAGCAGGTTTTTTTGGTCTTATTCACTAATAAAACGCTTATTTATCACATCATTAAACAGGAATTTTCTTCTGCAAATCAAATCTCACACTCAGAAACATGAGGTGTAAACAGAATTTTATTTGGGGTTAAACGCGGCAAATCGCGAAGTTGTCAGCGGTTAAAACTGCTTAGTTAAAATTAGTCCGCCGTTTATATTTTATACGCCTGTGCGGAAAATATTTTCTAACTGTTATTGTACAAAAAAAGTTACGCACCACTGAAAGGGTTATCCAGTACACTGTTCATTGTCCTTTTCCCTTTGTTATCTGTGCCTAAATCATGAAATTAACCATCGTAAAGCTCGACAACCTTACTCCGCAGGACAAAATCGATTTAGCCAAGATTTGGCCACAGCAGCAGTGTGCCGACTGGCGCAGCGGGATCGTGGGGCAACGAATGATTTTTGCAGCGCGATTTAATGATAGGCTACTGGCGGCGGTGAAAGTTTCGGTGACGGGTACCAAAGCTGAATTAGGTGATTTGTGCGTACGTGAGGTCACACGCAGACGCGGCGTAGGCTTGTATCTGATTGAGGATTTACAGCTACAGCTTCCCGAAATAATAACGTTTTCGATTCAGGCCCAGCCCGGTATTACCCAGACTGACAGTGCGGCATTCGACGCCTTTATGCAGGCCTGTGGTTTCAGGTTGGTTGGAAACAGCTGGCAGAAAGTTCGGCCTCACTAACGTCGGGTCGTTTTCTGTAGCCATAAAAAAAGCGACCTCAGTGGGTCGCTTTTTTACGTGATACCTGCTGTTCACAGGCCGTTTAATCAAAGACAATAAATCAGGCTTCGATAGCCAGTCGCAACTTTTTCATCGCATTTTTTTCAAGTTGGCGAACGCGCTCGGCAGAAACACCGTATTTGTCAGCCAGTTCCTGAAGCGTCGACTTATTGTCGTCGTCAAGCCAGCGGGCACGGATAATATCCTGACTACGCTCGTCCAGCCCTTCCATTGCGAAGGTCAGTTTATCGGCTGCGTTGGTTTCCCAGTTATCATCTTCGATAGTTTCTGCGAAGTCAGAGCTTTTATCCTGCAAATACAGCATAGGCGCCATTGCTTGACCATCGCGCGGCTCTTCGTCCGGCGTTGGGTCAAAGGTCATGTCCTGTGCCGCCATGCGAGATTCCATTTCTAGCACGTCTTTACTGGTTACACCAAGCTCACGAGCAACGTGTTCGACTTCTTCATGGCTAAACCAACCCAGGCGCTTCTTGTTTTTGCGCAGGTTAAAGAACAACTTACGTTGTGCTTTAGTGGTAGCCACTTTCACGATGCGCCAGTTACGCAGCACGTACTCGTGGATCTCTGCTTTTATCCAGTGCACGGCGAAGGAAACCAGACGTACACCGACCTCGGGATTAAAGCGGCGAACCGCTTTCATCAGGCCAATGTTGCCTTCCTGGATAAGGTCAGCCTGCGGCAGACCGTAACCGGAATAATTACGGGCGATATGAGCGACAAAGCGCAGGTGAGACAGGATTAGCTGTTTAGCTGCTTCCAGATCGCCCTCGTAATGCAGCCGTTCAGCCAGTGCCCGTTCTTCCTCTGCCGTGAGCATAGGATAGGCATTGGCGGCCCTGACATAGGCTTCCAGGCTACCTTGGGGTACTAGTGCTAAAGTTTGCATTTCTTTGGTCATTAAAGCCTCTCTAATGTGACGTAAGAAGGTTTTACACAACGTTGTCGCGGAATGAATACCAACGGATAACCGTATTACGACAGCGAAGAACCACTCACATTGCTGCTGATATGACCCTGAAACTCACTCAAAGTTCACTCATTAGCGCCTTATTCGGCCCAATGACTGTATGCGAGGTACAGGGAAAATGATTGGGAAATCGTGCTCAAGAGGAAGAGAGTTCATAAGATCCTAAATAACAAGGATCCTTTAAAGCAGACTATTGAAATGGGTCTTCCCTTGCAACACAACCCACAGCTACAAGGGAAGAGTATACCAAAAAAATCTTATTGTGGTGTAAATCGTCGTAAATGTTGCACCGTTGCAAGGTAGGCCGCGATCCAACCGATCATCGCCGAGATCAACAGCAGCAGCAGGCTTTCATCCCACCCTAACCCGTGAAGATCAAAGTTAGTGCCAAACACCGAGGCAACCTGCGTCACCACTGCCTCTAAACGCAACACCAGCGCTTCTGAAAGAATAAGCGAGAGCAGAGCCCCACAAAATCCGAGCATTGCACCGCCGTTGAGAAACGGCCTCAAGATAAACCCATCGGTGGCGCCGATAAGTTTCATTACGTTAATAGTATCGCGGCGACTGAAAATGCTCAGGCGCACGCTGTTGCCGATGACCAAGAACACAGCCACGATCATCAAGACGCCAATCATGGCAGCTATTTGCCCCACCAGCCCAGTCAACGCAGCGAGTCGCGCAAACCAGCTGTCGTCCATGCGCACTTCGTCTACGCCCTGTACGGCAGCAACTCGGTCACGCAAGGTGTTCAGTGTCTTGGAATCTTCAAAGTTCATTTTCGGCGTGATGATTGCCACCGCAGGGAGCGGGTTTTGCTCCAGCATATCCATGGCACCGCCAAAGCCTGACCAGTTGCGGAATTCGCTCATCGCTTCCTGCCGAGAAAGGTAGTTAACCTTATCAACGCCAGCTTCAGCTTTAAGCGCTTTCATTACGTTCATGGCCGCGTCATCATCCAGCGATTTATCGAGATAAACCGTTAATTGCGGCGTGGGATACCACTGCTCCGCGGCCTGACTCACGTTTTTCCACACCAGATAGCACACACTCGGCAGGGTCAGCGAGATGGCAATCACCATGACGGTCAACAACGTTGCCAGCGGCTGGCGCAGCATGTCGCGGATGGTGTTGCTCCACGCATAGCGCCACTGCTCGCGGAATCCGCCCTGCAGCGCTTTGCTTTTGGTATCACGTGCGCTCTTGGCCGTGCGGCCCGGCTTAGGACTATTGGCCATGGTATGCGCCTCCGGCTACTCTTCCCTGACTCAGGGTCAGCGTACGATAGCGGCGGCTGGCAATCAGCCCCATGTCATGGGTTGCCATCAATACAGTCACGCCAACGCGGTTAAACTCTTCAAACAACCGCAAAATTCCCTCCGACAACACTTCGTCCAGGTTACCCGTAGGCTCATCGGCCAGCAGCACCGCTGGTTTGTTCACCACGGCGCGAGCAATACCCACCCGCTGCTGTTCACCGCCGGAAAGTTGAATAGGGAAGTTCTTCGCCTTGTCCAACAGGCCCACTTTGTCGAGTGCAGCCGAAACCCGGCGTCGAATGTCTTCACCACTTGCACCGGCAATGATCAGAGGCATCGCGACATTGTCGTAAACAGTTCTGTCGAGCAGCAGGTGGTGATCCTGAAATATCATGCCAATCTGGCGGCGCAGAAACGGGACTTCGCGCGCCTTCAGGCGGCTAATGTCGTGGCCACCAAATAAAATATGGCCCGCGCTCGGGCGTTCAATGCCGCAAATCAGTTTCAACAGAGTACTTTTACCGGCACCGGAATGACCGGTCAAAAATGCCATTTCACCCTGCTGAATGTGGAAATCGACGCCCTGCAGCGCCTGTCGCCCGCCTAGATAAGCTTTACTGACCTGTTCAAAGCGAATCATCCGTATTAATCCTCTCGGGCAAAAAGTGCCTCAATAAAATCGTCAGCCTTGAATGGCCTTAAATCTTCGATACCTTCACCCACACCGATATAGCGGATAGGGATCTCAAACTGGTCGGCGATGGCAAAAATCACGCCGCCTTTGGCAGTACCATCCAGTTTGGTCAGCGTAATACCTGTTAGACCGACAGCTTCGTTAAACAGTTTCGCCTGACTGACGGCGTTCTGTCCGGTACTGGCGTCAAGTGTCAGCATAACCTCATGAGGGGCGTCCTCGTCCAGTTTTTTCATCACTCGGACAATCTTCTTAAGCTCTTCCATCAAATGAGATTTGTTTTGCAAACGCCCTGCCGTATCGGCAATCAGCACGTCAATTTTTCGTGACTTGGCCGCCTGAATAGCATCAAAAATCACCGATGCAGAATCCGCGCCGGTGTGCTGGGCAATCACCGGAATATTGTTGCGCTGACCCCACACCTGAAGCTGCTCAACCGCCGCCGCACGGAAGGTATCACCCGCCGCCAACATCACAGATTTGCCCTCGGCGGCGAACTGGCGCGCCAATTTACCGATAGTCGTGGTCTTACCGACGCCGTTGACCCCGACCATAAGGATGACATACGGGCTTTTCCCAGTGACATCCAGCGGCTTATCAACTTTAGCCAATATTTCAGACATTTCTTCCTTCAGCTTGCCGTACAGCGCTTCCGCATCTTTAAGCTGCTTGCGGCTGGCGTGTTCAGTCAGCGAAGTAATGATTTTACGGGTTGTTTCAACCCCGACGTCCGCAACCAGCAGTTGCTCTTCGAGCTCTTCGAACAACTCGTCATCAATTTTCTTACCGCGGAACAGGCCAACAAAGCCGGAACCAAGATTCTGACGCGTTTTAACCAGGCTGCGTTTTAAACGGGCGAAGAAACCCTCTTTTGTTGGGCGATCCTGCTCGATTTGCTGTTCCAATGCAGGCAGGGTTACCAGCGGCTCAAGCGCAACCGGTAACTCTTTTTCTTCAAAGATTTCTGGCTCTGGCTCTGGCTCAGATACAACGTCAACCCGATGTTGATGGGTAGCAACCTCTTCGGTCACCGCCACAATTTCCTGCGCCAACTCTTCCGCGTTATGACTGATAACCGGCTCGGCAACGGCAACAATGTCAGCATCTACAACGTCAGCGTCTACAACTTCTGCTTCGGTCACTTTTACTGCAACGGGCTCAGCCTCAATCACCTCTGGCGCTTTAACAGCCTCAGGTTCAATTTCAGCAATCTCGACCTCAGTGTGAGTGGGCTCATGCAGGGTCTCGTCCTGCTCTACCGGCTCAAGGGGCTGCTCAACCGGCGTTGTCTCTTGCGGCTGTTCTTCTTCTTTGCGACCCCGTCCAAACCAGGAAAGAAAACCGCGTTTTTTCTCTTTTGCCATTTTACAACTTCACTCCACGCCGTTAATTACCGACGAACGGATTATTAATAGGGTAATAACCTAGCAGTCTATCACTTTCCCTTAAACGCAACACGCCTGAGTGATGAATTCGCTGCTCATACAATCAACTACGTGGTAACAATGCGAAACAGCCGTGACGTCGCGGTAGCCTCCAGAGCATCACACCGGTAGAATAGCCCCTCAACCCGTGTTCCTGACACCCGAAGACTTTTATACAACCAGAATCTACAATCGAAACTATGGCAAAAAAACCGCAAACCCCGGCTGCTGGCCAAATTCGCCTGATCGGCGGGCAATGGCGTGGACGCAAGCTACCGGTTCCGCATAGCCCAGGACTGCGACCGACCACCGACAGGGTCAGAGAAACGTTATTTAATTGGCTCGCGCCGGTTATTCAGGGTGCGCGTTGCCTCGACTGCTTTGCCGGCAGCGGTGCGCTCGGTATTGAGGCGCTGTCTCGCTATGCTGGCAGCGCGACGTTACTGGAATTCGAAAAGCCGGTAGCGCAGCAGCTTGAAAAAAATCTGGCACTGCTCAACGCGCAAAATGGCCAAGTGGTTAACGTCAATTCTCTGAATTGGCTGGCTAAAAATGGTCAGGCGTATGACGTCGTTTTTCTCGACCCGCCTTTTCGCAAAGGCATTCTGCAAGACACTATTGGCCTGCTCGACGCCAACGGCTGGCTGGCGGAAGAGGCCTGGATTTACATTGAATCAGAAGTAGAACACGGCGCAATCCCCGTGCCCGCCAGTTGGCGCCTGCATCGGGAAAAGATCGCTGGGCAAGTTGCCTACCGCTTATATCACCGCGAGGTCACGCTTGCTGCTGACACCTCGCCACAGGAGCAGTCAGATGTTGATTAATGTTGGTCGTTTATTGATGCTTTGCATCTGGATTTTTTTGCTGTCAAACATCATTCATCCCTTCCCTAAACCGATGAAATATTTCCTCGATGTGGCAATGGTGTTTATGTTTTTCATGCACGGTTTGCAGGTGATGCTGCTCAAAGCCACTCAGGGTAAAGATCAGGCGCCTATTGGCGCTTGGCTGCAACTGCGTATTTTCCTGTTTGGCGTATTTGAATTAATGGCCTGGCAGAAGAAACAGCCGCCGATGCCGAAGAAGTAATCCCACGCTGATAAGCACTGCGCACGTTCGCTGCGCAGTGTCTTAAAGCTATACCAAAACTAAACCAAACTCTTTGAAATCCCACTTTGCCCCTTCGCGCTCAATTTTAAGTCTCTTTTAAGATTGTCGGCCACCCCGTGCCTCTCCTACACTGAAAGCATGAGGTGGAGCAGGTATCGCTCTGCCGTTTTTGGCAGTTCTTTGCTTACTTTTTATAAATAAGGATAAACAATGAGTTGGCCGTTTATTGCTGTATTTCTTTCGGGTTGGCTGTATGTCGACGCACGTTATCGTGGGCCTCGCTGGCAGGGATGGGTGTTCAAACCTGTGACCCTGCTGCTGCTGATGCTGCTCGCCTGGCAGGCGCCAGTAATGGGCACCAACGGGTATCTGATTGTGCTGGGACTGATGGCCACACTGATTGCCGATGCGCTGCTGCTGCTTCCTCGCGAACGTTATCTTTATGCGATCGGCGCATTTTTCCTGTCGCATCTTCTCTATACTTTGAGCTTTGCCAGCCAGATGAGCTTCACCTTTTTCTGGCCGCTACCGGCAATACTGGCGATTGTCGGCGTGATATTACTGGCGATTATCTGGAGCAGGCTCGAGGAAATGCGCTGGGCGGTGATGACCTTTATTGTCATGACGCTGCTAATGGTGTGGGTTGCCGGTGAACAATACTTTTACCGCAGCACCGACTTGGCTTTTTCGTTATTGTGTGGCTCAATTTTGCTGCTGCTGGCCAATATTGTCTGGACTATCAGTCACTACCGCTTCAAGTTCCGCGCCGCCGATGCAATTGTTGCCGCCTGCTATTTTGCCGGACACTTCCTGATCGTACGCTCGCTTTATCTTTAATCGACGTTTTTGACTTGACCCTGGAGTTTACTCCAGGGTGTAGACTCCTGAAATCAGCGCTCAACAACGCTCATCTGGAGATTCTATGTCAACACAACAGCATCAACATTCCAAACGCTGTGGCACTCGCTGCGCATCCTCTGCGCCTCCCGCAATGGCATTTAAGAAAATCACCCCCATCAAGCCCGCGGGCCCACATCCGGCGAGTTGCTGCAGCGAATCAGCCTCGGTAACCACCACGTCGTGCTGTAACGTAACGCCACCCAGTGAGCACTCACCTACTCAAGACAGCTGCTGTAGTGATGGCAGTGACGGCGGGAGTAGTGATGAGGAAAGCCCCAGCGATTTAGGCGCGGCAGCCCCCGATAGCCAGCGCTACAGCTGGCTGGTCTCCGGTATGGACTGCCCAAGCTGCGCGCGCAAGATTGAAAATGCCGTCAGCGGCCTGCCTCATGTCAACAGTGCAAAAGTGCTGTTTGCTACCGAAAAACTGGTTGTCGATGCCAATGAGGATATTTCTTCACACGTGATAAAAGCCGTCACCGCCGCCGGTTTTACTCTAAAAAAATCAGATCTTCCTCAGGTTGCGCCCTCTCACCTGAAAGAAAATGCCCCGCTTATCGGCCTGATAATCATGATGCTGCTCAGCACCGCGCTGGCACAGTTTGCTCATCCCTGGGGCAACATCGCCTTTATCGTTACAACGCTGGTGGGTCTTTGGCCGGTATTGGTTCAGGCAATTAAACAAACGCGCAGCGGTACGCCGTTTGCCATCGAAACCTTGATGAGCATTGCCGCCATCGGCGCGCTGTTTATTGGCGCAACCGCCGAGGCCGCCATGGTGCTGCTGCTGTTTATGGTCGGTGAAAAGCTTGAGGCCTTTGCCGCCAGCCGCGCGCGCAGTGGCGTAAAAGCCCTGATGGCCTTGATTCCTGAAAGTGCGCAGAAAAAAGTAGCCGGTAAACTGCAAACCGTGCCCGTCGCCAGCCTGCAACAGAACGATATCATTGAAGTCGCCGCCGGTAGCCGCCTGCCGGTGGATGCCGTGCTGATGCAGGCCGTCGCAAGCTTTGATGAAAGCGCATTGACCGGGGAGTCTGTGCCTGTCGAACGCCAGCCGGGTGAGAAAGTGCCCGCTGGAAGCCTGTGCATCGACAGCGTTGCGCAACTGCAGGTCGCTTCGGCCCCGGGGCAAAGCGCCATCGACCGTATTCTGCAATTAATAGAAGAAGCTGAAGAGCGTCGTGCGCCTATAGAACGCTTCCTCGACACCTTCAGTCGTTACTACACGCCGGTCATTATGCTAATGGCGCTGCTGGTCATTATTATCCCGCCGCTGGCCATGGGCCTGCCTTGGGATACGTGGATTTATCGCGGTCTGACGCTGTTGCTGATTGGCTGCCCCTGTGCGCTGGTTATCTCAACGCCTGCCGCCATTACCTCGGGTCTGGCTGCCGCAACGCGTCAGGGTGCGCTAATTAAAGGCGGCGCTGCGCTAGAACAGCTGGCGCTGGTAAACACAATTGCGCTAGATAAAACGGGGACTTTGACTGAGGGCAAACCCGAAGTCACCGACACTGTTTTGCTGGCCGATGTGCCAATAGAGCAAGTGCTGGCGATGGCGGCAGCGGTGGAAGCCGGCTCGCATCATCCACTGGCAAAAGCCATTATTGCCGCCGCCGCAGCTCATCCGCCACTGACTGCCGATCGACGCAAAGCACTGGCCGGCGTTGGAGTTGAGGGCTGGGTGAATGATAAGCACGTGCTGGTCGCGGCGCCTAAGCATCTGCCTAAGAACGCCTTAACGCCTAGCTCGGTCGCGCAAATTTCCGCGCTGGAATCCGTCGGCAAAACAGTTGTCGTCGTGCTTGAAGAACAGCGCGTTCTTGGCCTGCTGGCAATGCAGGACAGACTGCGTGAAGATGCCGTTAGCGCACTGGCAGAGTTGAAAAACCTGGGGATTGAAACGGTGATGCTGACCGGGGATAACCCACTGGCCGCGCGCAGTATTGCTGAAAGGCTAGGCATTGATTTCAAAGCGGGATTACTGCCTGCGGACAAAGTGCAGGCAGTGGCCGAATTAGGTCAGCATCGCGTGACGGCAATGGTTGGCGACGGCATTAACGATGCCCCAGCAATGAAGGCAGCGCGTATTGGCATCGCAATGGGCAGCGGGACTGACGTCGCGTTAGAAACGGCAGACGCCGCACTGACCCACAATCGGTTAAGCGGGCTGGCGCATATGATCCGCCTTTCACGGGCAACGCGCGCTAATATTCGCCAAAATATTACTATTGCCCTTGGTTTGAAGGCTATTTTCCTGGTCACCACGCTGATGGGACTCACTGGCCTGTGGCTGGCCGTATTGGCAGATTCGGGTGCAACCGCGCTGGTGACCGCCAATGCGCTGCGCCTGCTCAGGAAAAAATCATAAAAAAATCAGTTTTGTCGTTCGGCCCCACGTGTAACATGCGCTGACTAACGGCACTGGCGTGATTTAAACGCCGGTGCCTTTTTTCAACAGAAAACGGTAAGGCAGTTGTTCGGTGTCGGACGCCAGCAAAGTATGCTCCATAAAGCGACAGAAGCCGGGAATATCGCGAGTGGTCGCCGGATCGTCAGCAATAATCAACAGCGTTTCGCCGTCGTTCATCTTGCGCACCGCTTTGCGCACCATCATCACCGGCTCTGGGCAACGCAGGCCCTGTGCGTCTAGCTGTTGATCCGCATGGTCAAAGGGGTCGTTCATGTCTGTTCTCTTCATCACCGATAACGTATTGCGCGACAGTTTACCCCGCATTTCCACCGGCGCAAGCTGCCGTTAACCCACTCACGGTGAAACAAGGGGGATAGCATTTTGTTGCGCAAACGGATAGTATGCGCGCCGCGGCGGTAAAATCGCCGTCTTTAGCACGAAATTTAATCTATTGGTCGTTTGTGCCATAGACATTATTGGGTTCCCTCACCCCAACCACTAAAAAGGTCACAATTTATGTACTCCTTTTCTGCTCAACAGCGGTTTTCCGCGTTGATATGGCTTTCGCTATTCCATATCGCCATCATCACCTCCAGCAACTATCTGGTGCAACTGCCTGTCTCCATCTTTGGGTTTACCACCACCTGGGGCGCGTTTACGTTCCCGTTTATTTTTCTGGCCACTGATCTGACGGTACGCATTTTTGGTGCCCCACTGGCTCGCCGCATCATTTTGTCAGTGATGCTGCCGGCATTGGCCATCTCCTACGTTATCTCTGCGCTGTTTTATCAGGGAAGCTGGCAGGGGTTTGCTTCGCTCGGCAGTCTGAACATCATGGTCGCACGCATTGCTACGGCAAGCTTTATGGCTTACGTGCTCGGGCAAATCCTTGATGTGCAGGTATTTAACCGTCTGCGTCAGCGCAACAGCTGGTGGGTAGCCCCTACGGCCGCAATGTTCTTGGGCAATATCAGCGATACGCTGGCGTTCTTCTTTATTGCCTTCTATAAAAGCAGCGACGCTTTTATGGCTCAGCATTGGGTTGAAATTGCACTGGTCGACTACAGTTTCAAATTGCTCATTTGTCTGATTTTCTTCCTGCCGATGTACGGTATGCTGTTGAATGTCCTGCTTAAGCGCCTTGCTCAATCAGGTAAAAGTGATGCTGTGCACTTTAACGACGACACAAAAACCGCCAATATCTAACTTGCTTTTCGGCGTTGAATAGGTTGCCATAAAGGCCGTGAAGTCAATTACCTATACCCGTTACGCTTAGTGACGGGATAGAGTGCGTGAAACTTAAAGGAAGCCCTATGCACAAATTAGCCAAGTTTATGGGAATAACGCTGCTGGTTGCCGGTTTGGCCGCCTGCGATGGCAAAACTGATGATAAAACAGCATCGGCAGACAAGGGCGCAGCGCCAGCAGCCACGGCATCAATGCAGCCAATAAGCCTGCTTGACGGCAAAGTTTCGTTTTCACTGCCCCAAGGCATGAGCGACCAGAGCGGTAAGCTCGGCACGCAGGCTAATAACATGCACGTTTATGCGGATAAAACCGGGCAAAAAGCGGTGATTGTTATTCTGGGCGACTCAACGCCTGACTCACTGGAAACTATTGCCAACCGCTTGGAACAGCAACAGCATGAACGTGACACCAATCTACAGGTGGTGACCAACAAATCTATTCAGGTTAATGGTCAGACGCTGCAACAGTACGACAGCGTGATTAATTCTGCCGGTCAGAAAGCCTACTCATCAATCGTGCTGGCAAAAATCGACAACCAGCTGATGACTATGCAAATTACCCTGCCAGCGGATAACCAACAGCAGGCGCAGACCGACGCAGAGTCCATTATCAACACCTTGAAAGTTCAGTAAGTCATTTAAAATGTATTAAACGCGGAGGGACCTGTCTCTCTCCGCGTCATGTCTTCCTCTCTAGCCTTACCCGCCATTTCGCTCAAAAACGAACACAAATGCGCATTAAATTCCAGATTAAGTCTTAAAACGTGATCTCTCCCCGCCAATTTACCCGCATTAATATTTCAAATTGTTAATAAATCCGGCAAAATCTGCTCGTGATTCATAAATCTGTAACATTAATGTCATAAATCCAATCCATCTTCGTGCCTCGGACTCTAATGACGCTCGTTATGGAACATTTCAATACCCAGGGAATATGCCTCGGAGGCATCCATGCTAAGTATTTTCAAACCTGCTGCTCACATTGCGCCGGTTGACGACACCCATATCGATCCACTATACCGCCGCCTGCGCTGGCAAATATTTATCGGCATCTTCTTCGGCTACGCTGCCTACTACCTGGTGCGCAAGAACTTTGCGTTGGCGATGCCATATCTGGTTGAGCAAGGCTTCTCGCGCGGCGACCTCGGTCTGGCGCTGTCGGGGATTTCCATCGCCTACGGCTTTTCGAAATTTATCATGGGTGCGGTTTCCGACCGTTCAAACCCGCGCGTCTTCTTGCCCGCCGGTCTCATTTTGTCTGGCGCTGTCATGTTGTTTATGGGCTTTGTGCCTTGGGCAACCTCAAGTATCGCCATCATGTTTGTCCTGCTGTTCCTTTGTGGATGGTTCCAGGGCATGGGTTGGCCACCGTGCGGCAGAACTATGGTGCACTGGTGGTCGCAGAAAGAGCGCGGCGGCATCGTTTCCGTTTGGAACTGCGCGCACAATGTGGGCGGCGGCATTCCTCCGCTGCTGTTCCTGCTGGGTATGGCGTGGTTTAACGACTGGCGCGCTGCGCTCTATATGCCAGCCTTTGCCGCCATTGCGCTGGCGGTATTTGCCTTCGTGATGATGCGTGACACCCCGCAGTCCTGCGGACTGCCGCCAATCGAAGAGTACAAAAATGACTATCCGCCGGACTACGACAAGGACTCGGCAGAAAAAGAGTTAACCGCGAAACAGATTTTCATGCAGTACGTTTTGCCGAACAAACTGCTGTGGTACATCGCGCTGGCTAACGTGTTCGTCTACCTGCTGCGCTACGGCATTTTGGACTGGTCACCGACCTATTTGAAAGAGGTAAAACACTTCGCGCTGGATAAGTCTTCATGGACCTATTTCCTCTATGAATATGCTGGAATTCCAGGGACACTGCTGTGCGGCTGGATGTCGGACAAAGTGTTCAAAGGTAATCGCGGGGCGACCGGTGTGTTCTTCATGACGCTGGTCACTATTGCCACTGTGGTCTACTGGCTCAATCCGGTAGGAAACCCGAGCGTTGATATGGCCTGCATGATCACTATCGGTTTCCTGATTTATGGGCCGGTCATGCTGATTGGTCTGCACGCACTTGAACTGGCGCCGAAGAAAGCGGCAGGCACGGCGGCAGGCTTTACCGGTCTATTTGGATATCTGGGCGGGTCGGTCGCGGCAAGTGCCATCGTAGGTTATACCGTAGACAGCTATGGTTGGAACGGCGGCTTTATGCTGATGATTGGCGGCTGCGTGCTGGCCGTGATTCTGCTGCTGATGACCATGTTCAGCGAAAACAAGCACAAGGCGGCGTTAGCAAAACGCGGCTAAGAATTTAAGCAGTAGAAAAACCCACAATGCCCGCCAGTTGCAAAACTGGCGGGCATTTTTCTTTAACAACGGATTAGCGGTCGTTATTCAAATACATTTTTCGAAGATAGTGCGGCACGGCATCATCGGCATTGGAACCAATGATTTCAGCATCCGGCATTGCGGCCTTAAGACGCGGCAGTGAACCACTCATCAGACAGCCCTTACCCGACATATTGAGCATTTCGAGGTCGTTCATGCCATCACCAAACGCGATGCAGTCTTTCAGCGTATAGCCCATCAGCTTGGACACTTCTTCCAGCGCGTGACCTTTTGACACACCGCCGGCCATGACTTCCAGACAGACCGGCAGAGAGAAACTGACATTGACGCGATCGCCCCAGCGCGCGTTGATCGCCTGTTCGAGCGGGATCAGTTTTTCATGATCTTCACAGGTGAAATACACCTTGGCGATGCTGTCGGTTTCCAGCAGGCCCGGCTCATAAAGTTTGTATTTAAAGATAGACTCTTTAAAAAAATCATCCTGATCGCGACGATCGCGGTTCATATACCAGTCATCGTCGCGGTAAACGTTGGTCAAAATATCAGGATCGCCGTGCACGATGCCAAACAATTCTTCGGCGATATCCGGGGCAAGGTTATGGCTGAAGATCAGTTCGCCGTCGGTGTTGTGCACGCGCGCACCGTTCGAGGTAATCATATAGGCGCTGATGCCCAGATTGTCGCGAATTTGCCCAACGTCAATGTGGTGACGGCCGGTGGCGAACACAAAGTGAATATCCCGCTGAGTCAACTGCTGCAGGGTCTCTTTGGCGAAAGGGCTCAGGGTATGATCGGGTGACAGCAGCGTGCCGTCTAAATCGGAAGCAACAACATGATACATAACGTTAGGTTCTAACCTCTGATGGAGTTGTGCGCGGAAAACCGCGGATTAATTTTGTTGCGCAAAGAAGCGCATGATGGCGTCTAGCGCCTGCGCCCGCATAGCGTCCCGCTCGAACAGGATCTCATGCCGTGCGCCTTCAATGACCCGCGGTTTCCCTCCTTCACAGGGATGCCCGGCTATGGCCATGGCCTGACAAAAAGCGGTGTGTGACCGGTTATCGACGACATGGTCTTCACTCGCCTGCAACAAGAGCAACGGTGTCGTAATATTTTTGGCTTCTTCGAGTATCTGCATACCCGCCTGAATGCTTTCCCGCACCCAGTGATAAGTTGGGCCGCCGACGCGTAGCTCGGGGTAGTCGGAGTAAAAGCGCTGGTTGCGTCGATAGCGCTCGCGGCTGTGCGTCAAACGGTTAACCACAAACGGCAGAGGCCGCCAACTGCCAGTGCCCAGCGCGAAGCCGTCACGATAAACAGGGCGGCTCTCGGCCCAGTTTAAAATTTTGCGCGTTAGCCAGTTTGGCATCCGTAAATAAATGCCGGTCATGGGGGCTGAAAGCACCGCAGCGTCAAAATTATTGGGCTCTCGCGCTAGCCATAAAGCCAATATTGCCCCGCCCATCGAGTGGGCCAACGCAAACCTTTTAGCGTACTGACGTGGCGCAATTTCAAGCTGATAAAAAGTAGACAGGTCGGTGACATAGTCGTCAAAATTCTGGACGTGTCCGCGATGTGGGTCTTCGAGCAAACGACCGGATCGCCCCTGCCCTCGGTGGTCAACGATCATGACGTCGTAACCGCAGTGGAAAAGGTCGTACGCCAGCTCTGGGTACTTTACATAGCTTTCAATACGTCCGGTTGACACCAAGATGACTTTATTATGACTGGGCGAGCAGAAGCGCACGTAGCGGATTGGGACGTCATCAACCCCTGTAAATTCGCCTTCTTCCCTGCTGCGCCAGAAGTCCAGCAGCGGCCCGTTGGCAAAAGCAGAAAAACCGTATTCTCGCGTTAACCACCGCTCGTAATTTGCTGACATTGACTGTCCCAGAACTAAAGTGCCGCGTGGAGAAATAAGTTGTTTTCAGGCCGTAGCGCAAATTTTAACAATAGCGTATTGTGCCACAAAAAGAGGCATCTCAATAGATTTCGCGAATCCGATTATTTATTCGGGACCCGCATTCCAAAACTCAATCAGGGATAAGCAATAATGACATTGGACTGGTGGCTAACCTATTTATTAACGACCTCAATTTTGAGTCTGTCGCCGGGCTCTGGCGCAATCAACACCATGAGCACCGGCATTAGCCACGGCTATCGAGGTTCAGTGGCGTCGATTGCCGGACTGCAGCTCGGGCTATCGATTCATATCGTGCTGGTGGGAATTGGCCTCGGCGCATTGGTGTCACAGTCTTTGCTGGCCTTCGAAATTTTGAAATGGTGTGGTGCAGCCTATCTCATCTGGCTGGGTATTTGCCAATGGCGTGCGGCGGGTGCCATTGATATGAACGCGCTGGCCAGCAGCATGCCACGTCGCAGACTGTTCAAGCGTGCAGTGCTGGTCAATCTAACCAATCCGAAGAGCATCGTGTTTCTCGCCGCACTTTTCCCGCAGTTTATTATCCCACACCAGCCACAGGTCGCGCAGTATCTCGTATTGGGCATTACCACGGTGGTGGTCGATATTATTGTGATGATAGGTTATGCCACGCTGGCAAAACGTATTTCAGGCTGGATTAAAGCCCCTAAACAAATGACTCTGCTCAACCGTATTTTTGGTTCACTGTTTATGATGGTGGGCCTGTTGTTGGCCACTGCGCGCAAGATTTAAAACAAAAAAAGGGGCTTGCTTAAGCATGCCCCTTTAATTCGAAAGATTAAGACTTAGCGCGAAATGATCAGGTGTATGCCGATACCGGCAAACAGCACGCCCGCCACGCCGTCAATCCACTTGGCCAAACGCTGATAGCCACGGCGCATAACCGGCAGCGCAAACACGACGGCTACCACGGAGAACCAAGCCAACGTTTCTAAGCTTATCAGTGCAAAAAGACCCCAACGTTCACCGCTGCCGACGCTGTCGCCGACAAACAGCGAGAAGATACTGCCGAAGTAGATAACCGCCTTTGGGTTAGACAGGTTAGTCAGCAGGCCACGCATAAAGGTTTTACCGCGCGCAGGCAGAACAATGGCCGGTGCCTCTGCACCCTTGCCGTCTGCCGCTTTTTTGGCGCGGGCCGACTTCAGCAGCTGCCAGCCCATCCAGCACAGATAAAGGCCGCCGCCCACGGTGATAATTTGATGTAACCACGCCATTTTTTGCAGCAGGAGATGCAGGCCCATTAGCGCCACCGCAGCCCACACCAATACCCCAAGAGTAATGCCGAGCACGCCCATCATCGCCTCTTTACGCGATCGGCTCATTGCCGTTTGCGAAACGAAAAAGAAGTCGGGTCCCGGTGACATTAGCGCCACCAGATGTACGGCTGCGACGGTTAAAAACAGAATTAACATTGCTTACTGCTCCCCTATTGACCGGTGTTTAATAAATTCTTTAATGCCGACAGCTTACTCACTCATCGCCGTTATCAATGTGATCGCGGATCAATGTCATAAACGGACGACCAAATTTTTCGAGTTTCCGCTGGCCCACGCCGGTGATACCCAGAAGCTCGCCTGGGCTAACCGGCAGCTGTTCTGCCATCTCAAGCAGCGTAGTATCATTAAATACCACGTAAGGAGGAACGTTCCCCTCGTCTGCCAATGACTTACGCAGCTTACGCAATTTAGCAAACAGTTTGCGGTCATAGTTGCCGCCGTAGGTTTTCTGCGTGTTACTGCCGCGAATTTTCAGCGTTTGCAGTCGCGGCACCGCCAGCTGCATCGCCATTTCACCGCGCAGCACCGGCCTCGCCGCTTCGGTGAGCTGTAGCGCAGAGTGCATGGCGATATTCTGGGTAATGAGCCCCAGATGAATCAGTTGGCGCACAACGCTTATCCAATGTTCATTACTTTGCTCGCGACCCATGCCGTAAATCGGCAGTTTGTCGTGACCGTATTCGCGAATACGCTGGTTGTTAGCACCGCGCAGAACTTCAACGATATAACCCAAACCAAAGCGCTGGCCGACGCGATAAACGCAGGACAGCGCCTTTTGCGCGTCCATCAACCCATCGTAGCGTTTAGGCGGATCAAGGCAGATATCGCAGTTGCCGCAGGCTTCCTGTTTACCTTCGCCAAAATAGTTCAGTAGCACCAAACGTCGACAGGTTTGCGCTTCGGCAAAAGCCCCCATCGCATTGAGCTTGTGGCGTTCAACGTCCTGCTGAGGACCCGCCGGTTTTTCATCAAGACAGCGGCGCAGCCAAGCCATATCTGCCGGGTCATAGAGCAACAGAGCCTCGGCAGGCAGTCCGTCACGCCCGGCGCGGCCGGTTTCCTGATAATAAGATTCGATATTGCGTGGAATATCAAAATGCACAACAAAACGCACGTTGGGCTTGTTGATGCCCATGCCGAATGCCACGGTAGCGACCACAATTTGCACGTCGTCGCGCTGGAAGGCCTCTTGCACCTGCGAGCGACGTTCGTTTTCAAGCCCGGCGTGATAGGCACCGACGCTGATGCCACGGCTTTGCAAACGGGCGGCGGTGTCTTCTACCTTCGCGCGGCTGCCGCAGTAAATAATGCCGCTTTTACCACGCTGGTCCTGCACAAAGCGCAGCAGCTGGTCGAGAGGTTTAAACTTCTCAACCAAAGTGTAGCGAATATTGGGACGGTCAAAGCTGCTGACCTGCACGAGCGGGTCATTCAGCTCAAGCAGGCGAACGATGTCGTTACGCGTGGCGTCATCGGCGGTTGCCGTCAGGGCAATCACCGGCAACTGCGGATAGCGTAATTTTAGCTGCCCTAACGCGCGGTATTCAGGGCGAAAATCGTGCCCCCACTGCGAAATGCAGTGCGCCTCATCGACGGCAAGCATTGCCGGATTCCACTGCTGCAGTTGCTCGAGAAAATCCCCCATAGTCAAACGTTCAGGGGCGATATAGAGCATTTTAATGCGACCGCTTCGGCATCCGGCCATCACCTCGAGCTGCTGCTCGCGGGTTTGGGTAGAGTTCAGACAACCTGCTTCAACGCCGGCAGCCATAAGCTGATCGACCTGGTCTTTCATCAG
Source organism: Rouxiella silvae (assembly GCF_002093625.1). Lineage (GTDB taxonomy): Bacteria > Pseudomonadota > Gammaproteobacteria > Enterobacterales > Enterobacteriaceae > Rouxiella > Rouxiella silvae. Next base: position 65,839 of record NZ_MRWD01000005.1, on the reverse strand, counting down.
GGAGATGAGCGGAGACACCACCAGCGTCAGGCCATCCATCACCAGGGCAGGAATCTGATAACACAACGACTTACCGCCGCCGGTTGGCATCACCACCAGGCAATCTTGCCCGGAGATGGCTGCGTTTATGATCGTTTGCTGACCCGGTCGAAATTGCTGGTAGCCGAAGGTGTCGCGTAACACCTGTTCTGCCAGTAATTCCTTATTTATCACTGCCGCCGTTGACACACTTTTCCCCAAATTTTATGACACTCAAGCGCTTTTTCTTAAGTAACAGGAACATAGCGCCGAGTTATGCTGGTGCCGGTTGGTCGATCACATCATATCGTTGAGTATGATACCAACACCGACGCGAGTCTGCTTGTAGTTGTAGTCAATCAATGACTCACCGTAGCCGCTAAACAGCTGCGTATAGAAGCGCACGTGGCGAGTCAACGGATAGCTCCAGCCCAGCTCGGCACCGCCGTAGCCCGTATTCCAGTTATAACGGCTGGTCACGCTAATCACGCTTTCACCCAACGCATAGCCGATTTTAAGCCGGTAATAACCCATATACTTGGTTATGTCCGGATTATCATCATTACTTTCGCTTTCTGGGATACGGTACCAAGGTTTAAGGTCAACTTGCCAGTTTCCGTTTTGCGCCATATAACGAGCGTAGACACGATTCCAACTGCGCGACGTGGGGTCAGCACGGCCGTTGGACTGGTGGTTGAGGCCGTATTCGGCTTCACGCAGCGTCCACCCCATAAACTCATAGTCCGTCGCCCAGGCGAGGAACAGCTGCGGCTCGTAATTAGTCTCACGAAAAGGCGAAGACTCAGCGCTGTTAGACAGCTGCCAGAACGACTTTTGGGTATAGGATGCGCCCAACACCGAGTTGTCGCCCACAATACCGCGCCAGAGAGGAAACGCCAGACTGAGCTGAAACTCGACTTCATCATTTTTTGCGTTGTCGGCCCAGTTGTAAGACTGAATGGCTTCTTTATTGATGTGGTTGGTGTAGGTATAAAGTATATAGTTTGATTCATAAGGATAAAGCGTAAACGGGTTATCGTGTTGCTGAAGCATATTGGCAATAATGCTGCCACGCACGCTCGGTGTATCATGTACGTCCTGAATCTTAGCTTCATCAGCATAACTGAGTAATGGCACAGCCAACATGACAGCCCCAACGGCCCAAGAATTACGCATCCTTCCTCCACCCCAAAGTGTTCTGCCGACGGTCGGCATAATGGTTATTTGTTGAAACATTTTTACGAAAAAACAGGCCATTCTACACACAAATTCACACGGGGTTAGGATTAGCATGAGTCGCCAAGAAATCAATAATGTTGGCGAATAAAATCAACAATTGATTCACAATAAAGTGCTTTCATCCTCATCCGCTATCAGGAAATTTTCATGTCCGCTACGCCTTTAAGCCACGACGCCGCCCGCCAGTTGATCGGTGAGATTTTTATTTACGACATGCCATTTAATCGCGAGTTGGGATTGGAACTGCGTAAGCTAGACGCAGACATTGCCGAGCTGACGTTCAGTAATCACCCCAAATTGGTCGGCAATGCGGTGCAGAAAATTCTGCACGGCGGCGTGATTGCTTCAGTGCTCGACGTGGCTGCTGGGCTGGTGTGTGTTAATAGCGCGCTTATTCGCCACGATAAACCTGACCACCCGCTGCTTGAACCTGAAATGCGCCAACGGTTATCGAAAATGGGCACCGTTGACCTGCGCGTAGACTATCTGCGTCCGGGTCGCGGGGAGATATTTACCGTAAGCAGCACGCTTATCCGCGCTGGAAACAAAATTTCCGTCGCCCGCGTGGACTTACACAACGAATCCGCCGTTCACATTGCGACCGCAACGGCGACCTATTTAGTTGGCTAGGAATATTACCTAAGCAGGACATTGTCATGGATGCCAAACGTACTCGTCAGGGCGTGATTTTTGCCTTTATTGCCTATTTTATTTGGGGCATTGCGCCCGCCTATTTTAAATTAATCAAGCAAGTCCCCGCCGAGGAAATCCTGACGCATCGGGTTATCTGGTCATTTTTCTTTATGCTGCTGCTCATTTCACTGAGCCGCGGCTGGGGCGGCGTGAGGAAGGTTTTTGCGACGCCGAAAAAAGTTTTCCTGCTGCTGGTCAGCGCAGTACTGGTGGGAGGAAACTGGCTGCTGTTTATCTGGGCCATCAATCACAACCACATTCTCGAGGCCAGTCTGGGATATTTTATCAGCCCGCTGGTTAACGTGATGCTGGGTATGCTGTTTCTCGGCGAGCGCTTTCGCCGTTTGCAGTGGGTGGCTGCTGCGCTGGCTTTCGGTGGCGTTGCAGTGCAGCTGTGGATGTTTGGTTCGCTGCCGATCATTGGCCTGGGGATTTCACTGACCTTCGCATTTTACGGGCTGATGCGCAAAAAAATCGCCGTAGATGCGCCGTCGGGCATGCTGATAGAAACTCTGTGGTTACTGCCTGCCGCCGGAATTTATCTGTTCTTTATCGCCCACAGCACCACCAGTAATTTGACGCAAAACCCGCTGTCGCTGAATCTGGAGCTGGCTGCCGCCGGGGTTATTACCACTGTGCCACTGCTGTTCTTTACCGCCGCCACGTCACGACTCAAATTCTCCACGCTGGGCTTTTTCCAGTACATCGGTCCCACGCTGATGTTTATTCTGGCGGTAGTGTTTTATGGCGAAGAGATTGACCCTTCACAGCTGGTCACTTTTGCCTTCATCTGGGCCGGTTTGGCGTTCTTCATCTACGATGCACTGCGCCACCAACGCCAAATGAAAAACAGGGGCACGATTAAATTAAAAAGCATCAAGGCCGAGAGTTAACCCGCCCGCTGTGCCGGATTTGGTGAGGCGCTGCGTGAAATAAAGCGCGCCATCGCCGGTCCGGTAACGATAATAGTCAGCAGGCGCAGCGTCTGCATCGCCATAATGAACGAAATATCAACGTGACTGCCCGCTGCAATGATGGCCACCGTATCCAGCCCGCCCGGGCTAGTGGCCAGATAGGCGGTCAACATATCGACGTGAAGAATTTTGGTCAGCACCCACGCCATGGCTCCGCAAATCAGCATTAAGCCAATAATCGATGCAATCATCTGTGGCAACGTGCGCAACGCCAGTTTGAAAATTGGACGCGTAAAGCGCAGCCCAACGCTCCAACCGATAAAAGTATAAGCAATCGCCAACAGCCATTCGGGGATCTCGAGCAGCACCGTGCCGGTGGAATGCAAAAAAGCACCGGCCACGGCCGGAATAAGCAGTGCACCTGAGGGAATGCGCAGCTTGGGTGCTAGCCAGACCCCTGTCAATGCCAGCGCGGGCGTGACCAGGAAACGCCAGTCCAGCGGCGGAAACCATACCACGGACGCCGCTGCCGAAGCCGCATCACCGAGGCTCATGCGCGCCACAAAGGCGGCGGCAGTTGCCACGAACAGCACCCGAAGATACTGCATAAATGCCACCAGTCGCACGTCTGCACCGAAATCTCCGGCCATAGCAACCATCGCACTAGCACCGCCGGGCGACGAGCCCCACGCACCGGTAGGTCCCGGTAAATGACTGAATCTCACCAGCAACCAACCTGAGAGTCCGCTGGCCAACAGGGTGAATATCAGCACCATCAGCACAACAAACCAGTCATGGAGCAAGGGAGGCAGGATCGAAGGCGACAGCGCCTGCGCTATCATGCAGCCAATCACGCCTTGAGCAATTTTAAAACACACGCCGGGGATACGCACCGTCGCGCCAAGCAATCCCATCACGACGCCCACGATCATCGGCCCCAAAAGTAGCGCAGCAGGGACCTGTAAATACTGAAAGATAAAACCCAGAATCAGCGACGCTGCGATTAAAAAACCCCACTGGGCGGCGGGAGTCATTCTTTCCATCAACATTAATTGCATCTTCATTAAGACAACATGGGCGATATTTTTAACATATTTCACGGGGGAAGGGGGAGGTAATACGTAAGGAATGTCCCCGGCGAACCGGGGATTCAAATCGTTAAAGCCAGTTTTTTCTTTTGAAATACAGATAGGGCGCCAGACCGGCCAACAGCATCAATACCAGCGCTGCCGGATAGCCAAATGCCAACTTCAGCTCCGGCATAAACTCGAAGTTCATGCCGTAACTTGAGGCCACCAGCGTAGGCGGCAGAAACACTACCGAGACTACCGAGAAGATTTTGATGATGCGGTTCTGCTCAATATTGATAAAGCCCATCGCCGCCTGCATCAAGAAGTTAACCTTCTGGAACAGCGATTCATTGTGCGGCAACAGGGATTCGATGTCGCGCAGCACTTCTCTGGCCTGCTCCAATTGTTCGCCGGGTAAGCGCGCTTTACGCACCAAGAAATTCAGTGCGCGCTGGGTATCCATCAAACACAACCGAACCTTCCAGCCGATATCCTCCAGCTCTGCCAGCGTAGACAGCGCAGCATCATATTCATCACCCTGATGACCTTCCATGATGACGCGGCTGAGCTTTTCCAAATCGCTGTAAATATTTTCGATTTCGTCGGCCAGCTGTTCGATTTTAGTTTCAAACAGGTCGAGCAGCAGTTCGTAGGCGTTGCCGTCGGTCAGTTGCTGATTTCTGGCGCGCATGCGATAGAGACGAAATGCTGGGAGTTCGCGCTCACGCAGCGTAAACAGGCGGCCATCGCGAATGGTGAACGCCACCGTGCTGTTGCCCGCGTGGTCTTCCGCATCTTCATAATAGAAAAAGGAGTGAATATGCAGCCCGTCTTCGTCCTCGAAGAAACGCGCCGATGCCTCGATATCGTCCAGTTCTGGCCGGGTTGCCAGACTTTGCCCCAGCTCGGTCTGAACGCGCTCGCGCTCTGACTCGTCAGGCTCAATCAAATCGACCCACAGAGATTCCGACAGTGAGGTCTCTGATTCATCCAGTTCCAAACGGGATAAGCGGCTGTTATCTAATTTAAAAGCACTCAGCATGTGCCCGTTCTCCCTAGTGGTGACAGGTGTAGACAACGCGTTGAAGCACAAGGGGAAACACTGGGTGAAAGTCACCGACATGTTTCAGACCCGATTCAGGTCTGACTCACAGCGACAATGGGGGTCGCTGACAACCACATTAGCGGGAACTAACATCCGCGCTTTGGCCGTCAGCAATGAGGACGGCCTTAGTGGAAACTGCTAAGCAGATTATTGAGCCAGTATCTACTGGGTGCGTCCAAGGCGAAAATCCTCATTGATAATAGTGCGCGCATGTTACGCCGAGAAGAAAAAGACTGTCAACCGGCAACATGCCTAATTTCGCAACATTTCGGCATGAATTTCAACCACCCATCAACGTGCGAGGTGCTTACCCGCGAGGCATTTTTTGGCTACACTCTGTTGCAGACCTAATCCGACTTTTACTCTTTGACGCACACTTTTCAGGAATAAAAATGATAAAGCAGATCACCCACGAAAACCTGACCCAGCTTGCCACCAAGGCGACTGAATCTCCGCGTTTGCGCACCAACCTCAACCTGCATCCGGACGTTCATGACCCAGTACAAAGACTGGCGGTGACCATGGATAAAGAGAGCTATGTGCGTATTCACCGCCACCCACATACCTGGGAATTATTGAGCACCCTGACCGGCCGTCTTGTTGTATTGACTTACAATTCAGAGGGACAGATTACCGAGCGTTTGGTATTGGGCGAAGAAACCCGCGCACTGGAAATCCCTGCGGGCGTGTGGCACAGCGCCATCGCATTGGATAATGGGTCGACTTTCCTTGAAATCAAACAGGGACCTTATATTCCGGTCCCTGAAGAAGATACCTTTCCGGGCAGCCCGGCAGAAGGCGATGACAAGTCCCAGGCTGTCATGGCGTGGTACCTCACCGCCAAGGTTGGGGACGTAGTAAAGTTTTAATTTATACCGCTTCTAATCTTGCATAGGCCGCGACGAGCCACTTGATGCCTTCTCCTGGGAAGGCAATTTGCAGACGACTATGCTCGCCGCTGCCTTCCAGATTCACAATTGTGCCCTCACCAAATTTCGGATGGCGAACGCGCTGACCCAAAGTGAATCCGCTGTCATTTTGACTGGTGATTGGCGTACCCATGCTGCGATGATTAACTTGGCGGGTCACGCTGGCGCGCAGGCGCACTTCCTCTACGCAGTTTTCCGGCAGTTCGCCAACGAACCGCGAAGGCCGGTGATAGACCTCTTTGCCGTATAAACGACGGGTTTCTGCATAGGTCAACGTGAGCTTTTTCATCGCACGCGTGACGCCGACGTAGGCCAGACGACGCTCTTCTTCAAGCCGACCGCCTTCATCCAGTGCCATCTGGCTTGGGAACATGCCTTCTTCCATGCCGACGATAAACACCTGTGGAAATTCCAGCCCTTTGGCAGAGTGTAGCGTCATCAGCTGTACGGCGTCCTGATAGGCATCGGCCTGCCCTTCTCCGGCTTCCAGCGCCGCGTGAGATAGAAACGCCTGCAGCGGCATCAAGTCCTGATCTTCATCCTGATAGCTGAACTGCCGCGTCGCTGTCACCAGTTCTTCCAGGTTTTCAATACGCGCCTGGCCCTTTTCGCCTTTTTCCTGCTCATACATGATGAACAGGCCGGAGTCTTTAATCACCCGGTCCGTTTGTACATGCAGCGGCATTTCAGAGGTTTCATGCGCCAAGGCGTCGACCAGTTCGGTAAAACGTTGCAGTGAGGAGGCTGCGCGCCCCGCCAGCACTTTTTCTTGCAGCAGCGCGCGCGTGGCCTGCCACATGGTCAACTGCCGATCACGCGCCGTCTGACGGACTACGTCGAGCGTTCTGTCGCCGATGCCACGCGTCGGGGTATTGACGACGCGTTCGAAGGCGGCATCGTCGTTTCGATTGGCCATCAGGCGCAGGTAAGCCAGCGCATCTTTAATTTCCTGACGTTCGAAGAATCGCTGGCCGCCATAAATGCGGTAAGGCATGGCCATTTGCAGTAAGGCTTCTTCGAGCACGCGCGACTGGGCATTGCTGCGATAAAGAATGGCGCAATCGTTCAGCGCACCGCCGTTGTCCTGCCAGGCCTTAATGCGGTTCACCACGTAGCGGGACTCGTCCAGCTCGTTAAAAGCGCAGTACAGCGAGATAGGTTCGCCCTCAACGCCCTCGGTCCACAGGTTTTTACCCATACGACCGTTGTTGTTGGCAATCAAGGCGTTGGCGGCAGTCAGGATGGTGCTGGTCGAGCGATAGTTTTGCTCGAGGCGAATGGTTTCTGCGCCGGGGAAATCTTTCAGGAAGCGCTGAATATTTTCAACCTGTGCCCCACGCCAGCCATAAATGGACTGGTCATCGTCACCAACGATCATCACATTATTGTTTTCACCGGCAAGCAGGCGTATCCAGGCGTATTGAATGCTGTTGGTGTCCTGGAACTCGTCAACCATCAGGTTGGTAAAGCGTTCGCGGTAGTGCTGCAAAATATGCGGCTTGTTCAGCCACAGTTCGTGGGCGCGCAGCAGCAGCTCGGCGAAGTCGACCAAACCGGCACGATCGCAGGCTTCTTGATAGGCCTGATAGATACGCAGCCAGGTCGCTTCAATCGGATTGCCATAGCTTTCGATATGCTGAGGGCGGAGGCCTTCATCTTTTTTACCGTTGATGTACCACATCGCCTGGCGCGGCGGCCACTGTTTATCGTCTACGTTAAGCGCTTTGATAATGCGCTTAAGCAGGCGCAGCTGGTCATCGCTGTCGAGAATTTGGAAATCCTGCGGCAGGTTGGCGTCAAGATGATGGGCGCGCAGCAGGCGATGGGCGAGGCCGTGGAAGGTGCCTATCCACATGCCGCCCTGGCTGGTGCCAATCAGTTGTTCAATACGATGGCGCATTTCAGCCGCGGCCTTGTTGGTAAAGGTCACGGCCATAATGGAATACGGCGAGCAGTTCTCTACCGACAGCAGCCAGGCGATGCGGTGCACCAGCACGCGGGTCTTACCGCTGCCCGCGCCGGCCAGCACCAGCAGGTTGCTGCGCTTGGCGCCTACGGCTTCGCGTTGTTTTTCATTCAGGCTGTCGAGCAGGTCAGAGACGTCCATAAGCACCGTTTGTCCGGATAGAGAAATGCTTCCACGGGCAAGTCGGTTAATTCTCGAACGCCTCGCGGAGGTTTACTGCTGTTATATACAGTATTTTAACAGAAATTGCCACCTGCCCGAGAAGGCTACAGCAATGTCTTTAAGGATGCCAACGAGGAAATCTCAATATGCGGCAACAGGCGCGCATCAGGAATCTTCATCAGATTGCCTTCGCGCAGGTTGATCCAGCAAGACTGCATACCACAGCGCACTGAACCTGCCACGTCAGTGGTAAGGTCATCGCCAACGTGCAGAATATGCGCCATCGGCACATTGAGACGTTCCGCCGCCATCTGATACATATCGACAAACGGCTTTGCGCGACCGTCGCGACCGGCCACCAGCGTAAACTCAAAATACTTTGATAACCCGCACAGGTCAGGATTGGCATTACCATTGGTAATGGCGACCAGCGGCCAACGCTTTCCAAGTTCGGTCAGCGTTTCGTGAGTCTCTTGCGGCACGTCTATTTTGCTGCGCCAGTAGGCAAAGTTCTGCATCGTCGCGTCGGCACCGTCGGCCGCTTCACTTTCTTTCAAACCGCGACGCAGCATGGTGTGATAGAGCGCCTTGTGACGCCAGGCGGTAACGTCGTGATAAATTTCAGCATCCTGCTCGAGCAATTCAGCCCGCACCGCACGCCACTCTTCTGATTCGATATCGGCCATTACCGGATGGTACTGTCGCAAGAACTGCACGGTTTCAGTTTCGGTGCGGCGGATAACCGGATAGTTATCGTAGAGGGTATCGTCGAGATCAAAGGTGATCGCATCGATCTGCTGCAGTGGACGGTAAAACTTCATCAGGATTTTCCTCGTTTAGCGCGGGGATGCGCGGCATCGTAAACCGACGCCAAATGTTGAAAGTCGAGGTGGGTATAGATTTGCGTGGTCGACAAATTGGCGTGGCCTAATAGTTCCTGAACTGCACGCAGATCGCCGCTCGACTCCAGAACGTGAGTCGCGAAAGAGTGGCGCAGCTTATGAGGATGAATATGGCTGTTCACCCCCTGTTTAATGCCCCACTCGGCAAAGCGCTTTTGCACATTGCGGGTAGAAATCCGACGCCCTTGATTAGACAGAAACATCGCGTCGTCCTCTGGGCCAAACAGGTCACGCAGCGCCAGCCAGTTTTCCAGCCAAGTGACCGCCGTGCGCCCGATCGGCAGTTTTCGTTCTTTACTGCCCTTACCTATCACCCAGACTTCTCCGGAAGGCAGGTCAACGTGGCCGAGATTAATCCCTACCAGTTCGGATAAACGCAGGCCCGCGCCATACATCACTTCAAGCATCGCGCGGTCGCGTACTGCCAGCGGATCGTTGAGGTCAATGTCCAGCAGTTGCCCGACTTCATCAACGTCAATATTTTTTGGCAGATGGCGCGGGGCGCGCGGAGTAGAAATGCCCTTTGCGGGATTGGCCTTGAGCACACCTTGATGCACCTGCCAGTCAAGAAAGCTGCGCAGGGCTGAAAGACGCAGCGCCAAACTGGAGGAACCGAGACCGGCACGCTTGCTGCGCGCGGTAAGCATTCTGACTTTAGCTGCGTCAAGCTGCGTCCAGTCGGTCAGCCCAATGTCGTCGGCCATGCCGATCAGGGCCTGAAGCTGATGATGATAACTGCTTTGCGTCAGCGGGCTGAGTTGGCGCTCGACCCGCAGATAACGTAAGAATGCCTCGACTGCGGGTTGCAGCAGCGAGTCAATTTGGCTCATGCCCGCTCAATCCAGCGCGACAGCAGACCGGGTAACATCTTGGCCAGCTGGTCGAGCATCACCGTGCCCATTCCCGCCTGGTAATGCTGCGGGTCTCGGCTACTGAAAATGAGCATACCAAGTTCGCCATTTTCCCCCATCATCGAGAGCGCCACCGATCCTACCGCTTTTGCCTGGGGTAAAACCAATAAAAGCTCCGGGCCGTTAAGGCTGCCGAGGAAGTGGTGGCTGTCACCCAGTCGTTGAATACGCAGTGATTCAAACGCGCTGCGGGTTAGTGCCAGATGGGTAAAGTCAGAAGGCGCACCAATGCGCCAGCTTTCGCTAAACAGGCGAACGTTGGCGCCTGCCAGGCCAAAACCGCGGCCCCAGCGCTGTAGCCGGTTCAGCATGTCTTGCAAACTGGTCGCGTCGGCAAGATTTGCCTGTAGCTCAATCAGTCGGCCAAACAACGTTTCATTGATGGTCGCCTGCTCCATCAACAGAGTAATTTCTTCTTCAAGTTGCGCAATCTGATTGCGCTGCCGTCCGAGCTGCCATTCAACCAGCGAAATGCTGCCTTTAACCGGATGCGGGACGTGCATTTGCTCAACGCTGCGCGCATTCCTGATAAAGAAATCAGGGTTTTGCAGCAAATACTGCATCACCAGCTCGTCGTCTAGCTCGGCGGCGTTAGCGCTTTCAATCTGACCATCAAGATTGTTCATAGATGAATAAATCCGTCATAAACATGGGTGGCGGGGCCAGTCATATACAGCGGATGGCCCGGGCCTTTCCAACGAATGTCGAGGCTGCCTCCCGGCAGTTCCACCTGAACTTCTTCTGCGAGCAGTCCCTGCTGGATACCAATAGCCACCGCTGCACAGGCTCCGCTTCCGCAGGCCTGAGTCTCACCCGCGCCGCGTTCGTAAACCCGAAGCTTCACGCTTTCGCGGTCAAGTACTTGCATAAAACCGACGTTAACGCGCTCGGGAAAACGTTCGTGACTTTCAAGCAGTGGCCCCAAGTGTTCTACGCTGGCAGTGACTACGTCGTCAACCTGCAACACGCAGTGAGGATTGCCCATTGAGACAACGCCGCAGAGCACAGTGTGCTCTTCTGCCCGTAAAATATAGGTTTTTTCTGGCTTAGGGGCGCGAAAAGGAATTTGCTGCGGTTCAAATATTGGCTCACCCATATTGACCTGCACCAGCTCGTCTTCCGTCACCGTGAGGGTCATACGCCCATTCTGGGTGCTGACCTGAATATCACGTTTGTTGGTCAATCCTTTAATGCGCACGAAGCGGGCAAAACAGCGAGCACCGTTGCCACACTGCATCACTTCGCTACCGTCGGCATTGAAAATACGGTAATGAAAATCTAATTCAGGATCGTAAGGCGGCTCAACGACCAGTAGCTGATCAAATCCTACACCACGGTTACGATCGGAAAGTCGGCGGATCAGTTCAGGAGAGAAGTAAACATTTTGAGTGACGGCGTCAACGACCATAAAGTCATTGCCCAATCCGTGCATTTTAGCGAACTGCATATCTGACTCCGCGTGACTTCTGGTCATTACCAGACGTAATTACCCTGTGGCTTGAGGACTAGTACTGTACCGATCCATTTTTTTGCGCATTCTGATCGGGAGATACGCCCGTCACCTGACCCGGCTTGGCGTTAGTCACCACCACCTTTTTGCCGTCGGCCTTGTCGGCAGGCGGAAAGTACAGCGGCCCTTTCAAACCACAACCAGAGAGCGCAAACAGGACCATCGAGGCCAAAGACCAGCGTAATGCGGTTTTCATATTCAAATTTTTCATTTTGATTGTTTTCATTTTAACCAGGATCTGCGATTCATCGTCCAAGCTCTCTATAATCGCAGGTGGATCATGAAAAGCAATAGGAATCGATTATCTAACGCTGTGAGCAGTACCGGAGATAGCGCGCACGAAAGCGCTTAATCAGTGGATTTGATACTGCTGTGCCAGCGTTGCAGGCTCTGAACTGCCTTCTGAGGCGGCGATATTCAGGTGAGACAGGACGTTACTGCGGAAAGGGATCACCTGGGTACGGCCTTCGAGAGAAACAATCTGGTAGAACTGCGGCAGATTGAAATTCACAAAACTTGACCCGTAAGTGAAGCGATCGTGTGACGACGAATAGAAACGACTGACGTCGCGCACCAGGTCTTCTTTACTGCCTTCGCAGTGGTGATACACCTCAACGCGGTTGGACTCATCAAGGATATAAATATTGAATCCAACGTCGTCGCTGCTGGTTTCAAAGAAGAACTGAATAATGCCTTCACTCGCGTAGCCGTCGACGACCGAAGGTAAATGCACCTGTGAGCTTTCAACTTTTACTGACAACCCGTGCAGTTTATTGTTGGAGATCGCGCCGTAAAATTCGATCGCATTTTCAAGCTTTTGTACTGATACGCTGAGGCGCTCAAAGAACAGGCCCCAGGTCTGGCCAGAGACGCGCACCGCTTTGAAACGGCCAGGCTCGAGGCGTTTGCTCGACAGACGCAGTTCAATGCACTCAGAAACCAGTTGCTGAATACGGGTACGAATCAGGCCGCGCAGATGCTGGCTGTAGCAAAAGACCTCCACGGACTCCGGCGGTGCCGCATCCTGATGCATTTTGCCCAAAATCGTTTTCAACGCCTCAAGCACTGCCTGCTCACTGTTGAAATGCAGAGTACGCACCTCATTCCACGAGTTGCGATAGAGCAAATCGATGCTGCCGACCAGGCACTGCTGCTGTTCGCCAAAGCTGAAAACGTCGAGTTTTCGGAAATCGAAATGCACCACCTGATTGCGGAAAGCCGCCGTCGGATCGTGTTCCAAATTAACAATAATAGAAAGATGGCGGATTTCACACGGGCTATACAGCGCTTTTGGCGTCGGCGCCGGCAGGCGAATCGGGAAATTATTTGAAATATCAGCCACTAACTCACGCAGCTTGGAGATATCGCACAGGTTGCCGCTCTTGATGTGCAGACGCGTGGTCGAGGTCAGCAGGCCGTTAAAGTAGGCCCAGGCAACCAGCTTACTCAGGTAGCGGTTATATTCCAGCGGCTGATGGCTGATTATCGAGTCCATCGACGGAGACTGGTTATAAAGATACCAGCCGGTGCGGTTGGCGCGGCCAATCGGCACGTGAATAAAGGTTAAATCGGTTTCTGACAGATCAGGCGAAATCTGCGGATTCACCAGCGTAACTTTACCCGGCAGTGCTTCAAACGCGGCGTAAAGTTTACGGGTTAATACCCCAATATCCTGAGGACTGGCGCTAACGCTTAGATTGTTGCGGCGCGCAAAGCGGATCAGGTTACGATAACTTTGCATCATCGCGTCAAGCAGCTCGTTGTGTGCTTCACGCACGCGCTCTATTTTCCAATTAGCGCGATTATCGAGAATAGCGATACGCTCGTCACTCCAGCCCCATTCGCTGACCAACTGCGTCAACACTTCACGACGCCAACCCACCGCTGCGCGGGCACGGGAAAGTTTTTCGCACACTTTGAGATAGAAGCAGCGGCGAACCAGATCAAGGCGCGTAAAGTCTTCGACCTGAGTCAGGTATCGAGTTACGCGTTCGAGCATCATGCAGTAAGAATCTAGCCCAAAGCAGACGATTTCGCCCTGATGCAAGCGCTGTTTAATGTCCATCGCCAACAGCTGAGTATTGGGATACTCCCAAGAATAGGCTTCGAGCAGCAGCGTTTTTAATACGGCCTTATAAGGCGAGTCGATACTTTTATATAGCTGCCACAGGCTGGCACCAAAGTACTCTTCGGCCGACAGCGTACTGAGGCCCCCGAGGTCCAGCCACTCATTCGGGGTCAACACGCCCTGAGAATAGAGAGAAAGGACATACTCGTCGTAGTGTGCTTCTTCTTCGCCCGGCACCATATTCCACAGAATACGCTTACCGGCAAGTCTTACGGCCGTGCGATAAAACTCGTCAAGCAACAGAATATGTTGGGTGGAACCACAGTCCTCACCGCTCAGGCTGCCGCTTTCATTATGACGGAAACGGTTTTCATCAATAAGGAAGAAGCTGACTTCAACGCCCAGCGACGCAGCCCACGTCTCAAGCATGACGCATTTTTGCTGTAGGCGGCTGCGCTCTTCATTATCAAGCCACGACTGATGGCAGACCCAAATATCGAGATCAGAAGTTTGACTTTGGCCAATCGACGACGTGCTGCCCATGGAATAAACGCCAGTAATCGGCAATTCGCCGCCTACGGTGGGTTCAAACGGACTACCCCATTTCTCTTCAAGGTCGCTTAGGTAGGACTGTTGGTGATCGTCAGGCGTGAAAATACAGACGCCGTGGGGCATTTTACCTTCAAGGTAACCCGGCATCAGTGGATGATGATGATGTAAAAAGACCGGCAACAAACTGTAGACCTGCTGAAAAGCGGGGCCTTGAGCCGCTACAGCGCGATCAACGCGTAGCTGATTTATTGCATCTAATCTTTGCTTTAATGTCTCGATGTAGAGGTACAAGACTTTTCGCCTGATTTTCCAGTGTCTAGAAACAACCCCGTATCCAAATCCGCCGTTAGTTTAAAAACTTTAATTTGATATAGGTATTTGACGGATTATTGCTGGAAACGTGATCAATTTAACACCTTGCTGTTTGACCGTAAAGGAAGTAACGCACCACAATAGCTGTTGCAGCTCTATACATTTTACTTCCTGAATCGCCATGCCACAAATTTCCCTGTTTACCCGTTGTTACTCCCCTGAACGCTGACACGCTTCCACAGTAGATGATAGGATGGTCTGCGAAATAAAAAAACGGTAACAAACATGTTAGACAAAATCATCCGAATTGCTACACGTCAGAGCCCTTTGGCCCTGTGGCAGGCACAATATGTGCAAAGCCAACTCAAGGCATTCCACCCTGATTTGCAGGTTGAATTAGTGCCGATGGTCACCAAAGGCGACATTATACTTGATACGCCGCTGGCCAAGGTTGGCGGTAAAGGTCTGTTTGTTAAAGAACTCGAGCTGGCAATGCTGGACGGGCGCGCGGATATCGCGGTTCACTCCATGAAGGACGTGCCGGTTGAGTTCCCTGAAGGTCTAGGACTGGTCGCCATCTGCGAACGCGAAGATCCGCGTGACGCTTTTGTGTCCAACGAATTTGCCAGCCTCGACGATTTACCCCTCGGCAGTATTGTTGGCACCTCAAGCCTACGTCGTCAGTGTCAGCTGCGCGAACAGCGCCCCGATCTGCAAATCCGCGATTTGCGCGGCAACGTCGGCACGCGTTTGTCCAAACTGGATAAAGGCGAGTATCACGCTATTATTCTTGCGGTAGCCGGTTTGAAGCGACTGGGTCTTGAATCACGAATTCGCACCGCGCTTACGCCCGAAGAGTGCCTGCCGGCGGTTGGACAAGGCGCGGTGGGTATCGAATGCCGTCTTGACGACCTGCGTACCCGCGAGCTTCTGGCGCCGTTAGCGCACGCTGAAACCACGCTGCGGGTAGCCGCAGAACGGGCAATGAATATGCGCCTTGAAGGAGGTTGCCAGGTGCCTATTGGCAGCTACGCCGAGCTTGAAGGCGACACGCTGTGGCTGCGGGCGCTGGTAGGTTCACCTGATGGCAGCCAAATGGTGCGCGGGGAACGTCGTGGCCCGAGTAGTGAAGCTGAAAGCATGGGCATCGACCTGGCAGAAGAACTGCTGGCCGGTGGCGCGCGCGAAATTCTGCAAGAAGTTTACCAAGGTAATGCGCCAAAATGACCATTCTGGTGACCCGTCCCTCTCCCTCGGGAGAACAGCTTGTTGCCCGGCTGCGCATGCTGGGCAGGGTTGCCTATCACTCTCCATTAATAGAGTTTGCGCCAGGAAGCGAGCTTTCTAAGCTCCCAGGAATGCTATCCTCTATGGATCCACAGGACATGGTTTTCGTCCTGTCACAGTATGCGGTGAACTACGCCAACCGCGCGCTACAACAGCAGGCTCAACACTGGCCTGATTTTGTAAGCTATTATGCTATAGGAAGAACAACCGGTTTGCTGATGCACCGCGCAACCAGCCTGCCGATTATTTATCCTCAGGATGGCGAAACCAGTGAAACCTTGCTGCACTTACCCGCGCTGCAGGCGATTCAAGGCAGAAGTGCGTTGATACTGCGCGGCAACGGTGGCCGAGAATTGCTGGCCGACACGCTGCGTGAGCGCGGCGTTAACGTCAGCTACTGTGAGTGTTACAGACGCAGTCCGCTTCACTACGACCCCAGCGAGCAAAGCTCGAGCTGGCAGCGGGCGGGCATCGACACGTTGGTGGTCACCAGCGGAGAAATGTTACAACAGTTATATACGTTAGTTCCTGATTACTATCGAACAACCTGGCTTTTAGGCTGTACGTTGATTGTAGTTAGCGAACGTTTGGCGACCCTGGCCCGCCAACTTGGCTGGCAATCTATTAGGGTTGCAGAGAACGCAGATAATGATGCGCTGATCCGTGCATTAAAATAACCTGACTAAGGGATGTGCCCAGATGACGGAACAAAAAAATCCTTCCGCAAAGGTAGAAGATACAACAACTGCGGTTGAGAGCCCCCAACAGCCAGATGCTGCTTTTCGTGAAACCGTACAAAAGGAAAAGCGTACGGGCCCAATATTGGGCGCAATTGCCATTGTGTTGGTGATTGCACTCGGCGTGGGTATTTATTATCACGGACACCAACAGGCGCAGGCTGATGCGGCGAGCAATGAGGAGCTCCAGGCGCAAATCGCCAGCCTCAAAAGCAGCCAACAGCAGGACAAACAGCAAATTGATACCTTGCTCGGCCAGCAGGATAAATCCCTCCAGGAAGCCTCGCGTCAGCAGGCCTCCTTTAGCCGTCAGTTAAGTGAGTTGCAGGATAAAGTCGCCAGCATCTCTGGCAGCGATGCCAAAACCTGGATGCTGTCACAGGCCGATTTCCTGGTGAAGCTGGCCGGTAGAAAACTGTGGAGCGATCAGGACGTCACCACGGCGGCCGCGTTGCTGAAAAGCGCCGATGCCAGCCTGGCAGACATGAATGACCCGAGCCTGATTGACGTGCGCAAGGCCATCAATGAAGACGTCGGCAGCCTTTCAGCGGTGACACAGGTTGATTTCGACGGCATCATTTTGAAAGTTAACCAGCTTTCCAATCAGGTAGATAATCTGCGTCTGGCCGACAACGACACCGATGATTCACCAATGGACAGTGACAGCGGCGAGCTTTCCAGCTCTCTGACCGAATGGCGTCAAAATCTCAGCAAAAGCTGGCACAGCTTTATGTCGGATTTCATTACTATCCGCCGCCGTGATACCAGTGCAGAGCCTTTACTGGCACCCAATCAGGACGTTTATCTGCGCGAAAACATCCGCTCTCGTCTGCTGATTGCCGCGCAGGCCGTGCCGCGCCATCAGAATGAAATCTACAAACAGTCGTTGGAAACCGTATCGACCTGGGTCCGCGCCTATTTTGATACCTCGGACCCAACGACCAAGGCATTTCTGGCCGACCTCGACACCCTGAGCCAGCAATCTATTTCGATGGACGTGCCCGACCAGCTGAAAAGCCAGCCAATGCTGGAAAAACTGATGCAAACGCGCGTGCGTAACCTGCTTCAGCAGCCCGCAGCCGCGACCACCGCCAAACAGGGGGAATAACGCATGTTACGTGTTCTCATACTGTTTTTGATTGTCATTGCCGGGATTGTCGTTGGCCCAATGCTCGCGGGTCATCAGGGCTATGTGCTTATCCAGACTGACAATTACAACGTTGAAACCAGCGTCACCGGCTTGGTGATTATGGCCATTCTGCTGTTTGTAGTGCTGTTCTTTATTGAATGGATATTGCGTCGCCTATTCCGCACCGGGGCACGCACCCGTGGCTGGTTTGTGGGCCGCAAACGTTCAAAAGCACGCAAGCAAACTCAGCGCGCCATGATTAAACTGGCCGAGGGTGACCATCGCCAAATGGAAAAACTGCTGGCGCGCAATGCCGATCACGCCGAGCAGCCGATGGTTAACTATCTGCTCGCTGCCGAAGCGGCCTCGCAGCGTGGCGACGAGATTCGCACCAATCAGTATCTAGAGCGCGCCGCCGAGATTGCTGATACTGACCAGTTGCCGGTGGATATCACCCGCGTGCGTATTCAACTGGCGCAGGGAGAAATTCATGCAGCACGTCACGGCGTCGACCGCCTGATTGCCCTGTCGCCTCGACACCCGGAAATACTGCGTCTGGCTGAACAGGCCTATATGCGCACCGGTGCCTATGGGTCGCTGATGGAAATTTTACCCTCAATGGCAAAAGCCGACATCTATGACGATGAGCAGCTGCAAGTCGTGCAGGAAAGAGCCTACGTCGGGATGATGGACCAACTGATGTCGGAAGAAGGCAGCGAAGGGCTTAAGCGCTGGTGGAAGGATCAGAGCCGTAAAACCCGCCATGAACCTGCTTTGCAGGTGGCGATGGCAATCCATCTGATTCAGTGCAACGACCACGATTTGGCGCAGGAGGTTATTCTCGACGGGCTGAAACGCCAGTACGACGAACGTCTGGTGGCGCTGATGCCGAAGCTGAAATCTGGCAATCCGGAGCAGCTTGAAAAGTTCCTGCGTCAATCTATTAAGCAAAACGGCGCTACGCCGCTGCTGAACAGCACGCTGGGGCAGATTCTGCTCAAGCACGGGGAATGGTTGCAGGCAAGTGACGCGTTCCGTGAGGCGCTTAAACAACGTCCGGATGCCTACGATTTTGCCTGGCTGGCGGATGCGTTGGATAAACAACATAAGCCTGCCGAGGCTGCCGAAATGCGTCATCAAGGACTGATGCTGACGATTAATAATTCGCAGCAGTAATCAGCCCGATTGCGGTTAACGATGATATTCGTCTCGTCCAATAAAAACCCCGCCAACTTGGCGGGGTTTTTTATATCCAACGGAAAATAACTGACTGTTCGTTCGCGGGTTATTTGTTATCTGCTAAGCGTTTATTTATTTTATAAGTAACACTCAGCGTCGATGTTGTTATATCGTCCTTTGTTGTAGCCTTAACCCACAGCTTGTTACGATATTGGCTAGTTAATGGGGATGCCAGTGAATTGCCGTTGCTAAACTTTTCACCGGCACTCACACCTAACTCTCCCACCTCTTTATTAATAAATGCCGCAAAGTCTTGTGCCCAAAGGAATCGGCTTGAACGCGTCACGGTGAAAGTATGCTCACTCTTTTGCTGGGTAGCAGAATCATTAACGCTAAGCACAATGGTCGATCCCACAGGTAAATCATCACCCTCTTTGGTAATAATTGCTGAAGGTTTTGTATTAAGTACCCACACTGGATCATACCTAAGCTCAGTTTCAGTCGTGGTCAGGCTGGCGGTATACCCTTTTGCCTGATAAAAATCAGGCAGCCACAGATGATTGCGCGACTGGCTGGCAATCGGCTTAATCTCGTCCGCTTCATTCTTAACACCGGCCTTGAGCATGCCTTTACTGTTGTTAATAGCTTCCGATACCAACAACGGCCAGCGATATTTGTCGAGCAGCATAGGATCGATACCATCAATGTTTACACTGCCCAGCTCAACGAGATTATTTTTCTCATCGCGCACTTCCCAGGCAATATTATGCGGTTTTTGCGGCAGGTCTTTGGCTTCAATTTGCTTAATGTCGACCATTTCAACGGGCGTGACGGCAGTTTGGCCGTTCAGACCATAGTTGTATAAGGTGTTATCGACGCTGACATAGAGCAAGCCATTCGAAATAGCCGGCGCAGACATCTTTTCAGCTTTACCTTTACGTACAAGCAGCGTTTTGCTTTGCTTACCGTCGGGTGAAAAACCTATTACGCTAACCAGCGGCTCGGGCGTCGTTTGAATATAACTGGTGTAGGCCCACCCGGTTTGTGGGTCGATAGCCAACTTGCCGGTGAACGCATTGTTTTTACCCTCGTCTATCGGTAGCGCGATTTGGAAAAGCTCTTTGCCCGTTTTAGTGTCGATAGCATAGATTTTATTGAAGAAAGATTCGTAGAGCTGGCCCTCAAGGCCGAGAATATAGTTTCTTTCTCGGAACGAAGGCGACAGTTGCTTACTGTCAAACGTCCACTGTTTAACCGCAGGATTATTAAACGGATGGAACTTAACTACAGAGCTGTCCGCAGCATACATCGGACCATAGAGATAGCCTTGGTCGTCTTGAACAACATCTCCGGAACGAATCTGAGGAAAACCTATGTGGCTAGTTTCTCCCTGTTCGGCATTGAGTAAATAGGCCTCATTTTCGTATTCCGAAGCATAAATTTGGCTTCCATCGTCATTAAGCACAATATAATTTAAGGTATTTTCAATATTCTCCCGCCATAATGGCGACCTTCCCGACGAAGAAACGCTTAATTTAAGGGCATAGACGCTGCTACCTGATAGTTTCCCATGAGGCGTCATCACATAAATTTTTCTATAATCAGGACTAAATAGCACCCCATTAATATTACTTGTCTTTGGCGCCTGAAAAACATAATTCTCCACCTGATAATTATTCGCGGCAATATATTTTGATATAGCTGAATAATTATCTTTAGTGGACGGAATATAAATTCCGTTATCTTTGCCGATGAAAGGCATCACCTGGGTACGCCTGACACCCTGTTCATTATATACCGAAGTCTGAACATGGCCACTCCGATCAACGACGTGAAATCCCTGAGCAGACTTATTTTCCCCTATGCCGGTCACGAAGGCCACGACGGTGCCATCACCTGTGGTGGCTACCTTATCGATCGTCTGGTCAAAGTCTACCGACCACAGCGGTTTTAGCGCCTGCCCAACGCCCTGAGCTATCGCGCTCACTGATGTTAATAATGAGACGGCCAGCAAAGAGGTTAAACCTATTCCAACAAGTGTTTTTTTCAAAGATAAAATTCCTTATTAAATACTTTCCATTATGTTAATAACAATCATAAAATAAAATGAAGACATTCATTTCAAGTAATGAATAAGGATAGTAAACGAGACATGTAATAAAATATATCCACTTATTATTTATTAATAATATTAAAATCTTTATGAAATATAAATAAGAATGAACTGCCGGGAGGGTATCGACTAAGTAACCGTAAATATTACAGGCAAAAAAAAACACTTGCCGGAGAGACAAGTGTAAAAACAATCAGGTCTTAGACAACAGGGGTAGTGTCACACTCAACGTATTGCCTGCTGGATGATAACCACAAGGTTATCGGTCAGATAGACAAGAGACACTGTAATTTGGCTCTGCATCATTCCCAGGTTTATGAAGCTACGCAGTCATAAGAGGGTGGAATGAGCATCTACACGATGGATTATGCAGAACCCATGCCAGCTTTAAAATACCCCTGTAAGTATGATGCAAAACATCAACTAAATAACTGATAATTAACAACTTTAAAAAATTATATTTTTTAAGTGATCCCGCCTGCGAACCCTTATCAGCAATCACTTTACCGTATACCTCGTGCAGAGTGTCGCCCTTGAGAGACAGTTTAGATCTATTAAATATTTATACAACAATATCAATAAGTTAAATGTCTCTTCTCGGCGACAGTTATCCCCCTACACGAGGAGAATAACTGCCTAACCTGCTTTTTTTAATATTAAATAGTCAAATAAAACATAGAGTTAAATCACTGTGTCGCCAAATACTCACAACGCATTGATCCGCTTAAGAATCGCCTGTTTTTCGTCCTGTAATTTTGACGAGTCTTTAGTAAACTCTGGTTTTAGCTTCAGCACCTCATCAAGCTTTTCACCCAGCGTTGGACTGCCCTCAATCCAGGCATTGGTTGCGTCATCCCCTATGACACTAGCAACAATAGTCGCTGCTTTTTCATAGGTTTGAATGTCAATCCACGGCGTATTAAAAGAAAATGCCGGCGTTTTTGAAATGACTAATAACGGTGTTTCAGCACGAATATCACGCGATGAACTGCCAATACGCAGCGTGAATTTACCGGGTTCAAGTACCCAGTCGCCTTTATCCGCGTCATAATAGGAGAAAGCACGCTTATCCAGCCTAAAGGACACACTTTTTTCTTCACCGGCGGGCAGGCTCACCTTTTGAAAAGCCTTTAACTCCTGCATCGGCCGATCGAGGCGTGAAGCGTCGTCATGCACATAAAGCTGCACTACCTCCCTTGCCGCTACCTTAGAAGTGTTTCTCACGGAAATGCTGACCTCTACGCTGCCCTGCTTATCAATGTTGAACTGCGGGCTTTGTGGCGTGATTTTTCCATACTCAATGGTTGAGTAAGAGAGCCCGTAGCCGAAGGGATACATCGGCGCGATGCGGCGGGTATCAAAATAACGATAACCGACGTAAATGCCTTCGCCGTAGTTTACGGTTTTAGCGTTGCCTGGATAATTGCCGTAACTCGGCGAGTCCTCTAAGCGTTTTGGAAACGTCAGCGGCAGCTTGCCGGAAGGATTGACCTTACCGGTCAGGATGTCTGCCACCGCGTTACCCGCCTGCTCACCGGGCTGCCAGGTGAGCAGAACGGCATCGGCGTTGTCCTCCCAGCCATTGATTTCAATCGGTGACCCTACGTTAAGCAGCACCGTGACTTTTTTATGCTGCCGATGGAAAGCCGCCGCCACCTTTTCAATCATCGCAACTTCATCGCCGTGCATAGCCATTGAGTAGCGATCTGCACCTTCAGTGGAGCTGCGTCCGATAGATATCAACGCCATGTCGCTTTCCTGCGCGGCACGGTTAATGATGTCGTCACTGGCCTGCTCATCCAGCTTATGCCCTTCAACGTTGTCTATCAGGGTCAGACCGGCGTTTTTAAGCCCCTGCGGCAGCGTCACCAGACGCTTGGGATCAATATTGACCTCGGCACTGCCGCCGCCCACCACGTAGAAATTATCAATATTATGGCCAAAGCCGGCAATACGCAGATTGGCCGGCACTGGCAGGGTCTGCGACTGGTTTTTCAGCAAAACCATCGAATCGGCTGCGGCCTGACGCGCCAACGCAGAGCGATCGCCAATCGCAGCGGCAACGGGCGCAGACTGTGTTTTAAAACGGTGGGTCTTGATGATGATATTTAAAATATTTTTAATATTTTCGTCTATCTGCTGCGGAGTAATTTCACCGGAATTCAACGCCGCTAATACGACGTCTTTCGGGTCGGTGTTACGTCGCAGAAAAGGGGTGTCTTTTTCGGACAGGCCGCCAGGCATATTAAGATCGTTACCCGCCAGCAATGACCTCACCGGATCGGTCACACCATACCAATCAGACATCACGAACCCGTTAAATTTCCACTGTTTTCGCAGAACCTCTTTCAGCAACCAAGGATTCTGCGACGAAGGCGTGCCGTTAATGGCCGGATAAGAGCTCATCACTGCCCACGGCTGGGCGTGATCCATGACATATTCAAAACCGGGAAAATAGATCTCGCGCAGTGCGCGGTCAGAAATAATCTCGTTCACCGTTTGGCGGCGCGTTTCTTGGTTGTTAGCGGCGAAATGTTTGACCACCGCCCCGACGCCTTCTGCCTGCATCCCGTTAATATAGGCGGCAGTAATCATGGCGTTAAGAAGGGGATCTTCGGTGAAATACTCGAAGTTACGGCCGTTAAGCGGGTTGCGCTGAATGTTAATGGCGGGTCCTAACATCAAATCAACACCGTAGGACTTGGCCTGTTCACCAATAGCGCCGCCTACGCGCTGAATGAGCGCGGGGTCCCAGGTGGCAGCCATCGCAACGGATACTGGAAATCCGGTGGCAAAACGTTTCTCGCCGCCGGTCGGACCGGCGCCTAACCGCACACCTATTGGCCCGTCGGCAAAGACAATCTGCGGAACGCCCAAGCGTGGGATCGCCAGCGTTGAGCCCGCCGCACCGGCAACGTTCGTCGCGTTGTTCATACCGGTGCCGGAAACAAAGGCGGCTTTCTCTTGCAGTGTCATGGCGGCGATTACAGCGGGTATCGAGGCGGCATCGGTTAACTGCGGCACGGCCAGTGCGGGGGCAGACAGCAGAGTAAAGGCAGTAAACAGGCCTATTTTATTTATCTTCATACTCTTCCCTTAGCAAAGTATTTCCAGAAATAAGAAATATTTAAGATTCCATTCCAGTGAGCCTTTTGCACGAATCACTCGGTGAACTGTTCTTATGAACCAATTGGTTATAGCTTTTATGAGGGAGGCTTTGCAGTGATCTGTGCCGCAGGGTAAAGAATTTTAAGCGTGATTGAGAAAATATTTGAGGGGGAAGTAGAAGAGATTAAAAAATCAGAAACGATAGAAAACAAAAAGCCCTGCATTTCTGCAGGGCTCTTTATTTGAATTGGTCGGCGAGAGAGGATTCGAACCTCCGACCCACTGGTCCCAAACCAGTTGCGCTACCAAGCTGCGCTACTCGCCGATGTATTGCCTTTACTATTACAACTTGTCTTTCTGGTTACGCTCAGAGCTTTTAAAGTTTTGTGTGGTGCGAAGAGAGGGACTTGAACCCTCACGTCCGTAAGAACACTAACACCTGAAGCTAGCGCGTCTACCAATTCCGCCACCTTCGCACAGTCACAAACTTTACTCTTTACTACTCACACATTCTTCTTTTAAAGGAAGAAGTGGGGTGGCTAATGGGACTCGAACCCACGACAACTGGAATCACAATCCAGGGCTCTACCAACTGAGCTATAGCCACCATCGTATCTTTACTTCACGTACCGAAACTAACACCGCAACTCTTTGCGCAAAACCGACCGAGGTCAATGGTGCGCCCGACAGGATTCGAACCTGAGACCTCTGCCTCCGGAGGGCAGCGCTCTATCCAGCTGAGCTACGGGCGCTTAGCGCCGTTGCGGGTGGGGAT
This sequence comes from Rouxiella silvae, assembly GCF_002093625.1. Taxonomy (GTDB): domain Bacteria; phylum Pseudomonadota; class Gammaproteobacteria; order Enterobacterales; family Enterobacteriaceae; genus Rouxiella; species Rouxiella silvae. The sequence goes on along the minus strand of NZ_MRWD01000005.1, from coordinate 41,160 downwards.
ACTACGGCTTAACCGCCATACTGTCTAGTGCTTTTTTTTGAAAAAGTTTCGTTTGGTTACGAATTGCGCATTACGCACTAAAAGTAGGCATATCAAACACCCCACCCCCACTTATTTCCCTAAAAAGTCCTTAATGGCTGTGGCGATTCATCCCTAGAACCCGGTAAATCAGCGAGACGCCCGCGATAAAAATACCGCCAACCAGCAAAGAAACTCGCGTATCTGGGTTAATTGCCATCCCAATTAGCACGCAAAGGAGAAAAGCCAGCGTCAAATAGTTGCTGTAAGGGAACAGAATAGATTTAAACGGATGACTCTTCAGCGCCTCGCGATGCGCTTCACGAAAACGCAGCTGACTCACCAGCACCACAAACCACGGCACCATGCCCGGCAGGACGCTCGCACTGTAGACATAAACGAACACCTGCTCAGGATTGGGGATCAGGTAATTCAGGGCAGACCCCACCAGCAAGCACAGAATCGTTATCGCGATACCGTAAACCGGCACACCGCTGGCCGAGACTTTCGACAAAAATGCCGGCAGTTGACGGTTCTGCGACAGCGCATAGAGCATACGCCCGCAGCTGTACATGCCGCTGTTACAGCCAGAAAGCGCTGCGGTCAGCACCACAAAGTTGATAATACCGGCCGCCGCCGTGATCCCAACCTTAGCAAAGGTTAAAACAAACGGGCTGCCGTGGGTGCCCATTTCATTCCACGGGAAGAGAGTAATAATGACAAAAATCGCGCCGACGTAAAAAATCAGGATACGCCACAGGATGTTGTTGATTGCACGTTTGAGCGTGACCTGCGGATTTTTGGCTTCACCGGCGGTGATCCCCACCAGTTCAACGCCTTGATAGGAGGCGACCACAATACAGAGCGCAAACAGAAAGCCTTTCCAGCCTCCGGCAAAGAAGCCGCCGTGCACGGTCAGGTTATCGAAACCGATTGCCTGCCCATGATTACCAAAGCCAAAGAAAATAACCGCCAGACCGACGACGATCATCACAATAATGGTGGTGATTTTAATCAGTGCGAACCAGAACTCCATTTCGCCGTAGAGCTTGACCGCCGCCAGGTTAGCAGCAGCTACGATAGCTACGGCTGCCAGCGCGGGTATCCACTGGGGAAGCTCGGGGAACCAGTACTGGGCATAAACACCGATGGCGGTGATTTCAGAGATACCCACCGCTATCCACATGAACCAATAGCTCCAGGCGGTAAGATAGCCGAAGTAAGGTCCGAGGTATTTATGCGCGTAAACGGCAAACGAACCGGCAACCGGCTCCAGATGGAGCATCTCGCCCATAGAGCGCATGATGAAAAAGACAAAAACGCCGGCCAGTATGTAGGCCAATAATACGGACGGGCCGGCCCATTTAAGGGTGCTCGCCGCGCCCATAAACAGTCCTACGCCGATAGTCCCACCCAAGGCTATCAACTCGATGTGTCGGGCTTCCAACCCTCGGTGGAGCCCCTGCTTCTCTTCGCTACTCGCCATAAGTCCTCTGTTTCTCAAATTGTTGTGTTTGTTCTTTTCCGGGTTTTCCAGAATATTATTGTTATTTCCCAAGGTAAGGGCAGATAAAACGGCGGTATGTTTCCGTATTTTGCAGTCAGTTGCAAACGGGAATAAGCAAAAAAGCGGAGCAGGTCGAAATTTCGGCGGGATGATGTTAAGAAAAGTGATCGGGCCTGAGCAAGTGCGCAGGCCGTTAGAAGAGGTTACAGCCGGCGAGTATAAAAATAAAATACGTACTTGAGCAGCTTGAGCTGACGCGGTAATCGGCTGGGCTGCTTAACCAGGCGGTAAAGCCATTCCAGTCCGAGCTTTTGCCAAGCCTTGGGCGCACGTTTTACCGTGCCAATAAATACGTCGTAGGTGCCACCAACGCCCATATAGAGGGCATCGGGATACGCCTTGCGGCAGTCGCGCATCAAAATTTCTTGGCGCGGTGACCCCATGGCAACCGTGACCAGCTTAGCGCCGCTAAGGCTGACTCGTTCAAACAGACCGTCGCGCTCGCCTGGGGTGAAATAGCCATTTTGGCTGCCCACAATATTGACGTTCCAAAGACTGCGCAGTTTGGCTTCGGTCTGCGACAGCACGTCCTGCTGGCCGCCAATCAGAAATACCGGCGTACCCAGCTGTCCGGCGCGCTGCATCAGTGCTTCCCAAAGATCGGCTCCGGCCACTCGCTCAACCTCGGCCTGCGGGTACTTACGGCGGATCGACGCTGCAATACTGACGCCGTCGGCGTACTTGTAATCGGCCTCTTTGATAAGCGCACGCAGCTGCGCGTCGCGCTCGGTAGTCAGCACTTTTTCCGCGTTTATCGCCACCAGAGTGCCGATTTTTACGCCATCCTCAGACAGGAGATAGTCGCGGAACTGGTCCATGTTGCGAAAGCCCCACAGCTCAATGCCACGGATAGTGTATTTAGGAATAGGAAGAGGACGCATTATTATCCTTTATCGCGCACGAATGGCTCGGCGACAGCAGCCGGCTCGAGAGTGGACACGCGGCCAGCGCGAATTCGTATGAGTCCGGCCACGTCAAAAAGCCAGTACAGCAGCTTGGCGGCTATCAGACAAAGGCCAAAAATGACCGCAAAAAATACCACCCGCGAGAAGAATGAATCCAGACCTTCGCGCGCCAGCACAATGATATTGAATATTGCTCCGAAACAAAAGCTTTGCAAAATCGCTGCCTTGTAAGGGTTTACCGCATTTTTACCCAGCGTGTAGAGCCAGTCGAACCACTTGATAATCAGCCCTACGGCAATGGCACCCAGCGGAATAAACGCGGCGCCGCCCATCACGACCAGTGAGCCAATCAGCGTGGGAGAAATCGCCAGCCCCGAATGGTTGTCCAGTACTTCCCAGGTGAAATAATTACCGGTATTCATCACGGCCGATGGCCTGCCGTGCCACAGCCAGCTTGGAATGAACACGTAAAAGTCGCGAACAATCGGCATCAGTCCTTGGAAGTGAATTTTGTCGTAATTTTGTAGCAACAGCGCCAGGTTTTCCCACGGCGAGAAGGTGTCGCGGGTTAGATAGAGGAAGGTATAAAAAGCCTCTGGTCCGCTGACGTCGAGGTTATAGCGTTTAAGCGCCAGCCAGAACATGCCAAGCACCGCCATTACCCCGGCAATCAGCAGCATCCAAAGCGTGATCCAGCCGCGAATAATGCCGATAAACAAAAACAGCGCGAGGGCGATGATGATGTTGGCGCGCGTGCCGCCAACAACGACGTAAGTCAGCAGCCCAAAAGCAAAGGTGGCGGCCAAGAAGAGTAACCAGTTGCGGCGGTTTTGCTTGAGGAAATAGACCACTAGCATCGCCGGAATAAAGAAATAGAAGAAACGTTTGAGCGCCACGCCCGAGACGTTACTCGAAAAGATCTGGCTGTAAGTGGCAAGCTTAAACAGCAAGAAACCGTTGTGTGCGAAGAACACCCCTAAGGTGCCGAAGGCCACTAGCGCCATCAGTATCCAGGTTAAATGCGTTTCAACCCGATTCATGGAGAACACTTCACGCCGCGGCCCATCGCGTGCCTTTCTCAGGCGCGTTTTATATACCACGTAGTAGATGGCGTAGAAACAGGTGGCCGAGAGCATGGCCTGTAGCAAATACGGCACCGGCACCACGGTGACGTCAAACTGGAACACCAGCACGCAGGTGAGAGGAAAACCAAAATAGAAGGTGAGCAGATACAGGACCGAGAAAAACAGGTTGAAACTGAATCTGACGCGCCGAAACTCAAGGTAAGTCAGGCTTAAAATAAACAGCAAAGATAGGGCGTACACCACGCTCAGGCCACCCAATTGCGCCAAACTCATGATGATGCTCCGGCAGCCTTGCGCAATGCCTGCACCCAGCCCTGAATATAGTTCGGGCTAAAGAACTGAATATTCTGGCGGTCGGTGGTCAGCAATTGGCGACGCGCTTCCACCAGCGTGGCAGCATCAAGGGCGTCGTCATAGAACAGCACCGGCAAATTTTGCTCGGCCATGTCCTGCCAGAAAGGATTTTTACGACTCAGCACGAAGGGTACGCCAAACTGAATCAGCAGGCATAGCGTGCCAATCCCCTGCTGTCTCTCGAAGATAAAGTAACCCAGCGAACAGGTTTTCAGCATCTCCAGATAGTCGGCAAAGGCCATGGAATCTGTCATCAGTTCGACGTTTTCAGCGGGAAATAGCGCCAACGCTTCGCGGCGGACCTGCTCGATATAAGGCTGATTATTGGCAGGATAACCCATTGGAATAATCACCTTAACGCCCGCGCCCCACTGCTGATGCAGCGCTCGCAGGGCATCAATGTGACGATTGCTCGGGTCACCCGAGTTACCCACCAGCACGCGCGGCATGCCCTGCGGCACCGGCGTATCGGCGGGCAAGGTTAGCGCTGGGTCCATGCGAGTAGGGAAATAAAGCAGTGAAGACGGCACATGGGCATGGCGTTGATGATAGAAAGACAAATCACCGCGGGTGGCAAAAACGTGCCCTATCCGCCCCTGCGCCAGTCGGCGAAGCAAATAAAACATTTTAAACTTCAGACTGCCGGAGGTTTCATACAGATCTGCCCCCCAAATATGCCAAACACCCTGCCGTGCCTTGATTTTACCACTCAGCAACGCTAGCCAAAGGCCGGGATTAAACTGCCCATGAAAGAAGAAACGACAGTTTTTGTCAGCCTGCGCTTTGGCAATCACCGCCTGCGCCAGCGACTTTTTATCGGCGAGCACCTCAATGTGCAAATGCTTGAACTGCGCTAAGGCGGAAGCATCGCGGCTGGCAACCATGAAATTTTGCGCCTGCTCACGCGGGACGTGAGCGAGCAGCACGTCATTAAAGAAATGCAGCACGGTTAAATTATGATGCGGGATATCAGATCCCAAAACGTGAATCAGCGTTGTCATGCTCGTCTACGGTAGATAACAAAAAGGGTACAGCACAGCGCAAAGTAGATGATGTAAGTGGCCATGTAGGCCTGCGCTGCGCCCAGTGCGCCGTGCATCGGGATCAGCCAATGCGAAAACAGCGTGAGCAGCAGAAACTGGCTGATTTCAGTCAACAAATAAAAGCGCAACGACGCCTTGGCTATCACCAAATATCCAAAAATATAGGCGCTGACTTTTAACACATCGCCCACCAACTGCCAGGCAAAAAGGTCACGCATGGCGGCAAATTCGGGTGAAAAAAGTAGCCAGATAGCGAAATCACGCAGTAGCCACACCGTAAAGCTGGCAGCCGCTACCGCCGGAAGCACAAATTTCAGCGCTTTAACAATTTCCTGACTTATCTGCTTTTTGTCCGTCAGTCGGGCCAGCGTAGGCAAAAGATAGACGCTGTACGAGGCGGTAATAAACTGCAAATAAGCGTCTGATATACTGCTCACGCCCTGCCAAATACCTACTGCCTCCCAGCCATCATGCTTGGCCAACAGGTTACGCATCATCACGTAGGCTACTGGCAGAGTGACCGAGGTCATCAGCGCCATCACGGTAAACTTGCCGAACTGGCGGGCCAATGGCCGATCCCAGCGCAGCGCCAGAGCACTGAAGGTAAAGTTGCGACGACGCAGCAGCATTATCGCCGCAGGCCCCACGACCAGCGCGGGCACCAGCGCAAATCCCACCAGCGCACCCGCATAGCCGCCAAGCATAAAGCAGGCGTAATAGGCCAGCAGGCCAATCAGACTGCCGCCGATCACCGCCAAGGCATTGCCCTGCGCGTCGCGATAACCCTTTAAAATAGCCTGAAACAGGTTGGCGTAGGCAATGCCCATTTGAATCAGTGCCACCGCCCGCATCACCGATTGATACTCGGCGTGGCCAAACAGTGCGACGCTCAACGGTTGAGCTGCAACCAAAAAAATCAACGCCAGCGCAGTAGAGAAAACAAGAATCAGGGTTGAGGCGGTGCCCAATACGGCTTTTATCCGCTCGGCGTTGTCTTTGTTTTCGGCGACGTATTTGGTGACGCCGTTAAAAATTCCGGCACCCGAAAGCACGCCAAGTACGGTGATCAGCTGCCGAAAGTTACCGGCCTGCCCAACGCCAGCTGGCCCAAACGCTACGGCTAGCAGCTTGATGACTACCAGTCCGGCACCAATTTTAATCAGCGTCGAGGCGGCAGTCCAGATTGAAGCCTTGGCTAACGACATATCAGGCGAAGAAGCTTTTCAGGGTTGAAATTACCGCCTGCTGCATCGCGTTGCTCATGTTGTAGAACAGCGGTAAACGCAGCAGCTTGCCGCTTTCTTCTGTGGTATGCACGTCTTCACCGAAGAAATAGCCATATTTTTCACCCGCCGTCGAAGAGTGCAAGGGAATGTAGTGGAAAACGGTGAGGATCTCGGCCTCTTTCATATAGGCAATAAGGGCATCACGTTTTTCACTGGTTTCAAACTTTATATAAAACATGTGCGCATTGTGCACACAGCCCGGCGCAAGGGTCGGCAGCACCAGTTGGCCTTTCTCCTGCAACGGTTTCAACGCTTTATAGTAGTTGTTCCACAACGCCAGACGGCGGTTGTTAATCTCCTGCGCCGCTTCGAGCTGGGCCCATAAATAGGCCGCCTGCAAATCGGCCATTAAATAGCTGGAGCCGATATCATGCCAGGTGTATTTATCAACCTGCCCGCGGAAGAACTGGCTGCGGTTAGTGCCTTTTTCACGAATAATTTCGGCACGTTCGATAAGTTCGGGGCTGTTAATCAGCGTCGCGCCCCCTTCCCCACCGGCAGTGTAGTTTTTAGTTTCATGAAAACTAAAGCAGCCGATGTGGCCGATGGTGCCTAGCGCGCGGCCTTTATAGGTCGACATCACGCCCTGCGCGGCGTCTTCAACCACAAACAGGCCGTGCTTCTCGGCCAGCGCCATGATGACGTCCATCTCGCAGGCCACGCCCGCGTAGTGAACCGGCACAATCGCCCGCGTTTTATCGGTAATGGCCGCTTCAATGAGCGTCTCGTCAATGTTCATCGTGTCGGGACGAATATCGACGAAGACAATACGCGCGCCGCGCAGCACAAAGGCGTTGGCGGTCGATACAAAGGTATAGCTCGGCATAATCACTTCGTCGCCAGCTTTGATATCCAGCAAAATAGCGGCCATTTCGAGCGACGCTGTGCAGGAAGGCGTCAACAGCACCTTTGGGCAGCGAAAGTTCTTTTCAAACCACTGCTGGCAGCGTCGGGTAAATCCACCGTCACCGCAAAGCTTGCCGCTGCCCATCGCAGACTGCATGTACTCGAGTTCTGTGCCAACAATTGGCGGGGAGTTAAAGGGGATCATAAAATTACCTGTACAGCCAATAGGCCGAATGAGACAGAACACCGCCGCTAGCGCGATAAAGATTGAGTGCCGCGATGTTTCCGGTTTGAGTCGCGACGTTGAGTTGTCCGATACCGCGCTCGGCGCACCAGTGTCTGGCCGCGTTAATGAGCTGTTTGCCTACGCCACGCCCAGTCGCCTGGGGCTCAACCGCCAGTAAACCCACCCTCGCAACCCGAGGTTCGACGGTGCGCAAGGTGATAAACCCCAGCAGTTGGCCTTCAGGGGCGTTTAGCGTCAAGCAGTGGGTGTCAAAGGTACCGAGAATTGCTTTTTCCGCCCACAGCGCATAGAAACGGCCCGAATCTCTGGCCTGATACCACGGCGCGCGAAAGCGGCTGAGTTGAAAAGCACTGCCCGCCAACAGACTTACCCGAGCGATATCGCGCTCGGAGGCGAGCTGGTGCTGACTGGGAGATAATTCAGCGGAATTCACGTCGAGCGAAAAATCAATCTCGCCCTCAACCAGATGAAATCCGAGTTGATAAAGTGCGTCCAGCGAGTCGGTCTGGTCAGCGGATACTTTAACCTGCACCAGCGGATAGACACTCAGCGCGCTGCGCGTGACGGTATGCGCCGCCGGATCCAGCGTCAGCTTAGCACTTGGCCGGAAGAAAAAATCACTTTCCCACTGCAAATATTCAAGATGCCCGCGAATAAGATTATCGTTCATTTTGCCTCCAGCGCCTTAAGGTCATACTACGAAGGACTTAACGCCACACGCCTTTAGTATCTACCACCCAGCGTTGTTTTATTTGCTGGCCAGGGATCAGTTTAAATGCCGTGTGGTCAACGAGCATCACTATCACGTCGGCCTGCTCAAGCGCCAGTCCGAGTTCGCACAGTTGGACTTTTTTCTCAAGGCTTTCGGGCAGGCTTTCGACGTTGGGTTCCACTGCCCAGGTTTCCCCTGCATGCCAGTCGGCAATCAGTTCTGTGACATGCACAGCCGGGCTTTCACGCAGGTCATCAATGTTGGGTTTAAACGCCAGCCCAAAGCAGGCAATTTTCACCTCGGCTGCGCGTTTACCCGTCGCGGTCAGGCAGTCGGCAACCGCCGCTTTGACTTTATCGACTACCCACAGCGGCTTACTGTCGTTAACCTCACGCGCGGTGCGAATAAGACGAGCCAAATCAGGATGCTGCGATACGATGAACCACGGATCGACGGCGATACAGTGTCCGCCAACGCCGGGACCCGGTTGCAGTATATTGACGCGCGGATGCCGATTGGCCAGGCGGATAAGCTCCCAAACATCGATACCCTGCTCATCACAAATCAGCGATAGCTCATTGGCAAAGGCAATATTCACATCGCGAAAACTGTTTTCGGTGAGCTTACACATCTCGGCGGTACGGCTGTTAGTCGTCACACATTCGCCAAGCAGAAAAATATTATATAACTCACTGGCACGCACCGAGCATCGCGGCGTCATACCGCCGATCACCCGATCGTTTTTAATCAGTTCAACCATCACTTTGCCCGGCAGCACGCGCTCTGGGCAATAGGCAATATTGATATCTGGTGCCGTTGTATCCTGTTGCGGAAAGCGCAGATCGGGGCGCAGCGCCGCCAGCCACTCGGCCATTCGCTCGGTGGCGCCTACCGGCGAGGTCGATTCAAGAATAATCAAATCGCCTTTTTTTAGCACCGGTGCCAGTGAGGTTACTGCTTTTTCGACAAAAACCATGTCAGGCTGGTGACCTTCCCTGAACGGCGTCGGCACCGCAATGAGGAAGGCATCGGCGGGCTCCGGTGCAGTTACTGCGCGAAGATAGCCTACTTCAACGGCATTTTTGACCAACTCTTCAAGATCCGGCTCGATAATGTGCACGCCGCCGCGGTTGATGATGTCGACCGCGCGCTGGTTAATGTCTACGCCAATCACTTTTTTATGGCGTGAGGCGAAAGCTGCGGCCGTTGGCAGCCCAATGTAGCCCAATCCAATCACGGAAATAGTGTTAAAGGCGCTGTCTCTTTCAGCAAATTCTTTGTTTGCAGCGGTCATGGTGTCACTCTATTTTTCTTCAGCTCGGCCAGAATCCGGCCACAGGCATGCCCATCACCGTAAGGATTGTGCGCCCGGCTCATTTTTTGATAAGCATCCGCATCGTTCAACAACTGAGACACTTCATTGACGATAGTCGCGGTATTGGTACCCACCAGCTTGACCGTTCCCGCCTCAAGCGCCTCAGGCCTTTCGGTGGTCTCACGCATGACCAGTACAGGCTTACCCAGTGAAGGCGCTTCTTCCTGAATGCCGCCAGAGTCGGTGAGGATCAGGTAGGCTTTATCCATTAAATAGACAAAGGGCAGATAGTCCTGAGGCTCAATCAAAATAACGTTGTCGATACCCTGCAAAATGCGGTTTACCGGCTCGCTAACCTGAGGATTCAAGTGAACCGGATAAAGGATTTGCACCTCGGGATTCTGCTGGGCTATTTGCGCCAGCGCGCTGCAAATCCGTTCAAATCCGCCGCCAAAGCTCTCGCGTCGATGACCTGTGACCAGAATCAGCTTCTTGTTAGCATCGATAAAACGATAACGTCGGGCAATTTCTTCTGCGCGATCCGGTGAGTCGGTGAATAATTTACGCACGCTCAGCAGCGCATCAATCACCGTATTACCGGTGACGAGAATTCGGGCGTCTTCGATACCTTCGCGCAGCAAATTACCGCGGGCGGTTTCCGTGGGGGCAAAATGCCAATTTGCCAGATGCCCAGTCAGGCGGCGATTGCCCTCCTCTGGCCACGGAGAAAGTAAATATCCCGTGCGTAAACCGGCCTCAACGTGGCCAATGGGGATCTGTTGATAAAAAGCGGCCAGACTGGCAGAAAGCGCCGTGGTGGTATCGCCGTGCACCAGCACGACATCGGGTTTGAATTCTTCAAGTACCGGCTTAAGGCCCTGCAGAATACGAATGGTAATTTCGGTCAGATCCTGTCCGGGTTTCATGATATCGAGATCGTAATCCGGCTTGATAGAAAACAGGTTTAACACCTGATCCAACATTTCACGGTGCTGTGCCGTCACGCAGACTTTTGAAACAAAGGCATCATCCTGAGCCAAAGCATGAACCAGAGGAGCCATTTTTATTGCTTCCGGCCTGGTACCGAAAATCGTTAGTACTTTCACAGAGGCATTCTCTTTTTTATAGGCGCACTTTATTAGGCGCATAGCGTTGACGACTGAACGGGCGCGAATTCCGCACCCGAATATACGTCGCTATCTTTTTATCGTTATTTATTTGACGACGCGACGCCGTGCGAGTGCAACACCCGCACCGATTAATCCACCCACTATCCCCCACATGACAGCCAGCAGCACGCGACGCGGGCTGTCACGCTTCACCGGCTCCTCAGGGGTCCGCAGGTAGCGGTATGTCTGGAATTTTGCATTCAATACCGGCCCAACGTTAAGCGTAGCCAACATCGCTTTATTTTGATCGTAGTCGATATCGAAACTCGGGCCCGAGGCCTGAAGCAGCTTCAGTCGTGCCTGCAGCATCGGCGTGCCCAGCAGGAACATGTCAGAATCAGGCAGGCTGTCCGGCGTGGCCTGCGTCATGCTGTGATCGATATTTTGCTGTTGCGCAATGTTTAGCGCCTGCTGCGTGTTGTTGAGCTCGCGGCTGTAGATAGCATTGGCCACCGCCTCTTGGCGTTTAACCTGCGCCTTCATCGACTGCGCGCGCGTTGCCCAGGCTCCCTGAATTTCATCATAGAGGTTTGAAGCCGCACGGGCACTGGCAAAGTTAACGTACTGACGCAGCAGTTTATTCGCGTCGGCGGCACTTTCTGCGGTCAGTTTCACACTGTCGTTAGGCACTTTTTTATCATCACGCGGGACAAACTGAATGGCGGCGATCAGTTTGTCGAGCAACACCGCATCTTCACCGGCATTACCGGTTTTTCGTTGACTGTAGTAAGGATTAGCGATCCAAAAATCACGGCGCGTATCGTAAGCGGCCAATTGCATGATGAATTCACTGTAGGCACCGTCAGAAATGGACGACTGATCGCCCGCCGGTGTAAACGTATTTTTGGCGTCCAGATTGCGCAGGAACTGTTCCTGAGAGAAGTATGAAGCCAGGTTATTTACCGTGGGTTTATCGGTTACCGCCGTTGAGCTCCACTGCTGAGTCATCAACAGAGAAACCAGCAGTGCCATCAGAGCAAAACCGAGCCCAAGGCCGATAATCCACAGCTTGCCTTGCCACAGGGTCCGGCAAAGACCACGGATATCCAGCTCATTATCAATGGCGAGTTCATTCCTTGTAGACATCGTCTCTGACTTCATTATTCTCACCAATCTTTAAATTAATTCGTCATGCCACTGCACGATAACACATTGTTATTAATGGTTATTGCAAGCGACTGGTCGTATTGAGAGTAAGTGTTAACTGGCTGAATGGCGGCGCAGTCTTCGTTTTACTCGTTTGATAAAACGAGCCACGCGCCACGCACGTTTTATACAATAACCGTAGAGCATAAAAGCGACAAAGAATAAGCCCAGCATCAGCCATTCAGGAAACTGTAGATGTTCGCCAATGACGCCTATAGCTGCCAGCACGGCGGCCGCCAAGGTAATCAGCACAAAAGCCTGACGCGAGGAGAACCCAGCGCGCATGATCAAATGGTGTATATGCTGGCGGTCAGCGGAAAACGGGCTCATTCCTTTACGCAGACGACGGTACATGATGGCAATCATGTCCATCAGTGGAATGGCAATCAGCCACAGCGCCGTGACCGGCGTCATCGGAGGATGGGCAAAAGTACGGGTGGTTTGAGTACACTGGAGCAATATCCAGATCACCGTAAAGCCGATTAGCGTGCTGCCTGCATCGCCCATAAAAACCTTGTAGCGACGGCCAAAGGCCCCAAGATTCAGCAGCACGTAAGGGATAATGGCGGCAATCATTGCGAAGCACCACAGAGCCAACGCGTCATTGCCAGAATAGAGCATGACGATGCCCATTGAGCCAAAAGTTACGCAGGATAAGCCACCCAGTAGGCCATCAATACCGTCAACCATGTTGAAGGCGTTGATAGAAGCCCAAACGGCAAACAGGGTGACCAGATATCCAAACGGACCTAAGACCATCTGCCAGGGGCCGATAATTCTGCCGAGGTCGTGTAAAACCATGCCGCCTTCAGCCATCATTATCACGGCAACCAGCGCCTGAACGCAGGCGCGGAACTTCACACTGATATCGAATTTATCGTCTAGTGCACCGATAAAAACCAACAGGCCCGCACAGGCAAGATAAAGAAGATTATGGGGTACGGTGGAATGACTAATATAAAAGGTGAAGCAGACCCCTGCGTATACAGAGATGCCACCAACCAGGGGGATTAATCCTTGATGGCGTTTACGGAAGTCAGGTTTATCAACTAATCCAATTTTTTTGGCAACTTTACGAGCCAAAAACAAAAAGACAAATGAAAACAATAAGATAGCTACAAGCTCAGTACTCATAGTGAGTAAATTCACAGTTAACACGTCTCTGCATTAAAATAAATCTGCATAATTGATAGGGCAGCTTGGTTTTGAATCTGGCAACAGCCATACCACCACGCGGTTTTGTAGTCATATCCTATGATGACAATTCGGATTTTATGGAATCTTTTAACGTACTCCGAAGGATCCTTCCTGCCCGCTAAATCAGAGATAAAGTAATAAATGGCACCCATCCTGGGTATCCGGTGTTATCTGAATCTGATGCCGACGCGTAATATCACTACATATCGTAGCGACCAAAAGCAGAAAACGCCACGTCTTCACGTAGCGTTTTAACACATTTACGTTCTACTCTGCATTTTCGCGCTTTTGCAGCCTGGGCTGCAGCACTCATGCTAAGAGCACGCCGGTTTTTTTGAAGCTCAGGCTCCCTTCAAACCGGCATTGATGAATTAAGAACGTTTCATCATATCGAAGAACTCATCGTTGGTTTTGGTCATGGCCAACTTGTTGATGAGGAATTCCATTGCGTCGATTTCGCCCATTGGGTGAATGATTTTGCGCAGGATCCACATCTTTTGCAGTTCTTCCGAGGTAGTAAGCAGCTCTTCTTTACGGGTACCTGAACGGTTGTAGTCGATGGCAGGGAATACGCGTTTCTCAGCGATTTTACGCGCGAGATGCAGTTCCATGTTACCGGTACCTTTAAATTCTTCGTAAATCACTTCATCCATCTTCGAACCGGTATCAACCAGCGCGGTAGCGATGATAGTCAGGCTGCCGCCCTCTTCAACGTTACGTGCCGCACCGAAGAAGCGTTTAGGACGATGCAGGGCGTTGGCGTCAACACCACCGGTCAACACTTTGCCTGATGCCGGAACAACGGTGTTGTAGGCACGGGCCAGACGGGTGATTGAGTCGAGAAGGATAATAACGTCCTTCTTGTGCTCAACCAGGCGCTTGGCTTTTTCGATGACCATTTCGGCAACTTGAACGTGACGGGATGCGGGTTCGTCGAAGGTTGAAGCAATAACTTCACCTTTAACCAGACGCTGCATCTCGGTCACTTCTTCCGGTCGTTCGTCGATCAACAGCACCATCAGCACGCAGTCTGGGTGGTTGTAAGCAATGCTGGTTGCAATATTTTGCAGCAGCATGGTTTTACCGGCTTTCGGCGGTGCGACGATCAGGCCGCGCTGGCCACGACCGATTGGCGATGCCAGGTCGAGTACGCGAGCGGTTAAGTCTTCGGTAGAACCGTTACCGCGTTCCATACGCAAACGTGAGTTGGCGTGCAGGGGGGTCAAGTTCTCGAACAGGATCTTGTTACGGGCGTTTTCGGGTTTGTCGTAGTTAACTTCATTAACTTTCAACAGGGCAAAATAACGCTCGCCTTCTTTCGGCGGACGGATTTTACCGGAAATGGTGTCACCGGTACGCAGATTGAAGCGGCGAATTTGGCTGGGAGAAACGTAAATATCATCAGGACCGGCGAGGTAGGAGCTGTCTCCAGAGCGGAGGAAACCAAATCCGTCCTGCAGTATCTCCAGAACACCGTCACCGAAGATATCTTCTCCGCTCTTGGCGTGCTGTTTCAGTATTGAAAAAATGATGTCTTGCTTACGCATGCGGGCCTGGTTTTCCAGTCCCATATTTTCGCCGAGTGTAATCAGGTCAGAAACCGGCGTATTCTTTAATTCGGTAAGATTCATAATGGTGGGTTCTTAAACTCGGGGTGTATCTCGAAAATCTGTCGTGAATGGGGATGGCAAGGACATCCATGCCAGCTTAAATTACTTTAGGGTAGAGACTCTCAATTTGCAGCTTCTGATTACAGATCGTGGGCAAGGCTCGCGAACTATTTCTTGAAAGAGGGCAGACTTAAATTGAAGGTATCTCAAAGCCGATTTTTTTAAAACCGTTAGATTGTCAAAGCACATCGCCATTACACCTGTTTTTCAACAAGTCGTTTTCTACGCAGGCAGTTTTTATCAAAGCAACTTTAATAGGCAGATGTTTTCGACACAGAGTAAAACGCTAGAATCAAACTACAGGTAAGCTTAAATATGCAGTAAGCGTAAACTTAGCACGCTTCTTTGCAGGCGTCTAGCGGTCAGTGTGAAAAACACACGCTCCCCGCCAAACGCCTGATTTAGGTCATTCAAATCTATTACAGATTTGCGTTCAGGAATTCTTTCAACTGACCTTTGGACAGTGCGCCGACTTTCGTTGCCGCCACTTCACCGCCTTTGAAAAGCAGTAAAGTTGGGATGCCGCGAATGCCGTATTTTGGCGCGGTGCCCGGGTTTTCATCGATGTTCAGTTTGGCAACAGTGAGTTTGCCTTCGAACTCGGAGGCAATTTCATCGAGGATCGGAGCAATCATCTTGCAAGGACCACACCATTCTGCCCAAAAATCGACCAGCACCAATCCTTCGGCTTTTAGTACGTCTTTGTCGAAACTGTCA
This sequence comes from Rouxiella silvae, assembly GCF_002093625.1. Lineage (GTDB taxonomy): Bacteria > Pseudomonadota > Gammaproteobacteria > Enterobacterales > Enterobacteriaceae > Rouxiella > Rouxiella silvae. Next base: position 25,883 of record NZ_MRWD01000005.1, on the reverse strand, counting down.
TCAGAAAGGTGAATAATTTTATCGCTCATGTTCAACTCCAAAGGATTATCTTTACCTTGTTGATGTAGCATTAACCAACAGTAGGTTGACCGTATTTCACTATGTTTATTTCAACGGATATGCTTTCGTAAAGCAATAGTTAGCTGATATTCTACCACACTATGAGCAAAACACACTTAACTGAACAGAAGTTTTCCGACTTCGCCCTGCACCCGCTGGCAGTCGAAGCCCTTGAAAAGAAAGGGTTTCATTACTGCACGCCTATCCAGGCACTTGCATTGCCTATCACGCTCTCAGGACGTGATGTTGCAGGTCAGGCGCAAACCGGAACCGGCAAGACGCTGGCTTTTTTAGCGTCTACTTTCCATTATCTGCTTTCTAACCCTGCCGCTGAGGGTCGTCAGACCAATCAGCCGCGTGCTTTAATTATGGCACCGACGCGGGAATTGGCAGTACAAATTCATTCAGATGCCGAAGCGTTATCTGAGTCAACCGGACTGAAACTCGGTCTGGCATACGGTGGCGACGGCTACGACAAACAGCTAAAAGTGCTGGAAAGTGGCGTTGATATTCTTATCGGCACAACTGGCCGGTTAATCGATTATGTAAAACAGAACCATGTTAATCTGGGTGCAATCCAGGTCGTGGTGCTGGATGAAGCCGACCGCATGTTCGATCTTGGCTTTATCAAAGACATTCGCTGGCTGTTCCGTCGCATGCCTCCTGCGACTCAACGCCTGAACATGCTGTTCTCCGCGACGCTGTCATACCGCGTTAAAGAGCTGGCGTTTGAAAACATGAACAACGCCGAGTCGATTGAAATCGAACCGGAACAGAAAACGGGTCACCGTATTCAGGAAGAACTTTTCTATCCTTCTAACGAAGAGAAAATGCGTTTGTTGCAAACGCTTATAGAAGAAGAGTGGCCTGACCGTTGTATTATTTTCGCCAATACTAAGCACCGCTGTGAAGATGTCTGGGGCCATTTGGCCGCTGACGGACACCGCGTTGGCCTGCTGACCGGCGATGTCGCACAGAAAAAACGCCTGCGCGTACTCGAAGATTTTACCAAAGGTGATATCGATATTCTGGTCGCCACCGACGTAGCCGCCCGTGGTTTGCACATTCCAGCCGTAACGCACGTCTTTAACTATGACCTGCCTGACGACTGTGAAGACTATGTTCACCGCATTGGTCGTACCGGTCGTGCTGGCCTTAGCGGTCACTCAATCAGCCTGGCCTGTGAAGAATATGCCCTAAATCTACCGGCCATTGAAACCTACACCGGCCACAGTATTCCCGTCAGCAAGTACAATAGCGATGCGTTACTGACTGAATTGCCTGCGCCGAAACGCCTTGCACGTACCCGCAACGGCAACGGCCCACGCCGTAATTCATCATCATCATCACGACGCGGTGGTAGTGCACCACGTAACAACCGCAAACGTTCGGGCTAAAATTATGCTGAGCTCCACCTCACTTTATGCAGCGATCGATCTGGGTTCCAACAGCTTCCATATGTTGGTAGTCCGTGAGGTGGCAGGCAGTATTCAAACGCTGGCAAAAATTAAGCGCAAGGTGCGTTTGGCTGCTGGTCTTGATAAAAATAACCAACTCTCGGTGGAAGCGATGCAGAGAGGGTGGCAATGCCTGAAATTATTTTCTGAACGTCTGCAGGATATTCCCCGCGAGCAAATACGCGTGGTTGCTACGGCGACACTGCGCCTGGCCAAGAATGCCGACGAGTTTCTACAGGTGGCCGAAACCATTCTCGGTTGTCGGATACAGGTCATCACCGGCGAAGAAGAAGCGCGGCTGATTTACCACGGCGTTGCTCACACTACCGGCGGACCCGATCAGCGACTGGTAGTGGATATCGGCGGTGGCAGCACCGAACTGGTAACAGGCTCAGGTGCACAAGCCAATACACTGTTTAGCCTCTCAATGGGCTGTGTAACTTGGCTTGAACGTTATTTCGCCGACCGAAGCCTGGCAAAAGAGAATTTTGAACAGGCCGAGCTGGCCGCCGTTGAAATGATAACCCCCATAGCACCCGAGTTGCTGGCAAACGGCTGGCAAATTTGCGTGGGTGCTTCGGGCACCGTTCAGGCGCTACAGGAAATCATGGTGGCGCAGGGCATGGACGAGCGTATCACGCTGGCGAAGCTGCAACAGCTCAAGCAGCGTGCTATTCAGTGCGGCAAGCTTGAAGAGCTTGAAATTGAAGGCCTGACGCTGGAACGTGCGCTGGTGTTCCCGAGCGGTTTGTCGATTCTTATCGCCATTTTTAAAACGCTGCATATCGAGTCGATGATGCTGGCAGGCGGCGCACTGCGAGAGGGCCTGGTCTATGGCATGCTGCATCTGCCGGTCGAACAGGACATTCGTCAACGCACGCTTCACAACCTGCAACGTCGTTATCTGCTCGACGTGGAGCAGGCAAAACGCGTAGCAACGCTTGCCGAAAACTTTTCGATTCAGGTTTCCAGTGTCTGGCAGTTGGATGCGCGCGCGCGTGAATTGCTGACCAGCGCCTGTTTCATCCACGAAATTGGGTTGAGTGTCGATTTTAAACAGGCGCAGAACCATGCGGCCTATCTGATTCGTCATCTTGATTTACCGGGTTTCACGCCGGCACAGAAAAAACTGTTGGCCACGCTGCTGCAAAACCAGAGTAACAACCTGGATTTGGCGCTACTGAATCAGCAAAATGCCCTGCCCCCGCGTCAGGCAGAACGTTTGTGCCGCATCATGCGACTGGCGATTATTTTCGCCAGCCGTCGCCGTGACGACACACTGCCCGCGGTTCGCCTGCGGGCCAATGATGATGAACTCAACGTCTTAGTGCCCAATGGATGGCTCGAACAGCATCCACTGCGCGCTGAAGAGCTGGAGCAGGAAAGCCACTGGCAAAGTTATGTCCATTGGCCACTTTACGTTGAAGAAGCCAGCAAATAGCCGACGTTAGCGTTAAATAGAGCAAAGTATTAGGGAGCCTCAGGCTCCCTTTTTCTTGGCCTCTGCCAGCTGCGCGCGGATTTTTTCCAGATGACTTTGCCCCTTTACCATTCGCTCCTGTGGCGACACCACTTTGCGCTCACTCTCCCATGCCAGATCATCCTGTGGCAGCTCCAGCAAGAACCGGCTTGGCTCAGGGCGGATCAGTTCACCGTACTGCCTGCGCTCGCGACACAGGGTAAAGAAAAGCTCTTTCTGCGCACGTGTGATGCCCACATAGGCCAGACGACGCTCTTCGTCAACGTTATCTTCATCGATACTGCTTTGGTGCGGCAACAGGCCCTCTTCCATGCCAACCAAGAAGACATAGGGAAACTCCAGCCCTTTTGAGGCGTGCAGCGTCATCAACTGAACCTGATCCAGCTCTTCTTCGTTTTCACCGCGCTCCATCATGTCTCGCAGTGTAAAGCGGGTGACGACCTGCGTTAACGACATAGGTTCGTCGAGGTCAGTTCCCTCAAGCATTTCCGTCATCCAGCTAAACAGTTGGTTGACGTTTTTCATGCGCATCTCGGCGGCCTTTGGACTTGGCGAGGTCTCAAACAGCCAGCTTTCATAATCCATGCCGTGGATCAGGTCACGTACGGCGACGATCGGCTCGCGTTCTGCCAGCTCGGCAATCGAGCCCATCCAGTGAGTAAAGCGCTGCAAAGACTCCAGACCACGTCCAGTCAAGGTTTGACTCAACCCAAAATCGGAGCTGGCCTTGAACAGTCCTTTATTGCGCTGATTAGCCCATTCGCCCAGTTTTTGCAGCGTGGCCGCGCCAATCTCACGCCGTGGCGTATTCACGATGCGTAAAAACGCGCTGTCGTCATCGGGATTGGTCAACACCCGTAGATAGGCCAGTAAATCTTTGATTTCGGGGCGTGAGAAGAACGACGTGCCACCCGAGATACGGTAAGGAATGCGGTTCTGCATCAGCATTTTTTCAAACAACCGCGACTGATGGTTGCCACGATAAAGGATGGCATAATCCCCGTGGTTGGTTTTATTCATAAAACGATGGGCAATCAGTTCACCGACCACGCGCTCGGCTTCATGGTCTTCATTATTGGCGGTGATCACCTTTAAATCCTGACCATAGGCCAGCTCCGAGAACAGTCGTTTCTCGAAAACGTGCGGATTGTTGGCGATCAGAATATTGGCGGCTTTAAGGATGCGCTGTGAAGACCGGTAGTTTTGCTCAAGCTTGATAACCTGTAATGCCGGAAAGTCTTCTTTCAACAGCACCAGATTTTGTGGACGTGCGCCGCGCCAAGAGTAAATCGACTGGTCGTCGTCGCCCACCACGGTAAAACGTGCACGGTTGCCGACCAGCAGTTTCACCATCATATACTGGCTGGTGTTGGTATCCTGATACTCGTCCACCAGCAGATAGCGCAGCTTATTTTGCCAGCGTTCACGCACCTCTTCGTTGCGTTGCAGCAGCAGCGTAGGCAGCAGGATCAGGTCGTCGAAGTCGAGAATATTACAGGCCCGCATATGGTCGTGATACAGGGCATAACAGTGGGCAAACAGCTTGTCGCGCTCCGTTCGTGCTAGCTTGGCAGCACCGGAGGGGTCGACCAGATCGTTTTTCCATTTCGAGATCGTCGAGATCAACTGCTGCAACAGCGTCTTGTCATTTTCCAGCCACTTTTCACTCAGCTCTTTGAGCAGCGCCAACTGGTCCTGATCGTCAAACAGTGAAAAGTTGGACTTCATCCCAAGCGCCGCGAACTCGCGCTTGATAATTTCCAAACCCAGCGTGTGGAAGGTTGAAATCAGCAGCCCGCGGGACTCTTTGCGCCCCAGCGTTTGCGACACACGCTCCTTCATTTCGCGCGCGGCCTTGTTGGTAAAGGTCACGGCGGCGATATGCTTCGCTTGATAGCCACACTCGCGTATTAAGTGAGCAATTTTATTGGTAATAACCCGCGTTTTACCCGAGCCCGCACCGGCCAGAACCAGGCAGGGTCCGGTAACAAATTCGACGGCGTGTTGTTGGCTGGGATTTAATCGCATTGGCTTAATTTTGCTCACTTGTTTGATGCAGGAGGAGGATTGTAGCAGAAACTTCCGTCGGAAATGACAGTCAAAAGTGTCAGGTTCGAAGGTTGGGTGACATCGCGCATTCCACATCCGGCGTTGCAGATGTTACATTACGCCCCTCAGCAGTTTTTGATTAATTTATCTAAAAGGTCACGATTATGGCGAACACCGCTTCTGCATTACACATCCTGGTGGATGACGAAAAGAAGGCTAACGAGCTGCTGGCTCAGTTGGAACAAGGCGCTGATTTCCAGGAGCTGGCGCGCAAGCATTCTACCTGCCCGTCCAAACGCGACGGCGGTTCACTGGGTGAATTCCGTAAAGGCGACATGGTTCCTGCGTTTGATAAAGTGGTATTCAGCGGTGAACTGCTTAAGCCGCTCGGCCCGGTTAAGACCCAGTTTGGTTACCACCTGATCAAGGTGCTGTACCGCAACTAAGTGTGCTCTGCCGGCTGTAAGCACTGTAAAAGAAAAAGCACCGCCTTGGCGGTGCTTTTCAATTGTGTAGGGTAAAACAGGCCGTGCTTTATTTATTAGCTGGCAACCGCGATGCGTTTCATGTCAGTCATGTAGCCGCGCAGTTTGTGGCCTACTGCTTCAATAGCGTGGGCACGGATTGCTTCGTTCACGTCGCGCAGCTGTGCGTTGTCAACTTCGGCGGCCGCAACAGATTTGCCCAGGTCGCCCGCTTGCAGAGTAGTCATAAACTCTTTCAGCAACGGAACAGCGGCGTTAGCGAACAGGTAATTACCGTATTCTGCAGTATCAGAGATAACCACGTTCATTTCATACAAACGCTTACGGGCAATGGTGTTGGCAATCAGCGGCAGCTCGTGCAGTGATTCGTAGTAAGCAGACTCTTCGATGATGCCGGAAGAAACCATGGTTTCAAACGCCAGCTCAACGCCCGCTTTAACCATTGCAATCATCAGTACGCCGTGGTCGAAGTACTCTTGCTCCGAGATTTTCCCTTCAAACTGCGGTGCGTTTTCGAATGCGGTTGCGCCGGTCTCTTCACGCCAAGTCAGCAGTTTAACGTCGTCTGCTGCCCAGTCAGCCATCATACCGCTGGAGAATTCGCCAGAGATGATGTCGTCCATGTGTTTCTGGAACAGCGGAGCCATAATGCCTTTCAACTGCTCTGACAGCGCGAAAGCACGCAGTTTTGCAGGATTAGACAGGCGATCCATCATCAGGGTGATACCGCCCTGCTTCAGCGCTTCGGTAATAGTTTCCCAGCCAAACTGCTGCAGTTTCTCGGCGTAAGCCGGATCAACACCTTCAGAAACCAGTTTGTCGAAGCACAGCAGTGAACCCGCTTGCAGCATACCGCACAGGATAGTCTGCTCGCCCATCAGGTCAGATTTAACTTCAGCAACGAAAGAAGATTCCAAAACGCCCGCACGGTGGCCGCCAGTTGCTGCAGCCCAAGCCTTGGCAATCGCCATGCCTTCGCCTTTAGGGTCGTTTTCTGGGTGAACAGCGATAAGCGTAGGCACGCCGAAACCGCGTTTGTACTCTTCACGAACTTCAGTACCCGGACATTTTGGTGCAACCATCACCACGGTGATGTCTTTACGGATTTGCTCGCCCACTTCAACGATGTTGAAACCGTGAGAGTAGCCCAAGGTTGCGCCGTCTTTCATCAGGGGCTGAACCGCTTTTACCACCGCGCTGTGCTGCTTGTCTGGCGTCAGGTTAACCACCAGATCAGCCTGTGGGATCAGTTCTTCGTAAGTGCCCACTTTGAAACCGTTTTCGGTCGCTTTACGCCATGAAGCACGCTTCTCGGCAATGGCTTCTGCACGCAGGGTGTAGGAAACGTCAAGACCGGAGTCACGCATGTTCAGACCTTGGTTGAGGCCCTGCGCGCCACAGCCAACGATCACCACTTTTTTACCCTTTAGGAAGCTGGCTTCATCAGCGAATTCATCGCGAGCCATAAAGCGGCACTTGCCTAATTGCGCCAGCTGCTGACGCAGGTTCAAGGTGTTGAAATAGTTAGCCATGGTAAAACTCCGTTGCGGTTGTTGGGTACGAAATTGTTGAGCCCTAAATGATTCGAGTTGCAGGAAGGCGGCAAGTTCGTGAGTCCAAGGGCGCTTACTTAGGTAAGTGACTGGGGTGAACGAGCGTAGCCAACACATCTGTAACTTGAAGCATGACGGGTTGCTGTAAAATCACTATATGTCATGCAGAGCATTGCTTAAATTGATATATTAAGAAGATGATATTGCAGTTTATGCAACACGAATAAATCCACACTACACGCATGACACAGTCGGGAAATCTTATGGACTTACGCGATCTGAAACTGTTTCTGAATTTGGCTGAAAGCCGGCATTTCGGGCGTTCAGCCAAGGCTATGCACGTCAGCCCTTCTACGCTCTCGCGTCAAATACAGCGGCTCGAAGAGGAGCTGGGGCAGACACTTTTTCAGCGCGATAACCGCACCGTGCAGTTAACCCAAGCGGGCGAACAGCTTAAAACCTTCGCCCAGCAGACGTTGTTGCAATATCAGCAGCTGCGTCACGCCATGGGGCAAAACGGTCCAACGCTTTCCGGTGAGCTGCGGCTGTTTTGCTCGGTGACGGCCGCCTACAGCCATTTACCGCCAATACTGGACCGCTTTCGCGCGCAGCATCCGCTGGTAGAAATTAAATTGACCACCGGCGATGCCGCCGACGCAGTGCAAAAAGTGCAGTCCACCGAAGCCGACCTTGGCATTGCCGGACATCCCGAACTGCTACCAACAAGTATAGACTTCACGCCGATTGGTGAAATAACTATGGCGCTAATTGTGCCTTCGCTGCCCTGTGCGGTGCGTACGCAGGTTTTAGTGCCGACGCCGGACTGGTCACAAATTCCGTTTATCATTCCTGAACACGGGCCGGCGCGTAAGCGCATCGACAGCTGGTTCCGCCACCAAAAATTGGCTAATCCGCTGATTTACGCCACGGTATCCGGCCATGAAGCCATTGTCTCGATGGTCGCGTTAGGCTGCGGTGTGGCGCTTATTCCGGGCGTAGTGCTCGACAATAGCCCCGAGCCTATCCGCAACCGTATTTCTGTTCTGGACAACGTTGCGCCGGGTGCTCCGCTGCCGTTAGGCGTGTGCGTGCAGCGTAAACGCCTCGACGAACCGCTGATTGAGGCGTTCTGGCAACTGCTGTTGTAAAGCGTCAAACCGCCGAATGAAAAGATCGGTTCTGCGATTAAAGATCGGCAGGATCGACCTGTTTCATGGTTTCAACCCGCATTAGCCAGTGGTACATAGGTTCAAGCTGTTGAAAACCGATGACCAGCTCGTCAACCAGTGCGGGACTGAAAAGCTTCTCGACCTGATTATCCGTGGCCATCACCGCAAACGACTTTCGGTTGTACCAGGTGGCAATCTCGGGGTCCTGCTCTTTTACCAAAAGACGCTTGTAGCTCTCACCCACCAGCTCAAAAGGCGCACGACAACACTCTGCCACCTCAAGAAACTGATCGGGTTGGCGAGAAAGCGTGTGGCGGAACAGGTCCATCGTGTGTTTATTGGCGCTGTAATAACCCAGGCCATAGCGCAGCATGTCGGGGCCTAGCTCGAAGAAATAGACCGGCGCGTCTTTCCAGTCTTTACTCGGGCGTTTAAAGGTCAGCCACATGCGGCTGCGATAACGCGATTTATCATGGGAGAAACGCGTGTCGCGATGAATGCGCGACAGCGTTTTACCGATAGCAGGACGGATTTCGAACTGAGGATCGATGAGCAGCATGCTGTCGCTCAGCGCTTCCACCAGCGCGCGAAACGGCGTAAGAATTTCCCGATCGTACACGTGCCGGTTTTCTTCAAACCACTCTTTGTCGTTTTCAATCCGCACCTGCTGAAGAAAATTCAGCCCTTGCTGGCTAAAACCGCTGAACGTGGAGCTCATACGCCGTCCCTGTTTTCAAATACCACTTTTTAGTAAAAAACTAGCCCTGCAGAAAGAATCTGAACGCCGGATTGTCCGATTCATTGTGGCAATCGTAACCCAGTGCAGAGAGATTCTTTTCAAACTCAGGCTCTTGCTCCGTCAGCTCAAACGCGGCCAGCACGCGACCAAAATCGGTGCCGTGGCTGCGGTAGTGGAACAGAGAAATATTCCAGTGCGTTCCCAAGGTATGCAGGAATTTCAGCAGCGCGCCCGGTGACTCAGGGAATTCGAAGCTGTAAAGACGCTCACGCAGCGGCTTGCTCGGACGACCGCCGACCATGTAGCGTACGTGCAGTTTTGCCATCTCGTCATCGGACAAATCCACTACCTGATAACCGCCTTCGTTCAGCAGATCGATGATCTCTTTGCGCTCGGCGTTACCACGCGTCAAACGAACGCCAACAAAAATGCAGGCATTATCGGCATCAGCGTAGCGGTAGTTGAATTCCGTGACTGAACGACCGCCCAGCAGCTGACAGAAGTTCAGGAAGCTGCCCTTACGCTCAGGGATCGTTACGGCCAGCAGGGCTTCACGCTGTTCGCCAATCTCGCAGCGTTCTGAAACATAACGCAAACCGTGGAAATTAACGTTAGCCCCTGACAGCACGTGCGCCAGGCGCTCGCCCTGAATATTATGCTCTTGCACATATTTCTTCAGACCCGCCAGCGCCAGCGCACCCGAAGGCTCGGCGATGGCACGCACGTCTTCAAACAGGTCTTTCACTGCCGCACAGATGGCGTCGCTGTCTACGGTTATCACGTCGTCGAGATATTCACGACACAGGCGGAAAGTTTCATTGCCGATGCGTTTAACCGCTACGCCCTCTGCAAACAAACCCACACGCGCTAGGTCTACCGGTTCACCGGCGTCCAGCGCCGCGCGCAGGCAGGCTGAGTCTTCGGCTTCAACGCCAATGACTTTAATTTGCGGCATCAGCTGTTTGATTAACACCGCAACACCCGCCGCTAGACCGCCGCCGCCGACCGGAACAAATACTCGGTCGAGGTGCGCGTCCTGCTGAAGCAGTTCCATCGCCAGCGTTCCCTGTCCGGCGATCACCGCTGGATGGTCAAACGGTGGCACAAAGGTCATGCCCTGCGACTGTGAAAGCTCAATCGCCTTGCCTTTAGCTTCATCAAAATTAGCACCATGCAGCAGAACTTCCCCGCCGAAATTACGCACGGCATCCACTTTGATATCGGCCGTCGCGACCGGCATCACAATCAGCGCTTTTATCCCTTTTCGAGTCGCCGACAGGGCAACGCCCTGCGCGTGGTTACCGGCCGAAGCCGTGACCACGCCGCGTGCGCCCTGCTCTTCGGTCAATCCAGCAATCATCGCGTAGGCGCCGCGCAGTTTAAAACTGTGCACCGCCTGACGGTCTTCGCGCTTGACCAAAATAACGTTATTCAGGCGGGTCGAAATTTTTTCCATCACCTGCAATGGGGTAACTTGCGCCACCTCATAAACCGGCGCCCGCAACACGGCGCGCAGATATTCTGCACCGCTAGGTTGCTCAGGCAGAGGTTGTGATACCGCCATGACAGTTAGCCTCCCAGCTTACTTTTGTCGCGAATTGCGCCTTTGTCAGCGCTGGTTGCCAGTAATGCATAGGCACGCAGGGCATAGGAAACTTCACGAACGCGATTTTTCGGCGTCCAAGCTTTATCGCCACGGGCCAGTTCAATTTCGCGACGCGCAGCCAGTTCGCTGTCTGACACGTCAAGCACCATGCCGCGATTAGGAATGTCGATGTCGATGATGTCGCCGTCTTCGATAAGCGCAATCAGGCCGCCGCTGCCCGCTTCAGGAGAAACGTGGCCGATAGACAGGCCAGAAGTACCGCCGGAGAAACGACCGTCGGTGATAAGCGCACAGGCTTTACCCAGACCCATTGATTTCAGGTAGGTCGTCGGATAGAGCATTTCCTGCATACCCGGTCCTCCTTTAGGTCCTTCGTAACGAATAACGACCACGTCACCAGCAACCACTTTGCCACCGAGAATCGCTTCTACCGCCGCATCCTGGCTTTCGTACACTTTGGCCGGGCCACGGAAGGTCAGGTTGTCTTTATCAACGCCTGCGGTTTTCACGATGCTGCCGTCGAGCGCCATATTGCCGTAAAGCACGGCCAGGCCGCCTTCTTTGCTGAATGCGTGGTCAATAGAGCGAATGCAGCCCTCTGCACGGTCATCGTCCAGCGTGTCCCAGCGGCAATCCTGTGAGAACGCCTTGGTGGTGCGGATACCGGCCGGGCCTGCGCGGAACATTTTTTTAATCGCTTCGTCTTCGGTCAGCATGATGTCGTATTTTTGCAGCGTCTCAGGGAAGTTCATCTCCAGCACGTTGCTAACATTACGATTCATCAAACCCGCGCGGTCGAGCTCGCCCAGAATACCCCAGACGCCACCGGCGCGGTGAACGTCTTCCATATGATACTTCGGCGTACTTGGCGCAACTTTACACAGGTGTGGGACCTTGCGGGACAGCGCGTCGATGTCAGTCATGTTGAAATCGATTTCGCCTTCCTGCGCGGCGGCCAGCAGGTGAAGAATGGTGTTAGTTGAGCCGCCCATCGCGATGTCCAGCGTCATGGCGTTTTCGAACGCGGCCTTGCTGGCAATGCTGCGCGGCAATACGCTTTCGTCGTCTTTTTCGTAGTAACGCTTGGCCAGGCTTACGATGCGTGTACCGGCAGACAGGAACAGCTCTTTACGGTCGGCGTGGGTCGCCAGCAGTGAGCCATTGCCAGGCTGGGACAGGCCCAGCACTTCGGTCAGACAGTTCATCGAGTTGGCGGTGAACATACCAGAGCATGAACCACAGGTCGGGCAGGCAGAACGTTCAATTTGCTCGCTGTCGGCGTCGCTGACTTTCGGGTTGGCACCTTGAATCATCGCGTCAACCAAGTCGAGTTTGATGATTTTGTCAGACAGCTTGGTTTTACCCGCTTCCATAGGACCACCGGAAACGAAGATAACCGGAATGTTGAGACGCAGAGCGGCCATCAGCATCCCCGGGGTAATTTTGTCACAGTTGGAGATACACACCATGGCGTCGGCGCAGTGCGCGTTAACCATATACTCCACTGAGTCGGCAATCAGCTCGCGCGAAGGCAGTGAATAAAGCATGCCGCCGTGGCCCATGGCAATACCGTCGTCCACGGCAATGGTGTTGAACTCTTTTGCCACACCGCCGCAGGCTTCTATCTGTTCTGCAACCAGTTTGCCCATGTCGCGCAGGTGAACGTGACCCGGTACGAACTGGGTAAAGGAGTTAACGACGGCGATAATCGGTTTATTAAAATCGTCGTCAGTCATTCCAGTGGCGCGCCATAATGCGCGGGCGCCGGCCATGTTGCGGCCTTGAGTCGTGGTAGCGGAACGTAACTTTGGCATGCTCTATTTACTCCAATTAATGCTTTTATGCGGACGGCGCAACCGCCGCCCACGACTTTATTTCTCACCCTATAGATTTCATGGTGCAGGAAGGCGGCAACTGAATGAATCCCCAGGAGCTTACTCAAGTAAGTGACTGGGGTAAGTGAGGGCGGCCAACGCACCTGCAACGTGAAAGATGACGGGTGTTTTTATTAAGGATTTACCTGGTCTAACCAACCATATTTGTCTTCGGTTTCACCGGTGAACAGGCCGAAGAATGCGCTCTGTATTTTCTGAGTAATCGGACCTCGTTTGCCTTCTCCGACCTGAATACCGTCTACGCTGCGAACCGGCGTAATTTCTGCCGCGGTGCCAGACATGAACACTTCGTCGGCCAGATAAAGAGACTCGCGAGACAGCACCTGCTCACGCACTTCGATGCCCAGATCTTTCGCTAATTTAATGATGGCGTCACGGGTGATGCCCGGCAGTGCAGATGAAGTGAATGGCGGAGTAAACAGAATGCCCTCTTTCACTTCAAACAGGTTTTCGCCCGCGCCTTCAGAAACGTAGCCATTCACGTCCAGTGCAATACCTTCCTGGTAACCGTGGCGGCGCGCTTCACTGCCCACCAGCAGGGAGGAAAGGTAGTTACCCCCGGCTTTCGCGGCGGTTGGAATGGTATTTGCCGCAACACGATTCCATGAAGAAACCATGGCATCGATACCGTTTTCCAACGCTTCAGCACCGAGGTAAGCACCCCAAGGGAAGGCCGCAATGATCACATCAGTTTCATAACCGTCCGGCGGGTTAACGCCTAAACCTACGTCGCCAACAAAGACCAGCGGACGAATGTATGCGCTTTTCAGATTATTTTTGCGCAGCACGTCACGGCAGGCTTCCATCAATTCTTCAACGGACTGCTTAACAGGGAATCGATAGATTTTTGCAGAGTCATGCAGACGCTGCATATGTTCACGATGACGGAAAACTACTGGTCCTTTGTGCGAGTCGTAGCAGCGGACGCCTTCAAATACTGACGTGCCGTAGTGCAGTGCGTGGGACATTACGCTTACCTTTGCGTCTTCCCACTTAACCATCTCGCCATTGAACCAAATAAAATCAGCTTTCTTCGTAGACATTCTTCTTTTCCTTACTTACGCGTTGGCGCGTATTTGTTGGTTAGTTAGTTGTGATGTGTGTTGCTGGACTTCGACACAGGCGACATCCATTAATTTGCTTAACTGTACTGACAGTAAATCGACTGACCGCAGGCTGGCAACGGTCAATTCAATATTAATATTTTCGTCATTGCCCCTTGAGGACATGTTCATGGCGCAAACCTGAAATCCGCGGTGGCGAACAACGCGCAGTACGCGCTCCAACATTTCCGGACGGAAACGGGCCTGAATTGAGACGTTATGCTGCATCATGACATTTTCTCCAACATGGTTTCGTTGCCTGCACCCGGCGGTACCAAAGGCCAGACATTTTGATTTTCGTCGATGGATACCTGAAGCAGATAAGGGCCTTTACTATTGAAGAAAGCGTCCAGAGCAGCGTCGACTTGGTCTTTACGGCTAATACGTTGGCCCGGGATATCGAATGCGCTGGCCAACGTTATAAAATCGGGGTTATCTGAAAGGTTGGTTTCACTGTAGCGTCCATCAAAAAACAGTTCCTGCCACTGTCGAACCATCCCCAACCGCTGGTTATCCAGCAGCAGGATTTTCAGCGGTAACTGTTTTCGTTTAATGGTGCCCAGTTCCTGAACGTTCATCATGAATGAACCATCACCAGAAACGCAGATAACCATATCATCAGGGCGAGCAACCTGTGCACCTACGGCGGCGGGAACGCCAAAGCCCATCGTTCCCAGACCGCTAGAGGTGATGAAATTCTCGGGACGTGAGAAAGTCATGTGCTGCGCGGTCCACATTTGATGCTGGCCCACGTCGGTTGTCACCACGGTATTGGCGTCCTTGCGATCGGAAATTTGCTTGAGCAACAGCGGGGCGAAAATAGCCTCACCCGGGTGGTCATAGCGCCACTCACCGGTTGCTTTCAACGTCATGACTTCATCACGCCACGCATTGATTGATAATGACTGTGCCAGCGCGGGCAGCATTGCGGATAACGAGCCCTGAAGTGCAACGTGCGTCTGACGCAGTTTGTTTAATTCTGCCGGATCGATATCCATGTGGATAACGCGGGCATGTGGCGCGAAGGTGTTCAGCTTGCCGGTTACGCGGTCGTCGAAACGTGCACCGACGGCGATCAGCAGGTCGCAGGACTGCACCGCCACGTTGGCGGCCTTGGTGCCGTGCATGCCCAACATGCCCAAATAGCAAGGGTCGTTGGCATCCGGTGCGCCCAATCCTTTAAGTGTAGCAACACAGGGAATTCCTGTAGCACGAATAAACGCGCGCAGGGCGGGAACGGCTCCGGCAATACCCACGCCACCGCCGACGTAAAGCATCGGTTTCTGCGCGGCGGCGATCATGTCATACGCCTGTGCTAATTCGGTAAGGGGTTGCGGCATTTCTTGCTCAACAGGCATCAGATGCGGTAATAAATCGCCCACCGCCAATTGGATGTCTTTAGGGATATCAACCAATACCGGCCCTGGACGGCCGCTGCTGGCTATGGCGAAGGCTTCCGCCATGATTTCCGGCAGTGCCTCCAGCGACTCAACCAAAAAGCTGTGTTTGGTGCAGGCCAGAGACAGGCCCAATACGTCGATTTCCTGAAAGGCATCGGTGCCAATGAAGGCGGAGCCTACCTGACCGGTGATAGCAACCACCGGAACGGAGTCCATCAACGCGTCGGCAAGGCCGGTTATCAGATTGGTTGCTCCCGGACCGGAGGTGGCGATACATACGCCAACTTTGCCGGTTGAACGGGCATAGCCGATTGCTGCCATTGCCGCGCCTTGCTCGTGTCGGCACAGTAGGTGTTCCACGCCGCCGTCATAGAGTGCGTCGTATACTGGCATAATTGCTCCGCCAGGATAACCAAAGACCATCTCGACCCCTTGCGAACGCAAAGCTTGTACTACCCACTGTGCACCATTCATCTTTATTCCCCTGCCTTTTGGCTACTAGCGCAGAATATTATGCTGTTGTTCATATTTTCTCCCGCCTCTTTCCGCTACAAATTAATCTGACCAAAAAAAAACCCCCGTACCTTTCGGTGCGGGGGTTCTTTTCAGGTTCAGGCTTGTTTATTAAGCCTTTCTTCGTCCAAGTGCAGCCCCGCACGGTGGGATAATAATCACCACCACACGAATAACGACTAGGCTTAGTACTAGGACGAGGGCTTTCATTTTTAGGTTTCTTAATTTCTTATTTCGAACGATTGCCTACAGAGTTATCACAGTTAGATAAGTAAAGACAATACTTTTCTTACGTTATTAACTCAGGCCGTTGTACAAAAAATCACAAAAAACTCAGGTTTTTCAGGCTCTCGAGTCGATATCTTAGCCTTTAGCAATTGATGCGGCAGTAATGACCTTACCGCGAGTATCGCGTCCGAAGAACACCAGCACTGAAATCACAATCGCCACCGTTCCGGCGACCATCGCCATCGCTAATCCGTAGTTGTGGCCATGACTTTCGGCAATATAAACTTGCAGTGTTGCGTTAACTGAAGCGATCAGGTTACCCAACTGATAAACGAAACCAGGAAGAACGGCTCGCGTATTGTCCGGCACCAGTTCGGTAAGGTAACTCGGTATCACACCCCATGCACCCTGCACCGTAAACTGCATCAGGAAAGCACCGAGTCCCAAAGTCCATGACCCACCGGCAAACGCCCACAGCGGCAGAACCGGCAGCGACAGCAGCGCGGCGATAATAATGGCTTTCTTGCGGCCAATTCGCTCGGACAAGATGCCGAAGGTGACACCACCAATGATCGAGGCGATGTTGTAGCAGATAGCGATAATACTGACGGTATGGGCGTCAAATCCGTGCTGAACTTTCAGGAAGGTCGGATAAAGATCCTGAGTTCCGTGGCTGAAGAAGTTAAACGCCGCCATCAGTACCACCAGATACACGCACAGTTTCCAGTGCGTTTTCAGCACCGGCAGCAGTGCAGTACTTTCATGACGTTCTCGAGCCGCCAGCCAGACCGGTGACTCCTGAACTTTGAAATAGATAAACGGCAGCAGGAAAATCGGCACCGCGCCGATAACAAACATGCCGCGCCAGCCCACTACGTTATAGAGCAACCCATAAACCACGCCCGCCAGCAGATATCCAAACGGGTAACCTGCCTGGAAAATACCGGACATTAGACCGCGTGAACGGTCTGGAATAGTCTCCATCGCCAGCGATGATGCCACACCCCATACGCCGCCCATTGCCACGCCGTAAATCACCCTGAGGATCAGGAAAACGGTCAGCGACGGCGCCGCAGCGGTGCAGAGTTCGAAGAAGGAGAAGAACAGAATATTGACCATCAACACCGGCTTGCGCCCGAACTTTTCAGCCGCGCGGCCAAACAGCAACGCACCAATCGGTCGCACGGCTAACGTAAGTAAAATGGCCAACGTTACGTCTTTAATATCAACGTGATACGAGGTGGCGATATCACTGAGCAAAAAAACCAGCAGAAAGAAGTCGAAGGCGTCCAGAGTCCAACTAAGGAAACTGGCAATGGCGACATTACGTTGCCGGGAAGTCCAACCAAACATGATGAGATACCTTATTCGAATAGTAGGGGTAACGACGGCTCAGGAAAGATGTATTTGTTTATTTATTGTTAAATACACTGCTTTAATTAATACACGCGGCTTAAAAAGCCAGCAAGATTATTAGCGGGCTAATTTGTATCGAAAAAAGGCTAAGTGTTAATGAGTGTTGCGGAGGATTTGGAGACACTTCCCACAAAAATGCATTTTGGTAAGTGTTGCAAAGAAAACCTGCGGCAGGTCTTGGAGAAAAAAGCTTTGCCAATTCACGGCCAGAGTTTGCACGACCATAATGCGTTTTTCATGCACACAGGGAGGCTGCATGTCGCTGTCGATTGTGAACACTCGGGCATCGTTAGGCGTGGTCGCCCCCCGCGTATCCATTGAGGTTCATATCAGCAACGGATTACCCGCCCTCACGCTGGTCGGCCTGCCGGAGACGGCGGTTAAAGAGGCCAGAGACCGCGTTCGCAGTGCGCTAATCAACTGCGGATTCACCTTTCCCCCCAAACGCATTACGGTAAATCTCGCCCCCGCCGATTTGCCCAAAGAAGGTGGCCGTTATGACCTGCCGATCGCGCTGGCGATTCTGGCGGCCTCTGAGCAACTTGCTACCGACCAGTTAGGGAAATACGAGTTTATTGGTGAATTAGGGCTATCAGGCGCGATACGCGGCGTTAATGGTGCTATTCCGGCGGCTATTGCTGCACAAAAAGAGGGGAGGAAGCTGATTTTACCCGCGGATAACCAGCGGGAGATGGCACTGCTTGAAGAAGATCAGGTGTGGGTGACCGATCACCTGCTGCAGGTTTGCGCCTTTTTACAGGGAACCGGCAGCTTGTTGGCCGTAGAGCGCGATGCCGAGTTATCATCCGAACCCGAGGTTGGAGATCTCAGCGAGATTATCGGCCAGGAGCAGTCAAAAAGAGCGCTCGAAATTGCCGCCGCCGGGGGGCACAATCTTTTGTTGCTCGGCCCTCCGGGTACGGGGAAAACCATGTTGGCCAGCAGGTTGCGTGGTATTTTGCCGCCGCTCACCCAGCAGGAAGCACTAGAAACTGCGGCCATAGCCAGTCTGGTTTCTTCATCACAAGGGCAGTACGAAGGCTGTTCAGCCAATACACGCCTGCGCCCTTTTCGCTCACCTCATCACAGTATTTCGCTTAATGCCTTGGTCGGCGGCGGCACCATTCCGCGCCCCGGAGAAATTTCGCTGGCGCATAACGGCGTACTGTTTCTTGACGAGCTGCCCGAATTTGAGCGCAAAGTGCTCGACGCGCTGCGACAGCCGATGGAGTCAGGCCAAATCACCATCTCGCGAACCCGTGCAAAGGTTGATTTCCCTGCACGTATGCAGCTTATAGCGGCGATGAACCCTAGTCCGACCGGCCACTACCAAGGTCAGCACAACCGAACGCCGCCACAGCAGATACTGCGCTACCTGAGCCGATTATCCGGACCGTTTCTCGACCGGTTCGATCTTTCCCTTGAGGTGCCGCTATTGCCGCCCGGGTTGCTTAGCCAGCAGCACCAGCAGGCGAGTCGCGTAACGCAGGAAACCAGCCAGCAGGTGAGAACGCGCGTGATCGCCGCCCGCGAGCGTCAGCTGGCTCGAGCCGGTAAGCTAAATGCGCATTTAAGCAGTACGGAGGTACAGCAATTTTGCAAATTAACTCGGGAGGATGCCGTGTTTCTGGAAAGTGTGTTACAAAAGCTGGGGTTATCAGTACGGGCGTGGCACAGGATATTGAAAGTCGCCAGGACGCTGGCCGATCTCAATCGGCAGGAAACAATACAAAAAGCGCAACTCGCTGAAGCATTAAGCTATCGCTGTATGGATCGGCTATTGTTAACGTTGCATAAAAATTTGGCATAAAAAAACGGGGACAAGCCCCGTTTTGTTAATCGTCGCTGTCTGTATAGTCTTCCACCGTGTCAGCCTGCGGTTTGCCGCCTGACAACGTATGGAATTTCTTTGGACGACGGGTGCGAATAATATATTTATTCCACACTTTTTCAGCGTCGGTTGCTGGCTCGCGGGTGCCGCGGCAAACATCCAGAAACAGCTTTTCTTCTTCGGTTACCGGTTCGCGTTTTCCCAGATCCAGCTCGTTGAAAGCATAGCCATAACGTTCTAGCAATTGCGCTTCTTTAATGGTGAAATCGCCATGCCGGGAGAACCCGCGAGGGTAATGTTTATTGTCAAAAAAACGATTTGTCGTGGTGAAGCTTTCCGCCATCTGACACGCTCCTAATTCTCTCATGGTCGTGCTGTTATGGCGCGGAGTATTAGATAGGCTTGACAATCTGTAAAACAAAACATTTAAATCTTAACGACAAAAAAATTTGGAGATGGTAGTGGACACGGAATTACTGAAAACCTTTTTGGAGGTCAGTAGAACTCGTCACTTTGGTCGGGCGGCTGAATCTCTGTATTTGACGCAGTCAGCGGTGAGCTTTCGAATACGCCAATTGGAGACCCAACTTGGCGCAAATTTGTTTACACGTCATAGAAATAATATCCGCCTGACGCCCGCAGGAGAGCGCCTGCTGCCTTACGCAGAAAACCTGATGTCAACATGGCAATTAGCCAAAAAAGAGGTTGTACGCTCTCTACAGCACACAGAATTATCGATTGGTGCAACGGCTTCGCTTTGGGAGGCTTATTTAACACCGTGGCTACAGGCTTTATATGAGCAACGTGAATCATTACGTCTGGAGGCACGAGTTGCGCTGCGCCATTCATTAGTAAAACAGCTGCATGAAAGACAGCTCGATTTGCTCATCACCACCGAGCCGCCAAAGATGGATGAGCTCTCCAGTCAGCTTCTGGGTAATTTTTCGTTACGTCTTTTTTGCTCGCATAAACAAGATAAAACGGCTCAGGGGGCGTACATCAGACTGGAATGGGGCGCGGATTTTCCACAGCAGGAAAGCCGAATGCAGGCCAGCGATCAGGAACCTGTGCTAACGACGACGTCGGCACATCTAACCCGCCAGCTGCTTGATACTACTGGCGGATGTGCCTTCCTCCCAAGCCACTGGGAGAAAGACTATCCTCAACTGTCGGTTTATAAAGATATTCCGCCGGTTATCAGGCCGCTATACGCCGTTTGGCTGCAAAACAGCGATCAGCAAGTACTGATCAGACAGCTACTGAAAACGCCGATGAGCACCGGTATTTAGCTCTGGACTGGTGAGTCAGGTTGTTTTTAGCTGCGGGTGACGGGCTCGGCGAGTTAACCAATAGGAGCCCATGCCTTTTTGCAGCGCGATGAAAATAAACAGCAGCACGCCCATCACTATTTTTGTCCACCACGAGCTCAGCGTTCCGTCGAAGGTGATATAGGTTTGAATCAATCCCTGGATCATCACGCCAAACAGGCTGCCCAGCACCGTACCTACGCCGCCGCTCAACAGCGTACCGCCGATAACCACTGCGGCGATAGCATCAAGCTCTACGCCGCTTGCCGCTAGGGCATAACCGGCCGAGGTATAAAGCGAAAAAATAATGCCTGACAGCACTGCCAGTGAGCTTGAAAGCATATAAATATAAATCGTGGTTTTTCTCACCGGCACGCCCATCAGTCCGGCAGAGTGCGCATTGCCACCGATGGCATAAACGTTGTTACCAAACCGCGTCCTGTGAGCCAGAATAATCCCCACCGCCACCACGCAAAGCATCACCAGCGCCAGCAGGGTAAATCGCCCTCCTCCGGGCACCTTCCAGGCATAATTGGCCAGGGTGGCATACAGCGGATGATTAATCGGTAAAGACTCCTCAGAGACCACAAAACTCATGCCGCGAATAAAGAACATCCCGGCCAAGGTTATGATAAAAGCTGGCAGCTTGAGGGTGTCGATTATCCACCCCATCAGTCCGCCAAAAAGCGCGCCCATAATCAATACGATAGCAAACGCATAGACGGGCGGTACGCCGTAATCACCAATAAGTTTTGCTAACGCAACGCCGGTAAAAGCGATGACTGATCCGACTGAAAGGTCTATGCCACCGGAAAGAATAACAAAAGTCATGCCCACGGCGACGATACCGAGGAAGGCGTTATCCGTCAGCAGGTCGCATAATACGCGCGTGGAAGCGAAGCCGGGGAACTGATAAAAACAGTAGCCGTAGCCTGCGATAAAAACCAAAATGGTAATCAACAGGGGGAGATTGCGCTTGAGCATTACTCTTTCCTCCGAAACAGACCGCGAAGAGAAACGCGAGGTGACTGGACGACCAGCACGGCTAACACCACCACCGCTTTGAGCACCAGGTTAAACTCGGGTTTGAAGCCCGAAAGAAGAATACCGGTATTCATGCCCTGAATAATAAGCGCACCGATAAGTGAAAGAAGCAGATTGAATCGCCCTCCCAAGAGTGAACCGCCACCGATAACCACGGCTAAAATGGCGTCCAGCTCCAGCCACAGTCCGGCGTTATTGGCGTCGGCTCCGCGAATGTCAGCCGTTACAATCACGCCCGCCACCGCGGCGCAGACTCCGCAGATGATGTAAACCGAAATTAGCACCAGACGCGCATTAACGCCGGCGTTGTAAGACGATCGAACGTTGATACCCACAGATTCGATAAACAGCCCCAGCGCCGTTTTACGCGTTAACAGCCACAGCAACAACAGCATCACCGCGGCAATAATCACCGGCATCGGCAACGTCAGCAGCGATCCGCTGCCAAACTGCGAGAGTCCATTGTGCTCGAAGGTGACGATTTGTCCCTCGGTGATCAACTGCGCAATACCGCGTCCGGCAACCATTAGCATCAGCGTGGCAACGATCGGCTGTATTTGCAGTACGGCGACTAAAAAGCCGTTCCACAGGCCACAGACTGCGCCAACGCCAACGGCGGCCAGTATTACCGTGGTAAGAGGATAGCCATTGACGGTCATCGTGGCCGCCGTGGCACCCGCAATGGCCATCACGGCACCGACGGAGAGGTCTATTCCTCCGGTGGCGATAACCAGCGTCATACCCAGTGCAAGAATAGCTACTGGGGCACCGCGGTTGAAAATATCGACCAAACTGCCAAACAGTCGGCCGTCCTGTAGGTGAATGTTAAAAAAACCGGGCGCGACAAGGCTATCAATTACCAAGATAGCCAGAAACGCGCCAACCTGAGTAGCCCCTTTGGGAAATACCCAGCGGACCTTGCGCGGCCTTCCTGTCATCGGCAGACTCCTGTTCGTCATGGATATCCCCTTATTGAACCGCAATCGCAGTCATGATGGCCGGAACCGAAATTTGGTCCTGCTCGATTTGAGTAATATGACGACGGTCGCGAAGAACCACGATTCGGTCAGCGTAGCCCGCAAGCTCCTCAAGTTCGGAGGAAATAACCAGCAGTGCCAGCCCTTCATCACAGAGTTTTTCAATCAGACGAATAATTTCAGCATGTGCGCCGACGTCGATGCCGCGAGTAGGCTCATCGAGGATAAGAAAGCGGGGATTGGTCGCCAGCCAGCGCGAAAGCAGCACCTTTTGCTGATTACCGCCCGACAGGTACTGTATTTCCTGTTCGGCACTGGGGGTGCGGATCCCCAACAGTTTGATAAACTTGTCGGCAATCTGATTTTGTTCTTTCATCGAAAGGGGACGTAGCCAGCCACGCTGGGCCTGCAGCGCCAAAATAATGTTTTCACGCACCGTCGCGGCACCAATAATACCGTCAGTTTTGCGATCCTCCGGGCAGTAACCAAACCCCAGCTTTGCCGCTTTGCGCGGGGTACGAATGGTCACATCCTGACCATTAACTTTAGCGGTACCCGTATCATGACTTTTGATGCCAAAGATAAGCTGAGCGGTTTCAGTACGCCCAGACCCCAGCAAACCGGCAAGCCCGACAATTTCGCCACGCCGTACGCTGAGGTCAAAGTTCTCGACCAGTCCACGTCGGCCATAATTTTTAAAATCAACCAGCGGATCGCCCGTCACTGCACGGTGCTCGCCGCGCTTGAGTAAGGCCTCATCGAAACTGTGTCCCAGCATCATTGGCACCAGTTCGATGCGCGGCAGATCTTGGGTAAGCGAGGTGCCGACCAGTTTTCCGTTACGTAATACGGTGATTCGATCGCTGATGCGGTAAACCTGATCGAGAAAATGGGTGACAAACACCATGC
This sequence comes from Rouxiella silvae, assembly GCF_002093625.1. Lineage (GTDB taxonomy): Bacteria > Pseudomonadota > Gammaproteobacteria > Enterobacterales > Enterobacteriaceae > Rouxiella > Rouxiella silvae. The sequence goes on along the minus strand of NZ_MRWD01000005.1, from coordinate 2,662 downwards.
CCATCCCTTTATCTCTCAACTGCGTCAGGATATCGAGCAGCATGCTGACTTCTTTTGCATCGAGGCTGGCGGTAGGCTCATCCAGAATAAGGACTTGTGCAGAAAGGTCCACAGCGCGGGCAATAGCCACGATTTGCTGAATCGCGATGGAATAGGCGGCAAGAGGCTGGCCGACGTCAAGATGGAGCCCATAACCGGCGAGCAGCGTTTCTGCCTGCTGGTCCATTTTTCGCTGGTTCACCAGCCCGAAGCGTGTGGGCTCTCGGCCAATAAATAAATTAGCTGCTACGGAAATATTCGGCAGCAGGTTCACTTCCTGATAAACGGTGCCAATGCCCAGCGCCTGAGCGTGAGCGGTATTGATGGCCTCAATAGGCTCACCATTGAGATAAACGCTGCCTGCCGAACGTTTATAGACGCCGGTAAGCGCTTTAATCAACGTGGATTTACCTGCGCCGTTCTCACCTAATAGCGCCACGATCTCGCCACGATTAAGCGTAAAATCCACTTTTTCCAGCGCTTTTACTCCAGGAAACTCAACGGATAAACCGCGCACCTCAAGTAAGGTTGATGATTGGAGATGATCCATTAGATTCTCGACCCCGACAGCATGCGCACGATAACGCCTGTATGTGCAAAATGGGATGATGAAACCGGCTCTCCGTTATGAATAATATTGAATTAATATTACTCATCAACCAGAGCCGGAAAGCAGGTTTAGTAGCCCATGTCTTTTTTCATGTCGTACTCTTTCTGCGCCATGTCAGGCAGCACCAGAGTTGATTGAGTCTGAATAAACTTTGGAGGCTGGGTGCCGTCTTTTTTCATCTTGATCAGCGCATCCAACGCTGGCCCAGCCATGTTTGGCGTTAATTCAACAGAGGCATTAGATTCACCGTTGAGCATGGCTTTGTAGATATCAGGCACACCGTCAATCGAGACGACCTTAATCTGCGAACCGGGTTTCAAACCTGCTTCTTTAATGGCCTGAATCGCACCAATCGCCATATCATCGTTGTGCGCATAGACCGCGCAAATATTTTTGCCGTTTTGCTCAGCCTTGATGAAGCTTTCCATCACTTCCTTGCCCTTGCTGCGGGTAAAGTCACCGGACTGAGAGCGAATAATTTTCACATTAGGGGCCGCTTTCAAGGCGTCAGCAAAACCTTGCTTACGGTTTAGCGCAACGCTCGCACCGACGGTTCCCTGTAGTTCAACGACGTTGCAGGGCTTACCTGCCACCTCTTTGACCAGCCAATCCCCTGCGACTTTGCCTTCGTGTACGCTGTCTGACGCCACGGCGGCGGTATAAAGAGTGGGATCGCTGACTTCGATAGTACGGTCTAGCAGGAATACCGGGATCTTGGCTTCTTTAGCTTCCGTCAGTACCGGCGCCCAGCCAGTAGCGACCACTGGGGCGATAAAGATGGCATCTACGCCCTGGGCAATGAACGAACGTATTGCCTTGATTTGATTCTCTTGTTTTTGTTGAGCGTCGGCTATTTTCAGAGTTATTCCGCGTTTTTGTGCCTCCAGTTTGGAGACTTTGGTTTCTGCGGAACGCCAGCCCGATTCAGAACCGATTTGAGAAAATCCGACGACTAAGGGGGCAGCGTGAGCCGCTCCACAAAATGCCGTTGCGACCGCGGCTGCCAGTAATAAACGTTTATACATTATTCTTTCCTCACGCGTAGTCTGAGCTACTTTTTGTTGTGTCATGTAGGGTGCGGCATAGAAAAGCGCTAAAACCGAGTTTCGCGGGTGAACAAAGCTTCACCTGGCGACACTTAGTTTTAGCGTATTGTAAAAACGGGAGGTTGAGCGCGGTCACATAGATGATTAACAATCAATTCGTGCATGTATTCAGCTAGAAAATCACAAAAATTAGGCAGTAAAACACACAACGGCACGTTCGAAATTTATTCATAGAGAGCTTAAGAGCGTCAATGAGGAAAATTTTCGTCTTCTTTTTGAACATAAAAGGGGATATTTTAGGCATTCGAAGGAATTATGGGGCGGGAAGAGTGCAGTTTCGTCTTATTCAGAACGAAAAAAAACCCTTCACTTTCGTGAAGGGTCTTTAATATGGCAGGGGCGGAGAGATTCGAACTCGCGACACCCGGTTTTGGAGACCGGTGCTCTACCAACTGAGCTACGCCCCTAAATCTACTTAGTATTATGCCTGCTAAATTTTAGCAGGCATAATTTTGATAATTGGCGGAACGGACGGGGCTCGAACCCGCGACCCCCTGCGTGACAGGCAGGTATTCTAACCAACTGAACTACCGCTCCACCGGTTCTTTCACTCACTTCAGACAATCGGTCTGAGGTCAGTTTGTCTTCGTTGTTATTCCTTGTCAGGGGAATAGAAGACTAATTTGATGCCTGGCAGTTCCCTACTCTCGCATGGGGAGACCCCACACTACCATCGGCGCTACGGCGTTTCACTTCTGAGTTCGGCATGGGGTCAGGTGGGACCACCGCGCTACTGCCGCCAGGCAAATTCGTTTTATTCTAACCGCTTTCCCCATCATTCAGGGTAAGCCATCAGAACCAATCTTTGAACAAGCTGTTTTTTCTTGAAACTTAAGTCTTTGTGTCTCTCTAAAACACCTTCGGTGTTGTAAGGTTAAGCCTCACGGGTCATTAGTACTGGTTAGCT
>NZ_MRWD01000059.1 GCF_002093625.1 Rouxiella silvae | reverse complement strand
TTTCATCACTCTTAATATTTCACCCATTTACACCGCAATAGATTTTTTTGCCGTCACTGCTGCGTCTCAATAATATTTATCACGGTATAAAAAACCGCGAACGCATTACACGTTCACGGTTTTTTTAACTCAATCACAGCTGCTCTGGATAAATGTTATTTTTCAGCCAGGGCCAACCAAGTCTGTACTACGGTGTCTGGATTAAGAGAAAGACTGTCTATGCCCTCTTCCATCAACCATTGAGCAAAGTCCTGATGGTCTGAAGGTCCCTGACCGCAGATGCCGACGTATTTACCCTGCTTCTTAGCCGCTTTAATCGCCATCGACAGCAGCATTTTTACCGCCTCGTTGCGTTCGTCGAACAATTCAGATACCACGCCAGAGTCGCGGTCAAGACCAAGAGCCAACTGGGTCATGTCGTTAGAACCAATTGAGAAGCCGTCAAAGTGTTCAAGGAACTGATCTGCCAACAGTGCGTTGGAGGGGATTTCGCACATCATGATCACTTTCAGTCCGTTCTCACCGCGCTTAAGCCCCTGATTTGCCAGCTCGGCCACTACCGCCTCAGCCTGCGCCACGGTGCGAACAAACGGGATCATTACTTCAACGTTAGTCAGCCCCATGTCGTTACGCACGCGCTTCATTGCGTCACATTCCAGCGCAAAACAGTCACGGAAGTTCTCGGAAACGTAGCGACCCGCACCACGGAAACCAAGCATCGGGTTCTCTTCATGAGGTTCGTATTTCTCACCACCGACCAGATTAGCGTATTCGTTAGACTTAAAGTCTGACAGTCGCACAATCACTCGTTTTGGCCAGAATGCTGCTCCAAGCGTCGCAATTCCTTCGGTAAGGCGGGCAACGTAGTACTCAACAGGAGAATCGTAGCCCTGAATCAGCTTTTTAATCTCTTCCTGAATAGCCGGTTCCTGTTTATCAAACTCAAGCAGCGCTTTAGGATGCACGCCGATCATGCGGTTAATAATAAACTCCAGGCGTGCCAGTCCGACTCCTTCATTTGGCAAGCAGGCAAAGTCAAAGGCACGGTCAGGGTTACCGATATTCATCATGATTTTAAGCGGTAATTCAGGCAGCTCATTGACTTCTGAACTCTGCACAACGAAGTCCAGTTCGTCCTGATACACATAACCGGTATCGCCTTCTGAGCAAGAGACCGTCACTTTTTGGCCTTCTGTCAGGCGCTCGGTCGCGTCGCCGCACCCTACTACTGCTGGAATACCCAGCTCACGGGCAATAATTGCCGCGTGGCAGGTGCGTCCACCGCGATTGGTGACGATAGCCGACGCCTTTTTCATGATCGGCTCCCAATCGGGGTCGGTCATGTCGGTAACCAGTATATCGCCCGCCTTAACCTGGTGCATTTCGCTGATATTATGAATAATTTTAACCGGACCCGCACCGATACGGTGGCCAATGGCCCGCCCTTCTACCAGCACCTTGCTTTTGCCATTGAGCTGGTAGCGTTCCATCACCTGGCCGTTGGAACGAACAGTTTCAGGACGTGCCTGAACAATGTAAAGCTTGCCGTTATGACCGTCTTTTGCCCACTCGATATCCATCGGGCGACCGTAATGTTTTTCAATCAGTAGTGCCTGACGCGCCAAGTCTTGTATTTCTTGGTCGGTTAGTGAGAAGCGTTGGCTCAGTTCTTCAGGTACGTCTTCAATTTGGACCTGTTTGCCGTGTTCCTGACTGTCGGCGTAAACCATGCGGATCTTTTTCGAGCCCATGGTACGGCGTACTATCGACGGCTTATTTTTTTCTAGCGTCGGTTTATGCACATAGAATTCATCCGGGTTTACTGCGCCCTGTACCACCATTTCGCCTAAACCATAGGCCGAAGTAATAAAGACCACCTGATCAAAACCTGATTCAGTATCAATAGTGAACATCACGCCGGCAGCCGCGAGGTCGGAACGCACCATGCGCTGAACGCCTGCTGAGAGCGCTACGCCGCGGTGGGTATAGCCCTGATGAACGCGATATGAAATGGCCCGGTCGTTAAACAGAGAAGCATAAACGTGTTTCACGGCGATCAACACCGCGTCAAAGCCCTGCACGTTCAGGAAAGTTTCCTGTTGACCGGCAAAGGAAGCATCCGGCATATCTTCGGCGGTAGCGGAAGAACGTACGGCGAAGGACGCGTCCGGTTCACCTTCGGAAAGTTGCTGATAGGCCTCACGAAGATCTTTTTCCATCTCCGGCAGGAATGGCGTTTCAACGATCCACTGTCGTATCTGGGAACCTGCATTGGCCAATTGAGCAATATCATCAACGTCGGTTTGATCGAGCAAGTCATAGATACGCTTGTTCACGCCGCTTTGGTCGAGGAAATCGATAAAAGCCTGAGAGGACGTGGCGAAGCCGTTAGGGACCGAAACGCCTAAATCAGTCAAATTAGTGATCATTTCCCCTAGGGACGCATTTTTGCCCCCTACTTTATCTACGTCGTGCATACCCAACTGGTTGTACCAGATGACATTGCGCAAATCAGCATCGAGATTGGCCATGAAACAATCCTTTCTATTTTTAGGGCTAAAATTAGAGGGTGCGCGTCAAAAGACGAATTCATTAAATGTTGGTTGAGCAATACTCAACATTTTTAGACTAGCATAATGATCCATATCTATAAGACAGGTGAATCGATACAGCAAATCAATATTTTTGGCTTTAAGACTATTCTTCTGCGGCTTTTTACTCAGAAAAGCCAAAAACACGAAATTTTCTTGTAAATCAGCCATCCCGGCTGTCGAATTTGCTTATAAAATAGACATTACCCTCTCTGCTGACGTGCTGCTGAAGTTTGTTTAATCCTCTCGATAAAGCTCGAAAAAACTGAAATGTCATTTCATTATTTGCAAGAGAAATGCGCAAGGTCTCGAAAACATCATCACAATGTTCACTCCCCCTTTTTATTAGGAAAAAAGGCGTTAATAATGGAATGAAGAATTATTAAATTAAATATAACTCAAAAATCTCAGGTTGCAGAAATGAGGGGAAGTCCCCCTGTAGCGTGGGAGATAGAGAGTCGGGAGGCTCATGGATAGATGCGTATTCTATATATCTGACGGTACGGCCATCACTGCCGAGGTGCTTGGCCATGCGGTGCTGTCGCAGTTTCCGGTCAATGCGACCACCTTTTCGCTGCCGTTTGTTGAAAATGAAGGACGTGCTAAAGCGGTGTGCCAGCAGATAAATGATATCTATGAAAAAACTGGCGTCAGGCCACTGGTGTTTTATTCGATTATTTCGACTCAGGTGCGCGACATTATTGCCAGCAGCCAAGGGTTTTGTCAGGACATCGTTCAAGCACTGGTGGCTCCACTGCAAAATGAGTTGGGCGTTGACCCCTCCCCGATTGCCAACCGCACTCACGGCCTGACTGCCAGCAATATCAGTAAGTATGATGCCCGCATTGCCGCAATTGATTACACGCTGGCCCATGATGACGGCATCTCGCTGCGCAATCTCGAACAGGCGCAGGTTATTTTGTTGGGCGTTTCTCGCTGCGGTAAAACCCCCACCAGCCTTTACCTGGCGCTACAGTTTGGGATACGTGCAGCAAACTATCCGTTTACCGCCGATGACATGGACAACATACAGCTTCCCGCTGCGCTGAAGCCCCATCACCACAAACTGTTTGGCCTCACCATCAATCCGGAGCGCCTTTCTGCTATTCGTCAGGAGCGCGTCGAAAATAGCCGTTACGCCTCATTAAGACAGTGCAGAATGGAAGTCTCGGAAGTTGAGGCGCTGTTCAGAAAAAATCAGATTCGATATCTCAACAGTACCAATTATTCGGTGGAAGAGATCTCGGCTAAAATTCTCGACAGTTTTGGCATGAGTCGGCGCATGTTCTAACGCCGCTTTTTCGCGCCTGCCGCCGTGATTACCATCGTGAATGGGTCGAACTCTAACGATTTGTGCCAGATTTACTGATGTAGGTAATATTCCGTGCCAACGGCAGTTGAAATGCGCTGATTTTGCGTTATTGTGACATTCATCACTTCCCGGCACTCCTGCCGTTGAGAAGAAAAAAATTTTAGAGAATCACATGTCACAAACGGATGAACTGCGTACGACGCGCGTCGGCAGCCTAATAACGCCTATGGCACTGGCTGAGAAACTGCCGCTTACACCTTCTGTTGCAACAAACGTTACGGCCGCGCGTGAAAGAATTGAGAAAATCATCAGCGGCGAAGATAAACGTCTGCTGGTCGTTGTCGGCCCATGCTCGATACACGATATTGAAGCGGCGATAGATTACGCGGGCAAACTCAACGTACTGCGTGAAAAATACCAAGACAGTCTTGAGATTGTTATGCGTACCTACTTTGAAAAGCCGCGCACCGTTGTGGGTTGGAAGGGGCTTATTTCCGATCCGGACCTCAACGGCAGCTATCGCGTTAATCACGGCATTGAACTGGCGCGTAAAGTGTTGTTGGCGATCAATGAAATAGGTATGCCGACTGCAACAGAGTTTCTCGACATGGTCATCGGCCAATATTTTGCCGATTTAATCAGCTGGGGCGCTATCGGCGCACGCACCACTGAAAGCCAGATCCACCGTGAAATGGCCTCGGCGCTCTCCTGCCCGGTCGGGTTTAAAAATGGCACCGACGGCAATACGCAAATTGCTATCGATGCCATTCGCGCCGCTCGCGTTAGTCATATGTTCCTGTCTCCAGACAAGAGTGGGCAAATGACGGTCTACCGCACTTCTGGTAACCCTTATGGCCACGTGATTATGCGCGGCGGTAAAACGCCAAACTATCATGCCAAAGACCTCGCTGAGGCCTGTGGCAATCTGGCAGAATTTGACCTCCCGCAGCGTCTGGTGGTGGATTTCAGTCACGGTAACTGTCAGAAGCAGCACCGTCGTCAGCTCGACGTGGCGCAGGATATTTGTCAGCAAATTCGCAACGGCGGTAATGGCATCGCCGGAATTATGGCGGAAAGTTTCCTGATTGAAGGCACGCAGAAAATGGTAAACGGTGAGCCTCTGGTTTATGGTCAATCTATTACCGACCCTTGCCTGAACTGGGACGATACCGAGACGCTGCTCGAGATGCTGGCAGAAGCCACTCGCAGTCGCTTTGAGGCATGATAGATAAAAAGTTTAGGGGGACGTTTTAGCTAATACGCGAATAAAAAGTCCCCCCGACTCTTTTGAGTTAGAGCAAAAAGGTTCATGTTGAGCATGAGCCTTTTCTCTAATGAGTTTCAAAATTACTAATAGCATGGGTAAAACGTATTCCGAAACTGCTAACTTACTTAATATCGCCGCCAGCACGGTGAAATTCCATATGGCAAATATTGTAAAAAAATGGGTGTCAATAATGTGGAACATGCCATTGGTTTAGGTATCGAAATGAACGTCATTACTTGTCCATCAGAAAATACAATCATCATTCATAAAGGTTACAGCACGAAAAAGCTACGTAATCACTCACGCAACTGAGCCCTGTACAAGACTGTCTATTGCAGAGTTTTTTGTATGCAACATGACAGCAATATGAGCAAATGTGTCCCCGCTACTCAGCAAAAATTCTCGATACAGTTAACTTCAGTTTGCATGCTACAAAAACCCTATTCCAAAGCCTAGATAAACCCTCCACACTCACTCATGGATGGCAGTGTTCTCTGCTAAGTTTGTTATCAAATATCGCTTGATGTGATCTTGCATTAACTTGATAATGATTATCAATTTGATAGTAATTCCCATTAACATTAATTTCTGTACGACTATTCACTCGCGAGAAGATGCTCATGACCCAAGTCAGCTATGAAACTTATCTGCAAGCTAAAGAACAGAACCCGGGGAAATACGCCAGGGACTTAGCCGGTATTCTGGGTGTCAGTGAAGCCGAACTGACTGAAGCGCGCGTCTCCTTTGACGCTGTCAGGCTTGACGTAGATGCACGCACATTGCTGGCCGCGCTCGAAAACGTGGGAGGCACAAAATCAATTACTCGCAATGAGTTTGCGGTTCACGAGCAGCAGGGTGAATATAAAAATCAACATCTGAAAGGTCATGCTGGACTAATCCTTAACCCGCGCGCACTCGACTTACGCCTTTTTCTAAGTCAATGGCAGGCCATTTATGCGCTGACTGAAGCCTCACCGAAAGGGCCGCGTCACAGTTTCCAATTCTTTGATGCGCAGGGCCATGCCGTACATAAAGTCTATGCCACCGATGAAACCGACAGTCAAAAATGGGCAGAGCTGGTTGAAACCTATACTACAAAATCACCTCTGCCACTCCGCTTAAAAGCCGCAGAAGTTGTCGTCCCGGTAACTGGAGATACACAGGGTCTGGACGCAGAATGGCGTGAAATGACCGATGTTCATCAGTTCTTCCAACTGCTTCGCCGCCGCAACCTGACTCGTCAGCAGGCCTTCCGCGCAGTCAGCGATGACTTGGCCTATCAGGTAGACAAGGGTTCATTGACGCAAATTCTTCATACCGCCTGCGAACATCAGAACGAGTTGATGATTTTCGTCAGCAATAAAGGCTGCGTGCAGATTTTTACCGGCCAAATTGAAAAAGTCGTGCCGCACAGCGAGTGGATTAATGTGTTCAATGCGCGTTTTACGTTGCACGTAGTTGAATCTGCGATTGCCGAAAGCTGGGTCACACGCAAGCCGACAAAAGACGGTTTTGTCACCAGCCTGGAGCTTTTTGCCGCCGACGGCAGCCAAATTGCCCAGCTGTTTGGTCAACGTACTGAGGGTCATCCCGAACAGAGCGTCTGGCGCGACCAAATTTCCTCACTGCTCGCACGGGGTGTTACCGCATGAATATGGGCTTAAAGCTTGCGCTGATGGGGATATGTCTCGCTGCGCTTGCATCAACGCAGGCAGCAGAACGGATAGTCAGCATCGGCGGCGATGTAACAGAAATCGTTTATGCCCTGGGCGCCGGTGACGAGCTGGTCGCCCGCGACAGCACCAGCACACATCCAGACAAGGCGACCAAGTTACCAGACGTCGGGTATATGCGTCAGCTCAATGCCGAAGGCATTCTTTCGACCAGGCCGACGTTGGTGCTGAGTTCAGACCTGGCTCAACCTTCCCTTGCGCTGCAGCAGGTTTCACAAAGTAATGTGAAGGTCGTTCGTGTGCCAGGCAATCCAACACTCGACACTGTAGTACAAAAAATTGAAGTGGTGGCGACGGCGTTAAATCGACAGGCCGAAGGCGATAAACTGATTGCTGATTATCATAGTCAGTTAAAAGCAGTTAAAGGCACACCGCTGCACGTCAAGGTGCTGTTTATCATGAGTCATGGCGGAATGAGCGCAATGGCCGCGGGGCAAAATACCGCCGCCGACGCGATTATCACCTCCTCTGGCGCGCAAAACGCGATGCAGGGTTTTAGCCGCTACCGCCCACTTTCTCAGGAAGGCATTGTGGCAGCCGCACCCGACCTGCTGCTGTTGACCCCCGATGGGGTTAAAACATTGGGCGGAATCGACAACGTATGGAAACTCCCTGGTATGGCGTTAACGCCAGCGGGAAGGAACAAACGTGTATTGGTGGTTGATGACATGGCACTGCTGGGTTTTGGTCTTGAAACACCGGCGGTACTGGCAAGTCTTCGCCAGGCGGCGGAACAGGTAAAATGAGCAGTATCAGCACGCCGCTGCGCCAGCGGGTTGCCAGTCAGCTATGGATTTTACTCGGGCTGGGGCTATTGCTAATCATTTTAGCGGTGATGGCGGCCAACAGCGGTGCCCTCGCCCTTTCGATTCCAACGCTGTTGCACCGCCCGTTTGACAATGAGCTGTGGCAAATCTGGGTCACTATTCGCCTGCCCCGCGTGCTGCTGGCGATGGTAGTGGGATGTGGATTGGCCTGCTCGGGCACCGTGATGCAGGGGGTTTTTCGCAACCCGCTGGCGGACCCTGGACTGCTGGGAATAAGCAGCGGCGCAGCGCTTTTTGTGGCGCTGATGATTGTTTTTCCTCTGCCGCTGTTACCGGTGATGGCGCTGTATAGCCAAATGCTGGGGGCTTTCTGCGGCAGTCTAGTTATCTCATTTATCGTCTTCATGCTCAGCCGGATGGGTCAAAACGGACTGTCAAGGCTGCTGCTGGCCGGTATAGCCATCAATGCCATTTGTGGCGCGGCCGTTGGCGTGCTCACCTATATCAGCAACGACAGCCAACTGCGTCAGTTTTCACTGTGGAGTATGGGCACGCTGGGTCAGGCACAGTGGTCTACGTTAACTGTTGCTACGTCGGTGATCATTCCCGCCAGTGTCGCCACCCAATTTTTGGCCCGCAAACTGAATTTGCTGCAGCTTGGCGATGAGGATGCACACTATCTTGGCGTAAATGTACGGCAGACTCAGCGCATTTTGCTGCTGCTGAGCGCACTCCTGGTCGGCGCCTGCGTATCCGTTTGCGGCATTATCGGCTTCATTGGCTTAGTCATTCCTCATCTGCTGCGGATGCAAGTCGGTGCCGATCATCGCTGGTTACTGCCTGGCTCTGCGCTTGGCGGCGCTTGTCTGCTGCTATTGGCTGACACCTTGGCACGCACGATAGTCGCCCCGGCTGAAATGCCGGTTGGCCTGCTCACCGCCCTGCTGGGTGGCCCCTACTTTCTGTGGCTGATATTACGGGCCGGAGGGCAACGCCGTGACTGATACGACTTCAGATAATCCTGACGTTCAAGCCATAAACCTTCTCGAGGCCAGCCATCTGTCTTATAAGGCGGATAATCGTAGGCTTATCAAAGATATTTCGCTGCAATTGACCAGCGGGGAGCTGGTGGCGCTGATTGGTCCCAATGGCGCAGGAAAGTCCACCCTGCTGCGACTATTAACCGGGTATCTTACGCCAGAGTCTGGCGACTGCACGCTGCAAGGTCGTCCACTTGCGCGCTGGAACCCGCTGGAGCTGGCACGCACCCGCGCGGTTATGCGTCAAAACAGTGAGCTGGCGTTTGGCTATAGCGTACGGCAAATTGTGAGCCTTGGGCGTTCGCCACACAATAATGCTCAGTTGCAGATGGCTTTGCAGCAGGTGCTTGAACAGACAGACTGCCTTTCACTGGCCGACAGAGATTATCGGCAACTTTCAGGCGGGGAGCAGCAGCGTGTACAGCTTGCGCGTGTGCTTATTCAACTGTGGAGCACCAACCCTTCACCACGCTGGCTATTTCTAGACGAACCCACCTCGGCGCTGGACCTTTACCACCAGCAGCATAGTCTGCGTTTATTGCATCGCTTAACCCGCCAGTCGCCGCTGGCCGTTTGCTGCGTATTGCATGATTTGAACCTGGCTGCGCTTTATGCCGATCGGATCCTGCTGTTGCATCAGGGAGAGTTGGTGGCGGCGGGTTCGCCAAAAGAGGTATTGCAAACTGACGTATTACAGCGCTGGTATCGTGCTGATCTTGGGGTGGTAAATCACCCAGAGAGCCCCGTTCCCCAAGTGTTTTTACGCCACTGACTCAGAGTAATATCAGGAAATAATCAGATAAAAATCAGCTTCACACCCTGAATCTTGCGAATCTGGGCGTGTTTTGGACTTAGCTTGAGCAAGAAACTTCGAGATGTTTACCCCAGTCAGGCGGCAAAGCGGCCTGTTTATCAAAACGCGGATCGTCGCTGTAGGGCTGTTGTAACGCATTATGCAGCGCCGTAAGCTGAGTAATGTTATCAACTTCTGCGCCTTCAATGGCTTCCTGCGCCAGATAATTGCGCAGGATTACGCGTGGATTAACCTGTTTCATCGCCTGCTGCCGCTCGCTGTCGCCTTTATCGTCAAGCAACAAACGTTGACGATAAGCCTGATACCAAGAGTCAAACGCATCGCGGTCAATAAATTCATCACGCAAACGTGAGCCCGCATCGGCCTGTTCAACCTCGCTCAGCAGACGGAAGGTCTGGGTATGATCGCGCCCCTCTTTGGCCATCAGGCTCAATAAATCGGTCAGGAGAGCGTTATCTTGTTTATTTTCGCTAAAGAATCCCAGTTTGGCACGCATCAGTTTGCCATACTCGGCCATCAGCGTCGGTTCGTAGGCGGCAATGGCCGTTTGCAAGTGTTCAGTCGACATCAGCCCAGATAACGCCTGCGCCAGCCGATGTAAATTCCAGTAAGCTACCGCAGGTTGGTTATCAAAACTATAACGACCCTGGCTGTCGGTGTGATTACAGATAAAGTCCGGCTTATAGTCGTCGAGGAAACCATAAGGCCCAAAGTCGAGGGTCAGGCCGAGAATCGACATATTGTCGGTATTCATCACGCCGTGAGCAAAACCGACGCTCTGCCATTTAGCGACCAGGCTTGCCGTGCGCGCCACCACGTCGGTGAACCACAGCAGGTAACGGTCTTTCTCCGCAGCCAGCGTTGGCCAAAAATGTTCAATCGCATAATCAGCCAGCATGGCGACCTGTTCAGGCTGTTTGCGGTAATAAAAATGCTCAAAGTGCCCAAAACGGATGTGGCTCGGCGCTATGCGAATGAGCATTGCACCTCGTTCTGCCTGCTCGCGATAAATCGGCTCTTCGCTGGTGACAATCGTTAACGCGCGGGTGGTAGGAATACTGAGATGATGTAACGCCTCAGAGGCAAGAAACTCGCGCACGACCGAACGCAAAACGGCACGCCCGTCGCCCATGCGTGAATAAGGGGTCAACCCCGCGCCTTTTAGGTGCCAGTCGAGATACCGCCCGTCGGACAATTTTTGTTCGCCGAGCAGCAGGCCGCGCCCATCGCCGAGCTGACCTGCCCATTGACCAAACTGATGACCGCTGTAAACCTGAGCCAAAGGTTTCATGCCTGGAAACAGCTTTTCACCGCTCCAATAGGCAGAGTTTTCACTGTTGAACAACGATGCGTCCAGCCCCAACTCTTCCGCCAACGGTACACTGTGATACAGCAGTTTTGCGCCCTTGAGCGGCGTAGGTTGCAATTCAGTATAAAAACCGGGTAATTGGTCGAAATAGTGGTGTTCGAATTGCGGCATAAGCCCTCTTTAAACCATCCAACTGCGCATCAGTACCTGGCACTGCTCGCGGACGTTACGTTTGATTAATGCCATTTTATCATCGGGAAAATGACTGTCATCCTGAGCGCTTAACGCTGGATGCTTCACGGTATAAAACGTCGTGGCAAGGCCAAACAGCGAAAGCACTCTGATCTGCGTCTGCTCATCGTCGATCGAACTGCCGGATATGCGCGAAACCAGCGTGACACCGGCAAGATGGATGTGGCAGAGAAGTTTTTCATTGAACAGACTTGCTGCCCTTTCCGGCCCCTGTCCCATTTTGATTCGCACGTGAAAAAGACGCCGCTGATGCACGGCCTTATTGTTTAACACGCGCTCCAGCACGGTCTCCAACATCTTGCAAAACATCTCAATGCAGGTTTCAGCATCTGGATTTTTCAACAACTCAATGCGCTTGAGGAGAGGGGCAAACCAGTCATAACTCTCCTGCGCCAAAAAGTCCACACAGGTGACGTATAGCCCTTCTTTATTCTCGAAATAATATTGCAGTGCGGGAGTGTTCACACCTGCCAGTTTTGCAATCGCCCGTGTCGAGGCGCCTTCAAAGCCTAATTCTCCAAACAGAATTATTGCGCTGTCAATGATACGTTGCCGGGTTTCATCACCGCGGGCATAGCCACCAGAGGGAGGATGGCGAAGCTGTTTAGGGAGGCTGTCATCATTCATTAATCAGTTCCTGTAGCAAAACATGCGAATTATAACAGTCAATTTGTATAATAAAAGTATATCACTTGACATAATTGTCCCATTTGGAATATTTATCTCAAGCGTAATAAATTCACTTAAAAGGTTCTCTCTGTGTTACTAGCCTCGATGACAACGTCCTCAGAAGCCTCACCCGCAGTTAACGTAAAGCCACAAACCAATAAAAAACGCCGTATTATTTTCCGTGTTGTCGCGGTGGCAGTGCTGATTGCACTGATGGCCTTCTTGTACTGGTTTTTTATCGCTCGTTATAGCGAATCAACCGATGATGCCTACTTGCAGGCCGACAGTGTGACACTGGCGCCAAAGGTTTCGGGCTATGTGTCAAAAGTTTTGGTTAAAGATAACCAATGGGTTAAAGCCGGTCAGCCGGTGGTTCAGCTCGAAGACGACCAATATCAAGCCAGACTGAATCAGGCTTCAGCCAATATTATGGCCGATCGCGCGGCTATCGATCAGGCCACTGCCGAGATTAACCGACAGAATGCACAGATAGAACAGGCTCAGGCGCAGCAGCGTTCTGCACAGGTTCAACTTAACTATTCAAATCGTGAATATCAGCGCTATCTTCCTCTGGCCGCCAGCGGTGCTGAAAATCAGGAAAAACTGGCCGAGCTGCGCCGCAGCCGCGACCAGGCGCAGGCAGACTATGATGCCAACGTCGCCGCCGTAAAATCGGCTTCGGCGCAAATTCAGTCGATGCATGCGCAGATAGAACAGGCCAAAGCCCAGCTCGCATCCGCAGAGGCCAACCGTGCTCAGTCCGATATCGATTATCGTGGCACCGTCATTTATAGCCCGCAGGATGGCCGGGTTGGCGATCGTGCCGTGCGCGTTGGACAATACGTGCAGCCTGGTACGCGCCTGCTAACCGTCGTACCAGAGAACGATCTTTATCTGGTCGCCAATTTTAAAGAGACTCAGCTGACGCACATGTTGCCTGGCCAAGCGGCAACGCT
This sequence comes from Rouxiella silvae, assembly GCF_002093625.1. Taxonomy (GTDB): domain Bacteria; phylum Pseudomonadota; class Gammaproteobacteria; order Enterobacterales; family Enterobacteriaceae; genus Rouxiella; species Rouxiella silvae. The sequence goes on along the minus strand of NZ_MRWD01000059.1, from coordinate 21,025 downwards.
GCACGTCGACGCGTTCCCCGGCCACGATTTTAGCGGCGTAGTCGACAGTTTCGCTCCAGGAACCGGCTCGTTGTTTGCCCTGCTGCCGCCGGATAATGCCACCGGGAACTTCACTAAAATCGTTCAGCGCGTGCCAGTACGTATTCGCATTACTGATACAAACGACGCAGTAAAACGCCTGCTAGCGGGGATGTCTGTCACGGTGGATGTCAACACTCACCCTAATCAGCATCAGGCGCAGCCATGAGCAGCATCCCGCTTGAGCAAACTCAGCCCTCCGCCTCGGTCACCGACTGGATAGCCGTCTTTGCCGGTGCGCTGGGTGCATTAATGGCGACGCTGGATATTTCGATTACTAACTCGGCCCTGCCACAAATTCAGGGCGAGATTGGTGCAACGGGCACTGAAGGCACGTGGATCTCCACCGGCTATCTGCTGTCAGAAATCGTCATGATCCCTCTGGCTGCCTGGCTCAGCCGCCTGCTCGGCCTGCGCAACTTCTTGCTTTGGTGCGCACTGTTGTTTATCGCTTTCTCGGTGATGTGCGGCGTCTCAAGCAGTCTGACGCAGATGATTATTGGTCGCGTTGGTCAGGGTTTTGCCGGTGGAGCCATGATCCCCACGGCACAGATGATCATACGTACCCGGCTACCGCGCAGGCAGTTGCCGCTGGGGATGTCAATTTTTGGGGTTATTGTGATCCTCGGGCCGGTAATGGGGCCAGTGCTCGGCGGCTGGTTGACCGAAAACGTCAGTTGGAACTGGTGTTTCTTCCTGAATCTTCCGGTGGGGATCGGCCTGATCGCCCTGTTATTAAGTGGATTACCCAAGGAAAAACCGCACTGGGAAGGCTTCATGGAGGCTGACTGGCTGGGCATTATCGGGCTCAGCGTCGGGCTTAGTTGCCTTACCGTGGTACTTGAGGAGGGTCAGCGCGACAACTGGTTTGATTCCACATTGATTATCTGGCTTACAGTGGCGATGGTGGCCGGTTTTATCCTGCTCAGTATCTCGCAGTTCACTGCCAAAAAACCGGTTATTCGCCTCTCTTTACTGCGCAATCCACGCTTTGTTAGCGTGCTGGTTATCATATTCGTGCTCGGCATGGGGCTGTACTGCGTGCTTTATCTGCTGCCACAGTTTCTGAGCGGGATTGTGGGATACAACGCGCAGCAGTCGGGGATGGTATTGCTAGTGTCCGGCATTCCTAGCCTGATGCTAATGCCAGTGTTGCCGCGCATGCTGCGCAGCGTTGACACAAGACTACTGGTCATTACCGGCATTGGTTTCTTTGCACTGAGTTGTTTTCTTGATATTTCGATGACGACCCAAAGTACCGGCGATGATTTTTTCTGGTCGCAGCTGCTGCGAGGTGCCGGACAAATCATGGCGATGATGCCGCTCAATCAGGCCTCGATGGCGGCGGTAAATGACGATGAAGTTGCCGATGCCGCCGGACTGTACAACATGATGCGTAACCTCGGCGGCTCGGTGGGACTGGCGCTGTTGGGCATCTTTATCGACCGACAGAGAAAGCTACATGATGACATTATTCGCGAGTCGGTGACCGCTAACTCGCCGCTGGCCGAAAGCCGAATATCGGCCAGTACGAGTCAGTTTTTTAGCCATAGTGGCGACATGGTACATGCAAAAATGCAGGCGATGGGGCAGCTGGCCAACGAAATTTCCCAGCAGGCGCTGGTAATGACCTATTCCGAATCGTTTTTCGTACTGGGCGTGGCTCTGGTGTGCTGTATTCCACTGGCGCTGTTGTTGCGCACCCCACGTTTAACTCATAAGTGACAGAAAATGAACAATAAATTATTGCGATTTGCTCCGCTAGGCAGTCTGGCCCTGCTGCTTACCGGCTGCAGCGTGGGACCTGACTATCACGGAACGCCGACTGTGCCACTCACGGCCAAATTTACCCGCCTGCCCGCTTCTGGCGTCAGCAGCGGACAGGCACAGTCTCAATGGTGGCTAGCGTTTAACGACAACAGGCTCAACCAGCTGATTGTGAAGGCAATGCAGCACAATCCAGACATCGATATCGCCCGTGCACGTCTGCAACAGTCGCGCGCGGCACTGGCGGGGGATCAGGCACAACAGCTGCCAAAACTTGACGCCAGCGGTGCATTGGTTCGTGCCAAGTTGCCCGACAGCAGCAGTGGAGACCTATCGATAAGTAACCCGGTCAACCTCTACAGCAGCGGTTTTGACGCCAGCTGGGAACTTGATTTGTTTGGCGGACAGCGCCGTGCCACTGAGGCGGGACGCGCCCAGCAGCAGGCGAACGAAGCCAGCCTGGCCGACACGCAGGTGGCCATTGCTGCCGAGGTGGCCAGTAATTATCTGCAACTCTGTGGCGCGCAGGAGCAACTGGCCAATTTGCAGCAGAACCTCGTTTTGCAACAGCAAATGCTAAACCTGACCCGTCAACGTCAGGCACGCGGCGCGGCTAACGAGAGCGACGTTAATCGTCTGCAAACACAGTTCGAAAACAGTCAGGCCGAGTTACCGACACAACGCGCACAAATCAGTGGCTACAAAGATCAGTTGGCGTTTTTATCTGGTCTGACGCCGGGCGCACTGGACGACCTGCTTTCTGGTGCTGTCAAACTGCCTGCTCAACCCGGTGAGATCAAGGTAGGTGACCCAACGGACCTGCTGCGCCGCCGTCCAGATGTGCGCAACGCCGAACGTAAATTGGCGGCAAGCACCGCAACAGTCGGTGAACACGTCGCGGACTTGTACCCTAAAATCACTCTGCGTGGCATTCTTGGTTTCAGCAGTGATACCGGCAGCCAAGTCTTCAACCAAAGCAATCAGTCATGGCTGCTTATTCCGATGTTGCAGTGGAACATTCTCGATTTTGGCCGTATTCGTTCACAGATAAACGTCGCCAAGGCGCAGCGCGATGAAGCCGAAGCCCAATGGCGAAAAACGGTGCTGGACGCACTGCGTGACGCCAATGGTTCGCTTTCACGCTATGGCGAACAACGACAAACGTTGGTGAGTTACATGACCGTTGAGCAGGCGGCCGACCGCGACGATGTGCTGATGAAACAGCGCTACAATGCGGGTGTATCCAGTCTGATTGATGTACTTGATACCCAACGTACTCGTCTTAGCGCGAGTCAGAAGCGTATTCAGTCACAAACCGATTTGGCGCTTGACTATGTCGCATTGCAAAAAAGCCTAGGCCTAGGCTGGCAGTCTTAACAAAGCCGATTCTCCGTCAGGGGAGAAATATTTTCCCCTGACAGGAAGCCCTTAACACCTGCTGTAGCGGGTAAAAAAAAGACAACATTGTTAGCAAATGCGATTGCAATTGAAATTTCCAGACAACAAATTTAAAGTGCTGAATTCTATTTTTTCAGTGAGTTAATAAGTGACTACAGGTGAAATGTTGGTACCGGTTGCCGTTATTCTTGCGGTCGCGGGCTATTTCCTGCCCTTTCTGGTTGCCGACCACAGGAAGCATAAAAATCTCCCGGCAATCTTTGCGTTAAATCTGCTCTTGGGCTGGACAGGCGTGGGCTGGATTGCGGCAGCAGTATGGGCTTTTTCTCGCCCAAAAAACGCCGGCACGCCCAGCCACACCCTAAGCGCTAAACAGCCTAATTAGTGTTTTCATACTGTGGCCGCTGACGTGGCCAAAAATAGCGCACCCGGAATTCGTGAACATTACACACCAACGTCGAGTAATCGAGCCTTACCCCGTTAATATCCACGGCCTGCGTACTCATTTGTAAAACGGGGTCTTTCTCACTCAAATGCAATAGCGCAGCGACTTTCTTATTCGGTATAACGGGTAAAAATGTTTCATAACACCCGGCGATAGTCATTCCACACACCGACTCAATATAAGAGAACTTGGATCGTTGCATATCCTGTACTGATAAATTGGGGAATAGTGCAACCGGCATCCAGGTGTCTTCAAGTTGAACCGGATTGTTATCGATACAACGCAGTCGCCTGACATAATAAACTTGCTCTGAGAATTGAATTTGCAGTTGGCTAGAAATTTCCAGGCTAGCAGGCATTATACGAAACTCCAGCACCCGGTTTTCACAGTGCTTACCTGCCTCCTGTGCATTTTCGGAAAAGCTTTTTAAGGTCGTTATTCTCGGTTGAATATTTTTGTTCTTAATGAAAGTCCCGGTACCGTGACGCCGCTCCAACAACCCTTCACTTACCAACTCAGTTGCCGCTTTTCGGATCGTATTTCGCGAAACGCCTAATATTTTAGCCAACCTCAGTTCAGAGGGTAAAATATCTCCGATTTGATATTCCAATGAATTGACGCGATCGCGTAGACGTTTGACTATTTCTTTAAAAATCACTTTTGCACCTCATCTGAACTTCACCAGAAGTAAATTTTATCCATAAAAATCAGATCATTATAAATAGCCATTAAAAATATAAATATATATGTGCTTGAGTTGTTCTTTTTTTAAATAAAAATTGGACACAGGTAATTATAAAATAAAGTGATCCACATAACAGAATCGCTTCTCCAGAATAACGTATTTTGTGATTAAGATAAATCTTAGGATGATGTTATCAAAAAGGGATAAGGTAATGGAACATAAACAGTTAAAAGTATTTCCTAAAAGCTTTTTATGGGGTTCAGCCTCTGCGGCCTATCAAGTTGAGGGGGCATGGGATACCGATGGAAAAGGCCCGTCTGTATGGGATAATTTTGTGCGCATCCCAGGTAAAACGTTTGCAGGCACTAACGGCGATATTGCCGTCGATCATTACCATCAATATCCGCAAGACGTTGCCTTGATGTCTGAATTAGGTCTAAGTGCCTATCGTTTTTCTGTTGCCTGGAGCCGCATTTATCCACTGGGTAATGGCGAAATTAATCAAGCAGGCCTTGATTTCTATGACCGTCTGATTAATGAGTTAGTGGAGAAAGGCATCGAGCCCATTGTTACGCTTTACCATTGGGATATTCCTCAGGCGTTGCAGGACCAATACGGCGGTTGGGAATCACGTCAAATTGTCGATGATTTTGTTCGCTATGCAAAAACGCTGTTTGTTCATTTTAGCGATCGAGTGAAATACTGGGTTACGATGAATGAGCAGAACGTATTTATTAGTCATGGTTATAAAACGGCAATGCACCCACCCGGCGTACGTGATGAAAAACGTATGTATCAAGCCAATCATCACGCAAATCTGGCCAATGCTGCTGCCATTGTGGCCTTCCGCAGTTTAGGCTGCCCAGGGAAAATTGGTCCAAGCTTCGCGTATGGCCCTAACTACTCCATTGATGCCAATCCAGAGAACGTTCTGGCAGCGGAAAATGCCGAAGCCTTCGATGCTCATTTCTGGATGGATGTGTATGCCCGTGGGGAATATCCACCGCAGGTATGGCAATGGCTGGTGGACAACCATCTCGCTCCCGACGTTTATCCTGAGGATGCCATTCTGTTAAAACAGGGCATTCCCGATTTTATGGGGGTGAATTACTACCGCACCATGACCAACGCCTATAACCCGTTAGATGGGGTGGGCATTGAGCAAATGAATACTACGGGTAAAAAAGGCACGGCCCAAGAATCTGGCTTACCCGGCGTATACAAACACGTACGTAATCCCCACCTACAGCGCACAAACTGGGATTGGGATATTGATGCCACCGGCTTGCGCATTGGATTACGCCGCATTGCCAGCCGTTATCAACTCCCTGTCATGGTCACGGAAAATGGGTTAGGCGAATACGATACCTTGACCGACGATCTTCAAATTAATGATGACTACCGTATTGATTACCTCAATGAGCATGCCTTGGCGGTGCAACAGGCAATTTCTGATGGTGTTGAAGTACTTGGCTATTGCACTTGGAGCTTTACCGATTTATTGAGCTGGTTAAATGGCTATCAGAAACGTTATGGGTTTGTATATGTCGACCGTGATGAAAATAGTGCCAAATCGCTAACACGCTATAAGAAAAAAAGCTTTTATTGGTATCAGGAGGTCATTAGAAGTCATGGCGCTACGCTCACACGCAATAATAAATAATGCGATGACATCCTGTTTATATTACCTCTAAATGATTTAGCGATTATTTATTCGCGTTAGGAGAAGTTTAATGAAAAAAATTTTATTAGTCTGTGCCGCAGGCATGTCTACCAGCATGTTAGTGAAGAGAATGCTTGCTCACGCCTCCACGATAAATGAAACCGTAGATATTCAGGCATTATCTATCGCCGAATTTGATAGCGTGATAGACACGGCCGATATTGTTATGCTTGGCCCGCAAGTGCGTTACCAAAAAACCCAGGTTGAAAATATCGTGCAGGGGCGTGTTCCCGTGCTGGTGATAGATATGAAGCACTATGGCGCTATGGATGGCCAGGCTGTATTAGCAACAGCATTTGAAGCAATCAGTAAAAGCAATCAATAAAAGCCATTAATTAAATCCTAAAAAAGTAATTTATTGAACGCGAGGGATTATATTCCTTTGCGTTCTCATGTCTATGCACTTCAGGAAGTGACAGTCTGAAGAAATAACTATAAATCTACGCAAGGAAAATAGATGAGCATGATGACCTCTCTGGAACGAGGAATGGAAAAAGTCTTGGTTCCCGTTGCAATTAAACTCAATTCTCAACGCCAGGTTTCGGCGGTGAGAGACGCATTTATATTATCCTTCCCTCTGGTTATGGCCAGCTCCCTCATTGCATTAATAAACTTTGCCATACTGTCTCCAGATGGATTTATTGCCAAAATGCTTTTCTTGGGTAAAATATTCCCAAACTTAGCCGATGCCCAGGCCTTATTTTCTCCCGTAATGCAGGGCTCAGTTAATATTATGGCGATTTTAATCGCTTTTTTAGTTGCCAGAAATATTGCTGCTTCATTTAAGCAGGATGAATTATTATGTGGGCTAACCTCAATGGGAGCCTTCTTTATTGTTTATACGCCGTATCATGAAATTGATGGTCAAAATTTTGTGACTATGCGATATATGGGGGCGCAGGGGCTGTTTGTTGCTATTTTAGTGGCTTTGCTCGCCGCTGAAATTTTTTGCCGCCTCGCCCGTTCTCCTCGCGCTACGATTACCATGCCTGATCAAGTCCCCCCAGCAGTATCACGCTCATTTAAGGTATTAATTCCCGTTTTTGTGGTCATGGTGATTTTTTCCATTCTTAACTATCTCATTAGCCTGATTTCACCCAATGGAATTAACGACCTGGTTTATACGTTAATTCAATCACCGCTGAAACATATGGGGACTAATATCTTTGCCGTGGTGATTATTGGGCTGTTCACCAACCTGCTTTGGGTATTGGGGATACATGGACCCAATACCGTGGCAGCCATCCGCGAAGCTATTTTCTCGGAGGCCAATCTCGAGAATCTCTCCTATGCGGCTCAAAATGGCAGTACCTGGGGTGCCCCATATCCGATAACCTGGGGCAGCATTTACGATACCTTCGCCAACTACGGCGGCTCAGGCATGACGCTTGGGTTAATCTTTGCCATTTTTATTGCTTCACGTCGTGCCGATTATCGTAATATTGCCAAACTGTCGATTTTTCCAGGGCTGTTTAATATCAATGAGCCGATCATTTTTGGCTTACCGATCGTCTTGAACCCTATTCTGGTGATCCCTTTCGTTCTCGTTCCCGCCGTAAATTCGCTTATAGGCTATTTCTTTGTCTCATTACATATTATCCCGCCGGTGGCATACGCTTTACCGTGGACAACGCCAGGGCCGCTGATCCCCTTCCTAGGCACGGGAGGAAGTTGGTTAGCCCTGTTAGTGGGCCTATTCTGTTTACTGGTCTCGACGCTGATTTATCTGCCCTTCGTGATGGTGGCTAATAAAGCGCAGGTGCCGGCGAGCAAAGCCGAATAATGGAGGGTTGAACAATGAAAATTGCCGCATTCGACATAGGGGGTACTTCACTGAAAATGGCCTGTGTGACGCCCGATGGCCAGATTATTAAACAGCAATCTGCCTCCGTCGGTGATAGCGATGGCAAACAAATTCTGCAGCAGATGCATGACTGGCTGAAAAAAAATCCAGACTGCGGCGGTATTGCCGTCAGCGCACCGGGACATGTAAATCCCCACAGCGGGTTGATTAGCATGGGTGGCGCCATTCGTCACTTCGATAATTTCAACCTTAAGCAGTGGTTGGAGCAGATGAGCGGCTTGCCGGTCAGTATAGAAAATGATGCTAACTGCGTACTGCTGGCCGAAAAATGGCTAGGCAGTGCACAGCACCTACAGGATTTTCTCTGTTTAACCATTGGTACCGGCATTGGTGGCGGTATTTATGCCAACGGTTCCCTGATTCGCGGGGGTCGTTTTCGCGCAGGAGAATTCGGCTATATGTTCAGTGAACGGCCGGGAGCTGAAGTACCGAATAACTCCACCATGAATAAAGTGTGCACCTTGAAAGTCCTGCGCGAGAGATATGCTGAGTTCACCCAGCGATCGTGGGAAGAGGTTAGCGGTGAGGAGATATTTGAGGGTTATGATGCGCAAAATCCATTATGTCTGCGTTTAGTGAATGCATTTTATGATGATATATGCACCGGTTTATATAATCTGATTAATATTTTTGACCCTACTCATATTTTCATTGGCGGGGGTATTACTTCTCGATGCAGTTTTATTAACGAACTATTATCACATATGGCGTGGCTGGGTCAACGAGACACAATTATTCAGTGCGCAACGCATAAAAATGATGCGGGTTTATTGGGAGCAACCTATCACTTTATATGTCAGAAAAATCCCATTCAGTAATTAATAAGAAACAGCGCGATATTATTGACACACTACGTAATTAGAGCAATCCAATAATAAAAAGCCAGTTTAATTAAACTGGCTTACTTTACCTCTGTCTGGAGAAAGATATGTTAGGGCATTATTCGAAGAGTGTTATTGCACTGGGTATTATGACAGCCTGCATGACAAGTCATGTGTATGCTGCGCCACTCACCATAGAGCAAAGATTAAGTTTACTGGAAAAAAAGTTATCTGAAAATCAGCAGGAGTTGCAGGAAACACGTAACGAGTTGGCTAAATATAAAAAAAACACGCCTCAACCTGTTGAGGCTAATAATTATGAGAATACAAAATTAACCAAGAATGACCGCGTTATCGTTGAAAGAAAGACTCCTGCTAAAAATGCTAATGGCGTTTCGTCAAATGCGCAGCCCCGTGCCGAGGCCGTATCGATGGCGGATATCAGTAGCTATATAAAAGACGAGATTGGTTTCAGTTATACCGGTTACTTCCGAGCAGGATGGGCCTCTACAACGAACGGTTCCCCTAAGTCATGGGCAATCGGTTCATTAGGTCGCTTTGGTAATGAGAACAGCGGCTGGTTTGATCTAACCTTTAACCAGAAGGTCTATGACAAGGACGGGCGAACGGCAAAAACGGTAGTCACTCTCGATGGTAACGTCGGACAAAACTACAGCGATGGCTGGTTTAATGATGGTAGCGATAACTTATTGAAGTTCTCAGATATATACCTCACCACTACCGGCTTTGTTCCTGGATACCCTGAGGCAAACTTATGGGTGGGTAAGCATGCAATACAGGAATATGAAATCCAGATGCTCGACTGGAAGGCTCATCAGGCTAACTCCGCGGGCGGTATTGGTATAGAAAACCTCGCGATTGGCCCTGGACAGTTCGATTTTTCGCTTAACCGTCAAGATTTGCGCGTCTGTGCCCGCAATAATAACGGCTCTGCCAACTGTGACCGGCATCAGGAGGTCAATACCAACTCGTTTGATGTGCACTATCACAGCGTGCCGCTTTGGAACAAGGCCACGTTGGAAGTTGCGGCACGCTATAATGCCAGTAATGATAGTACCGACCAGCGGCATGAGCAGAATGACAGCAAGTATTTTAAAGTCAAAGATGCCTGGTTAGGTACCACAATACTGCGCCAGAAGTATGATAATGGCGGCAGCAGTGACTTTGCCTTCCAGGTAGCCAATAACTCTATCGCCACCGGATTTATGAATATTTCCGACGCTAACCCTAGCTACGGCAACGGCGTGTATTACTATGGCGACCACAGTAATGGCCTGGCGTTCCGCGTATTTACCCAAGGTGAATTGTACCTACGCCCTGATGTTGTCATGGCCAACACGCTGGTTTACAGCCAGGGTAATGATTTATATGACTACCACACGGGCAAGCACACCGACTTCAACAGTTTGCGCGCTATTGTTCGCCCCGCTTATATTTGGAATGATTTCAACCAGACGGGTGTAGAACTGGCGTGGTTCAAGCAGATAAATAAGGCCAATGACATGAGCTATCATGAATCTGGGGTTAAAACGACGCTGTTCCACAGCTTTAAAGTGGGCACCAGCATGCTGAACTCACGACCAGAAATTCGGTTCTACACCACTTATCTTAAAGCCTTAGAAAATCAGATTGATGACTTTGCCTTTAATGATAGGAAAAGTGATCAGATTTCGTTTGGCGCCCAGGCTGAAGTTTGGTGGTAACCTTAAATCATTGTGGGTATGGGGAGTAATTATAATGCTCCCCTAATTTATACTTTAATAGGGTTATTATAACCCAACCCATATTATAAGCCTGGGCTCGATGTATTACCGAACCCAGGCTTGGTTACCCTCAGCCACGTAAATTAATAAGGCGGTATTTTTATAGAAGACAAAATGAGTGCGGAATTGTTGACACGTTGAGCTATTAACTATTGACTGATGCAAGCTGTTTGTGAAGAAAAATAATTTCCTCTGCTAATTCACGGCATAGCATGGCATTCATAAGATGGTCTTGCGCATGGACCATAATTAAATTTACCGGAATTTTCCCGCAGCCTTCATCCTCACTTATCAGCGAGGTTTGAATATGGTGAGCAACACGAATAGAATCCGTAGCTGCCTTTAAGGCGTTTTCCGCCCCATCCCATTTTTGCTGACGAGCATAACGCAGTGCCTCCATCGAATTAGATCGAGCATCTCCCGCATTAATAATCAGCTCCATAACAACACTTTCTAGTTCCATGATTAATTCTCCTTGTGTTAATACTATTAAATATCTTATAACATCCGAAAATAAATTAATATAATTAAAGTGAATTCTAAAGTTTAATTATGTACTGTTCGCTATCCAGTGAATGTGCTTAAAACATCATTTAAAACGATGTACTATTGATTTCATAATATCCCCCTATCAAAATTCTGATGTTCTCAATAAAAAGGAGTAAAGCCCATGAAGGACGTATTCATAAGAGAAGCTAAGCCATCAGACGTTCAAGAACTGTTTCACGTTCGCACCTCGGTAAATGAAAATACGACGACTTATCAGGAACTCGACGCTATGGGCATTACTCTAAGCTCAATAAAAGAGATGATTGAGTCCTCGCCATGTGCCTGGGTTGCAGTGCAAGAAGAACGCGTTTTGGGATTCTCAATGATTATTCCAGAAGACGGGTGTCTCTTTGCGGCCTTCGTACTTCCCGCTTATGAAGGTTTAGGGATTGGAAAAAAGCTTGTTCAGGCAGCTGAGGATGCCCTTTTTATTAAGCATTCCACCCTTTGGCTGGAAACAGGTAAATCAACGCGTGCAGCAGAGTTTTATCGGCGTAGAGGCTGGAAAAATGAGACGGAAATAGGTGAAGGTGACATACGTCTTGAAAAAGACCAATTTTAAACAGAACGTGTCAGGGCGAGATAAAATCGCCCTGCTGTTGTTATTTGATGCAACCCACCATCCAGTGTTGAAACTGTTCTAACTCATCACGAAAATCAGGGAACTGAGCACACGAGGCCTGACAGGCAACGATAACGTCGTCAGCGTGGTACTTTTGGCCAACCAGCCGATCGGCGAAATGATTAAGCGGTTCGGGATTCAGGCTGTCGGTAAACAGCTGTGCGCGGCTGATGCGCCCTTTTTCAACGTCAAAATGAATATCGACCCCACCCCAGGAAAACCGCTCATTAAGTTCGTGGCTAAACGCGGGGGCTTTACCGAAGTTCCACTGCCAACTGCTCTGTTTCTCAAACTGTTCAGCAAATCCCGGTAGGTCGGGGAAAACGTCAGGAGAGATAATTTCTGGTTCTACCCGTGCACCGTACCAGTCAAAAAAAGCTTCGGTAATGGCTTCGCTTACCTGCTGATGGTCGATGTCTTTTACAAACTCGCTTAGATTAGCCACCCGAGCGCGGACCGATGTGATGCCCTTGGCCTGCAGTTTCTTAGGATCAGGATTGAGATAGTTGGCCAATCGACTGAGATCGGCATGCAACAGGAGAGTGCCGTGGTGAAAACCACTGTTCAACGTTTCGCGATAAGCTGAACCGGAGATTTTTCTCTCCCCCTCGCCGGTTAGCGCCACAAGATCATTACGTCCCGATGCGCTGGCGTGAATACCCAGGCTCGACAACGCATTAAGGATTATCTGCGTCGAGACGCTTTTATCGTATTCGGGTTTACCGGCCATAAAGGTGAAACAGGTATTACCTAAATCGTGAAATACCGCCCCGCCGCCACTGCTGCGTCGCGCCAGTCGAATTCCGTCCTGCTCCATGCGAGCAGTGTTGCACTCTTTCCAAGGATTTTGCCCTTGGCCGATGACGACGGTTTCGGCATTTCGCCACAGGAACAACACGCGCTGAGTGGTCATTTGGCGAAAGATGCAATCTTCAACCGCCAAGTTAAACCACGGATCGTAAGAGTCGGAAAGCAGAAGACGTAAAGCGGTCATAAATGTTCGTCCTGAAGTTAAATTCGGCGTGCCTGCCAGTAGACCTTGCGCCAATAAACGTTATCCAGCGAAGATCGCACCACGCCTCGACTGGTTGAGGCGTGAATGAATTCATTTCCAGAATCATAGATGCCCACGTGGAGACCGTTTTCACCTGCACCGGTTTTAAAGAACACCAGATCGCCAGGAAGCAGCTCTTTACGCGAAATCTTAGTGCCAACCTCGGTTTGCGCCGCGGTGCTGCGCGGAAGAATAACGCCAAATCTATCGCGGAATGTGCGGAAAACGAAGCCTGAGCAGTCAATGCCGCCTCGGCTCAACCCACCGTAGCGATAAGGCGTACCGTGCCACTGGCTCAGTTGATCGTTCAATTGGGCGACAACGACAGCAGAGTTGGCCATTCTACCGCTCGGTGGCGGCGCATGGCTGCTACAGCCACTGAGGATCAGCGCCATCAATGCCAAGAAAATATATAGAATTTTTGAACGGTTATGCATTTTGGATAACTTACCGTTATCTAAGGATTAAAAGAATTTAGCGCTATTTTATCCGCCGTCCAACTACTATCTGCGATATTTGCAAAGGCGAAGGCTGAGAATGGGATTATTTTTCTGCGTGAACGCCGGGTTTACTGTGAATAAGCCAAACGCCGAACAGGATGAAAAGCGCACCGAGTGACTTGAGCCAATGCACGTTTTCGTTGAACCAAGGCAGGCAAACTGCGCCGAGGTAGACCAGCGCATAACTCAGGCTCAACAGACTGTAGGCACGGTTAAGAGGCATTTGACGCAGAGCAAAGAACCAGCAAGCCATGGATAATGCATAGCCTGCAATACCGCAGCAGACGATGAAAAAGGGCAGCAGATTATTGATAACTAGCGAAAAAACAAACTGATCCAGTGAAAAAATTGGCATATGGGTCATGCCCCATTTCATCAGCAACTGCGCTGCGCTCACCAAAAGCAGGCTAGCGATACCCCATCCAAGTCCCTTCACGTACTTAACCCCATTAGCAAAATACCTAGCATGATAAATGCAACGCCCATCCAGTGCCGGCGGTCGATTGCCTCGTCAAAAAACCAGTTGGCGCTAAAGGTGATGAGTACAAAATTCAGACTCAGCATCGGGTAGGCTACGCTCAGTGGCAGCAGCTGCAAAACGCGCAGCCACAGCAATAATCCGCAGCCCATTAGAAAAATGGCGAGTATCAGCCAGCGGAGGATCGCCCCCAGGTTACCCGCGACCTGGTGCTGACCCGCCTGTGCGGCTTTTTTCTGACAAAGTTGCCCCGCACAGGTCAGGATGCTAACGACCAGAACCAACAAATAGCCGATCATGGCAGTTTTTTATACACCAGCAGCCTAAATCGACCGGCGCTGATTTCATTGTCGGCCGGTGGCAGATTTGCGGAGGTTTGCAAATCATGATCCAGCTTGATAACCACCGAAACATCACCCTGTTCCCGAGCTTTTAGCAGCCATAAAGGGAAGTCTTTGCCACTGATATAATGACCTTTTGCATCAGGATAGTTCAGCCCGTACTGCAGCTCACCTTTTTCATCAAACATCAGAATGTCGCTGCGTTCAAGCTCCCAACCCAGCGCAGCCGCAAAGCCGACGTCGTCACTCAGCACATATTTGCTCTGCTGTAGAGTCTGGATATTCTGCAGGATAAATTCCTGCGGCTGTTTGGAGTCAACCACCTTTTGTGGGATAGCTTGTCCAATCAGCAGCGAAAGCACCAGCGGACAGGCAGCAGCCCAATACCAGCGTCGCGGCAGCGTCATACTTAACGCTCCGGCAAGCCCCCAGACGGCGAAACACAGCAAAGCGATGAGAAGTTTGTATAATTCTACGCGGGTGTAAATTGGCTTAACGTGAAGCGGGAACAGCCCCGATACCACCAGCAGTACAATAATGCCCACCACCCCAAACAGGATGTTGATGATGCCGTTGGCCTTGAGCACCCGTGAATTAACCGATTGACGGACCTGTTCAAAATAGTCGGCCATCAGCAGCGCGAGCGGAGCAAAGCAAGGCAGAATATAGGTCGGCAATTTTCCTTTGGCAATGCTGAAGAAAATAAGCGGCATAATCGCCCAGCTGAGCAGGAAAAATAGCTCGGGACGCAGCACTCTTTTCTTCCATCCGCTGGCCAAGGCGCCTGGTACTAACGCCAGCCACGGCAGTGTGCCCAGCAAGAGCACCGGAATGTAGTACCAGAAAGGCGCACTGTGCTGGGCATTTTTTTCAGCGAAGCGCTGAATATGCTCAACCCAAAAGAAATAGCGCCAGAAATCCGGCTCGCGCTGTGCAATCGCAATGACCCACGGCAGACTGATTGCCACGGCGCTTACTATGGCCAGAGGCCCCCAGCCGAACAGAGTTTTGAAGCGTTTTTCGCGCCAGACGATAGGTAAAACGGCAATAACCGGCACTGCGAGTGCCAAAAAGCCTTTGGTCATAAAGCCCATACCGCAGGCCAGGCCCAACGCTATCCAGCTCAACGCTTTCGCTTTTGTCGAGTTAACCCGCAAACAAAAGTAGGTGCTGACCATCGCCGCCGTCATCCACAGCGTGATCATGGGGTCCAGTACGCTGTAAGTACCTATGCCGAAAACCAGCGCACAGGAGAGATAAATCAGCGTGGCCGTGTAAGCCTTAGTGCGATTGCGCCACATTAGGTTCGCTAGCCAGAACACCAGCAGTGCACTCATTGCCGTTGAGAACACGGAACCAAAGCGGACAGCGAAGTTAGAATGGCCAAAAATCATCTGGCCGATATTATTGAACCAATAGCCCGCAACTGGCTTTTCGAAATAACGCAGCCCCATAAAGTGGGGGACTATCCAGTCTCCCCGCTGAAGCATTTCGCGGCTGATTTCTGCATAACGCGTTTCATCAGGTTGCCAAAGTGAACGTAAATCCAAAGGCACCAAATAAATCAGCACAAAAAACAACAGCAACATAAAACCGTAAGCGCGTTTAATACTGTTCGACATTCAGTCTAATCCTTTCTGCTGGCAGCCTAACCACCCTTCCCGACCAGGAAACGCTGAACGCACTACGCGACCGGTAGGTAACGTTTTACAGTCAGCGGGCAATAACTCACCCAGTGGACAAAATTTGATCCCCTGCTGCCCTGCTCGTGTCAGTAATTGATCGAACATGGCAGACAGTGACATGCCCTCAACCTCGGCATGAATGGTATATACCGGCACGCCTTCATCGCGCGCAATGGCGTCGAGGATGAAATCGTTAAAACCTTCGGTCTTAACCTGCGTACCAATCACTTCATCATAGGTGGGTAAGGTCACCGGTATTTGCACAGTTCCCGGCTGTCCATTGGCTAAAAGCGGGAGAAACGGTGCCGTACCGCGGCAGTCGCTGTTATAGCGAAAGTTAAATTTTTCTTTAACATCAATAACACGTTGGTCACCGCGCCATCCGGCTACGGCAGAACAGTCAACCGGACGACCTATACTGTTTTCCAGCGCGGTGAGGCCTTTGCGAACCTGCTGCTCGAGCTGCGCCGGCGTCCATTTTTCAACTTTGGCCTGCCACCCTTGATGATCCCAGGCGTGCAACCCTATCTCGTGACCGGCATCAGCAGTCTGCTTCATTAATGGCGCAAACGCTTTAGCGATCAGCTTGCCAGGCCAGGCAGTGCCGGCAATCAGGATATCCATTCCGTAGAGCGACGCCGCATTCGAACGCAACATCTTCCACAAAAAACGGGGACGCAAAAGGCGCCATAAATGGCGCCCCATGTTGTCAGGCCCAACGCTGAAAAAGAAACTGCCTTTGATTTGATGCTTATCCAGAAGCCTTAACAACTCAGGAACCCCTTTTTGGGTGCCGCTCCAGGTATCTACATCAATTCTCAGGCCTACTTTTTTCATTTCGGTCAAAGCCTTATCCTTTCTCGGCAGGTGATTCTACGGTGCGCAGGAAGAAGTCCAGCGTTGCATCTACCGTTTTATCCATGCTGACTTCAGGCTGCCAGTTCAGCAGGCGGCGCGCGTTCTTGATGCTCGGCGTGCGGTGCTCAACGTCCTGATATCCTTTACCGTAATAGGCACTGCTCTCAACCATTTTGAAACCAGCAAACGGCGGGAACTGGTCACGCAGCGGATGCGCTTCAAAGCTTTTCAGCAGCATTTCAGCCAATTCACGGATACTGGCTTCGTTGGTTGGGTTACCAATGTTAATGATTTGTCCATCACACAGGCTGTCTTTGTTCTCGATAATGCGGAACAACGCTTCGACGCCGTCGTTGATATCGGTAAAGCAGCGTTTCTGCTCGCCGCCGTCAATCAGCTTAATCGGTGAACCTTCAACCAGATTGAGGATCAACTGAGTAATGGCGCGCGAGCTGCCGATACGTGCAGCATCGAGGTTGTCCAGACGAGGCCCCATCCAGTTAAACGGACGGAACAGCGTAAAGCGCAGGCCTTCTTTAGCGCCGTAAGCCCAAATAACGCGGTCAAGCAGCTGCTTGGAAACCGAATAGATCCAGCGCTGTTTGTTGATAGGACCGACAATCAGACGTGAGCTATCTTCATCAAACTCTTTGTCATCACACATACCGTAAACTTCGGAGGTGGATGGGAAGATGATGCGTTTTTTGTATTTAACGCAGTCGCGAACGATCTTAAGGTTCTCTTCGAAGTCCAGCTCAAACACGCGCAGTGGATTACGGGTGTATTCAATCGGCGTAGCGATTGCCACCAGCGGCAGCACAACGTCACATTTCTTGATGTGATATTCAATCCACTCGGAGTGAATGCTGATATCACCTTCAACAAAGTGGAAATTAGGATTGCCCATGAAGCGGCTGATGGCATCTGAACTGATATCCAGACCGTAAATTTCGTAGTTGCCATCGCGCAGCAGGCGCTCGCTGAGGTGGTTACCGATAAAGCCGTTAACGCCTAAAATCAGTACGCGAGTACGGCGCTTCATTACCGCCGTAGGGCGCGGAGAGAGGCGAACGTTTGGCATAATACCCATTTCGCTTGCCAGACGGGTTCCCTGCACATAAAGCCCGGATTCGTTCTGACCGGCAACGATTTCCAGTGCACCTTCACCACAGGCTATCACCAGCGGGTCACTGCTTAACACGGTGCCTGGCTGCTTGTCATGAGCCTGTTCCAGCACGCGCGCGCGCCAGATAACCATCTTACGCTCACCCAGGAAGCTGAATGCGCCAGGATAAGGTTCGGTCACTGCACGGATCAGGTTATTGATTTGGGTAGCAGACTTTTGCCAGTGAATTTCACCGTCGGCGGCAGTGCGGCGACCGAAGTAGCTGGCCTTCGACTCGTCCTGCGGTGTTAAGGTGAAATCGCCCTCAAGCATGGAAGGAAGTTGTGCTTTCAGCAACGCCTGAGCTGCTTCGCGCACTTTACCATGCAGCGTTAATGCGGTGTCCTGTGCGTCGATACTGACGGCTTTCTGACCAACAATGTCGCCGGCATCCGGGCGCTTAACCATTTTGTGCAGTGTAACGCCCGTTTCAGTTTCGCCGTTTACCAACGCCCAGTTAACCGGCGCGCGACCGCGATAATGAGGCAACAGCGAGCCGTGCAGGTTAAAACCACCCTGCGGGGCCAGAGCCAACAGCTCTTCGCTCAACATATTGCGGTAGTAGAAGGAGAAGATAACGTCCGGTTGCAGGTCGCGAATGCGATTTAACCAAAGCGGATGATTTACATCTTCCGGTGCATAAACCGGTAAATTCAGTTCGGCACCCGTGCGAGCTACCGAAGCGAAAAAGTTATTTTCGTCAGGTGAATCGGTATGGGTAAACACAGCCTGAACGTCATAGCCTGCTTCAACCAGAGCTTTTAAGCCAACGCAACCAATATCATGGTAGGCAAAAACAATCGCTTTCATTATTTATTTTCCTGATCTGTATCGACATCAACGGGCTTTGCACCGATGACTTTTTGAACAAAATAGCGTGGACGCGCGCGCACGTCGTTATAGATACGACCGATGTATTCACCCAGCAGTCCCATCCCGACAAATTGCGCACCTATAAACATAAATAACAGTGCAAACAGCGTGAACACGCCCTCTGCTGCCCATTCGGGGCCCAAAATAACGCGCATTAGAATCAACACTAACGCCAGCACGAAGCCGAACAGGGCAATAAAACTGCCGACAACGCTGAGCATTCTCAACGGCGTGGTGGTTAAACAGGTGATCAGGTCAAACATCAGATTGACCAGCTTCATCAGGCTGTATTTTGAATCACCAAACTCGCGCTCGGCGTGCTGTACCGGGATCTCAACCGTTTTACGCGCAAAGGTATTGGCCAGAATGGGAATAAACGTACTGCGCTCGTGGCAGTGCAGCATCGCCTCAATAATATGGCGACGATAGGCACGCAGCATGCAGCCGTAGTCGCCCATCGATTTACCGGTGGCGCGCTGGATCATCATATTGATGACCTTCGAAGCACTTTTACGGAACCAGGTGTCACGGCGATTGGCACGCACGGTGCCCACCACGTCGTATCCTTCTTCCGCTTTGAGCACCAGGCGCGGTATTTCTTCCGGCGGGTTCTGCAAATCAGCGTCGAGAGTGATAACCAAGTCACCGCTGACCTGATTAAAACCGGCCATAATGGCCGAGTGCTGCCCGTAGTTACGGTTAAGCAATACCGCGATGACGCAGTTTTCAGGCTGTTCAGCATACTCAGTCAGCATTTGAGCTGAATTGTCAGTGCTGCCGTCATCAATCAGGATGATTTCAAACGGCTGTGCGAGCTTGCGGCACGCGGCAACGGTACGAGAAATCAGTATTGGAAGGCTGTCTTCCTCATTGAATACCGGTATCACCACGGAAACTTTTTTAATTACTTCAAACTGAGCCACTACTTACTTCTCCAGCAGGGATTTAAGCGCGTCAACAACGCGGTCAACGTCACTGTCCTGCATGTCAGGGAATAAAGGTAAACTGCACAGGCGCGCAGTGTTCCACTCGCTGTCTGGCAGTGACAAGTCAGGGTAACGTTCACGATAGTATTTTTGGGTGTGGGCCGCGCGGAAGTGAAGTCCCGTGCCGATCCCAAGCTCTTTCAGACGCTCCATCAACTGGTCACGACTGATACCGCAGCGTTCTTCATCCACGCGGATCATGAACAGATGCCAGGTGTGCAAATGAGGATAGGCCGGCACCTGCATTGGCAGGAACGGCGTGCCCTGTAGCTTTTCAAGATACAGGTTGGCCAACTCTGCACGTCTGGCATTCATTTCGGGTAAACGCTTCAACTGCACAACGGCAATCGCGGCGTGAATATCAGAAAGATTATATTTAAAGCCTGGTTCAATGACTTCGGCCTGCGGGCGTCGGCCCTGAACCTGACGGTCAAAAGCGTCAACCGCCAGACCGTGGAATTTCAAGGCACGGACCTTGGCCGCCAGCTCATCGTCGTCGGTGGCAACCAGACCGCCTTCGGCACAGGTCATATTCTTGATGGCGTGGAATGAGAATACCGCCGTGCCCTGCGCGCCAATCCAGCGACCGCGATACTGCGTCCCTGCCGCGTGGGCAGCGTCTTCAATCAGCGGGATATTATGTTTTTCGGCCAGCGCATAAAGCGGGTCGAGATCCAGCGAGGCACCCGCATAGTGCACGGGAATAATGGCTTTGGTTTTGGGGGTAATGGCTGCGGCAACGTCTTCAGGACGGACCATCAGGGTGTTCGGGTCTACATCGATCATTACCGGCTCGGCGCCAAGCAGTACAATCATGTTCAGGGTAGAAACCCACGTTTGAGAAGGCGTAATGACTTCATCACCCGGGCCTATTCCCAACGCCATCAGCGTTACATGCATACCCCCTGTCGCAGAACTCACCGCTATGGCGTGTTTACAGCCAAATGCCGCTGAAAAATCCTGCTCCAACTGATGAGTCTGCGGTCCGGTGGTAATCCATCCAGAGCGTAATACTTGCTCAACAGCTTTGATTTCTTCATCTCCCATTGAAGGACGGGAGAAGGGTAAAAAGTTATCCATGTAGCATATCCTGTAATTTAAGGACGGCAAAAAGGGCATGTGGTCAGGGCAAACTGTATCGTCTGTTTATTTAACGTAGAGTAAACGCCACCCTATAAACAATGGCAATATTATTGTTGTTTAAGCTTAATTTAACATTAAGGATATTCAAGCATTCTGAGAGAAAAGAATTGTTTACAGGCTATTAGCTAATTCATTGTTGTAAATCAACTAAAGAGGCGATGCTGGCAATCCTTGCAAGCTTTCAGAGGTGACAATGCACACTAACT
>NZ_MRWD01000058.1:3309-33847 GCF_002093625.1 Rouxiella silvae | reverse complement strand
ATACATATTCGGACACCACAAAACGAACCAAATGATTCATAACTTAAGGTTAATTTTATCATTCCCAGGAACTAAATTGTTATTTGATTGTTAAATTGAACCAAAATGAAAACAGAATGTTATTTTTTAGCACGATTTGTTAGCGCCTTTTAGTTGGTGTGGGATTATCATCCACACCGTTTTTACTGGATTACCCTATCACTGAGGCATTGAACCTCCTTCAAGAGGCCCTGCGCCTCTACGTTAAAAAAAATAATAATAACTTTTGGCAAGCCGCTGGCTTATTTCACCCGAAATTAAAGAGAGTTGAGATGGACAAAAATCCTTCACCTTTTGACTTAACCACCCAAAAAAATGGTACCGGTTTCAGTCGTCGTAACATGCTTAAAGGCGTGGGTTCGGCAATGGTGGCTGCTACGCTGCTGGGTTTTCCATTTTTAACCCAGGCTGAAAAAGATACCGCGACCGGTGACCCGGTCATTTTTTCACAGTTTTTTATGATTTCTCAGGCAATTACTGAGCATCAGGATCTGAGCCCGGGCATGTCGGCGCGCTTTTTCAACGCGTTCTATCAGGGTAATCCTCAGTTTCCTGCGCAGGTAAGCAAACTGTATTCGCTGCTTCAACCTAGCCTGCGTGCAAAACAGTTTCAGGAGATCGCCAAGCAAAATGGTCTTGGTGACCTGCTGACCAGCATTATTACAGGTTGGTACACCGGCACAGTTAAAAATGGTACCGATTCCATATTGATCGCCTATAAAGACGCGCTGATGTACCGTCCAGTTAGCGATGGATTGATCGTACCTACCTACTGTGGCAACGGCCCGCTGTGGTTTACCGCCGCCCCCCCTGCGGCTTCGATGCCGGAATATATGAAAGAAGAGCGCTTGAAAGCGACGCCCGACCTTGATAACACGAGTAAAGCATAATGAATAAACCTACTTTTACCGCAGACGGCGACGCTTCTGCTGACGTCATTATTGTTGGTTCAGGGATTGTTGGCGGCATGATTGCCGACCAGATGGTGAGTTTGGGACATTCCGTCCTGGTGCTGGAAGCCGGTTTACGCATCGAGCGCGCACAGGCAGTGGAAAACTGGCGCAATATGCCGTTTGCCAACCGCGCTGGCTCCGACTTTCAGGGACTGTATCCGCAATCGGAACTGGCCCCCGCCCCGCTCTATTTTCCAAAAAATAACTATGTGAATCTGACCGGCCCGAGCGCCAGCAGCTTCCAGCAGGGCTATCTGCGCACCGTCGGCGGCACGACCTGGCACTGGGCTGCTTCCTGTTGGCGTCACCTGCCCAACGACTTCAAAATGAAAACCCTTTATGGTGTGGGCCGCGACTGGCCAATCTCCTATGAAGAGCTGGAGCCGTATTACTGCCGCGCCGAAGACGAAATTGGCGTGGCCGGTCCCAGTGACCCCGAGCTTCAGTCCCCGTCTGAGCGCAGCAAACCTTATCCGATGGAGCAGGTACCTTACGCCTACGGTGATACCCGTTTCGCTGAAGTGGTCAACCCGCACGGTTTTAAATCAGTGCCGATTCCGCAGGGCCGCAGCACACGTCCGTGGAACGGTCGCCCAACTTGCTGCGGTAACAACAACTGCCAGCCTATTTGCCCGATTGGCGCTATGTACAATGGCATCAGTCACGTTGAACGTGCTGAAAACAAGGGCGCTGTGGTGTTGGCAGAATCCGTGGTTTACAAAATTGATACTGACGAAAACAACCGCGTGACCGCCGTTCACTGGCTCGATAACAAAAAACAGTCGCACAAAGCCACCGGTAAGGTGTTCGCGCTCGCCTGTAACGGCATTGAAACCCCGCGCCTGCTGCTGATTGCCGCTAACGAAAAAAACCCGAACGGTATTGCCAACTCTTCTGACCACGTTGGCCGTAACATGATGGATCACTCCGGCTTTCACTGCACCTTTATTGCCTCGGAACCGCTGTGGATCGGTCGTGGTCCTGCGCAGAGCAGCTGTTTGGTCGGCCCCCGCGACGGTGATTTCCGCTCCAGTTACTCGGCCAACAAAATGATCCTCAACAACATCAGCCAGGTGATCCCTGCCACCAACAAAGCGCTACAAATGGGCCTAGTGGGTGAAGAACTGGATGCAGAAATTCGTCGCCGCTCAATTTATGGCGTTGATTTATCCATCAGCCTTGAACCGCTTCCTGACCCGAATAACCGTCTGACACTGAGTAAAACCCGTAAAGATCCACACGGACTGCCCTGCCCGGATATTCATTACGATGTCGGTGACTATGTGCGTGAAGGCGCCACAGCCGCGCATAAGCAGCTGGAAGCGATCGGCAAACTGTTTATGGCCGAGGATTTCAACATCACCACCAGTCTGAACGCCAATAACCATATTATGGGCGGCACCATCATGGGCAACGACCCTAAAGACTCGGTGGTAAATGGTGACTGCCGCACCCACGACCACGCTAACCTGTGGCTGCCGGGCGGCGGTGCAATTCCTTCATCCAGCGTGGTCAACAGTACTCTGACCATGGCAGCCCTGGCGCTCAAAGCCGCTGATGATATGGCTAAGTCTCTGGCAGGTCATGCATGAAAAAATTACTGAGTTTAGGCTTGCTGAGTGCTGTACTCGGCGGTTTTGCTGGACTGGCATCGGCACAGGACAGCCAACTGGACCTGATTGCCAAAGGAAAACAGGTCGCTACCGCAGCCGACTGTCAGGCCTGTCATACGAATGCGGAAGGTGGCAAAGCGTTTGCCGGTGATTATCCGATTCAATCGCCGATGGGTACCATTTTCACCACCAATATTACGCCGTCAAAAAAGTACGGTATCGGCAACTATACCGAAGAGCAGTTCAGCCGCGCGGTGCGCGATGGCGTGCGCCCAGACGGTGAAAACCTCTATCCTGCAATGCCCTACACGTCTTACAGCCACATGAGCGATGACGATATCAAGGCGATGTATGCCTACTTCCAGCACGGCGTGGAACCGGTTGAAGCGCCGACCAAGATCACCGCACTCCCCTTCCCGTTTAATATGCGTATCGCGATGGCGGGCTGGAATATGCTGTACCTCGACAGCTCGGCCTTCAAGCCTGACCCGTCTAAAAGCGACGAGTGGAACCGCGGCGCTTATCTGGTTAACGGCGCTGGCCACTGCGATACCTGCCACACGCCACGCAACCTGATGATGGGGGAAGTGACGTCGAAACCGCTAGCAGGAGGCATGGTGGGGCCTTGGTATGCGCCGAACATCAGTGCTGATCCGGTGAGTGGTATTGGTAATTGGACGCAGGCTCAGCTGGTTGAGTACATGAAAACTGGCCGTACTTTAGGTAAAAATCAGGCGGCCGGGCCGATGGCTGAAGCCGTGCAGAACAGTCTGCAATACCTGCCGGAGTCTGACCTTAACGCCATCGCCTTTTACCTGAAAAACAGCACACCGGTGCGGGACCCTGCTGATAAACAGGCCGCAGACAGCTTTGGTCCGAAGCAGGTAAACGTTGAAAATGGTCTACGCGGTGCGCATCCTTATAACGCCAATAACACCATTATCGGCGGTGCGGCTCTGTTCAGCGGCTATTGTGCCAGTTGTCATCAACCTGACGGCGGCGGCAGTAAAAATCAGGCTTATCCTTCGCTGTTTAACAATACCGCAACCGGCTTGACCAATGCCTCCAACCTGATTTCCGCCATTCTTTACGGCGTTGATCGCAAGGTGGGTGACCAGCACGTGTTGATGCCGAAGTTTGGCGAAGGCTCCTACGTGGGTCAGTTAACCGACGCACAGATCGCCGATATCTCTAACTACGTGCTGACAAACTACGGTAATCCAGACATTCAGGTTACGGAACACGACGTGGCCGTGCTGCGCGGCGGCGGTCCGGTGACGCTGTTGGCCAAGCTACAGCCCTTCATGGCACCGGCAATGGTGATAGGCGTAGTTGTTGTACTTCTGCTTATCTTCTGGCTGGTGAGAAGGCGTAAAACCCGTACTCGCTAACTTTCGAGTCTATTGAGAAGGGAGAGTTGCTCAGCAACTCTCCCTTTTTTATATAAAAGGCTGTTGAAATCTTTCAGTTAATGCATCAATAAAGGTTCTTACTCGCGGATTACTGAATTTAGCGGGAAAATACAAAGCATACAGATGATGTGTTTTATAAATAATCTTATCATCAAGATTGAGTGCAACTAACCTGCCACTTTTTAAATGCTCACCGGCCAAATACAGCGGCAAGTAAGCTATCCCCTGATGATTCAACACGCATTTCAAAATAGCCAAACTTGAGTTTATTTTAGTAATTTGAATTTTTTTATTACTTTCAATAGTACTTGAATTCATAAGAGGATAACTAAAAAAATGATGGCCACTCAGACAACTCATTGACTCAGGCGTCCCTTTTTTAAGTAGATATTCCATTGAGGCGCAATATACCCAATCAATATTACAAATTTTGCGCATGGAATAATTTTCAGGAGGGAGCGTGCTTATTCTGAGAGCAATATCATAGTGGGTATCGTTTAGATTGATACACCTATCGTTCAAATCAACGTCAAATGTGACACTGTCATTTTTCTTAACATACTCATTAATCAATGAAAAAATGTGGGTATAACCGAAGGCCATAGAGCAGGTTAACTTCAGTTCTCCACTGGGCCTTTGATTAAAATGAATTGTTGAGCTTAATGTTTCATCAAGATCGTCCAAGAGATTTTTAGATTTTTCATAAAAATGACGTCCTGCATCGGTTAGAAATAAACTTCGAGTGGTTCGTTTTATTAACGTAACATTTAATAAACTTTCAAGTAATTGCAAACTTTTACTCACAGATGAAACGCTTACATTTAACGAATATGCAGCATCACTAATACTGAGCAAGTCGGCAACGCGAACAAAACTCTCAATCTGTTTAAGTGAAGGATGTCTTAGACTATTCATTTTCAACTTTAATGAAAAAGTGTTTCCATAAAACAATAGTAAAGCATGATTGCAAATCAATTAGAATCGTATCAGTACGATTAACACCAAAAAAGCCCCTATAAGTTTTAATTATAAAATAAATTTAACCAATACGTTAGTGCAACAACTAACTAAGGTGAATAAATGTTGAAAGCAATATTACAAAATTATAAATCATCAATATTACTGGTTATTGCCTTGGCAATAGGCGGCTTTATTGGTCTGACATTCCCCTCGATTGCAAAAGAAGTTAAACCAATCGGTGAAATATTTTTAAACTTACTATTTATGACCATTGTTCCGCTAGTCGGTGTCAGTGTGATGTCTTCAATCGCAAAAATGACTGACCTCAGAAAGCTGGGCAAAATACTCCTGCTCGTCATCATCATCTCTTTACTCATGCCTTTAGTTGCATCATTAACCATGATTGGCCTGCATGAAATATACAACCCAGCGAAAGGAATAGTTGTCACCTTTGAGCAATCATTTCAGGGTAATGCCGGAGGAATGAACTTTGTAGAAATGGTCACGGCCAGCGATTTTATTGGCCTGTTAAGCAAAAAGAACATTTTAGCGCTCATCATCATGTCGATTATCGGCGGTATTGCAATCGGGCAAGCCGGTGAGTCAGGTCAGAAAATATCGTCGTTATTAGACGCCGCCAACGACGTTATTATGAAGTTAATTTCAATCATAATGAAATTGGCACCGCTGGGACTGGGCTGTTATTTCGCTGATACTATGGCCAGTCAGGACCCTAAACTGGTGATAACTTTTGGTAGCGTCATTGCTATGTTCTTTGTTACCAGCCTGGTCTACTTTATTTTTGCCTCAACGTTTTATTCATGGATAGCAGGAGGCCTTCCGGCCATCAAATCCTTCTGGAAATGTATGATGGAACCTGCGGCGACATCATTAGGAACTTGCTCCTCACTCGCCTCGTTGCCAGTGACTATTCGTGCGGCAAAAAAAATGGGACTTAATGATGACATATTAAACGTCAGCCTGCCTTTGCTTGCCAACTTAAACAAGGGCGGCGTGGCAATGATCGCTACGCTAAAAGTCCTGTTTATCTATCAGATATTAGGCATCCCGTTTGATACTCAAGCGCTGTTGCTGACCCTCATGATTGCGGTGATTTCAGCCATTATTGTTGGCGGTGTGCCTGGCGGAGCCTTCCTCGGCGAGATATTTATTGTTACCACCCTCGGATTACCGCTCGAAGCTATTCCAATGTTGGTTATTTTAGGCGCTATCACTGACGCCCCAGCCACGATGCTCAACGTGGTGAACGATCTCAACGCGACCCAAATAATTCAACGATTTTGCGGCAATAAAAAACCCGCCGCCGAAGACACCTCCCCTACAAATCAACTCGCTACTGACGTTTAAAAAAGGAAATATCATGTCGAATAAAATAGAAACAATGTTAGTTAATGCAGGCAGAGACAAAAAGTTTTGCCACGGCGCGGTCAATCCGGTGGTGCAACGCGCCTCATCTATTGTCTTTGATTCAGTAGCGAGTAAAAAGCAGGCGACAAAGCTCAGGGCCGAAGGTGAGCTGTTCTACGGTCGCCGTGGAACATTAACCCACTTTGCTTTACAACAAGCCATGACCGAGATTGAAGGTGGCGCAGGCTGTTCACTTTATCCCTGCGGTGCGGCGGCCGTTGCTAATACAATTTTGGCCTTCGTTAAACAGGGCGATCATATTTTAGTCACCGAAAGTGCCTACGAACCGACTCAGGATTTTTGCACTAAAACGTTGACCCGTCTCGGGGTAACGACGACCTATTTCCCGCCTATTATGAGCAGTGCTAGTGGGATCGCAGATTTAATTCAGCCGAATACGCGTCTCGTTTTTCTAGAGTCGCCAAGCTCGATCACCATGGAAGTACAAGATATTCCTGGATTGGTTAAGCAAATAAAATCGATTAATCCTGAAATCATTATAGTGATAGATAATACTTGGGCGGCTGGTGTGCTGTTTAAACCACTCCAGCACGGCGTCGATATTTCCATTCAAGCGGGTACTAAATATATCATTGGCCATTCTGATGCCATGATCGGCACCGCTGTCAGCAATGCCCGCTGTTGGGACACGCTTCGTGAAAACTCTTATCTGATGGGACAAACGGTTGATGCCGACACCGCTTATCTTGCCAGCCGCGGATTACGTACTCTCGGAGTGAGACTTGCTCAGCACCATAAAAGTGGTATTGAGGTTGCCAACTGGTTAGCAAAACATCCTAAGGTGGCGCGCGTTAATCATCCTGCCCTGCCTGAATGTCCTGGCCATGAATTCTATGTCAGAGACTTTAGCGGATCGTCAGGTTTATTTTCATTCATTCTTGATACTAAACTCGATGATACTGAACTCGCCCATTATCTGGACCATTTCACCCACTTTAAGATGGCCTATTCATGGGGCGGGTTCGAGTCATTGATTCTGGCAAATCAACCCGAAGAGATGGCGGCAATTCGTCCGGCAACGGGCGTTACGTTTACGGGAACATTGATTCGCTTACATATTGGCTTAGAAAACGTTGAGGATTTGTTGGAAGACTTGCAGGCAGGATTCGAGAGGATCAGTTAGCCTTATTTCTAGTCGCTGGTTGTTTTCTGCCTGTAAAACAGCACAGGCAGAAAACTGTCGCTAAATGAAACTATCCGCGACCCACAAACGGCATCGCGGTAGCCATTACCGTTAGCGTCAGAATATTAGTGCCATCGGGCTGATTAGCCATAAACGCCACGGCGTCTCCCACCTTATCAGCAGGCATTACCGGTTCCTGCGCCAGTTCAAAATCGGCCTGTAGTCGACCACTCAGCGCTTTATTCCCCATATCCGTTGCCGCATTGCCCACGTCAATTTGCCCACAGGCGATATTGTACTGGCGACCGTCGAGCGAAGTACTCTTGGTCAGACCGGTAATGGCGTGCTTGCTTGCGGTATAAGCTGCGGAGTAAGGCCGCGGTGTATGGGCCGAAATTGATCCATTATTGATAATTCGACCGCCCATTGGCGTTTGCT
Source organism: Rouxiella silvae (assembly GCF_002093625.1). Lineage (GTDB taxonomy): Bacteria > Pseudomonadota > Gammaproteobacteria > Enterobacterales > Enterobacteriaceae > Rouxiella > Rouxiella silvae. Next base: position 25,860 of record NZ_MRWD01000058.1, on the reverse strand, counting down.
GTTTCATTAACCGCACCGCCGCCTGAGTACACAAATAGGCGCCGTTCAAATTGGTATTGATGACCGCCAGCCAGTCTTCGTAGGGCTGATCTTCAATCGGTTGCTCTTTCACATTGGTGCCGGCGTTGTTAAACAGCACGTCAAGGCGCCCATAGGTTTCGTGAACGGTTGCAAACAGCGCGGCCACTGAATGAGGGCTGGTGACGTCAACAGTCAGAGCATGAACCTGCCCCTGCTCAAACTGCGCAGCAGCCTTATCGAGCTTTTCCTGACTGCGTCCGGTAAGAATGACCAGAAAACCGCTGGCAACCAGAGACTTGGCGGCGCTAAGCCCGATGCCGCTCCCCGCTCCGGTAATCAGAGCAATTTTCTTTTTAGTGTTGATCATAATATTTCCCAAAGTCTGCCTGTTTTAAATTTGCTCAGCGGAGTCGTTAATCAGTTCAGCAAACTTACACCGCCGCCATCATGCCGCCGTCAATAAACAGCAAATGGCCATTCACAAAGTCGGAAGCGCGGGATGAAAGATAAACAGCGCCGCCGATCAGCTCTTCAGGATTGCCCCAGCGCGCGGCAGGTGTTCTCTTACACAGCCAATCTGAAAACTCTTTGTTGTCCACCAGCGCCTGTGTCATGTCCGTTTTGAAATAACCCGGTGCGATGCCATTAACCTGAATATTATAGCGGGCAAGTTCGACGCACATACCCCGTGTCAGCATTTTGACCGCGCCTTTAGAGGCCGCATACGGAGTGATGGTGTCGCGACCCAGTTCGCTCTGAATGGAACCGATATTAATAATTTTCCCTCGCTCGCGTTTAACCATATAGCGGGCAACGGCCTGTGAAACCAAGAAAACGGATTTTTGGTTTACGGCAACAATGTCATCCCAGTCTTTCTCGGGGAATTCGGTAAATTTGTGGCGACGCTGAATACCGGCATTGTTGACCAGCACGTCAATCGGGCCAATTTCACTTTCGATTTTGTCGATAGCCTGCTGCACAGCCTGAGAGTGGGTCACGTCAAACGCCACCGGATGTGCAATGAAGCCCGCCGCACGCAGGGTTTCTGCGGCTTTATTGGCTGATTCCTGCGTAGTGCTGTTGATAATGATTTCGGCGCCGTGCTCGGCCAAACCTTTTGCCAACAGGAATCCCAAACCGCGTGAAGATCCGGTGACCAGGATTTTTTTGTTATCCAGCGAGAATAAATTTGTCATTGTGATTTTCCTGACGTTACCTAGCGAAAATGTCCGTGATACCCACGAGCAAGATGAATGAATTTTATCTAGGTTAATCAAACCGGTTTACCACTCGACAAACTGTGATGCAGATCACTTTATAAAGTGTTAACAAACTCTGTTACCTCAAGCGTGATCCGAGTCATCCGTCTCGTTAAAACTAAGCCAAATTTTAATCATCAGGTAGAAAATACACCGCGACAAAATGTGTCATCATCCTGATAGTCATAGTGTTTTGCTTTCCCCGTGTGCGTTGTTAAGACAGGGCCAATTTGGTAACATAGAAGGCATTAGTTTTCCTCCCTTTTAGCACCAGCAGGACTCCCGGATGAGAAACCAACGCGTCACACTGCAGGACATCGCGTTACTCGCCGACGTCACAAAAATGACCGTCAGCCGCTTTCTGCGCACGCCAGAAAAAGTCTCACCTGAAACGCGCGAACGCATTACCAAAGTGATGCAAGAAGTTGGTTTTCCGCTAGAAGAGACTGAAAAAAAGAATAAAAGCAAAAAGATAGGCATTCTCGTCCCCTCCTTTAACAATCAAATTTTCTCGGATTTGCTGGCAGGCATCGAGTCCGTAACCTCCGCGCAGGGTTATCAAACGCTGGTGGTTAATTATGATTACAGCAAAGAGCGCGAAGAAGAGCACATCATTAACCTGCTGACCTACCGCCTGGCCGGGCTGATGCTTACAGATTCCGTACACACCTTGAAGGCTGAAAAATACCTGAACGCAGCCGACATTCCGATAGCGCAGCTGATGAGTCTGGAAAATGCCAACGGCCGCATCGCCGTCGGTTTTGATAATTTTCAGGCCGGTTACGACATGGCTTTGGCGTTAATTGCCAGCGGTAAACGGCAGGTGGTGTATTTTGGCTCCATGTCCGATGCCCGCGATATGAATCGGTATGAGGGTTATCGTAAGGCCATGGAAGATAACCAACTTATTGCCCAGCATATTACGCCCAATAAAGTTTCATCGGTCTCTATTGGCGCGGGCATGTTAACCCTGGCAAGGCAAAATAATCCTGACATCAATGCGGTGCTGTGCACAAATGACGACATCGCGGTGGGCGTTTTACAGGAGTGTATTAGATTGGGGATTAAGGTTCCCGAGAATATGGCAATTTCCGGATTTCACGGGCTCGATATTGGTTTAGCCACCACGCCTGCGCTGGCAAGTGTTATTACACCGCGCTTTGAAATGGGTAAAGTGGGCGCGGAAATCATGCTTAAAAAAATCAATAAAATCCCTACAATTGAAAGAGTTGACCTGCACTATCGCATCTCCCTCGGCGGGACTATTTAACGTCAATCCCTTCTGCAAGCCTGCTCCCACCGCATGGGGGCAGGATCACGTTACCAGTAACATCCTTTTTTAACATGATCTAACGTGAGCTGAGTCACGAAATATATCGGTGAAAATGCTTTTATTAGAGCATCGCCGGATCAGGTTAATAAGAACATTACATCCCAATGCCTTATTTCAGATACCAACCGAATTCGCGTATTTATTCATTCCTTGAGATGGAATGCGTCTGTGAATAAACGAGGTGTACCCATGGATAATAAAATACCTAAAGCCCGCTGGTTACGCGTTATTACGCCGATATTAATTGCCTGCATTATTTCATTCATGGACCGAGTTAACATCAGCTTCGCGATGCCAGGCGGTATGGACAGTGCATTGGGCATTACGTCCTCAATGGCTGGACTGGCTGCGGGTATCTTCTTCATCGGGTATCTCTTTTTACAGGTGCCCGGAGGCAGTATTGCCGTACACGGCAGCGGCAGAAAATTCATCGCCTGCTCGCTGGTTGCCTGGGCAGTTATCTCGGTACTGACCGGCCTAGTGACCAACCAATACCAACTTTTGTTCCTCCGATTCGCGCTCGGCGTGTCAGAGGGCGGTATGTTGCCGGTAGTATTAACCATGGTCAGCAATTGGTTCCCGGACGCTGAACGCGGTCGTGCCAACGCTTATGTTCTGATGTTTGCCCCTATCGGCGGGATGATCACCGCACCGCTGTCCGGTTATATTCTGGATGCGCTGGATTGGCGCTGGTTGTTTATCATCGAAGGTATGCTGTCGGTGGTGGTGATGCTGTTCTGGTGGTTCACCATCAGTGACCGTCCTGAAGAGGCCAAATGGCTCTCTGACCGTGAACGCAACTATCTGGTGACCGAGCTTAATCGAGAACGGGAAGCGTTGAAAGCGCTGGCAAAAGTTGACGATGCACCACTGAAAGAGGTGTTCCGCAACAAGTCTATTCTGAAGCTGATTGTGATTAACTTCTTCTACCAGACTGGGATTTATGGTTACACCCTGTGGCTGCCGACCATTTTGAAGAATCTCACCGGCGGTGACATGAGTTCCGTTGGCCTGCTGGCGATTGTCCCTTACGTGGGCACTATGCTGGGTATTCTGGTGATGTCTATCTTCTCCGATAAAACCGGTAAACGCAGAATGTTTATTATCTTACCGTTAATTGGCTTTGCCGCCTGTTTGGCCGCATCCGTGACGGCGAAAGGTAACGTGATGGCCTCCTATGGTTTCTTGGTCGGTGCAGGCTTCTTCCTGCAGGCTGCAACTAGCGCCTTCTGGACTATTCCGGGTAAAGTGACGACACCTGAAGTGGCGGGCCGTGCGCGTGGTGTTATCAATGGTTTGGGAAATCTGGGCGGCTTCTGTGGTCCGTATCTGGTGGGTGTATTAGTGAGTCTTTACGGCCAGAGCACGGCGATTTATGCACTGGTTGTTTCCCTGCTGATTGCCGCCGCAGTGACCGCTCTGCTGCCGAAAGAGTGCGATATTGCCTTGGTGCCGGGTGCCAAAGCCATCGCGCTGGCCGAGCATTACGCCAGAACCCGCGCGAAGTACAAAACTAACGGGGCAGTGGCCTAATAGTCTCTCTCATGTTCATCTGCAATCCCCCGCGCTATTGCGGGGGATTTTCATAACAACGTCTATTTTCGCGCGCTTTCCGCCGTCAGCTCCGCAATCCGCATAATCACTTTCACCGCACTCTCCATGCCTTCCAGCGTAATAAATTCATGCTTGCCATGAAAATTGTAGCCACCGGTGAAAATATTAGGACAAGGCAGGCCACGAAATGAAAGCTGAGCACCATCGGTACCACCGCGAATCGGTTGCACGAGCGGTTTGATATCGCAGTCTTTCATTGCCTGACGTGCCAAATCAATGACGTGAAGATGCTTCATCACCTCTTCGCGCATGTTGTAGTAATTGTCATCAATGGTGACGTCAATATAACACTCACGATGCAGCCCTTCCCCCAGCCACTGCGCCAAATCGAGGATCTTTTGTTTGCGAGCGTCGAAATTGCCTCGGTCGAAATCGCGCAGAATATAGTGCATCTCGGCGCGCTCAACGTTGCCTTTTATTCCGGTGAGATGGTAAAACCCTTCATAGCCGCTGGTGTTTTCAGGCCTTTCATCCGTCGGTAACGCCTCGTGAAAACGGGTAGCCAGCGACAGCGCATTGACCATCACCCCTTTTGCACTGCCCGGATGCACATTATTACCGACTATTTTTAGGGTGACCGACGCGGCGTTGAAGTTTTCGTATTCCAACTCACCCACGCCGCCGCCATCAACGGTATAGGCCCATTCAGCGGCAAAGGCCTCCACGTCAAAGTTCTGCGCACCCTTGCCGATCTCTTCATCCGGCGTAAAAGCGATACGCACAGTACCATGAGGCATATCGCTATTTTTAAGGCGCAACATTGCCGTGACGATTTCGGCAATTCCGGCTTTGTCATCGGCACCGAGCAGCGTTTTGCCATCAGTAGTGACCAGAGTGTGGCCGAGAAGCTGGTGCAACACGGGAAACATCACCGGCGAGAGAATTTCGTCACCGTTGCCGAGCGCGATATCGCCCCCGCGATAGCTTTCAACTATCTGTGGATTGACGTGCTTAGCGGTAAAATCGGGAGCGGTATCAAGATGGGCAATAAAACCAATGACCGGCACTGGCCAGCTAACGTTAGTTGGCACCGTGGCCATCACGCAGCCTTTTTGGCTGAGTGTCACTTGGTCGAACCCCAGTGAAATGAGTTCGTCGCGCAGTGATTGTGCCAGTTTTATTTGGCCATCACTGCTCGGCGTGGATTTTGCGTTAGCTTTTGACTGGGTATCAAAAGAGACATAGTGAAGAAAACGGTCAAGCAACTTATCCATATTCAAGCATCCTCGGGCGACAGAGGTTTATTATGCGCAGGCTGAATATCTTGAATATTGCGTCAGGTCATTGTTAGCACGGTTACCCAACGCCGCTAGGCTAGCTCCAGCTTTCGCTCTTGTTGGTCAGAAAGGCGTGCACAAACTCGGGGACTACAGTGCTTGCCGGGCCATAAATCCGCTCATCAAACTGGCTTTCGACCTGGCTTGGTTCAAGATTTAGTTCGAAGGTGTGAGCCCCTTGAATATGCGCCTCATGCACAAATCCCGCTGCTGGGTAGACGTGGCCCGAGGTCCCGATAGCAATGAAAAAATCGGCCTTGGCCAGCGCGGTGTAAATCTCATCCATGCGCAGCGGCATTTCGCCGAACCACACCACGTGAGGGCGCAACGGTGCAGGAAACTGACAACAGTGGCAACGGTCATCGACCGATAAGTCTTTGGGCCAGTCAAACACTTGACCCGACTCGCTACATCGCACTTTCATCAGCTCACCGTGCATGTGCAATATCCGAGAGCTGCCTGCACGCTCGTGTAAATTATCAATATTTTGTGTCACCAGCAGGAAGTTATCACCCAAGGCTTCTTCGAGCACGGCCAACGCCTGATGAGCGGCATTGGGCTGGATTTCTTCCTGCTGAAGCTGCTGGCGTCGTGCGTTGTAAAACGCCTGCACCCGCTCTGGGTCACGTCGAAATCCTTCCGGCGTGGCCACGTCTTCAACCTTGTGATCTTCCCACAGTCCGTCCGCAGCGCGGAATGTGCGTATCCCGGATTCAGCCGAAATACCGGCACCCGTGAGCACGACCACGAAGGGCCTTTTCAACTCCGCGGCGGCCATGCTGTCGCGGTGGAAAATATTCGACCTAAAACGCTGATGGCGTATGCGCTTATTTTTGCGAAACCGACGCAGCCGATGGCGTGTGCGCATATTCACCGCTCCTTTTCTTTACCCGAAAAACATCTTTAATCGGAAATCTGGTTACTGACCGCCGCTCAACACTCTTGCGGGATCGATACGGCTGGCGCGACGTGCGGGATACCAACTGGCGAGCAAACTCAGCACCAGCGCAGTTCCTAGCACGCTAACGACGTCTAGCCAATGCAGTTCCGACGGCAGGAAATCGATGAAATAAATGTCACCAGACAGAAGTTTATGGCCGATCAGCTTTTGCAGCACGTTAATTATATTGGTCAATTCCAGAGAGGCAATCACGCCAATCACTACGCCACACACGCTGCCCACCAGCCCCGCCATCAGGCCGTACCAAATAAATATTGCGCGAATCAGCCCATCTTTGGCACCCAGCGTTCTCAGCACCGCAATATCGCTGCTTTTATCTTTAACCGCCATCACCAGTGTGGAGACAATGTTGAAACATGCAACGCCTATCACCAACACCATCGCCAAATACATAATGGCGCGGATCATCTGAATGTCACGGTACATATAACCGTAAGTCCCTATCCAACTGCTAATGTAGACATACGCTTTTGTGACTTCACCCGCATCGCGCACCAGCTTATTGGCAGCAAAGACATCATTAACTTTGATGTCGATTCCGGTCACGCTGGTACCCATGTCCTGATACTGCTGGGCATCGGTCAGGGGAACCATCGCCATACTGTGATCAAGCTGGCCGCTGAGTTGCAAAATACCGGTAACGTGCAGGCGAATGCGCTTAGGTTGCAGCAGCTTCATCTCAGGGTCGCTGTTGGGGATCATGACCGTCACCCAGTCGCCCTGCTTAACGTTGAGGGCATCGGCTACGCCTTTACCCAAAATGATTTGCTGCTCACCGGCTTTAAAATTCTGCCAGGCATCGCCCTGAACAAAATTTGGCACCGCGCTGATGCGTCCTTCCTGCTGCGGATCAACGCCCTTCACCTGCAAAGCACGAAGTTTGGCCCCGTTTTCAATCAGGCCGCTAAACTGCACATAGGGGGCAGCGGCCACAATGCCCGGCACTTTTTCAACGCGATCGATAACACCCTGCCAGCCGTTAAAAGGTTGATTAACCGGGCGGATCTCACCGTGAGGAACCACTGCCAGCACGCGGTCTTTTAGCTCGCGTTCAAATCCGTTCATCGCGCTCAGGCCGACGATCAGTACCGCCACGCCCAGTGCGATGCCCAGCGTCGAAATAACCGAAATCAGCGACACCATGCCGCCGCGACGGCGTCCACGGCTAAAACGCAGACCGATGAGGAGGGAAAAAGGCATCGCTGACATTAACGCGCTCCCAGCAGAGTTGAATCCTGCTGCAACTTACCGTCGCGCATTTCAAGCTGGCGACTGAGTCGATTAGCCAACTGTAAATCATGAGTTACCACTAAAAATGCGGTGCCTTGCCGTACGTTCAGTTCGCCAAGCAGTTCAAAAATGCTGTCGGCATTTTTCTGGTCAAGGTTACCGGTAGGCTCATCGGCCAATACCAAAGAAGGACTGTTGACCAGCGCGCGCGCTATGGCCACACGCTGACGCTCACCGCCTGAAAGTTCCGATGGACGATGCTTACTACGGTGTTCCAGCCCAACGGCGGCCAACATCTCACGGGCCTTGTCCTGCACTTCCGAGGCTTTATTCTTGCCTATCAACAGTGGCATCGCCACGTTTTCCAGCGCGGTAAAGTCCGGCAGCAGGTGGTGGAACTGATAAATAAAGCCCAGTTGACGGTTGCGAAGCTCGGCCTTGGCAGAAGAGGACATGGCGTTCAGTGACTGGCCTTTAAACACCACCTCACCCGCAGTGGGCGAATCTAACCCACCCAGCAGGTGCAGTAGCGTACTTTTACCCGAACCGGAACTGCCGACAATTGCCATCATCTCACCCGGCTTGATGGCAAACGACACGTCGCGCAGCACGTCGGTTTTCAGCTTGCCTTCCTGGTAAGTCTTACAGAGGTTTTCGCACTGCAACAATAAAGAATTATTCATAACGTAGAGCCTCTGCGGGTTGAGCGGCGGCGGCGCGCCATGAAGGGTAGAACGTAGACAACAGTGCAATAACCATCGCTACCAGCGCAATAATCACCACTTGCATTGGCTCAATGGCCACCGGCAGTGAGGCGCCGTCGAGCATCACGCCAATCGCCGGCATGATGGTATTAAGCTGGGTTGCAAGCAGCACGCCCAGCACGGCGCCGAGCAGTGCGCCAATAATACCGGCGCTGGCACCCTGTACCATGAATATGGCCATGATTTGCCGACGCGTGAGGCCCTGCGTTTTCAAAATAGCGACTTCGCCCTGCTTCTCCATCACCAGCAGACCTAGCGAGGTAATAATATTAAACGCCGCCACGGCAACAATCAGGCTTAACAGCAGGCCCATCATGTTTTTCTCCATGCTGACGGCCTGGAACAGCTCACCGCGGCGTTCGCGCCAGTCTTTCCATTGGGTGCCATTCGGCAGCGTCTGGCGACTTAGCGAATCGACATCGAGCGGTTTGTTCAAATACAGTCGCCAGCCGGTGATGTTGCCTTGTGGATAAAGCATCATGCGCGAGGCGTCTTGAATGTTGACCAGCATTTCGTAGCCGTCAACCTCGCTGTTGGCGGCAAACGTGCCTGCTACAGTAAAGAGGCGCTGGCTCGGGATTCGGCCCACTGGGGTAAACTGACTCACGCTGGTGACCATCAGGCGCAGTTTGTCGCCGCGCTGAACTTTTAGCTGCTGGGCAAGCTGATCGCCTAAAATGACCTTATACTGTCCAGGCTGTAGGTCTTGCTGAGTGACGCCAACCAGCGTGCTCGACAGCGTGTCTTTTTCATTGGGATCAATACCCAGCATCACGCCGACCGCCACGCTACCGGGGCTTTGCAGCACGACGTCGCCGGTAGTCAACGGCACGGCGCGGTTAACACCCTGTAGTTTGGCCGCCGCATCGCGAGGAATTTGTTGAGGATTTAGCGATCCCTGCGGTGTGGTGATGTAGGCTTGAGGCATCAGTCCCAAAATATTATTTTCGAGATCTTTCTCAAAACCGTTCATGACCGACAACACGGTAACCAACGCCATCACCCCAAGGGTAATGCCGATTGTGGATAGCCAGGAGACAAACCGCCCAAAGCGGTCTGAAGCTCGCCCGCGCATGTAGCGCAGGCCGATGAATAACGCGACAGGTTGATACATGAAATCCGTTAAGTGCAGTAGCTCATTGCAAAGTGATCAAGGATAATAAAGGCTACCTGCGCTTTATGGAACCATTAACGGTGTTACCAGGCGGCTTTTATTTATGTAGAGTCGTGAACAAATCGGATTGACCTGATGGTAAACCCCATCGCAAGATACGGTTTATAAATCTGGCCCTTACCGCCGACAAAAGAGATAGCGAAACTGCTTATGCTTCAAAAAATGCCTCAAGAAAGGCGGTATTCACTGCCAGAACGTCCCGGCGATACCCGTCAGCTGGGGCAACTCACCGGTTCGGCCTGCGCGTTGGAGTGCGCCGAAATCAGCGAGCGCCATCCCGGTCCGGTGATGCTTATCGCGCCGGATATGCAGAACGCACTGCGTTTACGCGATGAGATCCAGCAGTTTACCGAACATAAAGTGATCAGCCTCTCCGACTGGGAAACGCTGCCGTACGACAGTTTTTCTCCGCATCAGGAAATTATTTCTGCCCGTCTGTCGAGCCTTTATCAGCTACCGACCCTGGAACGCGGCATAATTATTCTTCCGGTCAATACGCTGATGCAGCGCGTTTGTCCGCATGAGTTCCTGCACGGGCACGCGCTGGTGATGAAAAAAGGCCAGCGTCTTTCACGCGACAAACTGCGTTCACAGCTCGAACAGGCAGGATATCGCAGTGTCGATCAGGTGATGGAGCACGGCGAATTTGCCACACGTGGCGCCCTGCTCGACCTCTACCCGATGGGCAGCGATGAACCTTACCGCATCGACTTCTTTGACGACGAGATTGACAGCCTGCGCCTGTTTGACGTCGATACCCAGCGCACACTGAGCGAAGTCGAATCAATAAATCTGCTGCCTGCCCACGAATTCCCGACCGATAAAAATGCTATCGAGCTGTTTCGCAGCCAGTTCCGTGAAAAATTTGAGGTCCGCCGCGAGGCCGAGCACGTTTATCAGCAGGTGACCAAAGGCACTTTCCCTGCCGGTATTGAATACTGGCAGCCGCTGTTTTTCAGCCAACCATTGAGCACACTCTTCAGCTATTTACCGAAAAACACCCTGCTGCTGAACACGGGTGATTTGGAACAGGCCGCCGATCGTTTTTGGCAGGATGTGGTTCAGCGTTATGAAAGCCGCCGCATCGACCCGATGCGCCCGCTGGTTGAGCCAGAACTGCTGTGGCTAAAAGTAGACAGCCTGTTTTCCGAGCTCAAGCAGTGGCCACGCATGCAGCTTAAAACCGAGCTGCTGGCGGAAAAAAGCGCCAATACCAATCTTGACTATCAGCCGCTGCCGGACCTCTCCGTGGTGCCGCAAAACAAAGCGCCGATGGACAACCTGCGCCGCTTTAACGAAACCTTTAACGGCAGTGTCGTTTTCTCAGTTGAAAGCGAAGGTCGTCGCGAGACCCTGCAGGACCTGCTTGGCCGCATCAAGCTGCAACCTCAGCTGATTACCCGCATCGAGCAGGCCGCAGAGCCGGGCCGCTATATCATGATTGGTGCCTGTGAAAAGGGTTTTCTGGACAACCAAAAACAGCTGGCGCTGATTTGTGAAAGCGACATGCTGGGCGAACGCGTGGCCCGCCGCCGTCAGGACACCCGTCGCGCGATTAATACCGACACACTGATCCGCAACCTCGCCGAGCTGCGTCCAGGCCAGCCGGTGGTGCATCTCGAGCACGGCGTAGGCCGTTATTTAGGCCTGACTACTTTAGAAGCGGGCGGCATTAAGGCCGAATACCTGATTCTGACCTACGCCGGTGAAGACAAGCTTTATGTGCCAGTTTCTTCCCTGCATCTGATTAGCCGCTATGCCGGAGGTGCTGATGATACCGCACCGCTGCACAAACTCGGCGGAGAGGCATGGTCCAAGGCGCGGCAGAAAGCGGCTGAAAAAGTGCGCGACGTGGCGGCGGAGTTGCTGGATATTTATGCCCAACGTGAAGCCAAAGCGGGTTTCGCCTTCAAGCACGATAAAGAGCAATATCAGCTGTTCTGTCAAACTTTCCCGTTTGAAACCACCCCGGACCAGTCACAGGCCATTAATGCCGTACTGACCGACATGACGCAACCGCTGGCTATGGATCGTCTGGTGTGCGGTGACGTGGGCTTTGGTAAAACCGAAGTGGCGATGCGCGCCGCGTTTCTTGCCGTCTCCAACAACAAGCAGGTTGCGGTACTCGTCCCGACCACGTTGCTGGCGCAGCAGCACTTTGACAACTTCCGCGATCGCTTCGCCAACTGGCCGGTACGCATTGAAATGATGTCGCGTTTTCGCAGTGCCAAAGAGCAGCAGGCGGTGCTTGAAGAAGCCGTTGAGGGCAAGGTCGATATTATTATCGGCACCCATAAACTGTTGCAGAGCAATCTGCACTGGAAAGATCTGGGCCTGCTGATCGTCGATGAAGAGCACCGCTTCGGCGTGCGTCATAAAGAGCGAATCAAGGCGATGCGTGCCGATGTGGATATTCTCACCCTCACCGCGACGCCTATTCCGCGAACCCTGAATATGGCGATGAGCGGCATGCGCGACCTTTCGATTATTGCTACGCCACCGGCTCGCCGTCTGGCGGTGAAAACCTTCGTTCGCGAATACGACAGTCTGGTAGTACGTGAGGCTATTTTGCGCGAAGTGCTGCGCGGGGGCCAGGTTTACTATCTTTACAACGACGTAGCCAATATCGATAAAGCCGCCGAACGACTGGCAGAACTGGTGCCTGAGGCGCGTATTGCCATCGGTCACGGACAAATGCGCGAGCGTGATCTTGAACGAGTGATGAATGACTTCCATCATCAGCGCTTTAACGTATTGGTTTGCACCACCATTATTGAAACCGGTATTGATATTCCCACCGCCAATACCATTATCATGGAGCGCGCCGACCACCTTGGCCTTGCCCAGCTGCACCAGCTGCGTGGCCGCGTAGGGCGCTCGCATCATCAGGCCTATGCTTATCTGCTCACCCCGCCGCCTAAAGCGATGTCTGCCGACGCCCACAAGCGCCTCGAAGCGATTGCCTCACTCGAAGACTTAGGAGCCGGTTTTGCGCTGGCCACCCACGACCTTGAGATCCGCGGTGCCGGTGAGCTATTAGGTGAAGGCCAGAGCGGGCAAATGAGTTCTATCGGCTTCTCGCTGTACATGGAACTGCTCGAAAACGCCGTTGAAGCGCTAAAAGAGGGTCGCGAGCCGTCGCTCGAAGATCTCACGACCAGCCAGACAGACGTTGAAATGCGCATGCCTGCGCTGCTGCCGGAAGAGTTTATTGCCGACGTGAATACCCGTCTATCATTGTATAAACGCATTGCCAGTGCCCGAACTCCGCAGGAAGTTGACGAACTGCGCGTAGAGCTGATTGACCGTTTTGGCACCTTGCCTGACGGTGCGCGTAATTTGTTGAGCATTGCCGTGCTGCGCCTTAAGGCCAAAGCACTGGGCATTAAGCGTATCGAAGGCAATGAGCGTGGCGGATTTGTCGAGTTTAGCGACAAGAATCGCGTGGACCCAGGTTATCTGATTGGTTTACTGCAAAAACAGCCGCAGGTTTATCGATTGGATGGCCCAAGTAAGCTGAAGTTCATGCTCGACCTGACCGACAGGCCAAAACGCCTGAAGTTTGTTGATGAATTGCTTGAGGAGTTTGCGGGGCATCAGCTCGCGGGCTAATACTCAGGCTCTGCAATCACGATGCTTAAAAAGCAAAAGCCCGAGCGTAAAACTCGGGCTTATTACTCAGACAAGGAACAGATTTTTGACGAAAAAGTTAGCTGCGGGTCAACTGCAACTGACCGCTCTTGTCCAGAGGGATCTGCGTGCCCGGATCGTGGTCCATGCGCACTTTGCCTTGCTGATTACCGATTTTGTAGGTCACGTCATAGCCCAACATTTTTTCTGACTTGTCATAGATGGTGCTGCAACGCTGCTTCTGCGTGGTATAGGTGTCGTTGTCCTGCATTGAGCTTTGAACGCGGTTACCCGCATAACCACCGCCCAGCGCACCAGCAACCGTCGCTAAATCACGTCCGTGCCCGCCGCCAAACTGATGGCCCAGAACCCCACCCGCGACGGCACCCAATACAGAACCGGCGATTTGATTTTCATCCTGCACCGGACGACGGTGAGTGACCGTAACATTACGGCATTCCTGTCGTGGCGTTTTGATGGTTTCTTTAATGGGCGTTGCGCTGACAACCTGCGCGTACTGCGGAGCAGAAGAAAAAACGTTCATGCTTGCGACAGCCGCAACGCCTAATGCCGCCGCCACACCGATACCGACACCCGCTAACATTGACTTGTTCACAGGACATTCTCCTAAAGTGTTAACACGCATTTTGCTCCCTACTCATCGACTCCCTCGAGGGAACGGCGTGCGTGAATCGCCTTCTGTAAACAGTTCTCTTGAACCTGAGATAAATTTTGCGCATTTAGCCCAGAGCGAACAATAAGACTATTGGAGAAAAAACGCTGAATATACGCATTAACGGTGGGCTTTAGGAGCATTCTTAGGATATTTCACCAAACGAATGCACACTCGGGTGTTTGTATGATTAAAAATTTTAACCAAGGGAAGGTGTTTGTTTTGAGGGGATAAAGATGGAATCGATTCAGCCTCCGGTAAAAAAACCGGAGGCTGTACAGTCATTTAGTGAAGTTTAAGACGCGGGCGAATAACCCGGTTAATACTGCCCACTAACATCATCAACCCGGTCTTCGCATAGCCATGCAGCGCAATCTGATGCATGCGGTATAAAGAAACATAGACTAAGCGTGCCAATCGGCCTTCAACCATCATGGAACCTTTAGTCAGATTCCCCATCAGACTGCCTACGGTACTAAAACGAGAGAGTGAAACCAGTGAACCATGGTCTTTGTAGACATACGGTTTCAGGCTACGGCCGCTGCGCTGAGCCATGATATTGGCAAAACAGCGAGACGCCATCTGATGCGCTGACTGGGCACGAGGAGGAACAAAACCACCACCGGGCAGCGCACAAGAGGCACAGTCGCCAATGGCGTAAATATCGGCATCGCGCGTGGTCTGCAACGTTGGCTCAACCACCAGCTGATTAATACGGTTGGTCTCCAGACCCGCAATATCTTTCAAGAAGTCGGGGGCTTTGATACCAGCAGCCCACACCATTAAATCAGCTTCAATAAATTCGCCGTCTTTGGTGTTAAGGCCATTTTTATCCGCGCTGGTGACCATGGTTTTCGTCAATACGCGCACGCCAATTTTGGTCAATTCCTGATGCGCAGCAGCAGAAATACGCGGCGGCAAAGCAGGTAAAATGCGTTCGCCGGCCTCGACTAATGTCACGTTAAGCGCCTGATTATCAAGACCTTCAAAACCATAGCTGTGCAGCTCTTTCACCGCATTATGCAGTTCGGCCGACAGCTCCACACCAGTCGCTCCGCCGCCCACAATAGCAATATTAACCGTGCCTTTTTTATCTGGATTAGCCGAATACTTAAGGAACAGGTTGAGCATTTCATTGTGGAAACGGTGAGCCTGATGCGGGTTGTCCAGGAAGATGCAGTTCTCTTTAATGCCCGGAGTGCCGAAATCATTGGAGGTACTGCCAAGCGCCATCACCAGTTGGTCATAGGCCAAGTCACGTTCGGCCACCAGCAGTTCGCCGTTGGTATCACGAATTTCAGCCAGCGTGATGGTTTTATTGTCGCGGCTAATGTTGGTAAGTGAACCGATTTGGAAGGTGAATCCGTGGTTGCGTGCATGTGCGAGGTAGCTCAGTGCATCAACGCCATCATCCAGGCTTCCCGTGGCAACTTCATGCAGCAGTGGCTTCCACAGATGACTGTGGTTACGGTCTACCAAAATAATCTCGGCTTTTTTACTGCGACCCAGTTTGCGACCCAGACTGGTTGCAAGCTCAAGACCGCCTGCCCCACCGCCGATAATCACGATTTTTTTCTTTGCTTCAGTCACTATGACCCCCTCAAATGTAAACCAAATGTTATCTAAGGGTAAAAATTTATCCTTAGATAACATAGGGTTGTTCAAGTTAAATCATCTTCATGGCTGAGAATAACATGGCGGGGTCAATTGGTTATACCAAAATTGATCTACATCAATTTTTTTCGGAATAGCCCGGCGATAACAATTTTTTTGCAGCTTGTTATTCAAACAGTTAACGCCGGTTAGCAGAAAGGGATATTTTAAAAAGTTACAATTAAATGATTCAGACGCGGTGCTGAAAAGCCTTTATGCGCTGTAAATGCACAGAAATGTTCTTGAATTTGTGGCTCTGTTCTTCATCCCAAATGATGGAATAGTAAGGAGATAACGCATCGGCCGTCTCTTGGCTATCAAGCACGCCGTCTTCACGCGAGAGGATCACCAAACATTGGTCGCGGTTTTTCTCTCTAAAATCGTTCACGCACTTGGTGGCAATATCCACGTACTCTTCCGGTCGATCGATTTTTCCCGTCATGTTGTTCTGCGGTGACAGATTAGGATTGAACATCACCTGGCGTATGCCGCACAAAAAGCCGATACGTTCCGCCCAATAACCGCCAAGCCCTACGCCACAGATAAGCGTGGTTTTACCTTCTGCCTGCTGCTGCACCTTGTCGACTTCCTTGATGAGGTGTTGCATATCATGACGAGGGTGCAGCGTGCTGTAGCTGAGAAATCGAACATCGGGATCGATAAACTGCAGCTGCAACACCTTCTCATGATTTCCCGGACTGGTTGAGTCAAAGCCATGCAAATAAATGATCATATCTTTCCTCATTAAACCTCGGTATCACTTTATAGGCCGTGACAGCTATAGAGTCTGTCAGGCCTGCTTGTGCGCCTGCCAGCGCTCATCCAGCGCCGTTAACGCCTGATTCGAGCGCTGCCAGCGGTCAGTATCACGCAGCGCCTGACGGCTGGATTTGCCCTGATAGGCTCCCCCATGGTACAAGCCGGCAACCTGCTCTGCCTTGATCGGTGACAGGTTATCAAGCACGCTCACCGCCCCGTCGCGGTTGTTGCATACCAAAATCATGTCACAACCGGCATCAAGTGAGGCCTGACCGCGCTCGGCATAACTGCCCATCACGGCGGCACCTTCCATCGATAAATCGTCAGAGAAAATGATGCCGCCAAAGCCCAGCTCTTGGCGCAGAATCTGCTTCAACCAATAAGGCGAACCGCTGGCCGGACGTGGATCTGCCTCGGTATAAATCACGTGCGCGGGCATGACAGCGTCGAGCATCTTGCGCTCAATCAGCTGGCGGAAAATGACCATATCGTGCTGGCGGATTTCCTCAAGCGGGCGATCGTCGCGCGGCGTTTCCTTATGCGAGTCGGCAGTCACTGCGCCGTGCCCCGGGAAATGTTTGCCGGTCACTTTCATCCCGGCCGCGTGCATTCCGCGAATATAGCACTCGGCAATATCCAGCGCTTTTTGCGGGTCAGCGTGGAAAGAACGCTCACCAATCGCCGCGCTGATATGGCCAATGTCCAGTACCGGTGCAAAGCTTATGTCGATGTCCATGGCAATCATTTCTGCGGCCATCAGCCATCCGGCCTCTTCGGCCAAACGCCCCGCTTCACGCGGATCGTTTAACGCAGCGAATGACTGCGCGGCGGGAATGCGGGTAAAACCTTCGCGAAAACGCTGTACCCTTCCGCCTTCCTGATCTACCGCTAACACCAGGCGCTGGCGCGAGGCCGCCCGAATTTGGCGGATCAGTTCCTGCAATTGCTGAACATCATGATAGTTACGGGTAAACAGAATCAGCCCACCGACCAGCGGGTGCTGCAAAATCTCGCGCTCTTCAGCATCCAGCTCATAGCTGGCAACGTCTAACATTACTGGACCCAAAACCGGCCACTCCTGATTATATTTCGTTAAATAATTGCTGGCGCAGCGTACGCGCCCAATCGATATAGCGTGTGTCGGCAGTTTGCTGCCAGCGCACTTCAAACCACATAAGCATCAAATAATCGAGCCACGGCTGCCACTGGCGGGCTTGACGCTCAAGTTTAAGAGTATCTGAATATCCGCCGCTCAGAACATAGTATCGCAGTAGCTGCGCTCGTTGTTGCGCACTGTAGTCATTTGCACGAAACAGCGCGGCAAACTCTAACGCGATATCTGCGTTTGCGGCATACTCCCAGTCGATTAGGCAGTCACCCTGTGGCCCCTCGACCCAGTTTTCAGGGTGAATATCCATGTGTGCCGTCGATATTTTAAGCGCAGAGGGCAGTCGTCGTTTCATTAAACGCTGGTGTACCCGCAGCCAGGCAGGTGTTAATCGCCGCGCATCAATGGACTGCCAATAAATCTGCAACCGCCGTTTTAAGTCAAGAGGCTCGCCCTGTGGGGTGCTGCCGTGCAACGCTGCCAGCATAGTTGCTAAACGCTTTTGCGCAGATTGACTGAAAAAAGAGGCCGTATCCAGCGTTTGTCCGTTAATCCAACTCACCGCCAGCCAAGGGCTTTTCCAACAGATTACTGAAGGGGCAATGGCTTGGGGCGTCAAAGATCGCAGCAGTCTGCATTCGCGTTTACGGCTAATGCCCAGCAGCCGTTTTTCGGCCGACTCATGCCGCGCCAAACAGCGGTGCTCACCCGCCACAATGCGCCAGCTTTCGCTGCTTAGCCCTTCAACGGGTGTAAAAATACAACCGGCGGAATAATCCGCCGGAAGATATTTCTTAACCCAGACTTGCAGACTATTGCTGATTTTGCACCGCACCGCTGCCGGACCAAACGATTTCACCGCTTTGCACTGTCATCAATTGCATATCAAGCGTTGGCGATTTCACGTTACCGCTGGCGTCACTGTACAGCACGTATTGGGCATTAACCTGACGCGCCAGTGCAATCGCCTTGCTGCGAGAAACCAAGTTGTCGTCCGGCGAAAGCCCCATCGCCTGTTTCGCCGTCGCCAACTGTGAAGCCGGAACCACAGTAAAGGTATTATTCGACGCCAGTGCCGTGTGCATCGCCGAGGTTATTTTACCGGTTTGCAGAGAACCGTTGGTGCTGTTCTTCACGTTATCGAGCAGCAAAACGCTCCCCGCCTGTACGCCTTCAGCTTGCAGCATTTTGGCAACCAGTGGCTGCACAGTCGCGCTCCAGTCAATAGACTGCAGCTTAGGCGGCTGAGGTATGGTCTGAACCGGTGGCTGACCTGACGTTTCAGGGGTTCCCGTACTAGGTACGGTCGTCACGGGGGCAGTGGTCGTCGGTGGTGGCGTCTGAGGTTGCTGCGACTGTTCTTCCTGGGTCGTGATACACCCACTGAGTGCCAACGTTGCCAATGCCACGAGTAAATACTTTTTCATCAACCCTCTCCGTACCGAACTTTAAAGATAAAGATGGACGCGCACACTGTACGCATCAAGATTGCCATTAAGCGAGTAAATATCAACGTCTGAGTTTGCCGGAACGGTAATGGTGCGCGGCGCGGCAAACGGCAGCAGGTCTAACCCCTGCTTATCATACCAATAGAAAACATAGTGTATTTGTATTGCTTTGGGCTGATTGTTACTCAGAGACAGCGTGGCCTTTTGACGCCCCTGATCCACAGACAGCGACGGCGTGCCGGGAATGATCCCGGCGGTCAACACCGGTGATTCCATAATAACCGTTTGCTGATTATTCAGCGCGATGCCCGGCTTGCTGCTGCACCCAGTCAGACACAGCAGCACTGCACATGCCATCAAAAATCGCATAACCTTCCCCTAATAAGCTTCAAGATACCCACGGTGGTGGGCATCAAAGCCGCAAAAACGCGTTTTAGTGCGACAAAAGAGGGCCAAGATTATGACCACCCACCAGGTGCATATGTATATGATACACCACCTGACCGGCGTCTTTGTTGCAGTTAACTATCAAACGGTAACCATTTTCTGCAATGCCTTCCTGCTCGGCAATCTTGGCAGCGACAGTCATCATGCGCCCGAGTGCGGCTTCGTGCTCGGCGGTGACATCATTCATGGTCGGGATCAGCACGTTCGGAATGATAAGAATGTGGTTAGGTGCCTGCGGGGCGATATCGCGGAAAGCGGTGACCAACTCATCTTGGTAAACCACGTCTGCCGGAATTTCGCGGCGGATAATTTTACTGAAAATAGTTTCTTCGGCCATGATGTTTCTCCATTGATCGCGCTTCATTACAAAAGCGGTGAGCGCAGTATGAGTCAGCCATTCTCCAATTTTCAAGTTTTTAAGGCGTTTGCAGTTCAACACAAGGCTAAAGGGCTGTGGCGACTGATATCAAACACGCTTTTCAATATCTGTCGCCACTTTTCAACTGACTAAAATTCAATCTAAATTAGTCGTATTATTGCTACAATTTAAATGCTCTTTTCAACCACGTCGCCTACAATGCCATCTTTGTTTTTAGGTGTAATTGTCATCTTATTATACCCATTTGAATTATATATATTCACACAAACGACTTTACCCTGACTTGTTTTAGAGCTGCCCGTCCACGTGATAACCGTATCCCCTTCATCGCTTCCACCCTTGGCATCATAGTCGTAATGCGCGGTATATTCCCTTAGAGAAGAACCGCATGATTTGATAGATGCACTGAGATTACTCACCGCAGGTTTAGGCTTATCTTTTATAGGGCCGTAGTGCGTTGAAATTCTTGTATTTCCAACGGTATTATCAGAACTGGTTGCCGTCACCTCGAAAGAAATATGGCCTCCTACATCATTGGCTACCAGTCTATAATATCGCGTTCCTTTTGCTACCACTGTTCCCTGAACATACCAGATGATTGTTTTTTCGGTTTCGGTATCATCTCCATCTAGTAAAGCATAGTTTGCCTTCAATTCTTGACCCACTACGTGTGTCCCACTAATATTTAATCGGTCTACACTGGGCTTATTGACAACAGCGCCAACACTGGGTGATGAAGATGATCCTCCCGTTGACCCACTAGAATTTGTTGCAGTAATCCTAAAGCGAATTTCGGCCCCTACGTCATTGGCAGTCAGCACATATTGTGGCTTAGTGGCCCCGGGGATTATTCCTGAATTACTCCCAGAGGTGCGCTCCCAGGTAATTGTTTTTTCAGTTTTAGCTGCATCCCCATATAGCAAAGTGTATTTAGCGTCTAACGTCTTTCCTACAATTGGCGTTCCGCTGATGCTCAGGTTAGATATGCTCGGTAACGGTATAACATTGCCTGTAGTAGGTGATGAAGATAATCCTCCCGTTGACCCACTAGAATTTGTTGCAATAATCCTAAAGCGAATTACGGCCCCTACGTCATTGGCAGTAAGCACATATTGTGGCTTAGTGGCCCCGGGGATTATTCCTGAATTACTCCCTGCTGAAGTACGCTCCCAGGTAATTGTTTTTTCAGTTTTAGCTGCATCCCCATTTTCTAAAGTATATAAGGCGTCCAAAGTCTGACCTTCTATTGGACTACCCCAGATCCTCAGATTAGTTATGCTCGGTAACGGTATAACCTTTATTTTATTGGAAATAACAAAACTACTGAGTTCATCCAACGTATTATGCGTGATAGCTTGAACATAGATTTCGTGGCCAACGTCTGCAGCAGTAATAACGTAGTCTTTACTTTTCGCCCCCGTTATCCATTCTTTTTCATTCATCCATTGGTAACTCGCCTTTTCCTTTGCCTCTGCAACACCGTTACCGACGTAATTATAAGATGATACCAGCTTACTTCCGATGGCAGATTGCCCGGTAATTTTTAAATCTTTAATGACAGGTTTTCCATGTTTAACGGTAACGGGGACTTTTATAGATATCGGTGCCGCCGTGGTGTCGGTTGCTGCCTGTTTGACCGTAATGTCGGCCAGACCTACCTCCCCAAACGTCAGATCGCCTTTGTCAGAGACCTTTACTACGTTTTCTTTCGATGAACTAAAGCTCAATTTCCCGCCGTTGCTGCCGGAGAGACTCAGCTTTCCCTTCGCCGCCCCAAAGTCAACTGTTACAGGATCTGCATACAGCACTAGCGCGTCTTTTAGATTGACGGTGACGATAGGTGTGACCGTCTGTCCCTTGTGGGTAGCAGTTTCCGCCTCCGTCACCGTCACCTTCGCGGTGCCTTTAGCCTTCGCCGTAACGTTACCCTCATCGTCTACGCTGGCGATGTCTGGCCTGTCACTGCGATAACTCAGCTTGCCACCTTTGTCTCCGTTGCTACTGGTTATCTTCACCTTGTGCGTTTGGTCAATTTTTAGCGTCATCGGCTCGGCCTTTAAAACTCTGCCGAGTGTTTTCCTAACTGTAACGTTGACTTCGATAGCCTCCGGAGCCGCCGTGGTTGCTGTTTCCGCCTGACTTACTGTGATACTAGTCGTACCTCCTTTCACAAAGACCAGATCGCCTCTGCTGTTCACCGCAACAATGCTCTCATCTGCAGATGTAAAGCTTAATTTCCCATCGTTGCCGCCCTGAACATACAGCGGGCGCGGCACCGTACCAAACTCCCACGACACAGGGTCAGCATGCAGCACCGGCGCGTCGTTTAAATCAACGCTGACATCGAACGTTAACGCCTGACCAAGGTAGTTGGCGCTCTCCGCCTCCGTCACCGTCACCTTCGCCGTGCCCTTTGCAATCGCCGTAACCTTACCGTCATCGCCCACACTGGCGATTTTTGGATTATCACTGCGATAACTTAGCGTGCCGCCGTTGCCGGCGCTGACCTCAATACCCTGAGTTTTAAGAACTTTCAGTGTCATCGGCTCGGCTTTTAAAACTGTGCCGAGTATTTTCCTAACGGTAACCGAGACTTTTATCGATGCCGGCGCCGCCGTGGTGGCGGTTGCCGCCTGACTGACATTGATACGGGTCGTACCGGCCTTCAGAAGCGTCAGATCGCCTTTGTCAGAGACCTTAACTACACCCGCAGAGTCGGCTTGATAAATGTAAGGACCCTCGTTGCCGCCCTTAACACCCAGACCCACATTCACTGTACCCCAGTCCACCTTCACAGCCTCGGCCGTGAGCACCGGCGCGT
>NZ_MRWD01000058.1:0-2544 GCF_002093625.1 Rouxiella silvae | reverse complement strand
CCTGAGTTTCAAGAACTTTCAGCGTCAGCGGACTCGCGTCCAGCCCAGCCCCGACGCTTTTGTTGACGATAACCGCAACGGTGATTGCTTTAGGCGCCGCCGTGGTGTCGGTTGCTGCCTGACTGACCGTAATGTCGGCCTGACCCGCGCTTACCAACGTCAGATCGCCTTTGTCAGAGACCTTAACTACGTTTACGTCCGATGATTTATAGCTTAATTTCCCGCCGTTGCCGCCCTCGACAACCAGCGCTGGCGGCGTCGAACCAAAGTCCACCTCTACAGCCTTGGCCGTGAGCGCTGGCGCGTCGTTTAAACCCACGCTGACGTCAGCCGTGACCGTCTGACCCAGGTAGTTGGCGCTCTCCGCCTCCGTCACCGTGACCTTCGCGGTGCCTTTTGCCTTCGCCGTAACGTTACCCTTATCGTCTACGCTGGCGATTTTTGGATTATCAGTGCGATAACTCAACGTGCCGCCGTTGCCGCCGCTGACCTTAATCCCCTGAGTTTCAAGAACTTTCAGCGTCATCGGACTCGCGTCCAGCCCAGCCCCGACGCTTTTGTTGACGATAACCGCAACGGTGATTGCTTTAGGCGCCGCCGTGGTGGCGGTTGCTGCCTGACTGACCTTGATGTCGTCTGACCGGCCTTCAGAAACGTCAGATCGCCTTTGTCAGAGACCTTAACTACGTTTGCGTCCGATGATGTAAAGCTCAATTTCCCGTCGTTGCCGCCCTGAACAACCAGCGCTTGAACCGGTGCACCAAAGTCTACTGTTACCGGTTCAACCTGTAGTTCTTCTGATATCCGTTTAGTTACGGTAACGGTGAAAGTTATCGGCTGAGGCGCATTTACCGTAGCAGTTGGCGTTTGATAAACGGTTATTTCTGTTACGCCAACGTTTTTAGCGATCAGCTTCCCTTGCACGATGGCAACAATCTCTGCGGATTTAGAGGTGAACAGATACTCCTCACCAACAATACCGCCTGTTGGGCTAACCGCTTTATTCTCCCCAACGTTAAGCGTTATTCCTGGAAGCGGGTCTATTTTTCCTGCGTAAAACTCCACTTTAATATTACGTGACAGTGATTTTTCCACTGAAATAGAGGACGCAGCATCTCCCACATTAGGCTGTAAACTGACAGTAACGGTATCATTGCCAGACGTGGTAATTCCCTCATAGCGAATGATCATCTCCCCATTATCATCCGTCACGCCGGTACGGTTGGTAATGGTTCCCAGCGCCGCGTTTAACTGGCTCCAAAATACAGGTGTCATGGAAACAGGTCGATCGTGGCGATCTTTTACAATAGCGGTCAGAAATAGTTGCCCCTGAGTCCCCTGTGGGAAAACTATCACCTCATCGCTTTCCACTATGATATTGCCATTAGCAATCAAAAAATTGCTCAATTTTAGGCTAGGGATATTTACAGTCTGTTTTACTGACTCTCCTGATATGTTGTCTTTATTGATGGGGGTGACCTGGAAAATAATATTTTGTCCGCGATCTTCAGCTCTTACTTTATAGTTCAAGCCTTCACTCAATGATGTAGCACTGTCATTTTCGTTAAACCAGACAACAGGCGAACCGCCGTCTATTTCGTCATTGCCTTCATTATTAACGAACAGATAACTGGCTGCCAGCGTCTCTCCTACATCAGGCGTACCGATTATGTTGACTTGTTTTGCCGCAGGCGCAATATCACCCGGTAAGATGGTTACCTGATAGGAAGCATCATTTATCGGCGTTTGCCACCAGCCCTGCTGAAACTCTTGAGCGCGAATAGTTGTTTCGCCGCGTTTTAGAGGCGTGATAAACCCGCTGTCCGCCTCAACCTTGGCTATCTCATTCTGGTCGGAGGTATATTTGATGGCGCCGCCATAACCGCCCTTGGCCAGATTAACCGACTGGGCCGCCCCAGCCTTAACTGTCAGCCGATCGGGACTAAAATAGAGCGGGCGAAATAGCTCCTCTCTTTTATATTGCAAAACAATATTATTGTTGCGAGTCACAAAGTCGTGACGAGACAGGGACAGTGCGCTCATTGCCTTGCCCCTTTCGGGGTCTACCTGCTGCTGCAAGCTCTCATTAAAGTTCCAGCTAAAATTCATACCGACTTTCAAATCATTAGGCTGACCGGTTAGCAGCGTATCTTCTAAAGTGAACCCCAACAGGGAGACGGGCTGCCAGTTGAAGCCTAATGTGAGGCCATAAGGGTCTGCACTGACGCGACTCCGCGTACCCAAGACATCAACCTCTTTGCCATACCAGTGGAATCCGGTTAATTTTACCGACAGTGGTCTGAAGAGCAGTGCTTCAAAATTGATATCCCACCCTCTGGCGGCACGCTCATACAGGCCATAATGCAAAGGATCCGAATTAAACTGCGTGTCGTTGGACTGTTTCCAACCGCTGAGGGGCAGATAGTAGTTAAGCGAGCTCCGGACTCTTTCACCCCAAGCCTCTAGACCGAGACCCAGTCGACTGTGCCCACGCGTAATGTCTTGGTCGAAAAAGGCGTTGGTACCCAAAACCAAGTTATCGTT
>NZ_MRWD01000057.1 GCF_002093625.1 Rouxiella silvae | reverse complement strand
AATTCATTTTAATTTAAAAATCAGACCTGCATCTTGTAATAAAAATAATACACAAGAAGAATGGTAACCTTTAGGACAATTCTCATCTTGAACAATTAATGCGGATCGATTATTTGTAAAGGCAATGTCAAGATTTAGTAAACGATGAAGTCCATTTATCTCGAACTTTCTACAGAGATTTTATTTCTCCGCAGTAGTGCGGTAGCTATGCCTGAAGGATGCTATTTTCTATGGAACGCGTCGTCATTGCTCACACGTCTCTCGGCAGTGGATTGTTATTTAAATCCATGACCGGCAGAGAAATATTATCCGGCTGTTATGAATTCAACATTGAATTATTGAGTACTGACAATTCAATTGATATCAAAGGACTATTAGGCCAGCCATTGTCGCTGGAATTGCGGCCAAATCCGTTTACGACTCGCTATCTGAGCGGCATTATTACGCGAATGGATTTTGTGGGTCATGAACCGCATCTTGAGCAATATTACGTCTACCGAGCAACGGTTCGCCCGAACTTGTGGTACTTGACGCAAAACTATGGTTTTCGTATTTGGGAGAACAAATCGGTCAAAGAAATTATCACCACACTGCTCGGTGAATTTAATATCACATTCGAAGATAAACTCAGCGGCACTTATCGTGTCTGGGAATACTGCGTTCAGTATCAGGAGTCGGTATTCGAATTTATCAGCCGTTTGATGGAACATGAAGGGATGTATTTTTACTTTAAACATCAAATGGATAGCCAAACATTGGTGTTGGCCGATTCCCCTGCGGCACACGAACCTTTTACCGGCTACTCTACCATTGAATATCATCAGGCCAGCAGCGGACTCTATGTCAATGAAGAGAGCATTGATACTTGGCACGTCACTGAATCTATCAGCCCAAGCATGTATCGACATGATGATTATAACTACTTGAAATCAGACGCCGACCTCTCTTCTACTGGTCAAATAAGCCAATCGCAGGCAGGTAACACGGCTACGCGCCTTGAATGGCCGGGGCAATATACCGAAGCCGCTGATGGTGCCCAATATACGCAGATTAGACAGCAGGAATATATCGCCCTTCAGGCTAAAACTTATGCCGAGGGTGATGCATTTGGTTTGGCACCGGGTTACACCTTCACGCTGTTGAAAGCCCCGCGCACCCGCGATGAAGGTAAGGAGTTTTTGATAACCGAGGTGAGCTATACGCTGACCGAAAACAGCTATACCACCAATGACGAAGACATCAACGAGCACCGCTTTGTATTTTCAGTCATACCGGCCACCGTTAATTACCGCTCTCAGCGCTCAACGTCCTGGCCGCGCACCAGTGGTCCACAAACGGCGATGGTGGTTAAGGATCCTAGTACGGGTGATGAAACCATTTCAACCGACCAATACGGTCGAGTCAAAGTGAAGTTTCTCTGGTACAAGCCTGAAAACGAGCAGGAGCTTTACTCCTGCTGGCTGCGCGTTTCGAGCGCGTGGGCGGGAAACCAGTACGGAAATTATCAGGTTCCACGCGTTGGCGAAGAGGTGATTGTCGATTTTATTAACGGCGATCCTCATGCACCGTTAATTACTGGTCGCGTTTTCAATAATTTACGCACGCTGCCAATCGCCGTGACCTCTAGCGACGGCACCGAAGCCGTCGCCGGTGAATGGTCAGAAACAAAATCAGGCATCTGGAGCCGTACCAAGGGCAGCACAGAAGTCACCAACGGCAGTTATCTGTATTTCGACGATGCCGCCGGGGAAGAAACCTTGGATCTGCATTCGCAGAAAAAACTTAACGTCTCTGCCAAGGACGACGTAAAACTCTATTCGGCCTCCACCAGCGATGAGGCAATCAAAATTTGGTCCCCGGGCAAAATTGAGATCACCAGTGACGATACCGTCTCGGTAAAAGCGCCGACCACCAACCATAGTTCACGCGGATCATATTGGGTAACAACCGGCGCCAGTTTCTCCGCCACCGGCATTGGCCTATCGGTCAATGGCCTCAACGGTACGATTAATGCAATTTCATCGGTGAGCGCAACAACCAGCGATTTCGGTGTTAAGGGTGTCGCAATGGGTTTCACCTATCTGTCACGCACCAAAACAATTGTCGATTACAAGTCCGACACTAAGCGCTTTACCCAAGTCCCGTTTTATCAGATTCGCACCATGCTGATGTCGATTAATTCAGGTGCCATGCCGGCAGAGGGTGAATCATCGGCACTGACTGAAATTCAGTCAAAAATTAAAGATCTCAAAGACAAACAAGCTTACCGCAAAGACAAAACCAAGCTTGATAAAAGGGACGCGCGCAAGAAAGACAGCGATGCTGAAACCAAATTCAAAGACGAAGGCGGTCAGGCCACCAAGCCCGAATCGCCACCTGCCGAACCCGAACCGGGCCCTGCGGGTCCGAAAGGAGACCAAGGTGACAAAGGTGATAAAGGCGATAAAGGTGACAAAGGCGATAAAGGTGACAAAGGCGATAAAGGTGACAAAGGCGACCAAGGTGACCAAGGTGATAAGGGCGACAAAGGTGACAAAGGCGACCAAGGTGATAAGGGCGACAAAGGTGACAAAGGCGACCAAGGTGATAAGGGCGACAAAGGTAACAAAGGAAATAAGGGCAACAAAGGTACTCGGGGAAATAGATAGCGCTATTTCTTGCTCTGGTTAACCCGCACCTTGCAGGTCATTTATGAAAATTATAAAACCTTTGCGTCTGGGATTGATTCAACGTCCCTACCGCTGGCAGCGTCAGCATCATTTGGGAATTTCCGTTTTAGCCCTGGCTGATATGAGCGCCAGTCCTAAGCTGCGGCCGGATCAAGAGCTGTGGCAGCTTGCTGCGCAAGAGCTGAAGTCTTGCGGGGGCGTGTTGGATTATGGCTTACCCAAGTCTAACGCCGAGTTTTTGGCGACCGGTTTTGCCTGGCCTGACGCGAAAATGGCTGATAAAAATCAGTCAATCGCTCGGATACAACTGGGTGAACTGAGCAAGGCACTCCACGTCAGCGGCGACCGTTACTGGCAGGATGATAAAGCCTCGGCACCTCAACCGTTCGAGCATATTCCTATTGACTGGTCCCATACTTTTGGCGGTCTGGCTTATGCAGAAAACCCGCTGCGCCTGCCTAACGTGGAGCCTGTTCCGTGCCTTATTCAGCATCCGCAAGACACGCCCACTCCCGCCAGCTTCGATGCACTGCCGCTTTCTGAACCTCGGCGTGCAAGGCTGATGGGGCAACAGTATGACGAGGAGTGGCAGCAGCACGAGTATCCAGGTTTTGCTCGCGACACTGACTGGCGAGCTTTTAACAACGCCGAGAGCGATCAGTGGTTTGAAGAGTCAGAGCTTGCGGTTGGCGCAGCCTGGTCGATTGAAAATATGCATCCACAGTATCCTCGGCTGGAAGGAAATCTGCCACTGTGGCAAGCGCGCTGCTTTATGCAACGCCAACGCCGTGACGAGGTACTGTTTGAGGAAATTACTCTGCGCCATACCACGGTGCATTTCTTTCCACATCGGCAACAAATGGTGTTGATTTGGCACGGCAGTGCACGGATCAATCAAGACGATGCCGCCGATGTGCTGACTGTTATGCCTGCTTTGGAGCAGCGCGGACAGTCGCGTTCACTCAATCACTATCGCAAGGTATTGCAACAGCGCACCGAGGCTGAGCATGCGATTCTGTTGAGCTACCGTGAAAAGGACTTATTACCCGAAAGCGCTATCGGCGCTTGGGGAGACATGGAGTTGCCGCTGCAGCACAGCCCAATGAAAGACAATATTCTCAATCGTGAAAATGTTTTTAGGGAACAACAGCGTGACAGACTGGCGCAGCAAGGTTTGGATATCGACCAATTAGTGCCGGTTTCGCAAAAGCCTGGGCCCAAACCCGATGAAGACTTATACGATTACATCATGCGCCAGGAGCATGAAGCCGAAGAGAGCCAGCGGCGTCTTCAGTCCTTTTATGATGAAGCACTCGACCGCGCCGAGGATGTGCTTCCTGATCATAAAGATCTGCCAAGCGGTGCCGAAAACTACCACCATCAGCACCAGGTGCTGCAAAAGAATCGTTTACTGCTCGACGTTAGCGATAAAAAAATGGCGCAGAGTGAAGCGGCTATTTATCAGACTTACCTACTGTCGGCACAGCATCAAAACGCACCGAAACGCCCGCTGCCCGTGGAGTCACTGGCGTTGCGCCAGCGAGTGCAAGCCATAATGGACGATGATGGCGACTTCAGCGGAGAGGATTTTACCGCCGCTGACCTTTCAGGTATGAACTTACGCGGCGCTGACTTTTCTTCGGCACTGCTTGAGAACGTTGACTTTAGCCACTGTCTGCTTGATGAGGCCGATTTTCGCCATGCTGTGCTGGTGCGGGTTGAAATGCATCAAACCTCGCTGAAATCAGCGCTGTTTGATGGTGCAAATCTTTCGCTGGCGCAGTGTATTGGCACTGACTTCTCAGGCGCAAGTTTGCAAGACATTCAGTGTGAAGATGCCCTCCTTGAACACTGCATTTTCGACCGCGCGTTGCTCCATGATTTGATGATTAATAAAGCCACACTGTCCCACTGTCGCTTTCATGAGGCAGAAATAAATCAGTGCCTGTTTATGCAGTTAACGCTCGACGAGCTTGATTTTAGCGGCGCAACGCTGAAACAAACCTCGTTTGTGGAGTGCGAAATCAGCGGGTTGAATCTGCAAAAAACCACGCTCAGCGGCGTCACATTGGTGACTTGCACGGCGCCAAAGGTCAATTTTCACGCGGCTCGGCTGACTCAATGCGCCTTCGTCTCGGACACTACGCTGATTGCGGCCAATTTTCGCCAGGCACGGTTGGCCGAATGCAACCTGCGTCAACTCGTCCTGACCGAGAGCAATTTTTATCAGGCGAATCTGCACAACTGCGACTTTAGCGAAGCGTCTCTGCACAACGCCAAAATGCAGTGGGTGACGGCGAACGAGTGCCTGTTTATTCGTACTGATTTTCTCGGTGCAGCGTTGACCGGCAGCACGCTGATTGGCGCCTTAATGCAAAAAAGTATTCTCACCCACTGCGATCTGCGCGGCTGTAACCTGTTTCGCGCAGATCTGTCGCAGTCGGTCAGCGAAGGCGGCACCCTGTTTGATGATGCCTATACCGATGGCATGAAAACGCTGCCGCGCCGCGACAAGGAGCAGGTATGAAGCTTTACAGCGCAGAGAGCCTGGTGCGTGCCATCAAGCAAGGAGAGATTATCCAAAATGCTCAGTTGGACGCACTTTCGCTCTCTGGGCTTGATCTCTCGGGTGGCTGTTTTATCGAAGTCAATTTTAACGCGGCCAATTTCAGCGGCTGTAATTTGCACGATACGCAGTTTAGCGAGTGCACGTTAAACGGCGCCGTTTTTAGCGCGGCGAACTTGGTCGAAACGCTGTTTAACCAGTGCAGTATGACGGGCGCGAACTTTGCTGACTGCGTGTTTCAGGACTGTTTGTTTAACCAATGCCAGCTTGAAGAAGGCGATTTTGATTCCACTATCCACTTAAATACTCAGTTCAACGACGGCTCACTTGAGGAGAGCCGCTTTAGCTTTGCCAGCCTCGAGAAAAGCGGATTTATTGATACGTCTGTGCTTGGGGCCGATTTTAGCGACGTTGACTGTCAGCACGGCACCCTGATGAATCTGGATCTTCGCACCACTATTCTGCGCGACAGTACGTTTTCACGCAGCGTATTCTTTCGCTGTGATCATCGTGAAAACGCTTACAGCGGACAGGACTTCACCGGCTGCCAGTTTACCGAGAACAAACTCGACCTGGTTGATTTCTCTCGCGCCACGCTGGTCCAGTGCAACTTTAGTCAGGCCTCATTGCAACAGGCAAATTTGTGTGACGTT
The DNA here is from genome assembly GCF_002093625.1 of Rouxiella silvae. Classification (GTDB taxonomy): domain Bacteria; phylum Pseudomonadota; class Gammaproteobacteria; order Enterobacterales; family Enterobacteriaceae; genus Rouxiella; species Rouxiella silvae. The sequence continues at coordinate 31,380 of NZ_MRWD01000057.1, read as the reverse complement.
AACGCCGCGCAGGCCCTGTTTCCCGGTGCCAATCTCAGCGAAGCCCGGTGCCAGCGGGGACAATTTAACCAGGCTGTCTTTTCCGCCGCCGTGCTAACCGGCAGTGACTTTAGCGGTGCCCATTTATTTCAGACAGTCATGCAAAACTGCCAGGCAAGCGGAGCGCGCTTTAATCACTGCGAACTGGGCAACAGCGATTTTTCAAACGCTGACGTCAGCAAGGCCGATTTTCGCGATGCCCATTTCATTCGCAGCCGCTTTCACCGCGCCCAGCAGGACGATGCACAGTTCTCCTCACGCAGCGGCATTATTGAAAAAGATGAAGCCCTTTTTGCCGCACAGGACTGGCGCAGTAGCCGTGCGTCCAACAACATCACAAGGTAATTGCCATGAGTCTTGCCGTTAAACAACCTTTTGTCTCCCCTGTCCTGCCGGCCCAAACCTCAGGACAAGTGCGGGAGATAAAGCCCGATGGTTCGGTGCTGGTGCACAGCGAAGGACGTGGGTGGATCTGCCAGCGTGCCGCAAGCTGTCTGCTCACTCCGCAAATCGACGACAGCGTGCTGCTTGCCAACTGCGACCAACAGATTTGGCTACTGGCAATATTGACCCGTGCCAGCACGCTGCAACCGGCGGTGATAAGCGTTGAAGGCTCACTGCACATTTCACCTTCCGATACGCTGTCGCTGACCAGTCGTCAGTTTGTTCTCAACGCCGACGAGGGCGAGTGTCAGGTCGGCAATATGAACTACCGGGGCAAAACTCTTTCCGCTTGGGTCAACGTCAGCCGTGTGATGGGAAAATGCTGTGAAACTGTGTGGCAAAGCATGACTCAAATCAGCCACCGTCTGCTGCGAAAAACCACTCAGCTTGAGCAAGTGCGTGCGGGCCAGCTCGACGTCAAGGTCGAACAATTTACCCGAATGCACGCACATACCACACTCATCTCCAGCAAAACGCTGACCAAGATCGATGCCAAACAGATACATATGGGCTGAAATTTGGCTCGGAGAATCCAGACACTCCCCCGTTTTAGCAGCACAGGAGTCCTTATGTTTGCCAACTGTCAGTGTGGCGGTACCGACCAGGCACTGCCCGACGTCTGTAAAACCCCGGTACCCGTCACTTTTACCAACATTGCTCTGGGCAGCACCGCGATACCGCTTGCCAACAACATTCTGATCGAAAACATGCCCGCACATAATCTGATGACCGTCACGCCTATCACCAACGGTGACGAAGCGGGGACCGACGGCGGCGTCATATCCAGTACCTTCATGGGGCCCTCACGCCACACGACTGGCTCGGTTACCGTGCTAATACAGGGTTCACCGATCACCCGCATGACCAGTACAACACTGCAAAATTCGACCAATGCCGTCGGCGCGCGCATTACGCCAAGTCAGCACATTTTAATGATTCTCGCTACCTGAAACCGAAAGGCTACACATTAATGTAAGAGAGGGATTTTTGAAAAAAATTATAGGACTGTCTTTACTCTTCGCGCTGGCAGGTTGCCAGGCAACCAAACCGCCGGCACCCACCGACGATACTATTATCAGCAGCAAAATCAACGGCATGACGTTAACTTATCGTCACATTGTTCAACCCCCAACCGCTTTTACACCGCTCAATCTCGACTACCGAACGCTGTACACCACCTCGGTGATGAGCAGTCCAGGCTATGAAGGCAAATTAATTAAATATCTCAGCAATGGCGAACACATTGAGGTGTTAGGTATTGCCGAAAGCGACTGGCTGGCCGTTTCCGACCGAGCGGATAATCAACTTATTGGCTATACGCCGCTTAAATCGGCGGTGAAAAGTGATCTTTACGACGGTGTTGTGGCCCAGCATCGACCGCGCATGGCGCAAAAGCAGTGTGTGAAGGTTGACGGAGGAAGTCAGGCCTGCCGTCAGGGAAGCTCGGCCACCTGGGTGATTAAATAGTTTCTGGGGCGATAATGATGATCAAACTTTCGATGGCTGCCCGCTTGGGCAGTGCGCTGCTGCCCATGCTGTTGGCAAGTTGCATGTCATCTTCGCACGAGGTGCCCGCCAATTATCGGCTGCAAATGGACACCTCTGCGGCCACCAATGCCGGTGCCCCACTCAAAGTTCGTGTGCTCCTGCTTAAATCCGATGCCGACTTTATGTCTGCCGATTTTTACTCACTGCAAACTCAGGCTACCGGCCTGCTGGGCAGCAACCTGCTCGACACCCGTCAGTTCTTCCTGACGCAGGGCCAACCGAGTCACACGCTAACCGGTGAACCCCCGTTGGATGCACACTATTTGGGCATTATCGCCGAGTATCAAAATATAGACGGCAAAAAGTGGCGTCTTTCTGTGCCGCTACCTCAGCCCAAGAACACCAACTTCTATAAATTCTGGCAAATCTCGGCCGATGAAATGAAGGCGCACATTATTGCCACCCGCGATGGCTTGAGCTTTCAGCAAGAAAAAAACTAATCCTGATTGATGGAAGGTCGAATGAAAACAGCAGACAAGGTGATATGGACCGAAGGGATGTTTTTGCGTCCCCATCATTTTCAGCAATCAGAACGCTGGCTTGAGACCTACAGCCGCAGCTGGGGGAAAATTCAGACACCTTATTACTGGGGATTCATGTCACTTGAGCTTGACGCTTCGCTGCTACAGCAGGGCAAACTGGCTATCAATACCGCTACTGGCATCATGCCCGACGGCACTCCTTTTACCATTACCGGTGCCGAAAATGGCCCCACGCCGCTGGCGCTGCCCGATAACCAGAACGACGTCAAAGTGGTTCTGGCCTTGCCGGAGTGCCGCAGTGGTCGTAATGAAGTGATTTTTAGTGAGTCGGCGGACTCACTGGCGCGCTGGGTGACCTTTGAAAATGAGGTCGATGACCTGAACGCCTCATCCGTGGGCACCGCGGCCATGCAGTTTGGAAAACTGCGCTTTAGTTTGATGTTAGAAAGCGACCTGAATGCAGAATGGACAGCCATTGGCGTGACGCGCATCAGCGGACGCCACACCGATCGCGCCTTGAAACTCGACCCCCAGTTTATTCCCCCGGTGCTAAATACTCAGGCCGCACCGCAGATAACCGCCTTTATTAATGATTTACACGGCGTGCTCAACCAACGCAGCGAACAAATGAGCCAGCGGTTGCAGCAGGCCGGTCGGGGTGGGAATTCGGAAATGATCGACTTTATGCTGCTGGCGCTGATCAATCGTCATATTGGGCAAATTGCGCACGACCGCCATCTGCCGCAGTTGCACCCCGAGCGCCTGTTCAGCGAATGGCTACAGTTTGCCACCGAACTTTCTACCTGGTCGGCAACCCGTACGCCAGGCGACACGCTGCCGGTTTATGACCATGACAATTTGGCCTGGAGTTTTGGCAAGTTAATGATTCATCTGCGTCAGGGTCTGTCGTTAATCATGGAAGAGAATGCGCAGCAGTTAACGCTGACCGAACGCTCACACGGGCTGTTTGTCGCCACCGTTTCCGATATCAACATGATCCGCGAGCTCGGCTTTGTGCTGGCGGTGCGTGCCGACGTGTCCAGTGAAACGTTGATGACTCACTTCCCGGCGCAGATGAAAATTGCCCCAGTGACCCGCATCCGTGACCTGGTTCAGCTTCAACTGCCGGGGATTACGCTGCGCGCTATGCCTGCCGCGCCGCGCCAGATCCCATGGCACGCCGGCTATCTCTATTTTGAGTTGGAAAAAAGCGGCGATCTCTGGCGGCAAATGGAAAAATCCGAAGCTTTTGCCCTGCATCTGGCCGGTGATTTTCCCGGACTGGACATGCAACTTTGGGCTCTGCGCAACCTGCGCGTCTGAATAGGACTTCCACACTTTCATGACACAGCCAAACGCTCTAACAAACGGTTCGGACACCGACACCGCCGCATCGCTTAATTCGGGTATCAATCCCCTGGTCTCGGTGGCAAATCCGCTGCTTAACGCGATCCCGCATATTCGTCATTCGGCCACCCACGACAGCCCCGACACCCTGCGCAACCAGCTGATTGACGAGGTGCGACGGTTCGAAGTGCGCTGCCAGCAGGCGCGCCTGCCGTATGAAGTGATTATTGGTGCCCGCTATTGCTTGTGCACCGCTATCGATGAGGCGGCTTCGCTTACCCCTTGGGGTAGCCGTAACGTATGGCCGCGCAGCGGTTTACTGGTCACCTTCCACAATGAAACCTGGGGCGGCGAAAAGTTTTTTCAGCTGCTGGCCAAGCTTTCACAAAATCCGCAAGAGCATATTTACCTGCTTGAACTGATCAATGTCTGCCTACTGCTGGGCTTTGAGGGGCGCTATCGGATCCTGGAAAACGGTCGCTCCCAACTTGAAACCATGAAACAGCGCCTGCTACAGGTGATCCGTACGGTACGCGGCGGCTATGCGCCACCGCTGTCTGGGCAGCCGACCGACGAACCGGTGCAGCAAAAACTCTGGCGACCGCTTATCCCAGTTTGGGCCTGGGCGGCGCTGATGGCGCTTATCGGCTGCCTGTTTTACATCGGCCTGAATCTGCGGCTTGGGCAGTTTACCAGCCCGGTACTCTCGGCTATTTATCAAATTAATCTGCCACAAATTGATGTCCCGCATCCGGTGAAATCTTTGGAAACGCCGCTCGATTTGCGCCGATTTTTGAGTAAAGAGATTGCACAAGGGCTGGTTACCGTACGTGACGAGTCAGATAAGAGCGTGGTCATTCTGCGTGGAGATGGCCTATTTGATTCTGCCTCAACCAATGCCCGCGAGCGCTATCTGCCGGTGATTGAACGCATTGCACAGGCAATGGACAACGTCAGCGGGCAAATTCTTATCACCGGTTACACCGACAACGTGCCGATTAAAAGCCACCGTTTCAGCTCTAACTATGAGCTTTCACTGGCGCGTGCGCAGTCGATTCAGCAGTTGCTGGGGGATCACCTTAGCAACCCGAGCCGCATTCGCGCCGAGGGGCGAGGTGAAAATGACCCCATCGTGCCCAACACCACGGCAGACAACCGCGCCCGCAATCGCCGGGTAGAAATCACGCTGATGGTGGCACCAAAACAAACTCAGACCGAACTGAATAGTTTGCGATAAGGAAATTTCCCGCAATGTTGAGAACTTTATTATCCATTATCACCAGCAGGCTATTGTGGGGTTTTGTCGGCATTACGGCGATTTGCGTCATAGTTTGGACCGTGGGTCCGCTGGTCTCAATTGGCGATTACCGTCCACTGGAGTCCGAATTCAATCGCTTTGCCGCCGTACTGGTGCTGTATCTGCTGTGGTTAAGCTTTCGCCTGGTGCCGCGCCTTTGGCGTTCTTGGCAGAACCGTCGATTGGTCAGAAGAATTGAGTCAAGTAACAAGGCGCCTGAGGAAGCGGCACCGGTTGAAGACAATCCTGAACAAAAACGGCTTGCCGAACGTTTTAATGAAGCGACCCAATTACTGAAAAAAGCGCGTTTTATCGATCCAAAAGCGCGTAAATGGCCGATGTGGATGCAGTATTTCAGCCGCCAATACCTCTATCAGCTGCCGTGGTACATCATCATTGGCGCACCGGGCGCCGGTAAAACAACGGCGCTGGTCAACTCTGGCCTGCACTTCCCTCTGGCCGAACGCTTTGGTAAAACGGCGCTGCGCGGCGTAGGCGGAACCCGCAACTGTGACTGGTGGTTTACCGACGAGGCCATTTTGCTCGACACCGCCGGTCGCTACACCACGCAGGAAAGCCAGCACGAACAAGACGCGGGCGAGTGGCGCAGCTTTATGTCGCTGCTTAAAAAATACCGCGCGCGGCAGCCGATTAACGGCGTGATGGTCACTATCAGCGTAGCCGACTTGCTCACCGAGTCGGAACAGGCACGCCATGCGCAGGCCACAGCGCTCCGTCAACGGCTGCTCGAACTGCACGACCAGTTAGGAATTCAATTTCCGGTTTACATCATGGTCACCAAAACTGACCTGCTTAAGGGCTTCACCGCCTACTTTTCCGAGTTTAATAAAGAACAGCGCGACCAGATTTGGGGCGTTACCTGGCCGTGGCGCGACATTGAGTTAAATCTCCCGCAGGCGTTAGACCTGCAATTTTCCCGTCTGCATCAGCGCCTAAACGACGGTCTGCCTGACATCATGATTGTTGAGCAAGACAGCCAAAAGCGCGCCGAAAGCTACCTGTTCCCGCAGGAGTTTTTGTCATTGCAGCCGGTGTTGAAGCAGTATCTCAGCGTGCTGTTTGCCGGTTCAGGATTTGAACGGCCACTGCGCCCACGCGGCGTTTACTTTACCAGCGCAACGCAGGAAGGCCTGCCGTTTGACCGAGTAATGGCCCAGCTCAATCGCGCCCTTAACCTGCCTCCGCTGGCAAGCGATATCCGCGGCAATGACTGGCAGAATCTTGATGCTGAGAATCCTATTCCCGCTGCGCACGGCCGGAGTTTCTTTCTGCAAGGGCTGCTGAAAACGGTGATTTTTCAGGAGTCAGGACTGGCCGGCAGCAATCGTTGGTGGGAAGTGCGCAACCGCCTGATTAACTGGGTGGGATACGGCGTGGTGACCATGCTGTTACTGATTGCTGTGGCCTGGTGGCTGTTAAGCTATCACCACAACAAACAGTATCTTATCGAGGTGCAGGCCAAGGTTTCGCCAGTAGAAACTCAAAGCGCAGCGCTGCCGCCGCTGAGCCAGAGCGATATCTACACGCTACAGCCGCTATTGAGCAGTTTGGTACATCTGCCGGAAACGCCGAAAATCGACGTCAATTCCCCGCCCTTTTCTTGGCAGGCAGGGCTTTATCGCGGTGACCCGGTGATCGACGCCTCGCAATCGCTGTATCAAAAAGCCCTCAAACAGCTGCTGTTGCCGATTGTCGCCCAGCAAGTCACCGGCTGGCTGCGTAGCGACGACGGCAGCGATGTGGATTACAGCTATGAGGCGCTGAAAGCCTACCAAATGCTGTACAGGCCAAAACAGTACGACGGCAAGCTGCTGCGTACCTGGATTATGCTTAATCTCCAGCGCCAACTGCCCGCGGGTGTCACGCAGGAGCAGTTGAAACAGATTGATTACCACTTGGGACAGTTGCTGGACGAGCAGATCAACACCTCCCCCTTTGAACGTGATGATGCGCTGATACTGCGCGAGCAAAACGTCATTAACCGCGCACCGGTTGCACAGCGCGTTTATGGCCGACTCAAGCGCCTGCTGCTGTCCAATGACGCTGGAATCGTTACGCTGGTTGACCTCGGTGGACCTCAAACCGAACTGGCTTTCTCACGCAAGAGCGGCCAACCCATCACCAGCGGCATTCCTATGCTGTTTACGCCGAAGGGTTATTGGGATGGCTTTAATAAAAGCATCGACAGCGTGACCGCCAGCATTCGTCAGGATGACGTCTGGGTGCTCAATCGCCAGGGCGACTCGGTGGGGCAAAAAGAGATGGAAGACACCGTGCGCCGTCTTTACATGGACGACTTTATCGCCCACTGGGACGCGCTGCTTGGTGATATTCAGCTTAATCATATTGCAGACCTCAGCCAGCGCATCAACACGGCACGCATGCTGTCTGGTCGCACCTCGCCGATGCGTAACCTGATGATTAACGTTAGCCGCAATGTCACGCTGGAGCGGGCCGAAAAGAAAAGCACTCAGGGGATGATTGAAAAAGGCAGTGCCATGTTTACTAACACCGCCACACAAACACTGCAGGCGTTGTTTCGCGCTAAAAAGGCCGCCCAAGAGGGTAACCTGGAGGATCCCGAGCAGCGTGTGATGGCTCACTTTGCGCCGATTATCGAGCAAGCACAGTTCACCGATGAGAAAAGCAAAACCATTCCTTTCGACGAGCAGCTCAAAGACATTGACGATCTGTATAGCTATCTCACGGCGGTGCAAGATGCTTCTAACAGCGGCATGCAGGCGCCCTCGGGCGACGTAATTTCAAGAATGCAGGCCGATGCTGGTCGAGAGCCGGAACCGTTTCGCTCCATGCTGCTCTCACTGGCGGTCGGTGCCAGCAGCGACACACAGCGCCGCGACATGGCGAATGTGCAAAAACGCAGCAGCGTCGAGGTGGGCAGCTTCTGCCGCCAGGCGATCGCCGGTCGCTATCCGCTGGTACACAGCGCGTCGGTTGATATTACGCCCGACGATCTGGCCCGTATGTTTGCACCCGGAACTGGCCTGATGGACACTTTTTTTCGCGAGAATCTGGCCAATAAGGTTGACACCACGCATGCCAACTGGCGGTTTGCACCGGGCGTAGACGGTAAAAGCCTGCCGGGCAGCGAATCAGTTTTACGCCCCTTTCAGCAGGCGCAGGTCATTCGCGACGCCTTCTTTGCCAACGGTTCAACCACCCCGTCGTATCGGGTCACCATCACGCCGGTCAGCATGGATAACAACATTCTTAACCTGACGCTGGACGTTGACGGACAACTCTTGCGCTACAGCCACGGCCCACAAACGCCACAGGTGGTCAGTTGGCCGGGTCCTGGACAAACTGGACAGGTGCGAATGCAGCTCGGGTTAACCGACGGCACCACGGATACGCTCTCGACTTCCGGCCCGTGGGCGCTCAATCGCCTGTTCGACAAGGCCAGATTGTCACCGGGCAACACCAGCCTCAGTCATCTGGCGAGATTCAGCGTCGGCGGGCGACAGGTGGTGCTGGAATACACCGCAAGCAGCATTCGTAATCCCCTCCAGCTTCCGGGCTTTAGCTGCCCCTAAAGCCTGAAAGGAAACAAGATGACGCAACCCATTTCATCCGACAGGCTCGTGCCCGGCTGGTACGGAAAGCTTCCCGGTAACGGCGACTTTTTGCGTCGCCGCCTGCCGGATGTGTTAGTCAACAGCTGGTCACACTGGTTTCAGTCCGGCATAGCCTGGCAGAAACAGCAGCCCACCACCGGCGTGCCAGTCACTCAGTTTGCGATGGCTCCGGTGTGGAATTTTATTGTTCCGGCGACGCTAGGCGGGCAGTGCATCCAAATGGGATGCCTACTACCTGCCCAAGACAGAGTCGGGAGACAGTATCCCATCTGCGCCATGAACCTGCTTACGCGAGAAGAATGGCATCCCTTGCAGCTCAGAACTGCCGGTCTGTGGTATCGCCAGTTGGGCATGACGCTCAATGCGGCGGTTAACCAGCGCAGCACTGCCGACCAGCTCGATAGGTCATTGCTAACGATGCTGCCGCTTGAAAAGCCTGACACTCGTCAGCTTTCGGATATTTTAGACGTCATTGGCTATCGCGATATACCCAGCACGCTCAACTGGCCGCAGGTTGAGGACTATTTCAATCCGTCACAGTACACCAGTTTTTGGTGGACTAACCAAAGTGACGGCAGCCCGCTGTTTACCCACGTTCACAGCGGCAATTTCACCACGCGTCTTTTTTCTCTGCTGTTTCAGTCGGCAAACGCCAGACACACCGGGCACAACGGCCTTTATCCGCCGATGTTTGAATAACGCCCCTCACTTCACGTTTACAGGCAGGTCTGTGGATGAATATCGAACCCCTGCTGGCACCCGTCAGCGATGAGCATCCCTGCGGGGAAAATCTGGAATACGACGCCGAATTTATGGCTTTTGAACGGTCCTGCGAGGGGAAGGCCGAGCAACAGTTCGGCAAAACGATTATCCCCGCCGAAGCGGCGGACTGGCGGCTGGTAGAGAAGCAGGGTCAGGCGCTACTGATGCGAACCAAGGATTTGCGCATCATTTTGCCCCTCACCGAAGCCTGGACCCATCTCAATGGGCTTGAGGGCTTTGATGCCGGGCTGCGATTGCTGACCGGCATCAGCGAAAAATATTGGCCGACGCTGTATCCGGAGCTGGAGTTTGACGGAGAAGCGGATCCGCTGCTGCGCATCAACGCGCTGGCCAGCCTGAGTGAACAATCGTCGCTGATGGCGGCGCTGCGTCAGGCAAAATTATTCAAAAGCGCCAGCGGTGAGATAAGTTTTCGCGACGCCAGCGCCCTGATTGACGGCAGTAAAAGCGAGTGCGCCAGTTACCCCGGCGGCCTGACGCGACTGCTGCAAGAGTTGTCCGACGGTGAAAATGACGCCGTACAGCTATTGATCAGTATCGACAGCCGTTTGAATCAGCTGCATCACGACGTAACCGTGCAATTTGGCGAAAGTGGCATGCCAGACTTGTCAGTACTTTTTAGAAACCTCTCGGCACTTTTACAAGCTTATCGTCAGCAAATTCAGCAGGCGCAGGACCTGCATGCTGCCCAGCTGTCAACGGCTGAAAGTGCGCAACCGGTGTCTGCGGCTGCGCAGATAAAGCCCCCCGAGACCGACTGGCGTCAGGTGCAACTGACCTCAAAAGAGGATGCCCAACTGATGCTGGAAAAGGTTAAACAGTATTTTCGTCACTACGAGCCCAGCCATCCGGCACCGATGATGCTCGAGCGCGTCGAGCGACTTATCCAGCTCGATTTTCTGGAAATTATTCGTGAACTGGCACCCGATGCCGTCAATCAGCTGAAAGGCGTTTTAGGTCGTACAGACGCATAAATTCAGCCTTGCAGCCAAATTTTAAAACGCAGTGCATTTACTTGATGGAGATACCCGATGGCCAATTTTTCCGGCATAAAGAAAGCCCGCAGCGGGCAGAAATTCATTGCCCGCAACCGTGCACCGCGCGTGCAAATAGAGTATGACGTTGAAATTTACGGGTCCGAACGAAAAATCCAGATCCCGTTTGTCATGGGCGTGATGGCAGACCTGGTGGGCCAATCGCAACAGGACCAGATGCCGATTGAGGAGCGCAAGTTTCTTGAAATCGACATCGACAATTTTGACGAGCGTATGAAGTCTTTGCAGCCACATATCGCCTACCACGTGGATAACACCTTAACGGGTCAAGGGATGTTGGGCGTCGACCTGACGTTTAACAGCATGGAAGATTTTTCACCCGACGCGATCGTTCGCCGCGTTGAGCCTCTTGACCAATTGCTTGATGCCCGCACCCAGCTGTCAAACTTGCTCTCCTACATGGACGGTAAAAATGGCGCTGAAGAGTTGATTTCAGAAATCCTCAAAAACCCAACCCTGCTTAAATCGCTAACCACCGCCGCTAAACCGGCGGATAAGGTCGTAGACGAGAGCAGCTCGGAGAAAAATCATGAGTAATTCATCAACCCAGTCCCTCGAGCAGCAAACCTCGCAAGCGGGTTTTTCACAGGATGAATTCAGTGCGTTGCTGAATAAAGAGTTCAAACCCAAGACTGACTCCGCCCGTGAAGCCATTGAAAACGCGGTTAAAACGCTCGCCGAGCAGGCGCTGCAAAACACCGTGCCGGTGTCTACCGACGCCTACCGTACGATTCAGGCGCTAATCGCTGAAATAGATCTCAAGCTTTCGCAGCAGGTGAATCAGATAATGCACCACGAGTCTTTCCAGAAACTCGAAGGCGCGTGGCGTGGGCTGCACTATTTGGTCCACAATACTGAAACGGATGAGATGCTGAAAATTCGCGTCATGAATATCAGCAAGAAAGAACTGGGGCGCAATCTAAAACGCCATAAAGGCATCGGCTGGGATCAGGGACCGCTGTTTAAGAAAGTGTATGAAGAAGAGTATGGTCAGTTTGGCGGCGAGCCGTTTGGCTGTCTGATTGGTGATTACTACTTCGACCACAGCCCACAGGATGTTGAAATGCTGGGTGAAATGGCCAAGATTAGCGCGGCGGCGCACTGTCCATTTATTGCTGGTGCTTCGCCGAACGCGCTACAAATGGAAAGCTGGCAGGAGTTGGCCAACCCGCGCGACCTGACCAAAATATTCCAGAATACCGAATATGCCGCGTGGCGAACGCTGCGCGAAACCGAAGATACGCGCTACCTGGGTCTGGTAATGCCGCGTTTCCTTTCGCGCCTGCCGTATGGGATCCGCACCAATCCGGTCGACAGTTTTGACTTTGAAGAAGACACCGAAGGGGCCACGCATAAAAATTACACCTGGGCCAATTCGGCCTACGCCATGGGTGCCAACATCAACCGCTCCTTTAAAGAGTTTGGCTGGTGCACGTCGATTCGCGGCGTAGAGTCTGGTGGTTCGGTTGAGAATCTTCCCTGCCACGTATTTCCGAGCGACGACGGCGGCGTAGACATGAAATGTCCGACCGAAATCGCCATCAGCGATCGCCGTGAGGCCGAGTTAGCCAAAAACGGTTTTATTCCGTTAATCCACCGTAAAAACTCCGACTTTGCCGCCTTTATCGGTGCCCAGTCGCTGCAAAAGCCGGAAGAGTATTACGACGCGGATGCCAGCGCCAACGCTCAACTCGCGGCACGACTGCCTTACCTGTTCGCCTGCTGCCGCTTCGCGCACTATTTGAAGTGTATCGTGCGCGACAAAATTGGTTCTTTCCATGAGCGTCAGGACATGGAGCGCTGGTTAAACGAGTGGATCGTTCACTACGTTGACGGTGACCCAGCAAACTCCTCGCAGCAAACAAAATCGCGTAAGCCACTGGCCGATGCACAAATCCAGGTCGAAGAGATTGAAGATAATCCGGGTTACTACTCGGCAAAATTCTTCTTGCGTCCGCACTACCAGCTTGAAGGGCTGACGGTTTCATTACGCTTGGTATCAAAACTGCCTTCGCTTAAACAAAAGCAGGCTTAACGGTTCGTTTTTTTCACTTCCATGCCCCCCTTTTTTATCAATCGTTTATACATTTAATAATGATGGAGTTTCCCTATTATGGCTATTTCAATGTTCTTGCAGGTTAGCGGCGTTACCGGCGAATCAAAAGATTCAAACCACACCGGATGGTCAGATATTTTATCTTTCTCGTGGGGAGCTAATCAGCCCAATAACATGAACGTCGGCGGCGGCGGCGGTGCAGGTAAAGTTTACTTCAACGACTTGCACGTCAATGCGCTGATCGACAAAGCCACGCCAAGCCTGATGAAATACTGTGCCAACGGCGAGCATATTCCCACTATCACCCTTTCCGTGTGCAAAGCCGGGGGCAACCAGGTCGAATATACCCAAATCGTTCTGACCCAGGTTCTGGTGACCGCCGTACAGTATATTGGCGCTCACACTGACGACACGGTCGGCATTAATTATTCGTTCCAGGCCGCCTCGGTCAAGAGCGAATACTGGGTACAGCTGGACACCGGTGGTCAGGGTGCTTCCACCGAATTCACCTGGGACATCAAACAGAACACCGGTTCTTAATTTCCCCCTCCCTCCTAGCCTTCCCCCGGTCAAAAAGCGGGGGAAGGCTGTGTTGTTCCACTGCCTCAGGTTGCGACTATGCGATTTACTCTCGTAAAAAGTAAAAATGGCGTTCAGCCACCACAAACCAGCTGCGACTTTGCCCCGCCTGGCGGCACGATTGGTCGCAGCGAGGACAATAATTTCACTCTACCCGATGAAAACCGTGCTATTTCACGTTTGCAGGCGCTGGTGCATATTTCAGCTGAGGGTGAATGTCGCCTGACTAACCGTGGCAATGTAATTAATGTCGAATTTAACGGTATCCCACTCGAACGAGGCCGTCAGGTTGAACTACAGGATGGCGATCAGCTCGGCATTGGCGATTATTTAATTGCCGTTTCCTCGTTACACCAGAATACGGCCCCACACGCCGAGTCCGTAAAAAACCCAAATCCGCTGCCGTCAAACCTCTCATCCACCGCGACAGCCAACGTTCCCGGAGAAATATGGGACAGTCTGGCCGATGAGTTTTCGGTTGCCAGCACGGCTGAAACACCAGACCACGCGGCGGTTCAAGCGCACAAAGCCTCGGATAATCCGCTTACCGAATTAGCCCGTGAGGAGCTGAATCCCACCGATCCTCTCTCACAGGTCCAAAATCCTGCCAGCTTGCATCAACTCAATAAACGGGAAACTGACCCAACGCGCCTGTTTACCGCAGACAGCCCGTTTGAGCAGGAACATATTCTTAAAAATTCGACGCCAAGCACGCTACTGACGCACGAGGCCTTGCCGACGCAATCCGGCCCCGTGCAACAGCAGGAGATAGACCCGCTAGCGCTGTTCGGCGGCGCATCTTCATCTGCTGAAAACAGCGACCCGTTTGGATTGATGGTCGATAATGCGCAGCCGCTTACGCCGCCCGAGCATTTTCAGGCCGCACCCGCCGAGCCGGAACCTCTCCCACCGCCGCAGATAAAACCGCAACCGGCGGCGGTTGAAAAAATTGATGAAGCCCCGCTCATCCCGCTGCCGGTGCAAGAGCCGTCTCCCGCGCCGGAAGAGAAAATCGCGCCGCAGCCGTCTCTTTCCGCCGGCCGTATGAGCATCGATCCGGTTTCGTATCAGCGCCAGCCCGCCCGTCAAAAAAGTCACGATAATGCCATGCTGGAGGGCAACCTGCTGCAAGGCCTACTGGAAGGTATTGGCCTCAACGAGATGCATAATCAGCCGGAATTTGGCGAAGAGCAGCTGCGTCTGCTGGGGCAAGTGGTCAGTCTTTTTTCACAAGGCACGGTAGCGCTGCTGTCATCGCGCTCCATGCTTAAACGGGGTGTGAAAGCAGAAATGACGATGATTCTCGACGAAGCCAATAACCCGTTCAAACTGCTGCCGTCGGGGAAAACAGTACTCATGCAGATGTTTGGCACCCAAATGCCCGGATTTATGCAGCCAGAACAGGCGGTGCGTGACGCATTGATTGATTTACAGGCCCACCAGCTCGGTATGATCGCCGGCATTAGGGCGATTATTGCCGCCATGTTGCAGTCGTTTAACCCTGAATTACTGGAAATCAGGGCGCGAGAAGAAGGCCAACTGCCGCGTATGGCGCTGTCGACCAAGCGAAAAGCGGCGCTGTGGGACTATTTCATAAAGAATTATCAAAAAACGTCGGGAGAAATTGAGGATGATTTTCACACCCTGTTTGGTGAAGCCTTCCTGCACGCCTATGACGTTGAAGTGGATCAATACAAAGACCTGCAAACCAAACAGGGAAAATAATGAATATTACTTTTGCATCAACGACTAATCAGGGCATTCGCGACAGCAATCAAGACTGTATTGGCGAAGTGGTGGGCGATCGCTCGGCCTGCTTCGTGGTGTGTGATGGCATTGCCGGCATTCCCGGTGGAGACGTGGCGGCCAAAATAGCCTGCGATACGCTGATTCAACACTTTAAGGGCGAAGATCATCTTGATGCGCAGCACATTCCTCAGCACATCGGCCGCGCCAATCAGGCCATTCTTAATGCACAGCGGCAAAATGACGCGCTCAAAAACATGGGCACCACGTTGGTCAGCCTGTTTATTGACCGAGACTATCGGCTTTCCTATTGGGCCCACGCCGGTGACAGCCGACTTTATGCCTTTCGCCGTGGGTATCTGATAGAGCACACTCGCGACCACAGTCTGGTGCAGCAGATGAAAGACGCCGGTTATCAGACGCAGGGAGTAAACAGTAATCTGCTCTATTTTGCTTTGGGCATGAACGAACAGCGCGAAGCCAGCTACAGCGATGTGCTTGCCCTTGAGGATGGCGACGTTTTTTTACTGTGTACCGATGGATTCTGGCACGACCTCAGCACCGATGAAATGGAACAGACCCTGCGCATGGTGAATTCGCCCCGAGAATGGCTAGTGCTGATGCTTGAAATCCTCAAGCGTTCTGAAAAGAAAGACAATTTCAGCGCCGTTGCCGTTTGGGTGGGCAATCCTCAAGACACGACCCTGCTGCATTCGCTGAGCAACGCGCAGCGCATTTTGTTCGCCCCTGAAAAATAGGCGAGAGAAATTATGAAAGTATGGATTTGGCCCTTGTGCCTGCTCGGGCTGTCTTCTGCGGCTTGGGGGCAGGATTATCGCATTGCCTGGTCGCCCAGCACTAAACAGGCGGCCTACCTCGACGACGTTAAAAGCCCGCTCGCCAGCAGTTGGTGCGCGCCTGCGCTGCCGCTGCGCGTGGTGAGTCAAAAAAAGTTTGATGCAGCCGCGCTGGAAGATTTTCTGCCCGCCGTCGGTGAGCTGATGCATAAAGAGTGCCGCAGGCTAATAACCCTTCATTGGCAGGCTGTGGATGCCAAAGGGCAGCTTCAGCAGAAAGGCACTGCGCTGAGTAAAAATGGCTGGAAGGTTGTTGCCGACCAAGAGAAAACCATCGTCTTGGCCCCTGAGAACACTGCGCCCGCGCCTGCCGCCCTGCCTTCTCCCGAGATGGCCGACACCACGCCGGTCAGCGTCTTCGACACGCCCGACGCCTGTCATTTTCGAACCTATTGGGGCAATGCGTCGTCCGCACAGTTTTTCCCCAGCGGGCAAAAAATGCTGCACTGCGACACGCAAAAATGGCTCAACGGCAGTGCCGAGCCGCTGCTGTACGTTAGCGGCTATCCGCTGCTTGATTTGCCCGCCGATGCACAACAAAAGATGATGTCAGTGGTCAGCGCCAACAATCAACGGCTGATCCTCGCCAATGCCGCGGCAAGCAATAGCTGGCTTATCTTACCCTTCGACAGCGCTGTCCGTGCGTGGCGTTTCAAAGGCAAAATGGCCATTCAAGGTCAGGCGGGTACAGACAGTCCGTCGCTGAAAACCCTGAGTCAACAGTGGGGATTAACCGGCACGAGCATCCCGCTCAACGCAGTGACTGTTGAAAAGCTTCATCCTGAATGGCGCAATCCCGCTGCCGACACGCTGGCCAAGGCGGATTCAACCGACGGTAAATAATCCGCCTGTTCCGCATTAAGCCAATCTGCCTGATAACCCTTCTGCCGGAGCCGAAACCATGAAGCCCTCTTCTATAATGCCGGAAGGCGACGATCTTTACCGTACGGGCTATCAGGCGCGGGAAAATAATCCGCGTCTGACTCATCGCGATACGGTGCAACCGGCCCTGCTCGACCGACTGACCGACGACGAACCCGAAAAGCGCGAATTCAATCCGGCTAAAAACGTCATGACCCACAGTCAACTTCGCCGTCAGGTGCTGCGTGACCTGCAATGGCTGTTTAACTGCGTCAATAACGAGCAGCAGCATGACCTCGACGCCTTTGCCCAGGTTCGCTCATCGGTACTCAATTTTGGCGTCGCCCCGCTGGCGGGTAAACGTATGTCAGACATTGAATGGAACGATATTCAGAAGCGCCTGACGCAGGCCATCATCAACTTTGAACCTCGGATAATTGCCCGCGATTTGCAGGTGAAATGCATGACCGACCCGAAATCACTGGATACACACAACATTCTGTCGATTGAAATAAAAGGGAATTTATGGTGCGTGCCGTGGCCGTTGGAGTTTCTGTTTCGTACCGATATAGATTTGGAGATCGGTCGTTTTGAACTTAAGGATATCGGCTAATCATGAATCGCAAACTGCTTGAGTATTACAACCGCGAGCTGACCTACCTGCGCGAAATGGGGGCCGAGTTTGCCGAGCGAAATCCCAAGGTAGCGGGAAGATTAGGCATGCGCGGAATTGAGGTCGCTGACCCTTACGTTGAACGGTTGATGGAAGGCTTTGCCTTTTTGACCTCGCGCGTGCAGTTGAAAATGGACGCCGAGTTTCCACGATTTTCCCAGCGACTGCTGGAGATGATCTACCCCAATTATCTGGCACCTACGCCGTCGATGGCGATTATCGAACTTCAACCGGATAAAACCAAAGGTCATATCAACAGCGGTTTTACTCTGCCTCGCGGCACGATGATTGAAAATCAAACCATGAAGCGCCGAGGTATTACCTGCAAATATCAGACTGCGCACGACGTTACGCTGCTGCCGCTGAAAATTGACAGCGTAGAGCTGGGCGGCATTCCGGCCGACATTCCGCTGGCTTCATCAGAACTACAGAGCCGCGGTGCGGTCAGTGCACTGCGTATCCGACTGCACAGCGAGGGTGACGTTCCACTGAGCCGCATGGCGTTCGACAAGCTCGATTTTCACCTCAGCGGACCTGACGGACACGCGCTGGGCCTGCTTGAACTGCTGATGCAGCACAGTGTCGGTGTGGTTTGCCAAACGCCGTCACCCGAAGGGAATTATCAGCTGTTGCCCGATAATGCGCTGCGTCAGGAAGGGTTTGATCCTGCGCAGGCACTGTTGCCCGATGATTTACGCAATTTCAGCGGTTATCGGCTGCTGCAGGAGTATTTCGCCTTCCCTAGTCGTTTTATGTTTTTCAGTATTTCAGGCATGCGCTCGCTGATTGCCGCGAGCCGTGATAAACGGCAGTTTGATATCCTGATCCTGCTCGATAAGGCGCAGAGCGATTTAGAACGCGTGGTCGATAAAAGCCATTTAGCAATGTACTGCACGCCCGCGATTAACCTGTTTAGCCGCAGCGCCGAGCGTATTAATGTCAATGAACTCACCAACGAATACCATTTGGTGGTCGACAACGCCAGCCCGCTGGATTACGAGATTTACTCGGTTCAGAAGCTCTACGGCAGCGGGAAAGGCATGGAGAAAGAGCAAATATTCCGTCCTTTCTGGAACACATTTAGCGAAGATAACCGCAACTATGGCGCCTATTTCTCGGCACGTCGCGAACAGCGCACCCTGTCAGAAAACGCACGTAATTACGGCACGCGCACCGGTTATATCGGCTCTGAGGTATTTATCTCACTGATTGACGAGCAGCAGTCGCCGTGGTCTCCGGACTTGAAATACCTGATGGCCGACGTGCTTTGTACCAATCGCGACCTGCCGCTGATTTTAATGCAGCAGGGACAGGATGACTTCACCCTGCCCACCTCAGCTCCCGTGCGTAAAGTGGCGATGCGCAAAGGCCCGACCGCTCCACGTCCGGCGATGGCCGAGGGTGCGATTTCTTGGAAACTTATCAGCCAGCTCCAGCTGGACTACCTCAGCCTGATGGACGTTGATGCCGCACAGGGCGCCGCCGCGCTGCGCCAACAGCTCGGCCTCTATGCCAACCTCGCCGAAGCGGCCATTGGTAAACAAATTGACGGCATCCGTCACTGCAAACTCGAGTCGGTTTATCGCCGCGTTCCCGAACCGGGGCCAATCGTTTTTGCGCGCGGTGTGGCCATTAATTTGATCGTCGATGAACAATCTTTTTCCGGTATGAGCCCCTGGCTGCTGGGCAGCGTGCTCGAAAAGCTGTTCTCCCGCATGGTGTCGATTAATGCCTTCACTGAAATGACCCTCAGTGGCCTGCAAAAAGGTGAGATAGGCTACTGGCCGCCACGCAT
This sequence comes from Rouxiella silvae, assembly GCF_002093625.1. Taxonomy (GTDB): domain Bacteria; phylum Pseudomonadota; class Gammaproteobacteria; order Enterobacterales; family Enterobacteriaceae; genus Rouxiella; species Rouxiella silvae. Next base: position 12,201 of record NZ_MRWD01000057.1, on the reverse strand, counting down.
GGGCAAAAGGGCTTTGATATGAGCGAAACCGACATTGAAAAACAAACCCTACCTGATACGGCACGATTTCGGGTGATTGGCCGCTTGTCTAAGGATTTCTGGCAGGCGCTGATGGCTTCCCCTTACCACCACGATCTGTTCCAACTGCTGCGTCGCCTTGATGCGCAGGCGGGGCAGCGTTATTTACTGGGTCAGGCACCGCATCCGCAATATGAACCCGTGCGCATCGGGCAGGCTCCTTCGCTGGCTTTTGCGCCCTCAACGGTTGCCAGCGTCAAGCGCCGTGAAGCGTCGCCGCTGCACGATATCTCAATCTACAGCTTTGGCCTGTTCGGGCCCAACGGCCCGCTGCCGCTGCACCTGACCGAATATGCCCAGCAGCGCGTCAGCCAGTATGGCGACAACGGCATGACGCGATTTTTGGATATTTTTCACCACCGGTTAACGCTGCTTTTCTATCGAGCCTGGGCCGATGCGCAGCCTACGGTGTCCCTCGACCGCGAGGACAATCGGCGTTTCAATCACTATCTGGCCAGCCTGACGGGTCGAGGATTACCGGCACAGCAAAACCGCGACAGCGTTAGTGAACACGCGCCTTTCGCCCTCGCCGGGCATCTGACGCGTCAGCGCCATGATCCTGAAGGACTGGAAAAAATTCTCGCGTTTTATTTCAAGGTCGCGGTCAGGATAGTCGCCAACGTGCCGCAGTGGATGCACGTCGGCAACAAAGAGCAGGCACAGCTGCGCGCCGGACGTGCAATGCCCCGACTGGGTGAGAGCATGTTTTTAGGCGTGGCGGTGCGCGACGTTCAGCACAAGTTTCGCATTGAGCTAGGCCCGTTGCGGCTCGATAGCTATGAGCAATTTCTGCCTGACCGCCCCTTGGCAAAGCAGATTCGCGACTGGGTTCGACAATACCTCGGCATAGAATATGTCTGGGAACTGCGGCTTATTATGCGACATCAGGATGTCGCGGGCGTGCGCATCGGTAAGGGTCAGCGGCTGGGTTACAGCAGTTGGCTGGGCGAACAGCCGCAACCGTTTGATCGCGGCGAATTAGTGTTTAGTACTGAATCTCATTAAGGAAAATCATGTCTGAAATCAGTCGTTCCGCCTTGTTTAACAAGCTCAATGCGTCGCTGTTTTCCACGCTTGAGAGTGCCGCCGCCTTCTGTAAGCTTCGCGGTAACCCCTATGTGGAGTTGGCACACTGGCTGCATCAGATGATGCAGCAGCCAAACGGAGATTTGCAGGCCGTTGTTCGTCATTTTGACTTTGACGAGGCGTCGCTGGCGCGCGATATTACCGCTGCACTCGACCGCCTGCCGCGCGGGGCGAGCGCCATTTCTGATATTTCAGAACACATCGATAACGCCGTTGAGCGCGCATGGGTTTACTGCTCGCTAAAATTTTCTTCCGATCAAATTCGCGGCGGCATGCTGCTGCTGGGCATCATAAAAACCTTCAGCCTGCGCAGCGTATTAACCTCGATTTCTTCCCAATTCGACCGCCTGAGTGCCGACGAACTGCTCAGCCAGTTCGAGCTTATTTTTGCCCGCAGTGATGAATCAATGCTGACGCCAACCACTGTTCACGCCGAGACGTCGAAAGCAGAAATCGGATCGGGAAAAACGCTGGAAAAATATGGTCAAGACCTGACTCGCGCTGCCCGCGAAGGGAAAATTGATCCCGTGGCTGGACGCGATGAAGAGATCCGTCAGATTATCGATATTTTGATGCGCCGTCGGCAAAATAACCCGCTGCTGACCGGTGAGGCGGGAGTGGGGAAAACGGCGGTCGCTGAAGGGTTAGCCCTTAAAATAGCCTCCGCTGAAGTCCCGCCCGCCCTGCGCGACGTGCAGCTATGGCTGCTGGACATCGGCATGCTGCAAGCGGGTGCAGGCATGAAAGGTGAGTTTGAGGCACGCCTCCAGGCCGTGATTAATGAAGTTCAGTCTAGCCCAACGCCGGTAGTGCTGTTTATCGACGAGATCCACCAGCTCATTGGCGCCGGCGGTCAGCAGGGTACCGGCGATGCCGCTAACCTGCTAAAACCAGCACTGGCGCGCGGCCAACTGCGCACAGTGGGAGCAACGACCTGGGCCGAATATAAAAAATATATTGAAAAAGACCCAGCATTGACCCGTCGTTTCCAAGTGATTCAAGTGGCGGAGCCGAGTGAAGAGAAAGCGCGGCTGATGCTGCGCAATATTGCCGCGTCACTTGAGAGTCATCATAAGGTGCTGCTGCTCGATGAAGCGGTTGAAGCCGCCGTGCGCCTGTCGCATCGCTACATTCCTGCCCGTCAACTGCCGGATAAGGCCGTGGCGCTCCTTGATACCGCCTGTGCACGCGTGGCCGTGAGTCAACACAATCCGCCTGCGCAGCTAGAAGATTGTCGCCATCGCATCGCGGCACTGAACATTGAACAAGATATCGTCGCGCGTGAAATTCGCCTCGGTTTGGCTGAAACCACGCGTGCGGACTCAATCAGCAAGCTACTGGATGAGCAGCAGCAGTTACAAGAAACGCTTGACGCCCGCTGGCAGCGAGAGTTGGACCTGACCCGGCAAATCAGTCAAAAACGCCTGCTGCTTGGCGAAGCGCAAACAGAGGAAGCCGAGGCGCTGCGTGAAGACCTGCGCGAAATACAGCATGAGCTGCTGGGATTGCAGGGTGAATCACCGCTGATTTATCCGGCGGTTGATGCCAGCGTGGTGGCCGCAGTGGTCTCTGACTGGACTGGCATTCCGCTAGGGCGAATGGTTAAGAATGAAATCAATGCCGTATTGCAACTCGCCGATACGCTGAACAAGCGCGTGGTCGGCCAGCAGCATGCACTCGATGCCATCGCGCGGCGCATTCGCACGTCGCGGGCGCAGCTTGATGACCCCAACAAGCCGGTGGGCGTATTTATGCTGTGTGGGCCGTCGGGTGTGGGTAAAACGGAAAGTGCGCTTGCGCTGGCCGAAAGTCTGTACGGCGGTGAACAAAACGTTATTACCATTAACATGAGTGAATTTCAGGAGGCGCATACCGTATCAACATTAAAAGGCGCACCTCCGGGCTATGTCGGCTACGGTGAAGGCGGCGTGCTGACCGAAGCTGTTCGCCGTCGGCCCTACAGCGTTGTCCTGCTCGACGAGATAGAGAAAGCACACCCCGACGTCCACGAAATCTTTTTCCAGGTATTTGATAAAGGCTGGATGGAGGACGGCGAAGGACGGCGCATTGATTTTCGCAATACGGTGATTATTCTCACCTCGAACGTGGGCACTGAGCTGATTCAGAACACCTGTGCTAACCCTGATTTACTGCCTCAGCCCGAAGCGCTGGTGAATTTGCTGCGCAAGCCATTACTGGAAATTTTCCCCGCCGCACTGCTCGGACGGCTGTTAATCGTGCCTTATTATCCGCTGAGCGATGAGATGCTGGCGAGTATCGTTACTTTGCAGTTGGCACGCATTCAACGCCGCCTGCTCGAAAACCACGGTATTACTGCGCATTTCACACCGTCGGTAGCAGAACAGGTTGTTCGCCGCTGTACGGAAAATGAGTCGGGTGGACGCATGGTGGATGCGATCCTCACGCAAACGCTGCTGCCACAAATCAGCCAGCTGCTGCTTTCCGCTACCGGTACAAATCAGCGTTATCAGCAGCTTGAAGTCAGTTATCAACAAAATGATTTTCAATACCAGTTTACCGCCTAAGACCTGTATCACGGAGTTAACTCATGTCGGGACTTCATAATAATCAAACGACACTGGCGGCCCTGCCGGTCGGATATCAATTTAACGAATTTGAAATCAAAGAGGTGATCGGCGGCGGTGGCTTCGGCATTGTTTATCGGGTGTGGGACAGCCAGCTCGAGCGCATGGTTGCCATAAAGGAGTACATGCCGGGTTCAATGGCGGTGCGTAACGAGGACATGACCCTGGGCCTGCGCAGCGAGCGTTTTTCAAAAATTTTCCACGCCGGACTCAACAGCTTTATTCAGGAAGCTAGGCTGTTGGCCAACTTCAATCATCCCTGCCTGCTGCACGTACTACGATTTTGGCAGAACAACGGCACGGCCTACATGGCGACCCTGCTTTACAGCGGCCAAACACTTAAGCTGCTACAGCAAAAAGAACCACAGACGATTGATGAGGATTTTATTCGCCAACTGCTGCCGCCGCTGTTCAGTGCGTTAAAAACGTTGCACAACGCAGGCTACCTTCATCGCGATATCTCCTTGGATAATATCCAGATTCAGGAAAACGCATTGCCCGTTCTACTGGACTTCGGCTCAGCGCGTAAGGAGATTGGCAACCTGTCGGATGAAACGGAAATCATGCTCAAGCCCGGCTATGCGCCGATTGAACAATATACTGACGACGGCGATGGTGAACAGGGACCCTGGACGGATATCTACGCGCTGGGCGCGGTACTGTATACGCTGATTGTGGGCGAGGCGCCGCCGGTCAGCGTGGTGCGCAGCATCGAAGATACCCTGCTGCCGCTGGCCGACCTTCAGCTTGACGGCTATTCACCTAACCTGCTGTCGGCAATCGATAAGGCTCTGGCATTAGCCCCTGCCGACCGGCCGCAGTCGGTAGATGAATTAGCAAATTTAATGACGCTGCCGATTGCTACCGCGCGAGACGTGCTCGATACGCTGCACCCTACCGCCGCTGACTCGTTGCCGCTTGCCCCCGTCGTTACACACGCTGACCCCATGCAAACACTGGCGGCCAATTCTGCAATAAATCCCGCAGAATCCTCCCCAGGCAAACCGAGGTCAGGTATTCACTGGAAATTAGCAGCCCCCGTGGGGGCATTAACGGTGATTTTAATTGCCACACTGCTGTGGCATCGTGGTGCATCCGATGAAAACTCGCCGCCTCAACAGGAAGTCGCTCAGGTCTCAAACGCCCAGCCTGTTGTTGAAACAGCCGCTGTTTCTAAGGCCCCAACAGCATCACCCACGCTATCGTCATCACAAATTCAATCACCTGCTGCATCGCCGGCAGCCTCAACAACGGCATTACCCCCCCCTGCGGTGGCGATAGCCAATGTCTATTTGAAATTAAACGCCGACGACGCGTTGACGCTGGACGGCAACAAGCAGAACGCTTCGCGCGGTGAAAATGGGCAAGTAAAACTCGTACTTACCGCCGGTGAACATAAATTGATCGTTGAACGGCAAGGCAAACAGTATCCTCAGAGTTTGACCATCGATAAGCCCGGAACCTGGTTTCTTGCCAGTATCCAATAACAACATCACACCGATCCTTTCTGGAATCTAGCCCCTAGAGAAACGTTGTTTTTATCTTAAAACAATTAGGGCAAGCTGATTACACAATGCGCGTTAACGTGTATGGTCAAGGGATGGACGCTGAAAGTCACACGGAGAATGAGCGGATTTGGGCGGCGTTTAAAAGCAGAGTGCATAAGGAAATTAGCCCGATTCTGCCTCTGCTAAAACGGTTAAATCCTTAACGTAATGAAAATGATTAAAAAATATGCCCTTCCTTCTGCACATGATCAAGATTGAACTACGATTAATAGTGGATGCATATTTTTAAAACATAGGTTGCGTCCGTAACTGACTGAGGGTGCGCTGATGACGACAAAGACCCAGGAACACAAAACTGAAGACAAACGTTTAAGTGACGGACCAGACTGGACGTTTGAGTTACTCCAGGTTTATCTTGAAGAAATTGATCGGGTGGCTAAGAGCTATCGGCTTGAGACTTACCCACATCAAATCGAGATAATCACCTCAGAACAAATGATGGATGCCTATTCCAGCGTTGGCATGCCAATCAACTATGCCCACTGGTCTTTCGGTAAAAAGTTTATCGAAACCGAGCAGCGCTATAAGCACGGTCAACAGGGTCTGGCCTACGAGATTGTGATTAACTCCAATCCTTGTATCGCCTATCTGATGGAAGAGAACACCATGACCATGCAGGCGCTGGTGATGGCGCATGCCTGCTATGGACATAACTCGTTTTTCAAGAATAACTACCTGTTCCGCAGCTGGACTGATGCCAGCTCAATTGTGGATTACCTGATTTTTGCCCGCCGCTACATTAGTCAATGCGAAGAGCGCTACGGCGTAGAGGAAGTGGAACGCCTGCTCGACTCCTGCCACGCACTGATGAATTACGGTGTGGATCGCTATAAACGTCCGCAAAAAATTTCGCTTACCGAAGAAAAAGCCCGTCAGGAGAGCCGAGAAGCCTATCTGCAAAGTCAGGTGAACACCCTGTGGAAAACCTTGCCGCGCCGCGATAAAGAGGATGCACCAGAGCAGGTTCGACGATTCCCTTCAGAACCGCAGGAAAACTTGCTGTACTTTATGGAAAAAAATGCGCCACTTTTGGAACCTTGGCAGCGCGAAGTTCTGCGCATCGTGCGCAAAATAAGCCAATATTTTTATCCGCAAAAACAAACTCAGGTGATGAACGAAGGTTGGGCAACCTTCTGGCACTATACCATTCTTAACCATCTGTATGATGAGGGAAAAGTCAGCGACCGCTTCATTCTGGAGTTTTTGCATAGCCATACCAACGTGGTGTTCCAACCGCCCTACAACAGCCCGTATTACAGCGGTATAAACCCTTATGCGCTGGGGTTTGCCATGTTCCAGGATTTAAAACGCATTTGTGAGTCGCCTACTGAAGAGGATAAATATTGGTTCCCTGACATTGCCGGTTCTGACTGGCTCGATACGCTGCATTTTGCAATGCGTGACTTTAAAGACGAGAGCTTTATCAGCCAGTTTTTATCACCGAAAGTGATGCGTGATTTCCGTTTATTCACCGTGCTGGACGACGATCATAATAATTATCTCGAGATTTCATCGATTCACAATGAAGAAGGCTATCGAGCGATACGCCAGGAGCTTTCGGCACAGTACAATCTCAGCAACCACGAGCCGAATATTCAGGTGTGGAACGTCGATTTACGCGGTGACCGCTCGCTGACGCTGCGTTACATCCCCCAAGACCGCGCGCCGCTCGACAAGAGCCGTCGCGAAGTGATGAAACACATTCATCGCCTGTGGGGATTTGACGTTTATATGGAGCAGCTTAACGAAGATGGAAGCGTCGAAATGCTCGACCGCTGCCCGCCCCGCCCTTCGGCTCTTTAACCCGTCTTGCTATCATTAAAAAAGGGCGCATTCGCGCCCTTTTCCTTTTGCCTCATTCCCTAATGCGTCGGTTAGCGACGCTGATCAGTAAGGTCTTTCGGCATACTCACCTGCATACTGTGCCAGATTGCGCCGCTGTCTCTACCATAACCACGAACACAGTCGACTATTTGGTCATACTGTTTTTCTTCACAAATAGAAGACAGTTTCAGATAGAAGGCCAGCGCCCGTTTGCGCGCTTCAGGGTTGGAGAAATAATAACGTCCAACTCGGGTATACAATCCACGTAGGCCATTGATAATCAGACCATAAATAGGATTTCCCGACGCAAAGGCCAAACCGCGATAAATACCATAATCGAGTTCGGTATAGGCCTCGGAGGTGTCTGCCGTGATTGAAGCCTTGGCCAACACTTTTTGTGTTTCTTCCGGGTTGGAGCGCATCGCCTTGCGGATAAATATAGTGGCAATATTGGTACGCACCGACAGCAGATTTTCAATAAGCTGCGGAACGCTCTCGTGATCGAGACGCGCAAGGGTTTCTAAAATACTGAGGCCCGACGTTTCCCAAAAGTTGTTCACTTTTGTTGGTTTACCGTGCTGAATGGTTAACCAACCGTCACGCGCCAAACGCTGCAAAACCTCACGCAGCGTAGTTCGGGTGACGCCGATCAGTTCGGAAAGCTCTCTTTCCGCGGGCAGAATCGATCCTGGTGGAAATCGACTATTCCAAATACTTTCAATAATATATTCTTCGGCAAAACCGGCTGGACTTTGTGCCTTGATAACCATATTTTTGGCTTTCCGTTACAGCCTCTATAAGCTGCTTTTTCTGAAGTTATAATTCGTCTCATCATACCAGATGAAAATCTTAGGTTATAGCGCCCCTTGAGTACTTATGTTGAAAATGTGCATGAGTTTGCAAATATTTGTATTTTAAATTAATGAGATACATTTGAACTATTTCAAGGATGTTTAAGCGTTGTTGACGGTATGGAATAGAGAGTAGAAAGGGTCACAAAGTACCGAATTAAGGTGCTTTTTTTTTATGAAATTTCCTTTTATCCGCTGGCAGACAGGTTGATTTGGTTTACACTGCCTGTCGATGACTTACTGCATGGAAAATAAACCTATGTTGCAATATCTTAACCGCTGCTCGCAGGGCCGCGGTGCTTGGCTCTTGATGGCATTGACCGCTTTTGTCCTCGAGATGGTTGCGCTCTATTTTCAACACGTTATGTTATTAAAACCCTGTGTAATGTGTATTTATGAACGCTGCGCGCTGTTCGGCATCATGGGGGCGGGTCTTGTTGGGGCTATTGCGCCTGCAACCTGGTTACGCTACGGCGCCATGGTTATCTGGATTTACAGCGCCTGGGAGGGTATTCGCCTCGCATGGGAACACACCATGATCCAGCTGCACCCTTCTCCGTTTGCGACCTGCGATTTTGCCGCACGTTTCCCAAGCTGGTTACCGCTGGATAAATGGCTGCCAAGCGTATTTGTTGCGACCGGTGACTGCGCAGAAAGAAGCTGGACTCTGTTTACTCTGAGTATGCCTCAATGGCTAGTCGGGGTCTTCGGGTTCTTCATGCTGATTGCCGTATTAGTCGTCATCGCACAATTTATAAAAACTAAACGCCGCGACCTGTTCGGCCGCTAGTTTCTAAGCTTACACGGCAAAAGGCTTCTCAAACGAGAGGCCTTTTTTATTTTGTCACCGTAGTGTCTAACTTCGCCCGACATAACGCTCCAGATGATTCACCAGCGCATCAAATGTTACTCTACATCGAGGGCTATTACGGAGATCTTCATGCATGGTCACCCAGACTGGAAGAGCAAAAGTAAAAGCATCAGGCAGTACCGGCACCAGATCGTGTGCCAGTTGGCGTTGGCAAAAACCATGAATAACCCTGGCAAGTCAGGGATTGGCCATCAGTGGTGCTACCTGCCGGATATGGCGGCTACTGAAATGACTTTGCTGGCACGTCGTGAATCTTTTGCACCGTTTGCGTCGTTCCCTATGGCGGGACATTGGGATGCTAGCGGAACGCAGAGGGTTGAGTCGGTGCAACGGGTGACGGGAAACCGCGGGCCAAAACCGGCAATTACGAATTTTCCGTGGTGGAGGGTCTACCTACTGTCACCGGTAATGCCAACAATGCGCGAGTTATTGGAAATGCGATACTTGTGGCAACAACCTGTTCAGCTCGATAATAGTCGACTGATAGACGCGCTGGGCCATGAACCACACACCCCGCTTGACGAAGCGGTTAAAACGACCTTAGTGGACCTCAAGTGTCTCTAGAAATTAAAGCGCTGCAAAAGTGACACAATTTTTCCTTACTATTCCCTTATAAAATACTTACGGTTTACTGATGCTGGCTCATCATACAGAACGTTTCCAACGCTACCGAACTCTGTTCAATTTTATAAATGTTTTGTGTCGAGGAGTCAGGATGATAGCCAGAAAATTGCTGTATATGACGTGTTTTTCACTGACTGGCGCCGCCACTGCCGCCTGGGGGGATACCAATAGTCCACCTCTGCAGAGTTTAACGGTGGGGATAGGCAGCGAAAATGCCCCTCGCTATAGCGGGTCCGACAAGCGGCATTGGCAAGTCATGCCGGTCGTTCAAGCGCGTGATAACGCCTTTTTCTTCGATTCATTAAAAGGACTCGGCTATGACCTGCAAAGCGATAACGGCCTTTATCTCGAGCATACCTTGGGCTACAGCTTTGGCCGTTCCGACCGAAACTCCGGGTGGCGTGATGGTTCTAATGAATTAAAAGGCATGGGGAATATCAGGGGGGCAATCAATACCGCTGTCGCCGTTGGCTGGATGGCGACACCTTGGCTGTCGTTTGAGGGAAAAGCAACCCTACCCCTGAGCGACTCGCAGGGCCTGCAGTATCAAACGTCAGCGACCTTGGTTCCCTTTCAGAATAATATCGACACCCTTGCTATTCAGGGAACGGCGTTGTTTGGTGACAGTCGCTATACCAATACCTTTTATGGCGTGAATCAGCAACAAAGCCTTCATTCAGGCTATGCCGCCTACCAAACGTCGGGCGGATTTTACGGATTTGACAATAATGTGAGCTGGAGTCATCAATTGACGCCACGCTGGAGCACTGCCGTCAGTGCTGATTACATCTGGTTAGGCGATCGCGCAAAAGACAGTCCGATAGTCTTTCGCTCCAATCAAACATTGGTGAGTCTGGCCGTACTGTACGGCTTCTGATTTTTCCGTTTTATTCTAAGGGCACAAACAGGAGAATGTATGTCTGGTAAACGTGTAAAGATTATGATCTGCGCTATGTTTTTAGCCATAAGTATCCCCGCGGTTTATGCAGGCGATGGCGGTAAGGGCGGAGCCGGTGGTAAGGGCGGCGCTAACGGTGGAAATGGCACCCCCGGCGTCAACGGTAGACCTGGTATGCCGGGCTGCCCTGGCGGCACTTCCCCCAGCCCTTCCGGAAAATTTTACTTGCCCAACAGCAAACAAGAGTGCAATCCAGCAAAGAACAGTGCGAAGAAACGACATAAAATTACGCAAAACAAAATACAGATGATTTAATCCCAGACATAATGCTAAGTGAAAAGTGCGAATAGATCAGATGCGTCTTTTTAAGCGTCGATATAATTAAACAAAATCAAATAACCCTTAGCAGAGACGCGATGTGTTAAAAGAAAATTTAAATGACCTCATGTCGTTTCTCGTAGTGGCGCGTGAAAGAAGCTTTACTAAAGCGGCAGGCAAGCTTGGGGTCTCTCAGTCAGCGCTGAGCCATGCGATGAATGGACTTGAGGCCAGGCTAAATTTACGACTGCTTACCCGTACCACCCGAAACGTTGCGCCGACGGAGGCCGGGGAGAAACTGATTGCCAGCCTTCAGCCACGGTTGGCGGATTTGGAATATGAACTTGAGGCAATCACTCGACTCAATGGTATAGCCGCAGGAAATATCCGCCTTTCTGCCGGTGAGCATGCAACAAGAGCCGTTCTTTGGCCAAAACTCAAACCCTTCCTCGCTCAGTACCCGCAGATAAACGTTGAGCTGATTATCGATAATGCCTTTACCGATATCGTGGACGGCCGTTTTGATGCAGGCGTGCGGCTAGGGGAAAGAGTACAGCAGGATATGATTGCGATAAAAATAGGCCCTGACTTTCGGATGATTGTTGTGGGGTCGCCCGAGTATTTCAAAACGAACCCTGTGCCGATTGTTCCGCAGGATTTACAGCAACATAAGTGCATCAACCTCAGTCTTCCTACGCTCGGCGGTATTTATGTCTGGGAGTTTGAGAAAGAGGGCGTTGAGCGCAAGGTCAAAGTATCTGGACAACTTACTTTCAACCATCTTCAAGAAAGAATTGACGCAGCGGAATCGGGCTTTGGATTAACCTGCGTTCCTGAAGATGTGGTTCAGGATCAGTTGCAATCGGGTTCACTTATTCAGGTTCTAGATGATTGGTGCCAGGAGTTTACGGGTTATCACCTTTACTATCCAAGTCGTAAACAGCATACCCATGTATTTTCATTACTTATTGAGGCAATGCGTCAAGGATAGACTAAAGATAGCGTCGATTTAAAGGATCAGCGTTTCATTTCTGGAATAGCTAATAATGAAGCGTGAAGTTAAGGTCAGTGCTTAAAAATATATTTTGTAACAAATACCACAGGTTTTGTGGGGGAAAATTACGCATTTTAAACAACACCAGCGCCCACAGAATGCTAGTGTAAACAATGCTATTATGTAGCATATGTGTGTAAAACTTGGATATTCCTTATGCCCACCTTTCGGTGGGTTTTTTTATGTCTCTTCTCCACCCTCACCTCTCGGCGATTCCAAAACAAAATAATTTTAAGATAAAGTTGATAGTAAATATTTAGCATTATTGGATACTTTCATTATTAAACATTGGAGGTAAACCATGAAAAATGCTTTTAAGATTTTTGCTGTTCTGGCAGTCATTGCCTCACTCAGCGGGTGCATATTCCCCGGCGACTACCATCACGATCGCGGCGGATATCACGGCGGCTATTACCATAATGG
>NZ_MRWD01000056.1 GCF_002093625.1 Rouxiella silvae | reverse complement strand
GAGCGGGAAACGAGACTCGAACTCGCGACCCCGACCTTGGCAAGGTCGTGCTCTACCAACTGAGCTATTCCCGCTCTGCATACTAACGAAATTCTTCATCGGTACGGGGTGCGCATTATACGAGAAATCTTTCGTGCCGCAAGCCCCATTCCAGAAAAAAACCTGTTTTTATTCAATAAAGCGTTCAACTGCTGATTAAAAGAACAAAGCGTTTAATTAACCAGCGAAAGGGGTCATTCAGCCTATCGAAAACAGAATAAAAAAATTTTTGCAGCCGATCACAGCTTGATAAAATGTTCACGATAGTAGGCCAGCTCAGCCACTGACTCGCGAATATCGTCCATCGCCTGATGGGTGCCCTGCTTAGTTAATCCGTCAAGAATTTCGGGCTTCCAGCGACGCGCCAGCTCTTTCAAGGTGCTGACATCAAGATAGCGGTAGTGAAAATAGGCTTCAAGCTCCGCCATGTACTTAAACAAGAAGCGCCTGTCCTGACCGATGCTGTTGCCACAGATAGGCGATTTCCCTGCGGGGACCCACTGCTGTAAAAATTCAATGGTCTTTTGCTGGGCGGTATTTTCATCGAAAGTGCTGGCTTTAACCCGTTCAACCAGGCCACTACCGGTGTGCGTGCGCACGTTCCATTCATCCATCAGTGCAAGCTGTTCATCGGACTGATGCACCGCCATCACCGGACCTTCAGCCAGCACGTTAAGGTTTGCATCCGTCACCAGCGTGGCGATTTCAATGATTCGGTCACGCTTTGGGTCGAGGCCGGTCATTTCCAAATCGATCCAAATCAAATTGTTATCACTTGCGGTCGGGCTGTTATTGCTTGCAGACATAGATACTCCAGTCATGAAAAGTCCCACAACGGTTAATTAATACGAAATAGCTGGTATCATAGACGTTTTGGTCGCAACGAGCGATTAAAGCCAGTCAAGTGAGGCGCAGTGACTAAGATAAAACTGTCAAAAGGGCAACAACGTCGCGTTAACGCCAACCACGAGCGTCGTCTGACCAAGACCGACAAACGTAAAGAGCTAGACGACTCCCTGCACGGCGAACCGCGAGAAGGTGTGGTGATAAGCCGTTTCGGGATGCATGCCGACGTTGAAGCTACCGACGGCAGCCAGCATCGCTGCAACATCCGTCGGACCATCCGTTCACTGGTCACCGGTGACCGCGTCGTCTGGCGCTCAGGCGAAAACGCCAGCGTTAAAGGCATTGTTGAAGCCGTACACGAGCGTACGTCGGTATTAACACGTCCAGATTTCTACGACGGTGTTAAACCGATTGCCGCCAACATCGACCAAATTGTCATTGTTTCCGCCATTCTGCCAGAGCTGTCGCTAAACATTATCGACCGCTATCTGGTGGCCTGTGAAACGGTTGAAGTTGAGCCGCTAATCGTATTGAACAAAATCGACCTGCTCGACGATGAGAGCCGCAAGTTTGTGGCACAAATGATGGATATCTACCGTCGTATCAATTATCGCGTGTTAGAAGTGTCGAGCTATACCGAAGAAGGCATGCCGGAGTTTATTACCGCATTGACCGACAGAATCAGCATATTTGCCGGCCAGTCTGGGGTGGGTAAATCCAGCCTGCTTAACTCACTGCTGCCGCCGGAAGAGAAGCAAATTCTGGTCAACGATGTCTCTGATAACTCAGGCCTGGGCCAGCACACCACCACCGCGGCTCGCCTGTATCACTTCCAGCACGGCGGCGACGTCATTGACTCGCCGGGTGTTCGTGAATTCGGCCTGTGGCACCTGGCACCTGAGCAAATCACTCAAGGCTTCGTTGAATTCCGCCCCTATCTCGGCTACTGCAAATTCCGTGACTGCAAGCATGGCAGTGACCCGGGTTGTGCAATTCGTGAAGCCGTCGACAAAGGCGAGATTGCCGAGGAGCGTTTTGATAACTATCACCGTATCCTCGAGAGCATGGCCGATGTAAAAACGCGTAAAAACTTTGATAGCCTCTGAAAACAGCCGTCAGTTTGATTAACATACTGGGCTGCTTTGGCTATTTATTTTCAATTTTTTTAGAGGATGACCCGTGTTAGACAGGATCAAAATAAAACTTCAATATTTACTTCCTAAACAAGGTCTTACCAGACTTGCAGGCTGGGGCGCGGAACGCCGTGGTGCCATGCTGACCCAGTGGGTTATCAAGGCATTTGCCGGTTATTACAAAGTTGATATGAAAGAGGCACAGGATCCGAGCTTCTCGGCCTACCCGACTTTCAACGAATTCTTCGTTCGCCCGCTGCGCGCCGGTGCGCGTCCGGTGGTCAGCGGTCTTGATATGCTGTGCCTGCCAGCCGACGGTGCAGTCAGCCAGCTTGGTCCAATTAGCGACGGTAAGCTTTTCCAGGCTAAAGGCCATTTTTACACGCTGGAAGCCTTGCTGGCCGGTAATTATCAATTGGCTGAACAGTTTAACGAGGGCATGTTCGCCACCACCTATCTCGCACCGCGCGACTATCACCGCGTGCACATGCCTTGCGACGGTGTGCTGCGTGAAATGACCTACGTGCCGGGTGATCTGTTCTCCGTCAACCCATTGACGGCGGCGAATGTCCCGAATCTTTTTGCCCGCAATGAGCGTGTCATCTGCGTGTTTGATACTGAGTTTGGACCGATGGTGCAGATTCTCGTCGGTGCAACTATCGTAGGCAGCATTGAAACCGTCTGGGCTGGCCAAATTACGCCACCGCGTGAAGGCATCATCAAGCGCTGGACCTATCCGGTCGCCGGTGCTGAAGGCGCTATTTCGCTTGAAAAAGGCCAAGAGATGGGGCGTTTCAAGCTCGGTTCAACGGTTATTAATCTGTTTGCCGCCAATCAGGTCGAATTTGTTCCACAGCTGAAAAATGGCACCGTCACTCGCATGGGTGAGCCGTTTGCCGAAGCTGTACGCCATCGCGCAGCCGAGCCGGTCTCAGCCGAAAGCGTTATTTAAGATTGTTGAAAGGAAATTGTCCGTGCGCCTGATACCCAGCCTATTGGTGAGTTTGCTGTTGGCGCTGCCACTGTACGCCAACGCAGCGCTCTCAGAAGACCAGCTCCAACAGGAGCTGAAGCAAGCCCAATCCAATAAGGAAATGGCTAATCAGGCTCAGGTGGTTGAGTCACTGCAGAGTGCCCTCAACTGGCTCAGTGAGTCACGCGCTTCACAGGCACGATCCGGACAATATCAAACGGTTATCGATGACTTTCCGCGCCTGACGCAAAGCCTGCGTCAGGAGCTCAAAGTACAAACTGATAAACCGCTGCCGGTGGATGACACGCTTTCCAGCACCGAACTCGACCAGCAGATCCTTCAGGTCAGCAGCCAGTTACTTGAAGAAGCCCGCCAGCTTCGACAGGAGCAGGACCGCTCGCGTGAAATAAGCGACTCTCTGAGTCAGCTGCCGCAGCAGCAGTCCGAAGCCCGCAATGCGCTGGCCGATATCGATCAGCGTCTGCAAAGCTTTAACAATAATAAAACCGTTCTGGCGCAGGCCAAACTTAAAGCCCTACAGGCAGAATCTTCAGCCCGCAAAGCGCGGGTTGACGAGCTTGAGCTGGCCCAACTTTCAGCCAATAATCGACAAGAACTCTCGCGGATCCGTGCCGATCTGTACAAAACGCGCCACGATCGTCTTGATGAACAGCTGCAAACTCTGCGCAACAATCTTAATGCCCAGCGTCAGCGTGAGGCCGAAACCGCGCTAGAAAAAACCGAGCAGTTGGCAGAGCAAAGCGGCGAACTGCCAAAGTCGATTACACAGCAGTTGCAGGCCAACCGCGAACTTTCATTAGCGTTGAACCAGCAGGCGCAGCGCATGGATCTGATTTCATCGCAACAGCGCATGGCCGCCGCGCAAACCCTGCAAGTTCGTCAGGCACTAACTACCATTCGCGAACAGGCTCAGTGGCTCGACGCCTCACCGCTGCTCGGCGAAACCCTGCGCGCTCAGGTTGCCAAACTGCCTGAAATGCCCAAACCGCAGCAGTTGGACGGCGAAATGGGCCAACTGCGCGTTCAGCGCCTGCACTATGAAGATCTCCTCGGCAAACAGCAGCAGTATCGACAGGGGCGTCAGGACGACGGCCAGCCGCTCAGCCCTGCGCAGCAAAAGATCCTTCAGGCCCAGTTGAAAACGCAAACCGACTTGCTTAACTCGCTGCTTTCAGGCTGCGACACGCAGATCCTTGAGTTGACCAAGCTGAAAGTGGCCAACACCCAGCTGGTTGAAGCACTGAAAGACATCAACGATGCCGCGCACCGCTACCTGTTCTGGGTGGCCGACGTCAGCCCGGTAGGCTTTAGTTATCCGTTACAGATCATGCATGACCTGAATCGCCTACTGTCGCTGGATACCTTTTCCCAATTAGGTAAAGCCTCAGTGATGATGGTGACCAGCAAGGAAACGCTTCTGCCGCTGTTTGGTGCCTTGATTTTGGTGATTGTCGGCGTCAGTTCACGCCGTCATTACTATAACTTCCTCGACCGCGCCAGCAGTCGCGTGGGTAAAGTGACGCAGGATCAGTTCTCGCTAACGGCGCGCACGGTTTTCTGGTCAATTCTGGTGGCACTGCCCCTGCCGGTACTGTGGGCGGCGTTAGGCTACGGTCTGCAAAGCGCGTGGCCTTTCCCGATTGCAGTAGCAATAGGCGACGGCGTAACCGCCACGCTGCCGGTGCTGTGGCTGTTTATGATAAGTCACTATCTGGCACACCCTAAAGGTCTGTTCATCACCCATTTCAACTGGCCACAGCGTCGCGTCGCGCGCGCATTGCGCTACTATTCGCTCTCAATTTGGCTGGTTGTGCCGCTGATTATGGCGCTGATCACCTTTGATAATCTCAATGACCGAGAGTTTTCCAACACCCTCGGACGCCTGTGCTTCATCGTACTTTGCGTGCTCCTGAGTCTGGTCACCCAGAGCCTCAAACGTGCGGGCATACCGCTCTATCTGGATAAACAGGGTGACGGTGAAAATCTGCTGAACAGCACGCTGTGGTGGATGATGCTTTCTGCGCCGCTGATTGCCGCCTTTGCCTCAATGCTGGGTTATTTGGCTACCTCACAGGCGCTGCTGGCTCGGCTGGAAACCTCGCTGGCAATCTGGTTCCTGCTGCTGGTGATTTATCACATTATTCGCCGCTGGATGCTGATTCAGCGGCGCAAAATCGCCTTTGAGCGTGCCAAACAGCGCCGCGCCGAGATACTGTCTCAGCGCGCGAAAGGTGAAGAGGAATCACAGCTGGCCAACAGCAGTGAAGGTGCGATTGAGGTTGAAGAGCCGGTGGTTGACCTCGATACCATCAGCGCGCAGTCGCTGCGTCTGGTTCGCTCTCTGCTGGCAATGATTGCGCTAGTGTCGCTGATTTTTCTGTGGTCAGAAATCCACTCTGCGTTTTCGTTCCTCGAAAATATCAAACTGTGGGACGTTTCCTCAACCGCGCAGGGTGTAGAGAGCATGCAGCCAATTACGCTGGGCCACGTGCTGATTGCGATTCTGGTGCTTATCATCACCACTCAACTGGTGCGTAACCTCCCGGCTCTGCTCGAGCTGGCGCTCTTGCAGCATCTGGACCTCACGCCAGGCACTGGCTACGCTGCGCTGACCATCACCAAATACGCCGTGCTGCTGATAGGCGGCCTGACCGGCTTTTCCATGCTGGGCATCGAATGGGGCAAGCTACAGTGGTTGGTTGCCGCAATGGGTGTCGGATTGGGCTTTGGCCTGCAGGAAATCTTTGCCAACTTTATCTCCGGCCTGATGATCCTGTTCGAAAAACCGATTCGTATTGGCGATACCGTAACAATCCGCAACCTCACCGGCAGCGTGACCAAGATAAATACCCGAGCAACCACAATCGTTGACTGGGACCGCAAAGAGATTATCGTGCCGAACAAAGCCTTTATCACTGAACAGTTCATCAACTGGTCGCTGTCAGACTCTGTCACCCGCGTGGTGCTCACCGTGCCTGCACCGGTTGAGGCCAACAGTGAAGAGGTAACGTCAATTTTGACCCAGGCGGCTCGCAAGTGCTCACTGGTGCTGGATACGCCGGCACCCGAAGCTTATTTGGTTGATTTACAGCAAGGTATTCAAATTTTCGAATTGCGTATGCATGCCGCCGAGATGGCACACCGTATGCCGCTGCGTCATGAAATTCATCAGCTGATTCTGGCAGGATTCCGTGAACACGGTATTATTCTGCCCTTCCCACCTTTCCAGGTACGGATGGAAACGCTGCATCGCGCGCAGAACGGCGGCAATGCTACGCTCAGCAGCGGAGGTCCGCGCACGCCGGGGGATTTGTAGTATTGATGCCCTGATTTCCCCCTGCGTTTTTGCCCGCAGGGGGAAAGGTCTGTCTACAGGGTTTCGAACAGCTTTTTAGCGGCCTGACGATGCTGCAAAATCAGTGATTTTATGTCCATATCGACGATATTGCCCTCTCTGACTCGCCATTTCCCCCCTACCATCACGCTGTCTGCGCGCTCAGCTCCGCACAACAATAGCGCGGCAATGGGGTCGTGACTCCCGCTAAACCGTAATTCATCCAGCTTAAACAGCGCCAGATCCGCCTGCTTGCCCACCGCGAGCTGTCCGATGTCGTCGCGACCAATGACCCGTGCCGATCCGCGCGTTGCCCAGCCAAGTATCCGCTCTGGCGTGGCGTATTCCGTACCGTATTTCAGCCGTTGCAAATAAAGCGCCTGTCGAGCCTCGTACATCAGGTTAGAGGCATCATTAGACGCCGAACCGTCAACACCGAGGCCTATCGGCGCGCCCGCAGCCTCAAGGTCCCGGGTGGGGCACATTCCCGATGCAAGCCGCATATTCGATACTGGACAGTGGCAAATTCCGGTGCCCGCCGCGCCAAGACGGCGAATTTCTTCGTCGTTAAAATGAATGCCATGCGCCAGCCAAGTCCGGTCGCTCAACCAGCCAACGCTGTCGAGATAATCCACCGTTCGCAGCCCAAAACGTTGCAAACAGAACTGCTCTTCGTCCAGCGTTTCAGCAAGGTGTGTGTGCAATCGCACGTCTTCGCGCTGCGCCATGCGTGCACTTTCGCGCATGATGTCGGTCGTCACTGAAAAAGGCGAGCACGGGGCTAACGCAATTTGCATCCACGCCCCCTCGCCGCGTTGGTGATAACGGTCAATCAGCCGCTGGCTGTCCTGCAAAATCACCTCAGCCGACTGCACCGTGTGCATGGGCGGCAACCCGCCGTCGTCCTCTCCCAGACTCATCGACCCGCGGGTCAGCAAGGCACGCATCCCCAGCTCGCGCACCACTTCGACCTGAACGTCAATGGCGTCTTCCATGCCCTGTGGAAACAAATAGTGATGGTCAGTTGTGGTGGTACAGCCGGAGAGCAGCAGCTCTGCCATTGCTACGCGGCTTGCCAGCGCCAGCGCATCGGGCTGCAACCGCGCCCATATCGGATAAAGCTGCTTTAGCCACGGAAACAGCGGCGCATTGACCACCGGCGCCCAGGCCCGGGTTAAGGTTTGATAAAAATGATGATGGGTGTTGATGAGTCCCGGCAGCAGTACGCATTCGGCGGCGTCTATCACACTGTCTACGGGGCGCGAAGGCTGCTGCCCCGTAGACAGCAGCTCATCGATGCGGGAACCTTCAATAACAATTCCGCCGTCGGCATTAAGCGCATTGGCGGTGAAAACGGCAAGCGGGTTTTTGATCCAAGTACGTTGCGTGAACATAACTGGCTCCTTTAGGTTAAAAGTCATAAAGTTAGCCAGCTCAGTTATGCCCTGTCTGCTGATCCAGGGGCGCCGCAGCGCAGAATTTTAATTCACTTTAATCGGTTTTACCGCCTCCACGGCCTTTTCCGGCTGCTCGACAGGCATCAGGAAATTCAGCAGCATGGCGATTACGCCCCCGCTGGTCACCGCATGGCCAAAGATATTACCGATAATTTGCGGGAATTGCTTCAGCACCTCCGGCACAGCCTCGACGCCCAAACCGATACCAAACGAAATCGCGACAATCAGCATCTCACGGCGGCCTAGCGGCATCTGGGTCATGATACGGATACCTGCCGCAACCACGCTGCCAAACATCACCAGCGTTGCTCCGCCCAGCACCGGCGCAGGGATCTGCTGCAATACGCCGCCAATAACGGGGAACAGACCCAGTACGGCAAGCAGACCGCCGATGTACAACCCTACGCGACGGCTGGCTACGCCCGTCATTTGAATGACCCCGTTGTTCTGGGCAAACGTGGTGTTGGGGAAAGCCGAGAACATCGCTGCTATCATGCAGCTCACGCCGTCGGCCAGAATGCCGCCTTTGAGGCGTTTACGGAAACTTTCCCCTTCAATAGGCTGCTGTGAAAGCATGCAGTTGGCCGTCAGGTCGCCCACCGCCTCGAGAATGCTGATGAACGACACCAGCGCGATAGGCACGAAAATAGTCCAGTCATAATTGAACCCGAAACGAAAAGGCCGCGGCAGTTCAAACCAGCTGCCCTGTAGAGGTTTAAAGGTCAGATGTCCAGTCAACGCCGCCGCCAGGCAGCCAACGGCTATCCCCACCACAATCGCCGACAGACGCAGGCTGCGCAACGAGGTGCGGTTAAGAATGACAATGACCAGCAGGGTTAAGGCCCCGAGTCCGAGGTTAGCCGGTGCACCAAAATCGGCAGCGCCGTGACCGCCGCCCCAGTCGGTAATACTGACTTTAATCAGGCTGATACCGATGAGCACAATCACCGTACCGGTCACCAACGGCGTGAAAGCGCGGCGCAGCTGGCTAATAAAACGGCTAACGATCAACGGAATAAATGCCGCCACAAAGTTAACGCCAAAGATCATTGCCATGATGTCTTCTGGCGAACCACCCCGGCTTTTAACCAAAAATCCGCCGGAGAGGATCACCCCTAAAAAGGCAAAACTGGTGCCCTGCAGGCAGATCATTCCTGCCCCCACGCCCATAAAACGGCGTGCCTGAATAAACGTTCCGATCCCGGAAGCCAACAGCGACATGCTGATCAGATAGGGGAGATAGGCAGTCAGTCCCAATAGTGAACCGATGATCAGCGGAGGCGTAATGATCCCAACGACGCTGGCCAACACGTGTTGAACAGCGGTGAAAAACGCAGGCGCGGGGGCAATGCGCTCTTCAAGTCCGTAGAGCAGCTCTTTTTCATTGGATTCAGGCATACGAGGTTCCGGCATAATAATGTGATTATTTTGCTATGCATAAATCAGGCCAGAGAAAAGAAAGGATTGAGCAGATACCGGACGAGGACGCGTATTATAAGGGGTGAAGCAGTGTGATTTTTTCCTGAAACTTTAAAATCAGAAAATCTTCATTTGCATACTTTTGTTTCATGAGGTGCAAATTTTAGATTCACGGCACTAAAACTGTGCAAATCCCCCCTGCGGTGCAGAGGGGCATACATTGCGTCAGGCGCGGGTCACGGGGAACGCCAATACATCGGCCAGGCTTTCGGCACCCAACGCAATCATAATCAGGCGATCGACGCCCAATGCAACCCCAGAACACTCAGGCATACCCTGTTCCAACGCCGCCAGAAGGTTGTTATCAATAGGATGCTGCGGCAGACCTCTTGCCGCGCGCTTGCGGTTATCTTGTTCAAAACGCTGGCGCTGCTCGCGACCATCAGTCAATTCGCGGAAACCGTTGGCCAGCTCAACGCCTTTGTAATACACCTCAAAACGCTCGGCAACGCGATGATCCTCCGTACTGATTTCAGCCAGAGAGGCCTGCGTCGCCGGAAAATGATAAACAAAAGTCGGTTTGTCACGGCCAATATGTGGCTCAACGCCCATGGCGAACAACAGCTGTAGCAGCGTATCTCGATCCTCTTCTTCATCGGCGATATTCGAAAGATCCAGCTTGACGGCCACTTCTCGCAGCTGGGCCTTGTCGGCTGATAAAGGATCAACCTCGAGATGGCGGATAAACACCTGCTGATAAGACACGGTTTCGGCGGTATCGCAGTCGAGGATCTGCTGCAGAAGATCGTCGACTTCATTCATCAGGCGGTACATGTCGTAACGCGGACGATACCATTCCAACATGGTGAATTCTGGGTTGTGATAACGCCCGGCTTCTTCATTGCGGAAGCTTTTCCCCATTTGGAAAATCGGTCCACTTCCAGCCGTCAGCAGGCGTTTCATGTGATATTCCGGGCTGGTCATCAGATAAAGAGTCATGCCCTCAGCCGCTCCGGGTCCAACAAAACGAGTTTCAAAAGGAAACAGATGAATGTCGGTGATCGTCGCCTGACCCATGGCCGGTGTTTCCACCTCCAATACGCCGCGATCGCTGAAAAATCGTCGAATTTCAGCGAGAATTGCCGCACGCTTCAACAAATTGGCGATAGATGCACTGGGTTGCCAGCTTGCTGTTTCGCTCATGATTACTTACTCCGATGTCAGACAGAGCATGCAGTCTACCCGCATCCCCGCAAGCAAACAAATTTCGCTCATCGACGCTATTCCTCGAAAACTGGCGAAATCAGCGTTTATATCAAATCCCACATCCTACTCCTTAAGTATGATCGTCAAGATCAACGTCGCCCATCCCTGTTTCCACTCTTTATGGAGCAATACCGTGGAAATTTTTAATGCTGATATCGTCGTCGTGGGTGCTGGTGGTGCGGGCCTTCGCGCCGCCATTGCTGCCGCCGAAGCCCACCCACAACTCAATATTGCCCTCGTCTCTAAAGTGTATCCTATGCGCAGCCATACTGTGGCGGCAGAAGGAGGATCGGCAGCCGTTGTCCAGGAAAACGACAGTTTCGCCAGCCATTTTCAGGACACCGTTTCTGGTGGCGATTGGCTGTGCGAGCAGGACGTCGTCGACTATTTTGTTCGTCACTGTCCGCAAGAAATGACCCAACTCGAGCTGTGGGGCTGTCCGTGGAGTCGTAAAGATGACGGCAGCATCAATGTGAGGCGATTTGGCGGCATGAAAATTGAACGTACCTGGTTTGCCGCCGACAAGACCGGTTTCCATATGCTGCACACGCTGTATCAAACCTCGCTGAAATATCCGCAAATACACCGATTTGATGAGCATTTTGTGGTTGATTTACTGGTAGACGATGGTCGCGTCCACGGCCTGCTGGCCATTAATATGATGGAAGGAACCCGCGTTCAAATCCGCGCCAAAGCGGTGGTCATGGCCACTGGCGGCGCGGGCCGAGTTTATCGTTATAACACCAACGGCGGCATCGTAACCGGTGACGGCATGGGCATGGCCCTGCGCCACGGCGTACCCTTACGCGATATGGAGTTCGTGCAATATCACCCAACCGGACTGCCGGGGTCGGGAATTCTCATGACCGAAGGCTGCCGCGGAGAAGGTGGCGTCCTTATCAATAAAAACGGATACCGATATTTACAGGACTACGGCATGGGCCCCGAAACGCCGCTGGGCCAGCCTAAAAATCGAACCATGGAGCTCGGCCCGCGCGACAAAGTTTCACAAGCATTTTGGCATGAATCGCTGGCCGGCCGCACTGACCCCACTCCTAGAGGCGATGTGGTCTATCTCGACCTGCGCCATCTTGGCGAGAAAAAGCTTCGCGAGCGGCTGCCGTTTATCTGTGAACTGGCGAAATCCTACGTCGGCATCGATCCTGCACGAGACCCTATTCCCGTTCGCCCCACCGCGCACTACACCATGGGGGGCATAGAAACTGACGCCCGCTGTGCCACGCGTATTGCCGGACTTTTTGCCGTAGGCGAGTGCTCCTCGGTCGGCCTGCACGGCGCCAACCGTCTAGGGTCGAATTCGCTGGCAGAGTTGGTGGTGTTTGGCCGCCTAGCCGGTGAGCAGGCAGCGCAGTTCGCACTCAACACCAATACTGCGTCAAACTGGGCGATTACCGCCCAGGGTCGAGACATTGAGCGCAGCTTGCACAGTATGATGCAGCAAGAAGGGACGGAGAGTTGGGCCACAATACGCGACGAGATGGGTCTGTCGATGGAAGAAGGCTGCGGGATTTATCGTACGCCGGCGCTAATGCAAAAAACGATCGCCAAGATTGATGAGCTGAAAGCGCGGCTAAAAAAGGTAAAAATTAAAGATACCTCCAGCGTATTCAACACCGACCTGCTCTACACACTCGAACTTGGCTACGGACTGGACGTGGCGCAGTGCATGGCGCATTCAGCATTCAAGCGCAAAGAATCTCGCGGCGCCCACCAGCGACTGGACAGTGGCTGTACCGAGCGCGACGACGTCAATTTCCTCAAGCATTCGCTGGCATTCTATGTCCCCGATGGATCGCCGCGGCTGGATTACTCTCCCGTCAACATCACCACACTGGCTCCGGCGCGGCGCGTTTACGGGGCCGCCGCCGACGCGCAAGATCGACAAGATAAGGAGCAGCCAAGTGCTAAAGATTAACAAGCTGCAAATTGAAATTCAGCGCTACAACCCTGAACGCGACAGCAGCCCGCATCCGGTAAGCTACCCCGTACCCTTTGATAACCAGACCTCCTTGCTCGATGCACTCGGCTACATCAAGGATAATCTGGCCAGCGATCTGTCGTACCGCTGGTCTTGCCGCATGGCTATCTGTGGATCCTGCGGCATGATGGTCAATGGGGTGCCAAAGCTCGCCTGTAAGACATTCCTGCGAGACTACCCTCAAGGCATGAAAATAGCGGCTCTGGCGAACTTTCCGGTTGAGCGTGACCTAATCGTAGACATGACCCATTTCATCGAGAGCCTCGCGGCAATCAAACCCTACATCATCGGCAATGCCCGCCGCGTAGAACAAGGCCCTAACCGTCAAACGCCCACACAGATGGAGAAGTATCACCAGTTCTCCGGCTGCATCAACTGTGGTCTTTGCTACGCTGCCTGTCCCCAATTTGGGCTTAATCCCGAGTTTATTGGTCCGGCAGCCATTGTGCTGGCGCAACGCTATAACCTTGATAACCGGGACAATGGCAACCGGCAGCGCATGCCGATGCTCAACGCTGAAGACGGCGTGTGGCGTTGCACCTTTGTGGGGTATTGCTCAGAGGTATGTCCAAAACAGGTCGATCCGGCGGCGGCTATCCAACTAGGCAAAGTTGCCAGCAGCCAGGACTATCTGATTGCACGTTTAAGGCCTCAATGAGGGAAAAATATATGACTCGCACAACACAGCCAGCCAGCAAACGCAAAGCCTATCGGGCAGAAATGTCGGCCAACTGGTGGTTGAAATCAGCTTTTACCCGCTTTTATATGCTGCGTGAAGCTACAGCGATACCCACGCTGTGGTTCAGTTTGCTGCTGCTCGCGGGGTTAGTTTGTCTTAAACACGGCCCCGAGAGCTGGCAGGATTTTGTGGCTTTTCTTCAAAATCCGTTAGTGCTGGTTTTGAACATAGTCACGCTTCTCGCGACGCTGCTGCACGCCAAGACGTGGTTCGAGCTAGCACCGAAAGCGGCAATTGTGGTGGTGAAGGCGCATAAAGTCGGCCCACAGCCGATTATTACTCTGCTGTGGGCCTTGGCACTGCTCACCACTCTGCTGGTGCTGGCCATTGCCGCGCTGTATTAAACGACGCGGACTGAAAATTATCGGATTGAGGTAAAAATGAGAAAATCGACACCCGTGCGCTCAAATGAACCGATTTTTTGGGGGCTGTTTGGCGCAGGCGGCATGTGGAGCGCTATTGTTTCACCGGTCATTATTCTGTTGGTCGGCATTCTATTGCCGCTGGGCTGGTTTCCCGCTGAAGCACTGAGCTATTCAAGGCTGATAAATTTCGCACAAAGTTTTATAGGCCGAATATTTCTGCTGCTGGCTATCGTCCTCCCGATTTGGTGCGCGCTGCATCGGCTGCATCACAGCCTGCATGACCTTAAAATTTCGCTGCCTGCGGCAAAGTGGCTGTTCTATGGTTCGGCCAGCGGATTGAGTCTGGCCTGCGCACTGATGCTTTTCATTTTCTAACGATGTCCCCCTATAGCTTAGAAGACGGGCGATATCGATAGATAAGCCGCTGTATCGCCGTCTTTTATCGCTGAGTCGCTGTCAGAGTCGCTTCCTATTATCTACACTGTAGATTCAACTTTAGAAAGGGAAGACAATGCGTATTTGGTCAAAAATAAGCGTCATTATTACGGCACTGCTTTCGGTTGCCTGTAGCGTGACACCGCCAGACAACATTAAAGTGGTGAATAATTTCGAGATTAATCGCTATCTAGGCAGTTGGTATGAAATTGCCCGACTCGACCACAGTTTTGAAAGTGGTTTAGAGCAGGTGACCGCTAACTATAGTCTGCGCGACGACGGCGGAATAAAGGTGATAAATCGCGGCTTTAACCCGGCGAAAAATCGCTGGCAGCAGAGCGAAGGAAAAGGCTATTTCACCGGCCCAACGTCAAGAGCCGCGCTTAAAGTCTCGTTCTTTGGTCCGTTTTACGGCGGTTATAACGTCATCGAGCTGGATAAAGACTATGGCTATGCGCTGGTTTGCGGTCCGGACAGAAGCTATCTGTGGATCCTCTCCAGAGCGCCAAAACTTGATGAGGGCGTAAAACAGCATCTGCTTGAAACTGCACAGCGTTATGGTTTTGATACTAGCAAACTGGTGTGGGTCAAACAGCCCTAGCCCCCACTCGGTAAAGGTCAAAAGGGGTGACACTGCAGTCTGTCGTCACCCGGTTAACCCTAAATCTGATCATCAATAGATCTGCGTTGATTGCAAAATTTATGCATCCGCAAATTATTGCGCACTGCGTTGAATCGCCTGACCGCCCGCTGAAACGTCTTCACCCACGCCGCGCGTCGTATTGCAGGCGCTAAGCAGGCTGGAGAGCACAAGAACGGAGGCGATGGCGAGAATACTTTTCTTCAGCATATAAAAATCCTTCCTATAAGAGAATGTAAAGTATAGCGCTTTAAGTGTAGTAAAAAATGGCCATTACTGGAGTCAGGTTGGCGCAATTTCGGATAAATAAGAGGGAATGCGGGCAGGAGTAGAATGTGAAAAGGCAAAAAAAAGGCCGACTTTCGTCAGCCTGCTCTGGAAATGGCACCGCCGAGGTGTGACACATCTTCACCAAAACCGTGAACCGTATTACAACCACTCAACGACGCCAACATCAGCACTGAAACCACGATAAACAACATTTTCTTCAACATTGTTACGTAATCCAATTAATGGGTCGAACACGAGCACCACAGCAGCGGTGGTGCTCTCTTGCAAAATACGTTATTGCGCTGTTATTTAACGATCAAACGTTACTTAACGCGTGAAACGTATTCGCCAGAACGGGTATCAACACGAACAACTTCGCCGATCTGTACGAACAATGGAACCTTAACCACGGCGCCAGTAGACAGAGTCGCGGGTTTACCGCCGGTACCGGCAGTGTCACCTTTCAGGCCTGGGTCAGTTTCGGTGATTTCAGCTTCGATGAAGTTCGGTGGCTGAACGGCGATAGGACGGCCGTCCCACAGGGTAACGATACATTCTGCGTTGTCCTGTAGCCATTTTGACGCATCAGAAACGGTCTTCTCATCCACACCGTGCTGCTCGAAAGTTTCTGGGTGCATAAAGTGGTAGAATTCACCGTCGTTGTACAGGTAGTTCATGTTGGTATCAACAACGTCCGCGCCTTCACAAGAGTCAGTAGATTTGAAGGTTTTCTCTACGCGAGAACCGGTCAGCAGACGACGCATCTTAACGCGTGCGAAAGCCTGACCTTTGCCCGGTTTTACAAATTCACTGGATTCGATCGCGTAAGGCTCGTTCTCGAACATGATTTTAAGACCCGGACGGAAATCGTTGCTAGAATAAGTCGCCATAATGGCCCTCTAATTTTAAACTGGTAGCTTAGCCAAAAAAATGGCACACATTGTAACCCTAAAAACGCCTTTTAGAGAAGATTGGTTGCATCAACTCGGCGATGTAATTACAGACCCGGACGAACTGCTTACACTTCTGGCACTTAACGATCATGCACAATTGCAGCAGGGCCGCGAAGCCCGTCGTTTATTCCCGTTACGCGTGCCTCGCGCATTTGTTGCGCGCATGCGGTCGGGCGATCCACAAGACCCTTTACTTTTGCAGGTTCTGACGGCACGCGAAGAATTTATCGCGGCACCTGGCTTTAGCACTGACCCGCTCGATGAACAAAAAAGCGTGGTACCGGGGTTATTGCACAAGTACCGTAATCGCGCACTGTTGCTGGTCAAAGGCAGCTGTGCGGTTAACTGCCGCTACTGCTTTAGACGTCATTTTCCCTATCAGGAAAATCAGGGAAACAAAAATAATTGGTCTCAGGCGCTGGAGTATATCCGTACTCAGCCCGAACTGGATGAAATAATTTTCTCCGGCGGTGACCCGTTGATGGCGAAAGACCATGAACTCGACTGGCTCATTAGCGAACTGGAAGGCATTCCACACATTAAACGCCTGCGAATTCATACGCGTTTGCCGGTAGTTATCCCTGCACGCATCACTGAGGGGCTTTGCCAGCGCCTCAGTGACTCTAGACTGCAGGTGCTGATGGTGACCCACATCAATCACGCCAATGAAATTGACGACGCACTGCGTGAAAGTATGACGCGTTTGAAAAATTCGGGTGTGACGCTGCTCAATCAAAGCGTATTACTTCGCGGCGTAAATGACTGCGTCGAGACCCTGGCGGCGCTGAGCAATGCGCTGTTTGACGCAGGCATTATGCCCTACTACATCCACGTGCTCGACAAAGTACAGGGCGCGGCGCATTTCATGGTCAACGACGATGAGGCAAGGGTCTTGATAAAAGGCCTGCTCAGCCGTGTTTCAGGCTATATGGTGCCTACGCTAACCCGTGAGATTGGTGGAGAGCCTAGCAAAACGCCTCTGGATTTAAACCTGAAACAGTCGTGACTTTTTCATAATTTTTTACTGATAAGTTTCAGATTCACATAAAGCAAAAGGGATGCCCGTTGGCATCCCTTTTTTATTGGCGGTATTTTTCGGTTTTGGCCGCTTAAGGGCACTTATAAACCTGACCCACCATTTTGCTGTCGAGCGGCGCGAGGCTGGACAAAATATTTTGCGTCGGGCTGTTGGCACCATAAATGGTATTGCCGCCCATTTCTGCCGCTTTGTTACGCAGGTCGTTTGCTGCGCCGCGCATCGCGCTGCCGTCACCGTTGGTGCCTGAGAACCAGTTGCTCTGTGCGCCGGTTACGGTTCCCAAAGGCTGACACTGGCTGCTCGGCTTGTCGTCGGTAAATTTGACTTGTTGACCGGCAGAACTTAATTGTTGTGTTGTGCTGCAACCCGCCAGCAACATGGCAGCTGAAAGGCCAAGCAACATTTTAATCCGCATCTCTTTCCCCATTTATTTTTGAGAAGTACTTAACGCCTATCAGATAACATTTCGCAATCTAAGGCATCCGTTGCCGAGTTTACCCAAAATTCAACGCATTATCTGAAACGAACCCGTAATAGAGCGTGGCACTAGTCTACACGTTATTTAATCAGGACGATGAGACTTATCTTACTTAACCCGACAGAATAAAGGTACAAATTTCCGAATCAGCTAACGCAAAGGCGTTCTCTGAGATTTGCAGGGGCGATGTAACCCTGAGTCCTTCCACTCAGTTTGAACTTAATCAGCAGATCCATTTCTGCCAATTTATCCAGATAGCCACGGGCGGCCGTCGAGGAAACATTAAAATCGTTTTCAATCTCTTTAACCGTGAATGTTCTGCCTGAATGCTTTAACGCTTTTTCAAGAATAGTGATGTGATGAAGGCTGAGGCGGTCATTAAGTGGCGATGTTTTAATCGCCTCAATGGCATTGTGTAACTCGGCAACCTTGTCTCTCACATACTGAGTAAATCGCTCAAGGGCGCGAATGATAATGCTCAGCTGATAGTCGATGAAATGTGTGAGATCATTTTCATCGGTCTCAGTATAGAGGAAGCTTTTCATGTACTTCTTTGGTGCTGCTTTCAGAAGCGCAGAAATTGAAATATACCTAAAGTTTTCATAGCCACTTTTTAACATATACCAGTAAAAAAGGGCCCTAGCAGTACGACCATTGCCGTCAAAAAAGGGATGAATATAGCCAATCATAAAATGTAACACGCAGGCCTTAATGATTGGATGGATGAATTCTCCTCCCAGCCTGTGTTCCGCATTTGCATAATCGCAGATCATCGCGAGCATTGTTTCAATCTGCTCATACGGGGGCGGCTCATGAACCGTATCCCCTGTGACAATATTTTTTACGAATACGGCAGCATTCCTTATCTCGCCCGCTGAATGTCCATTTTCAAGCGCGTCTTCCGTAACGATTTGATTAAATTAAAAAATAAGCTCCAGCGACAGAGCATCATCCTTGTGCTCTTGCGTACTTTGGATAAGATTCCAATTATTGACAATCATCTGCTCAGAGACATTTTTCGGCTCTCGCCCCGTCTCAAGCATCTGTTTAGCCACCTTGCGCGTTGTCACCGCCCCCTCAAGCTGTGCGCTAGAAATGGCCTCTTCCATAATGACGCCTTTAGCCAAATGGCGATGCTTATCTTGAGCCGTGGCAATATTAAGGTGGTCAAAGGTGATCATTTTGCTGATTTCATGGAGCTTGGCCATCAGACCGTTTTCGGTATAAAGAAAGGGTTGTCCGAACTCATCGACGAGACGATCGTGAGCGGTGAGAGAACGTTTCATTTTTAAAACGAGGTAGGATATTTCTTTGTTTGCTTTAAATGTTCTGGCCCGAGTGATGAAACCATCCCAGTGGAGGTAATTTCCTTTACTGTCGAAGCCGTGAATGTTTGGGTCAACGCTCTTTAGAAGGCTATAGAAGACCGCTCTCCCTTCCTCTTCCAAGAGATATTGTTCAAGCAAGGTTTCATTTGGGGGATGTGAACGCCTTCTATCTTCGCCATATCTGCTCCAAACAAACTTTTTTAAAAACTTTGTTTACCACACTAAGACAGCAAATTTGACTAAGCAAACTAAAGCTACATAAATGACAACTTGAATGAAAATATGCGCGTTTTATTATAATTTTTAACAGTTCCTTGGCACATAAAAAAACCCGACCTAAAAAGGCCGGGTTTCTTCAACTCTGACAACGCCGAAACGTGGTCAAAATTCAGCAGAAAAGCCGCTGGGGGATGATTACATCATGCCGCCCATGCCGCCCATTCCACCCATACCGCCAGCACCGCCCATGTCGCCTTTATCATCTTTAGGCAGGTCGGTAATCATGCACTCGGTGGTGATCATCAGGCCAGCGACTGAAGACGCATACTGCAGAGCAGAGCGCGTTACTTTAGTTGGATCCAGGATACCCATCGCGATCATGTCGCCGTATTCTTCGGTGTAAGCGTTGTAGCCGTAGCTGCCTTCGCCCGCTTTCACGTTGTTAGCGATGACAGAAGCTTCTTCACCTGCGTTGATAACGATCTGACGCAGTGGCGCTTCCATTGCACGCAGTGCAACTTTAATACCTACGGTCTGGTCTTCGTTATCGCCTTTCAGGCCAGCCAGTTTGTGCGCAACGCGGATCAGCGCAACACCACCACCGGCAACCACGCCTTCTTCAACCGCAGCACGGGTAGCGTGCAGGGCATCTTCAACGCGGGCTTTTTTCTCTTTCATTTCAACTTCAGTCGCTGCGCCAACTTTCAGAACGGCAACGCCGCCTGCCAGTTTAGCCACACGCTCTTGCAGTTTTTCTTTGTCGTAATCAGAGGTTGCTTCTTCGATCTGTTGACGAATCTGAGCTACGCGGCCCTGAATAGTCGCTTCTTCACCGATACCGTCGATGATGATGGTGGTGTCTTTGTTGATAACAACACGCTTGGCCTGACCCATATCTTCCAGGGTGGCTTTTTCCAGCTCCATACCGATCTCTTCAGAGATTACAGTACCGCCGGTCAGGGTTGCGATGTCTTGCAGCATGGCTTTACGACGGTCGCCAAAGCCTGGTGCCTTAACGGCTGCCACTTTAACAATGCCGCGCATGGTGTTAACCACCAGCGTTGCCAGAGCTTCACCTTCAACGTCTTCTGCAATGATCAGCAGTGGTTTACCGGCTTTCGCAACGGCTTCCAGTACGGGCAGCATTTCACGGATGTTGGAGATTTTTTTATCAGCAAGCAGGATGAACGGGCTTTCAAGTTCGATAGCGCCGGTTTCTGGCTTGTTGATGAAGTAAGGAGAGAGGTAGCCGCGGTCGAACTGCATACCTTCAACAACGTCCAACTCGTCAATCAGGCCGGTGCCTTCTTCAACGGTGATAACGCCTTCTTTGCCTACTTTTTCCATCGCCTGAGCAATCAGTTTGCCCACGGTTTCGTCGGAGTTGGCAGAAATAGTACCAACCTGAGCAATGGCTTTAGAGTCAGAGCAAGGAACAGACAGTGTTTTCAGCTCTTCAACAGCGGCAACAACCGCTTTGTCGATACCGCGTTTCACGTCCATTGGGTTCATGCCCGCAGCAACAGCTTTCAGACCTTCAATGATGATTGCCTGAGCCAGAACGGTCGCAGTAGTTGTACCGTCACCCGCAGCATCGTTAGCTTTGGACGCAACTTCTTTCACCATCTGAGCGCCCATGTTTTCGAACTTGTCTTCCAGTTCGATTTCACGCGCTACAGAGACGCCGTCTTTAGTGATGGTCGGCGCACCAAAAGATTTGTCCAAAACTACGTTACGGCCTTTAGGACCCAGGGTAACTTTAACTGCGTTGGCAAGAATGTTAACGCCGTTCAGCATTTTTACGCGTGCGTCATTACCGAATTTTACATCTTTAGCTGACATTATAATTTCCCTTCAATTCGTTCAGTTCAGAAAAAGTGATATGAGACGATTAGGCTTCAACGATAGCCAGAATGTCGCTCTCAGACATGATCAACACTTCTTCATTGTCGATCTTCTCAGCTTTAACGCCGTAACCGTCGTTGAAAATGACGATGTCGCCAACTTTCACGTCGAGCGCTTTAACTTCACCGTTTTCCAGAATGCGACCATGACCGACGGCCAGAATCTCACCACGGGTTGATTTACCCGCTGCTGAGCCAGTCAAAACGATGCCGCCAGCAGATTTGGATTCAACTTCTTTGCGCTTGACGATAACGCGGTCATGCAATGGACGAATTTTCATTGATAACTCTCCTGTGAGCAGGTCTATATCTAATTATTAAGGGTTGAACGTCAGGTACAAGCCTATCCTGACCTCGTGGTTTGATTAATGGGGGCATTCCGCGCCCCTTCAAGGGCAGAATGAAAATTTTTTGAATTTTCTTTCTGCGTAAACTTAATGATCTTTCGGATCCTTGCGGTCATCTTCAATCTGAGAGACCAGCCGCTCAGTATGGTCATCTTTACGCTGGAACTCGCCGTCAAAGGTGTTACCAGTCGCAGGACCTGCACCACCGGGGCGATAAATATTTAAATGCGGCATCAATTTCAGCGTCAGCGATTTTTGCACCGGCGGCAACAGCAGCAGCAGACCCAAAATATCGGTGAAGAAGCCAGGAACCAGCAGCAGAAAACCCGCCAGCACCAGCGATACGCTTTTTACCATTTCGGCCGCAGGACTCTCACCCTGAGCCAGCTTTTGCTGCATCTGAAAGATGGTTTTCATCCCCTGATTGCGCACCAGTGAGACACCAACGCAGGAGGTGAAAACGACCAGCAGCAAAGTCATTGCCACGCCTAGCACGGCAGCAACTTTGATAAATAAGGTTATTTCTATGTAAGCCAACAGAAACAACAGCAGTAGAGGTAACCAGCGCACTGCGCTCTCCTTATACTTGTAATATATCTCAAGGGCCCTGAATCATGCCTTATGCCGACGATTCAGAACTCTGCAATGGGGGCCCCATAGGCTTATCCTATGAAGACTGACTACCATGAGATGGTATCGTTAGCAGACCATTTCAAGCCGTTGGCGATATTTAAATTGGTCGAGGTACTGATTTGTGAGAAATTTCACAGATACGTAAACCTTTCGAACAAAAGCATTGCCGTAATGCACTAAGTGCGTGCATTTCGCCAAGAGCAGCATATGATCGCCCTCGCGGTCGCTCTTAGTGGTGTATTATTTTATTTAACTCAGCGTCTGTAACATCTCTCTAATCAGCCTGTAACTGTTTAGCACCAAAAAGAAGGTTCTCATGTCAAATACGATCCGTATCGAGGAAGATCTGCTGGGTACACGTGAAGTGCCCGCCGATGCTTACTGGGGTATCCATACCCTGCGCGCTGTTGAAAACTTTTATATCAGTAACACTAAAATCAGCGATGTTCCGGAATTTGTCCGTGGCATGGTGATGGTTAAAAAAGCGGCGGCATTAGCCAATAAAGAGCTGCAAACTATCCCTCGCAAAATTGCCGACGTCATTATTCAGGCCTGTGATGAAGTGTTAGATAAAGGGAAATGCATGGATCAATTCCCAATCGACGTTTTCCAAGGCGGTGCCGGTACTTCCGTAAACATGAACACTAATGAGGTGTTGGCGAATATTGGCCTAGAGCTGATGGGCCACCAAAAAGGGGACTACCAGTTCCTGAATCCCAACGATCACCTGAACAAATGCCAATCCACCAACGATGCTTACCCGACCGGTTTTAGGCTCGCGGTATACGCCTCCGTGCTTAAGCTGATTGACGCCATTGCCCAGCTGGGTGACGGTTTCGAACGCAAATCGGTCGAGTTTGAAAAAATCCTGAAGATGGGCCGCACACAGCTACAGGACGCGGTACCCATGACGCTGGGCCAAGAGTTTCACGCGTTTAACGTGCTATTAAAAGAAGAAACCCGTAATCTGCTGCGCACCGGCGAGCTGCTGCTTGAGGTTAACCTTGGTGCAACCGCTATCGGTACCCGCTTGAATACGCCAGAAGGCTATCAGGCGCTGGCGGTGCAGAAGCTGGCAGAAGTCAGCAACCTGCCCTGCGTTCCGGCAGAAGACTTGATTGAAGCCACCTCAGACTGCGGCGCATACGTTATGGTGCACAGCTCGTTGAAACGTCTGGCGGTTAAACTATCTAAAATCTGTAATGACCTGCGCCTGCTCTCCTCCGGACCGCGCGCCGGTTTGAACGAAATTAATCTGCCAGAACTGCAGGCCGGCTCGTCAATTATGCCCGCCAAGGTGAACCCGGTTATTCCGGAAGTGGTGAATCAGGTGTGCTTTAAAGTCATTGGCAACGACATTTGCGTCACCATGGCGGCAGAAGCAGGCCAACTGCAGCTCAACGTAATGGAACCCGTTATTGGCCAGGCAATGTTCGAATCTATCCATATCCTGACCAATGCCTGCTACAACCTGCTGGAAAAATGCATCAACGGTATTACCGCCAATAAAGAAGTGTGTGAATTCTATGTGTTTAATTCAATCGGGATCGTGACCTACCTGAACCCGTTTATCGGCCACCACAACGGCGACATTGTCGGTAAAATCTGTGCGGAAACCGGTAAAAGCGTACGAGAAGTGGTGCTGGAGCGCGGCCTGCTGACCGCTGCCGAACTCGACGACATCTTCTCGGTTGAAAACCTGATGCATCCGGCTTACAAAGCCAAACGTTATACCGATGAAAACGAGCAGTAGCTTTTAGCCTAGCGAATTAACGTTTAAGGTTTGAGCTGAATCAAGGGCGCGAGGATTTTTTAACCTCACGCCCTTATTTTTTGAACAAAACACTGTCACAACGCTGCGTATTATTGATACTTCCCCATTAAACTCTCTGGTAAGTAAATTTTTGAGAATAATGGAAAAGTCATTATGGTAATCATTGAATTAATCATCGTTTTTGCAGCAATTTTTCTGGGGGCACGTCTCGGCGGGGTCGGCATTGGTTTTGCAGGTGGGCTCGGCGTGTTGGCGCTGGCGCTGATTGGCGTTAAACCCGGAACCATACCCTTCGATGTTATTTCCATTGTGATGGCCGTGATCGCCGCTATCTCGGCCATGCAGGTCGCTGGAGGTATGGATTTTCTGGTGCTGCAAACTGAGAAGTTACTGCGACGCAATCCTCGTCACATTACTATTCTGGCACCCATCGTCACCTACTGCCTAACCGTGCTGGCTGGCACAGGAAATATCTCACTCTCTGCCCTGCCAGTGATTGCCGAGGTGTCAAAGGAGCAGGGCATCAAGCCTAGCCGCCCGCTTTCGACCGCTGTTGTTGCGGCACAGATTGCCATTACCGCCTCTCCTATCTCTGCCGCCGTGGTTTACATGTCGTCAGTGATGGAAGGTCACGGCGTCAGTTATCTGCATCTGTTGATGGTGCTTATTCCTTCTACCTTGTGCGCGATAATTCTGACCTCCATCTTCGTTAGCCTATGTTTTGACTCGAAGCTGAGTGATGATCCAACCTATCAGAAACGTTTTAAAGAGGGCCTAATCAGCCTGCGCGGTAATAAAATCCTTGAGGTCAGGCCGCGAGCAAAGGCTTCGGTATGCATCTTTCTGCTCGGCGTGTTGTCGGTTGTGGCCTACGCAGTAATTAGCAGCCCGAGCATCGGCCTGGTGACGACGCCACCGATGACCACCAACAGCGCAATACTGATTATCATGCTGAGCGTTGCCACCCTGATTACCCTACTGTGCAAAGTCGATACCGACCTGATTCTGTCATCGGGAACATTTAAAGCCGGTATGAGCGCCTGTATTTGTATTCTTGGCGTGGCGTGGCTGGGTGACACTTTCGTGCAGGCCAATCTCGGGTGGATAAAAGACACCGCGGGCGACATGATTCAGGCGCATCCGTGGCTGCTGGCGGTCATCTTCTTCTTCAGCTCGGCGCTGCTTTACTCTCAGGCGGCCACGGCCAAAGCACTGATGCCGTTGGCTTTAGCACTGAACGTTTCTCCGCTGACCGCTGTCGCATCGTTCTCAGCGGTCTCCGGTCTGTTCATCCTGCCCACGTACCCCACGCTAGTCGCTGCCGTGCAAATGGACGACACCGGCACCACCCGTATCGGCAAATTTGTATTCAATCATCCGTTCTTTATTCCAGGTACGGTGGCGATAATTCTGTCGGTCATTTTCAGCTTTGCACTCGGCAGCATCATTCTTTAACAGTCTGACGTTCTCCAAATCCATCATGGCAGGTATAATGGCGGGTGAAAAAATAGGCGACGGAAAGCCCTGTCGCCGACCAGAAAAGAGA
This sequence comes from Rouxiella silvae, assembly GCF_002093625.1. GTDB lineage: Bacteria > Pseudomonadota > Gammaproteobacteria > Enterobacterales > Enterobacteriaceae > Rouxiella > Rouxiella silvae. The sequence goes on along the minus strand of NZ_MRWD01000056.1, from coordinate 14,590 downwards.
AAATGTGCCTGTGATGGATTACCCGATTTTAAAAAAATTCTTTCTGCTGTGCGGCTTAGTGCTGTCCAGCTTGCTCTTTTTGCCTGCCAGCGGCCACGCCTCACTGTTTGGCGACTCAGGTTCACAGCCTTTTGTGCAGGTGAATCAGGCATTTAACTTTGATTTTTCTCAACAAGGCTCTGCGCTTAAGCTTAATTGGCAGATACGCGATGGTTATTACCTCTATCGCCAAAAAATCGAGATAGTGCCAGAAAACGCCACCCTTGCGGCTTATTTCCTGCCACAGGGTGTGGCGCACAAGGACGAATTCTTTGGTGATTCGCAGATTTATAAAAATAACCTGAACCTGCTGATCCCTATCCGCGATGCCAAGGACAACGCCAAGGTTCGGGTGACTTATCAAGGCTGCGCGGCGGCAGGATTCTGCTATCCACCTGAAACCCGTGAAGTGCCGCTGAACGAAGTGATTGCCGACGGTAAAGCCAGCGCCACTCCCCTCGTCGATGCACCCGCGCCAGTAACCGTTCAAACGTCATCTCAGCCAACGCCGCTGCCTTTTTCGCCGCTTTGGGCGCTAATTATCGGTATCGGTATTGCATTTACCCCCTGCGTACTGCCGATGTACCCGCTGATTTCGAGTATTATCCTGGGCCGCGAGCGGCCTCACAGTCTAAAACGCATCTTCCTGTTGGCGATGCTTTATGTGCAAGGTATGGCGCTAACCTATACGCTGCTTGGCGTCGTGGTTGCTGCCGCCGGACTACAGTTTCAGGCCGCCCTGCAAAGCCCTTGGGTGCTTATTGGCCTGTCAGTGATGTTTATTGCGTTGGCCCTATCAATGTTTGGCCTGTTCAGCCTGCAGCTCCCTTCATCGTTGCAAACGCGGCTGGCGCTAATGAGCAATGAGCAAAAAGGGGGATCGCTGATTGGCGTGTTCGTCATGGGTGCTCTGGCTGGACTTATCTGCTCCCCCTGCACCACCGCGCCGCTCAGCGCAATTTTGCTCTACATTGCGCAAAGCGGTAATCCATGGGCTGGCGCCGGTACGCTTTATCTCTATGCTTTAGGCATGGGCATTCCACTCATCGCCGCCACGATGTTTGGTAACCGACTGCTGCCTCGCAGCGGTCCGTGGATGCACTATGTTAAAGAAGGCTTTGGTTTTGTCATTCTTGCGCTCCCGGTATTTTTACTTGAGCGGATATTGGGTGACGTCTGGGGACTGCGTCTGTGGAGCATTTTAGGCATCGCTTTCTTCGGCTGGGCTTTGCAATTGAGCCTGAAAAGCACGCGCGGCATTTTCAGGCTGCTGCAGTTGGTGTTTCTTGCTGCCGCACTTATCGTCAGCCGGCCGCTACAGGATTGGGTATTCGCCCCTGCCGTTAGCACGCAGACCTCAGCGCATGCGCTGAGTTTTCAGAAAATTACCAACGTTGATCAGCTTAATGCGGCGCTACAGCAGGCTAAGGGCCGACGCGTGATGCTGGACCTTTATGCTGACTGGTGTGTGGCCTGCAAAGAGTTTGATAAATATACTTTCAGCACGCCGCAGGTGCAGGACGCACTTGCTAACACGCTACTCCTGCAGGCCGACGTGACCCAAAACAATCCACAACAGGCTGCGCTACTCAAACGCCTTAACGTGCTTGGGCTGCCGACCATTTTGTTCTTTGGTCCCGACGGTAAAGAGTTGCCGCAGTCGCGGGTGACGGGCTTTATGGATAGCGCAAAATTCACTGCACATTTGCACAATACCCAGCCTTAAACGACACTATTACCCTGAGCTATTGGTGCAGTAGCAAACATTACGATTTTTATATTTCCCAATTATTGCCGCTGAGGTCAGGCGGCAAACAAGTACAGCCAACGTGGCGACAGAGCCAAGAACGCAGGGAAATGAAGGAGATAAAGTGCTACGAGAACAGGTTTTAGACCAGACGCTAAATTTACTGGAGCAGCGTGGCATCGCCACGCTAACCCTGGACGCCGTGTCCGAGTTGGTCGATGTACCACTCAATGAACTTACGCTTTTCTGGCCAGACGCCGAGGCGCTGCTTTACGACTGCCTGCGTCATCATGGCGATCAGATTGACGTCTGGCGCCGCCAGTTGCTGCTCGACGACTCGCTGAGCCCGCCTCAGAAGCTGCTGGCACGTTACAAAGTTCTTAATGAACAGGTGAGGCAGCATCGCTATCCGGGGTGCCTGTTTATTGCTGCCTGCAGTTTTTACCCAGACCGTGACTCGTCGATTCATCAATTGGCCGAGCAGCAAAAGCAGGCCTCATTTCTTTATACCTTCTCTTTACTGCAAGAGATGGGCTCTGACGACGCTGAAATGGTGGCGCATCAGATGGAATTGATTCTGGAAGGCTGCCTGAGCAGGCTATTGGTAAAACGTCAACTGCATGATGTTGAAGTCGCCCGACGACTGGCGGAAGATGTCTTGAACATCGCCCGCTGCCGGGAGCACGGAGCACTGTCTTAAGCATTCGCGGACTAATTTCATTGTTCAACGCCGTTTTTTGGCTGAAAAGCCAGCAGTTAGACGGCTTTTAACAGGTTTACTGCATAAATGCGTTGACGGCGCAGGGCCAATACGGTTTAATGCGCCCCGTTGCCCGGATAGCTCAGTCGGTAGAGCAAGGGATTGAAAATCCCTGTGTCCTTGGTTCGATTCCGAGTCCGGGCACCATTTTTAGAAGAACCCGCCTATGGCGGGTTTTTTGCTTTCTGTCCCCCGCATCTTGAATACTGCAAAAAGTAGACCTTACATTTACTGCTGATAAATAAATGTTTTCCTGCCGCATGACCGGCGCTCTGTAGGGCTGTCGCCTTGACCGGCATAATCGCAAGAATATATTTACAAGTTCAATCAATGGTTAACGAAAGCTCAATAGATTTAAACCTTTTCCCATTGCCCTATAAATTCTCTGTAACTATGATTATTATCAAATGTGAAGAACTTTTAACCCAGAAAAAATTCGTTTACTAAGATTAAATTTTAGAACAATAGTCTTTTTTAATTGTCTTAATCTACTCGGGGAGTTGTTTCTTAGAATTCAACGACAGGCGTGATACGGAGTGTTAAAATGCTGAAGTATTCAATGTTTAACCTGAAGAAAACCCCTTAGCTACCTAAGAAATTATAAAAATGAAACTATATGACTTGAGTGTTATTGTCACCGCGCACAATTGTGCGCAGTACCTGACATCATGCTTAGACTCTATAAAAGTTGCCTTAGGGGAAAAATTTTCTCAGTGCGAAATCGTGCTCATAAACGACTCGTCCACTGATGCTACGCCTGATATTTTTCAGGCGTTTGCTGCTGGTCAAAACAATGTTGTCTGCTTCGATGTTGCCTTTAAAAACATTGGGACAGTGAGAAACTTCGGCGTTTCACAGGCTCGCGGAGAGTACATCACTATGGTTGATGGTGACGACCAGCTGCAGCCTGAATCTTTGGTTGAAATCATTGAGTTTTTGGACCATCATCAGCCCGATATGCTGATTACCAAACTGACTGAAATCAGAGGGGATATCATTCCACCTAGTTTGCCGTTGCTTGCAAAACCTATTACCACCACCACTGCTATTAAAAAATATTTAATCCATCAGGAATTCCAAGCGCACTTTATTGGTAAGTTTATTAAACGCAGTGTTTTATTACGCTGTAAATTCCCTAATTATATATGTTATGAAGACTCATTTGTTTTCCCTGAGCTATTAAAAAGCTGCAAGAAAATCTACATTTCCCCAACCGGTCCGTATATGTATTTCAAACATGGAAATACATTATCCAGTGACATTGATGAAGAAAAAATTAAACTCTGCAAGCAAGGCTTAGACCAAATGTCTTTAGTGCTTAAAGAGGAGTATAAATTCCTTCAGGTTTGCCACTGGATTGAGTTTATCAACCGCAACCATTTGACCATTTCAAAATGGAAAGATCGCCACTCAATTAAACAAAATATTGAGGATGTCGATACTCTGCCATTTTTATTACACCCCGCGATCCGGATAAGCTATAAACGCAAACTGATAAAAGTTAAAAAGCTCATTCGCTCGTGGTGATTTACGACAAAAATCATCACGGAAATTCAAAATAACACTATAAAATCAGCATGTTGAATCCGAGTGATTTTAGCTATCCTGCGCAATAACATTATCTCATCCCCTCTTGATCACCGCCTTCGCCTTTCGCATTCGAGCATAACGTATTATTTCAAGAACCCTCAAATCAAAACGGCTAATTTTATTTTTGCTGGCTGTGTGTTAAGGGATTTATCTTTCTATAATCCATGCCAACTGCCTGCCTCGCAGGGCGATTCATAAATCATTCCGAGTGCGTTATGCATATAATGCTGCATACACGTTTAGCCTAAAAATTGACAACATTATCACCCTTAAAAATGTGACTTTCATCGCAGATAAAGATCGCGTTCTTCACTAAAAATCCATAATTAAAAAACCCGCATTACGCGGGTTTTTAAGTTGGCTTTAGCATGCTGCTGATATAATCAGGCCGAAAGTGTCGCACCGCCGTCGATAACAATATCTTGCATCGTGATATGACCCGCGCGGTCCGATGCCATAAATAATACAGCGTCGGCCACGTCCTGAGGTTTGCCAATCTTGCCTAACGGAATGCCCAACTTAAATTGCTCGGGGAAGCCAGCGATAGTTTTCTGCTCACCCGTGGCATTGGTCCACATACCACGCTGCATCGGCGTGTCGGTTGAACCAGGTGAAACAAGATTACAGCGAACGCCGTAGGGTGCCATTTCCAGCCCAACGCTCAGGCACAGGCTTCGCAATGCCGCCTTGGAGGCGCAGTAGGCCGACATACCAATGCGCGGAACGTGTGCAGCATTAGACGCAATGCTGACAATAGCGCCGCGTTTTTGACGACGAAATACCGGCAGCGTATAGCGGAACATGTTAAAAGCCCCGCCGGCGTTTACGGCCAGGCAATCGTGCCAGTCATCGTCACTGAGTTCATCGGTGGCGCCCATACGTAAAATGCCCGCGCCGTTGACCAACACGTCCAGTTCGTCGCATTCACTGAGCAATCGCTGGCATATTTCGCGCACGGCCTTGGCGTCAGTTATGTCAAGGAGTTCGGTGCGAAACGGGTAATCACCCTCGCCGAAGTGTTTGTCGAAACCCACGACCTCGGCACCGGCCTTAACAAAGGCCAACGCGGTGGTGTAGCCGATCCCCTGCCCGGCACCGGTCACCCAGACGCGTTTTTGTGAAAACTCCTGCGTGCTGTCCATTACGCTTTCTCTCCTGACAGAAGCTTCCACCAGCCATTAATGGTCGGCGTTTTTGCCAGCGCCACAAAGTCGATATCTTCACGAATTTTACGCCAACGGGTTGCCAGCGCCATGATGCGCACGGAGTCTAGCCCGTAATCAATCAGGTTTTCATCGTCGTAAAGTTCAACGGCCTCTTCATCCAGCAGTTGCAGAATTTCGTTGCGTAACTGCTCTTTATTGGCGTAGCCAAGCTTAGCCGTTGCCTTGGTGAGATCGGTGGTCATCACAACGCGACCACAGCGACCGGCGGTATATCGCAGCGCCATCAGATGTTCATCGCGCGAGAAATCCGCCAAGCCGTCAGCCACCATGAAAGGCTGGATATTACGCATGAAACCGTCAATCGCCGTGGTTAAGCAGCCGATGTGCGCATAGACCCCGCAAATGATCAGCTGATCGCGACCGGTTTCCTGCAAAATATCCTGAAGCGGCGAACGATGAAACGCACTGTAGCGCCACTTCACCAGCACCTGATCGTCTTCGTCCGGTGCAAGCGCAGCAACCACCGCCTGCTGCTCAGGATGCTTATTCAGCCCAGGCCCCCACATATCGTTAAGCAGTGCGCGGTCTTCGTCGCTCTGATTATTAGGCTGAGCAGTGTAAAACACCGGAATACCCTGCGCCTTGCAGTAGCGACGAAGATTAGCAATGTTATCAACCACTTGCTTAACCAGAGGACTGTCTTCTCCCCAGAAGTTTAAAAAATACTGCTGCATGTCATGGATAAGTAACGCCGCGCGCGAGGGTTCCAGTTCCCATTTCACCTTGTTGGTGGGCAGTTCAGCCACGCCAGGCAAGGCATAAGATTCGAGTTTTGGAATAGCCATCGTTTATTCTCCAGAGGATTGAGTAGGTGACTGCGCGTCAAAAGTTTGGCGCAAAAGTTTTTTATCGATTTTACCGACCGGCGTCAGCGGAAGTCGTTCGACACGGATAAAGCGGTCGGGCAACTTGAATTCGGCAATGCCCTGTTCACGCAGATGACGGCGAAGGGCCACCGATTTCAACGCAATGTTGGAGATAATGAAGGCACAGCTTTTCTCGCCCATTAGCTCGTCCGGCATCGACACCAGGGCCGCATTTATGATTTCCGGATGGCGCAACAGCAGGTTTTCAATCTCTTCGGCGGCAATTTTCTCGCCACCGCGATTGATCTGATCCTTAAGGCGGCCTTCCACTTTTACATAGCCATCTTCAGTCAATGAGATAAGGTCACCGGAGCAGTAGAAGCCGTTTTCATCAAACGCTTCGGCGTTGTGCTCAGGGCTTTGATAATAGCCGCGAAAAGTATAAGGGCCACGCGTCATCAGTCGCCCTACTTCACCCGCTGGCAGCGCATTTCCCTGCTCGTCCGCAACCCAGAGTTCGTCACCCGGTGACATCGGATAGCCCTGAGTGCCCAAAATATGCGACTCGTCGTCGTCCAAACGTGTGTAGTTAACCAGCCCTTCTGCCATGCCAAACACCTGCTGCAGCCGGCAGCCGATTTCATTTTGTATCCGTGCGGCCAGCGTTTCACCCAGCTTGGCACCACCGACCTGCAACAGTTTCAGACTGTTCAGCGCTTGGTTGCTGCCCCATTCTTCAATCGCCTGCAGCCAGAGCGTGACCGCCGGAGGAACCAGCGCCGTGACGTTGATTTTATGTTGTTCAATCAGTTTGAAGCAGACCACTGCGCTCGGGTCAGCTGCCAGCACCATTTGCCCAGCGCCGTAAAACACGCCGAGTGCGCCCGGAGAACTCATCGGGTAGTTGTGCGCTATCGGCAGCGCGCATAAATAACGCGTTTCACTGTCAAAATGGCAAACCTCCACGCTGGCACGAATGCTGTAGTAATAGTCGTTATGAGTGCGGGGGATAAGCTTTGGCGTACCGGTGCTTCCGCCTGAAAGCTGGAAGAAGGCGACCTGATCCGCGGCAGTTGGCGACGCCGTAAAGTCTTCCTGGGGTTCAGCTATCCACGCCGACAGTGACTGCTCGGCGCGCTCGGCATTGCGCAACGCGACCTGACGCAGTGAGGGGTGCTGAGCCAAAAAAGTATCGAGGAAAGTATCGTCGCCAAACAGTACGTGGTCACGGTCGGCAATCAGCAGCGCAGGATTGATTTGGCTGGCATAGGACTTTAGCTCGGTGCGTTGATGGCTGAACAACGCATTAACCGGCACCACGCCTATTTTCAACAGCGCAAAAAACACCACGTAGAATTCGTTGACGTTGCCCAACTGTACCAGTGCGGTATCGCCGGACACTAGGCCTCGGCGACGCAGCGCGCCCGCCAGATTGTCTGACTGCTGATTAAGTTCGCGATAGCTGAGAATGCCCGCCGCGTCGATCATCGCGACGTGGTCATTGTTGGCCTGACGGGTAAGAATGTCGGTCAGCGGCTCATCTATCCAATAACCGCGCTCGCGGTACAGTCGTGCAAAATTCTCCGGCCAGGCGGTAAAAGTTATGCTCATATTCTTATTCTCAGACTTAGTTCAAACCAAATGCACGAAGCATGGTATTCAGTTTCACGCCAGTTTCGCGCCATTCAGATTCAGGAGAGGAGTCAGGAACGATGCCTGCACCCGCAAACAGCCTCACGTGATCACCGTTGACCGTGCCACAGCGGATCGTGACCACCCATTCACCGTTGCCGCGATCGTCACACCAGCCGACGATCCCACCAAACAGACCGCGATCGAACGGCTCGAGTTGCTCAATCAAATCACGGGCAATTCGTGTCGGTGAACCGCAAAGCGCCGGTGTCGGATGCAGTAGACAGGCCAGCGACAGGGCATTTTCCTGCGGATCCAGCACGTCGCCATCAATCGGGGTAGACAAGTGCCACAGGGTCGGCGTGCTCAAAAGCTCTGGCGTGGCAGGGATGTGTAAATGACGACTGCGGTCCGCCAACACTTGGCGCATTCCTTCGGTCACTATTTGGTGTTCATACAAGTCTTTGCCCGAGTCGAGCAAAACGCGGCTCACTTCGGCGTCCTGCTGCGGGCAGCTTTCGCGACGCGCAGAACCGGCAAGCGGATTGGAGTAAAACTGATTGCCGTTTTTACGCAGCAGCAGCTCAGGGCTGGCACCAATTAATGCCCCCTGTTCCAGCGGTACGTGAAAGTGGTAGCCGTTGGGGTTTTGATCAATGATGCGGTTCAACAACGCCGGACGTTCTACCGCACCGCGCGTTTTAATCTCCAGCAGACGCGATAACACAGCTTTTTCCAGCTTGCCGTCGTTCATCGCCTTCACCGCATCGGTAACCATCTGCATAAACTGCTGCTGTTCAGGCAACTCCGTTTTACTCAACACCGCCGGTAGCTCGCTTTCCTGGGCCTGAACCGCGGCCATTACCGCGCTACGCTCAATCCAGTGCGTCTTTTTTGGCACAAAAAGGGCCGAAGGTTGGCGTTTATCAAAAGGTATTGCCCCGCAAAGTACGGGATGTTTTATTCCCGCTGCACGGGCATCGGAAAATGCAGCCTGCATTGCCTGCTGAAATTTGCCGTTGATCACATCGCCATCGACAGCAGGCTCACTGACATTAGTCAGGCAACCTTCCGTGCTCAGGCTTCTGAAAGGCGATGTAAAGAAAAAACCCGAGGTAGGGGAAAGGTCGGCAAAATTGATGCTTTCGGCCTCGCGCTGTTTACCGGCTAAATCGCGCTCTTTCATCACAGTATCCATCTGTATACTCCCACGCAGTATATCTGCACAAAAAGTAATGATAATATGCATGATAATTATTATCATTTGTATTTGATCGCGTTTAAAGTACGTGATGAGTGTAACAGTGTCAATGAATCGGAATTTTGCCCCAAGGCAATTCACTGGCATTCTCACAGGCTTTAACCAAATGAAACCGGCAGTTATTAACATTTAAGGTCTTAAAATGAAGTTAACAACGTTACGCCCTGTGGCCGCTATTTTAGGAATATTCGCCCTCCTGACGGTTTCGGCCCAGGCAGCAGACGGTTGGCCAAGAGAGATTAAAACTTCGCGCGGGGTGATAACCCTGCAACATCCACCCCAGCGCATTGTTTCTACCAGCGTCACCGTCACCGGCACACTGCTGGCTATTAATGCGCCAGTGATTGCCAGCGGCGCCACCAGCCCCAATACCCGCATCTCGGACGACCAAGGTTTTTTCCGTCAGTGGAGCAGCATCGCCAAACAGCGTGCGGTAAAACGCCTTTATATCGGTGAACCCAACGCCGAGGCTATCGCCGGTGAAGCGCCTGATTTAATCATTATTGCTGCCACCGGCGGAGATTCTGCACTGAAAGTTTATGACCAGCTTTCCGCGCTCGCGCCGGTGATGGTGGTAAATTACGATGACAAAAGTTGGCAGGAATTGGCCACAGAATTGGGTGAAGCGACCGGTAAAGAAGCCGATGCGGCTAAAACCGTCGCCAGCTTTGACGCACGTGAGAAAGCCCTGAAGCAAAGTATTCATTTACCTCCGCAGCCCGTCTCGGCTTTGGTTTATCGTCCCGATGGCAAAGCCGCCAACCTGTGGACACCGGCCTCCCCACAGGGGCAAATGCTGGAACAGCTGGGCTTTACGCTGGCGCAACCTCCGGCCAATGCCGCCAGCGGTCAAACGCAGGGCATTCGCAAGGACATTATTCAGTTGGCGGGTGAAAACATGGCGACGGGATTAAACGGCAAATCGCTGCTGCTGTTTGCCGGTGATCAAACTGATGCTAAGCGTCTAGAAAGCAACGTGTTCTTGAGTCACCTGCCTGCGGTACAAAACAAGCAGGTGTTTGCCTTAGGCAACGACACCTTCCGACTCGATTATTACAGCGCCAGCAATCTGCTGACGCAGCTAGAAACGCAGTTTAGCGGCCATTAATCTGCTTGGTGGGTTGGGGAACGTCCTCTGACCCGCCGTTACCGACCTGCCGCAGCGCCCCGAGGGAAAAGGCCAGCACCACGCCTATGATGGCGGCACACAGACCAAAACTCGCCGAGCTGGTGACAGGCAGCATCACGGATCCCATCGTGCCCAGCAGTAATGCTCCCAACGCATCGCCCGTCACGTTTTGCGCGGTCCACAGCCCGTTGACTCGGCCTAAATAGGCGTCCGGCGTTAAACGCTGAATTAGCCCGTACTGCAACAGTGAGTTAATGGCGCTGAGATAGCCAAAAATCGCCAAACACAATAGCGCCATGCCATACCACGGCATCAGACTAAATAGCCCGACGGCAATGAAGGCGGCGATGGCGGTCATCAGCATCATCCAGCCAGGTCTGGCCACACCTGCTACCCGGCCGCTGGTGAATGCGCCAATTGCCGCCCCGAGGGGAACCGCCGCATACATCAAACCGAGCCTGGAGTCACCTACCTGCCACATGCCCGCCAGCGCCGGATAGAGCACACGCACGGCGCTGGCCATGGTGAGCAAGGCACCTATCAGCGCGACCATGCCGATGACTTTGTTTTCAAATAAAAAACGGAATCCGCTGACCAAGGCGCGCAGCGGATGCTCACGAGGCTGCGGCGGCGGCGGCAACTGCGGTAAACGCAGCAAAGGCAACAGCGTCAGTAACGTCCCCAGCGCCGCCAGTGCGTAATTCCACACCACCCCGCCGCTGGCAATAATTAACCCGCCGACCGCAGGAGAGAGAATCGAACCAAGGCGCACGGTCAGCATGCTTAACGCACCGGCCTGTACCAGATTTTCACGCCCGACCAAGGTGGGCGTCGCAGCCAGCAGCGCCGTCACGCCCACCGCGCCAAAAAAGCCGTCCCATACTGACAGCAAATAGATAACCGTGAGCGACGGCGACGGCAGCCCCGCATTAATGCACAGGCCAATAAATCCCAGCCCACAGGTTGAGCGCGCAAACAGAATAAGCCGGCGGCGTTCGTAGCGGTCGGCCATTACGCCACCCATGATCAATCCGACAAACATACCGCTTGCAGCCAGCGTCACCGCCAGCCCCACCAGCAGGGTAGAGCCGGTCAGCGCCTGAATCTGTACCGGCAGGGCAATACCCAGCAGCCCAAGCGCCAGAATCGAAATAAAGCGCGCAAAAAACACCGAGCGAAACGCGGGGTGGGTTTTGAGTAAGCTAAAGTTTAATAAAATCGAAGGTTTATTCATTGCAAATTTAAAGTCCAAAAGTCACTGGGGTGTCAGCCAGACGGCCGTCGGTGGAAAGCAGCAGCGGTTACTGCAACTGATCAATGAGTCATGCTACCATAGACAAATACAACCGATAACGATAATAAATATCATTAACATTACATAATTGATGAGCTTCGATGGACCGTTTCGATTGACTATATCGATGAGAAAGGCTGCTATGTCTCGGCTTATGACTTCTACTCCCCGCCCGCCTGTTCCACGCCAACTGGGTGGAATGCTGCTCGCCATACTGCTGCTCGTGGTGATGGCCGCGCTCAGCCTTTCCATTGGCGAGAAATCAATTCCGCTCGAAACCGTGCTACCCGCGCTAAAAGGCCAGTGCACCAGCGCCGACTGCGTGATTATTCTTGATGCTCGCCTACCCCGTACGCTGGCCGGCATGCTTGCGGGCGTGGCGCTTGGTCTGTCGGGCGCGCTGATGCAGATTTTGACCCGCAACCCGCTGGCCGACCCCGGCATTCTTGGCGTCAACGCCGGTGCAGGTTTTGCAGTCGTTGTCGGTATCGCCTTTTTTGGTGCGACGCACATCGAACAATTTTTGTGGTACGCCTTTGGCGGCGCGCTGGTGGCGACCCTGCTGGTGGCGATAATCGGCGCACTGGGGCGGGGAAGGATTAACCCCATTCGCCTGACGCTGGCCGGTGTGGCACTGGGTGCCGTGCTTGAAGGCATGTCTTCGGGTATCGCTTTGCTTAATCCGCAGGCCCTGGATCAATTACGTTTCTGGCAGGCTGGTTCATTGGATATACGCAGCATGTCGGTGATTCGCACCGTAGCGTTACCAATAATTTTTGCCAGCGTGTTAACCCTTTTCATGGGCCGAGCGCTGAACAATTTGACCATGGGAAGCGAACTGGCTACCGCACTGGGCACCCGCATTGCCCTGACACAGCTCAGCGGGTTGCTGGCAATTACACTGCTGTGCGGCAGCGCCACGGCAGCGGTGGGTCCGATTGGTTTTGTTGGATTGATGATGCCGCACATCGCACGACGCCTTTCTCGATCCAATCCACGCTGGATGCTGCCTTGGACGCTGGTACTCACTCCGTCCCTGCTGCTGGCCGCCGATCTGATTGGCCGCCTGCTGGTGGTGGGGGAAATGCGGGTTTCGGTGGTCACGGCTGTAATCGGTGCGCCGGTATTGATTTGGCTGGTTCGCCGTCATCGGGGGCTGAGTCGAGGATGAGCAGCAATCACACTGCCGGTCAGTTGTGCGCGAACACTAAAAAATCTCGCAGGCTGCAACCCATGTTGACTGCGGCAGGACTGCTGCTGTGCTGTGCCGCGCTGGCGGTTTACGCACTGGGTAGCGGCACGCTTGCCCTTACTGCGCATCAGGTGATTGATGCACTGCGCGGTGAAGGTCCGAAAAATCTCTCGGTTATCGTGACCCAATGGCGTTTGCCGCGCGTGGCGATAGCGCTGATTGTGGGCGCAGCGCTGGGAATAAGCGGCGCCATTTTTCAATCATTAATGCGTAATCCGCTGGGCAGCCCCGACGTCATTGGCTTTAATACCGGGGCCTACTCCGGCGTCTTGGTGGTTATTGTGCTGTTTAACGGCAGCATTAATCAGATAACCGCCGGGGCGATGGCAGGAGGGATTATCACCGGTCTGCTCGTTTACTGGCTGGCGTGGCGAAGAGGGGTTGAGACATTCAGACTGATTATTGTCGGCATCGCCGTTCGCGCTCTGCTAATTGGCTTTAATACCTGGTTAATCATCAATGCCTCACTCGAGTCAGCGCTGACTGCCGGACTGTGGAGCGCCGGGTCACTGAACGGCATTACCTGGCTTAAAAGCCTGCCGGCTGTCGGCGTTATCGTGCTCGCCATGCTGCTGGCGCAGGGGATGTGCAAAAGAATGCGCCTGCTCGAAATGGGCGATGACACCGCCAATGCATTGGGCGTACCGGTTGAGCGCTCGCGCCTGCTGCTGCTGCTCACCGGCGTGTCGCTTACCGCTGCCGCCACCGCCATTGCGGGTCCGATATCGTTTATCGCGCTGGTTGCACCACAAATTTCCCGCCGCCTGTGTGCCAATCAAACACAGCCGCTATTCTTGGCGGCATTAACCGGCGCTCTGCTGCTGCTGGCCGCCGACGTGGTGGCCCAACGTGTATTCCTGCCCTATCAATTACCCGTGGGGGTGCTGACGGTCAGTATTGGCGGCATCTATCTGATTGGGTTATTAATTCGAGAGTCCAGACGTTAATGAACACTGAACCAATTTCCCCGTTACGGGCTGAGAATCTCACCCTCGGCTATGAAAAGAAAGTTGTCGCACGCGACCTGTCAGTGTCGATCCCCGAAGGCAAGCTGACGGTGATTATTGGTCCCAACGCCTGTGGAAAATCGACCCTGTTGCGTACCCTAAGTCGCCTGATGCAGCCGCAGGCGGGCGCGGTGTGGCTGAACGGCAAAGCCATCAGTGAGGTGCCAACCAAAGAGGTGGCCAAACAGCTTGGCCTGTTGCCGCAAAGCTCGACTGCGCCTGGGGATATTAGCGTCGCCGACCTCGTGGCGCGCGGGCGTTATCCGCATCAAACGCTGTTCAGCCGCTGGCGTAGCGAAGACGCGCAGGCAGTGGACGATGCCATGCGGGCAACGGGTGTTTTCGAGCTGGCAGACAGTCTGGTCGATACGCTTTCCGGTGGGCAGCGTCAGCGCGTATGGATAGCCATGGTGCTGGCGCAGCAAACGCCGTTGCTACTGCTTGATGAGCCAACGACCTGGCTGGATATCGCACATCAGATTGATTTGATGGAATTAATGTGCCGGTTAAATCAACAGAATGACCGCACGTTAGTGGTGGTTCTGCACGACCTTAACCACGCCTGCCGCTATGCAGGCCACCTGATTGCTATGAAAGACGGCAGAATTCTGGCTCAGGGTGCACCGGTGGATATTGTGACGCCCGAACTTATTGAACAGGTGTTTGGCCTGCGTTGTCACATCATTGACTGCCCGATTTCCCATACCCCGCTTATTATTCCCTTGGGAAATAGGGATTCATAAAGGTATTGTTATTGCCATATTATAAAGAAATTCTTAATTTTATTAATATGCAGATTTTTCTTGTTAAAGAGGAGGGAATTCGGCATCTGCTGGTGGCTTATCTC
>NZ_MRWD01000055.1 GCF_002093625.1 Rouxiella silvae | reverse complement strand
AGGGATGCCTGATTGTTAGATAAGCGCATGACCTTTATCAAATAATAATGATAATCAATATAAGAATATTATTAATTATGAGGTGTTTTTGCCAATTATTCGCTGGGCGAAAGGATATTTCCTTTCGCATGCTTACCCATTCTTGAGAAGCACCAAAGCGGAAAAGGCAGTGTAGAAATGAGCAGGATCCAAAGCAGAGAATAGACCGAGTCGACGCCGTCATTTTGCAGATTTATAAACAGTTTTACCGGGATACCCTGCGGGAAATAGCAAAATACCATCACTATACCGAACTCCCCTATAACTCTGACCCACGCAATAGCCAGCCCGGTAGCCAATCCTCTTGATGCAATCGGCAGCGTCAATTGGGTCAGAATGTTCCACCGCGAGGCACCCAGGGTTTTACCGGCTTCTTCAACATCGGCAGGCACGCCTTCAAATGCTGCTCGCGCCGACATCACGAAATAGGGAAGCGCACCATAGATCTGAGCTAATACAAAGGCACCGGCATTATTGGTTAATGAAACCCCCAAACGAGAAAGGCCTTCCCCCAGACTGCCGTAGGGCCCGTAAACCGAAACCAGTAGGATCCCCATGGCCAGCGGCGGCGTCAGTAAAGGGATCATCACTGCCGCCTCAACCCACGCACGCCATCGGCTTTCACTGCGCGCCATCCACAGTGCCAGCGGAATCCCCATCACCACGATTATCGGGACAGCGACAGCACTCAGCCCCAGCGAAATACTGACCGAGTGCCAGTCGCCATAGGCCAGATGAAATCCGCGCCACGGCGTAACCGAGATAAGCGTGATGAAGGGGATGGCTAACAGGGCAAGGGCTGGAATGGCCAGCCACAGACTGATCATCCGGCGTTACCTCTTGGTGGCCATTTTGGCTTAGTAGTCATGACCCTTGGGTTTGTCATAGCCGTTTTGCTGAAACAGTTTCTGCCCTTCCGCACTTTTCATAAAGGCCACAAATTCTTTGGCAGCCTGCGGATTTGGCGCATTTTTTAATACTGCCGCATAGAATACTAGCGGTTGGGTATGCAGCGTTTTGTCTTTGCCTGCGTTGTCTTTAATAGTGAAACTGACGGTATCGTACCATTTTGCGGACATGTCAGGATTGCTCAGGTTAATTTCATCCGGCAATACGATATACGGCAGTTTAGCGGAGCGAGTCGCACTTTCGTAGCCCGACGCCGCGTCAACCTGACCCGCTTCAAGACGCGTTAACAGACCACCTTCAGCCAGTACCTGCGCAGGATTGGTGGTTTCTCCCAGCACACTCTTGGTCAATCCCGGCTGGTGATAATACTTTTCGGCCAGCATCATGGTGAAAATAATGTTTTGCCCCTGCGGGTCGGTAGCAGGATCGGTACGTCCAAAGTGAAGCCCAGGCGATTGGAGTACTTTCCACCAAGGTTCAGCCCCCGCTTTATGGTCTTTAATCGCTGCAAACTGCTGTGCAAACTTACCTTTAGGGTTATAAGCAATCACCATGCTGGTGCTAGCAACCGGAACCGAGGTATCTACCAGACCGGCTTTTTTAAGCACGTCTATAGGTCCTGGGGTGATGGAAACAAACACGTCTGCGACGACTTTCTTGGAAGCCAGAAGGTTCGCCATTCCGTAAGCGCCCTGACCCTGCCCCTGATAATTTACATTATGCTGTT
This sequence comes from Rouxiella silvae, assembly GCF_002093625.1. Lineage (GTDB taxonomy): Bacteria > Pseudomonadota > Gammaproteobacteria > Enterobacterales > Enterobacteriaceae > Rouxiella > Rouxiella silvae. The sequence continues at coordinate 38,962 of NZ_MRWD01000055.1, read as the reverse complement.
TGGCAAACGTCGGACCGAGATATTTATCCATCACCACGCCCATCGAACCGGCATAGGTGACGTTGATGTTATCTGCCGCATTGGCTGCGGCCGCACTGCCCATTACCAGCGCACCGAGCAGGAGGCCAGCACTGATATTATGTATTTTTTTATGCAGAACTCTGTTTTTAACGTCTCGCACGATAAACCACCGCTATGTATAAAGGGATATAACGATAGGGTTTAGACGAGGACTAAATCAAGCAGCTTTTAAATGTATAAATGTAAGCAGAACTGTCTGTATATCAGTCCCCTTCACAACGTATCGCCGTTTAAACGACTTGTTGAGCGAAAATTAATATTTTAACGACACTAAAAATATTACAGTATCCGCTCCCCGCTTTGGCTAAGTAGAGGCCCATGACTATCATGATAATACCCACTACAAGCGCACTAATACCGCCCTACGCTGTTGCAAACATTGAAGACTTTTCGGTGCATCGTCTGGTGGACGCTTCACCTACGGTAAGCAACAGTCAGTGGCTTCCCGGCTCTATAAATAAAAATGATTATCTCAACATTAAAATAGAAGCTATCTCGATGACGTTGAAAGCCAGCCGGGTAAAATATGCCGTTCAGCGCGAGTGTCTTAAACAAGTGATCCGCGATCTTCACTTACTGGATGAGGTGATCCGCCCACAGATTGAAGAAAGCGAAATATGCAGCGAAATGGGCGAAATTAATCAACGGGCCGAGGACAAGCTCACGATCAAACTAGTGAAAATCCCCCCAACCAGCTGCCTGAAATTTTGTGAAGAGACCCACGCGCAGCTGCGTGAAAATACCGTTACTCTCGACTTTAAGGCTAATCATCTGGATTTTGAAGAAACAACGCTGAACAGGCATCAGTCGACTGATTTCGATGTGACGTCGATTCGTGAGATTATTCATGATAAGAAACGCGCAGTACAGCAGGCAATAGACGCCTCAAGCCGCCTGGAAAAGGAGTGCAACTCGGTGCTGGATAATGAAGCGAAAAACATTGCAGACTCACACGGCAACAAACAGACGTTTGATGTTAAATGCAGTCCGAACTTTAGCAAGGAGGTGGTTTATCCGATTTTCCCCACCGCGCTCGACATCGCCTATGACGGCGTGACTCGACACCGGGCTAATCTGATAGCCACCTGTGCACGAATGCTGCAAGAGCACGTGACGCTGGCCTATGCGAAAATTTGGCAAAAAAAATCCACAGCCTAAGTGCTGTGGATTTTAATAATCAGCGCGTTGAGATCACTCAGCCAAGCTGTTTACGCGCGTTGCGGAACATGCGCATCCAAGGGCTGTCTTCGCCCCAGGTTTCTGGGTGCCATGAGTTGCTCACGGTGCGGAATACGCGCTCTGGATGCGGCATCATCACCGTGACGCGGCCAGAGAGGTTAGTGACCGCCGTGATACCGTTTGGTGAACCGTTAGGGTTCGCCGGATAGTTCTCGGTCACACGTCCGTTGTTATCCACAAAGCGCAGCGACACCAGGTTCGCATGCTCCAACTGTGACAAATGCACCGCATCACGCACTTCGACGTGGCCTTCACCGTGTGATACGGCGATCGGCATACGTGACCCTTCCATACCCTGCATCAGCAGTGACGGGCTAGCAGTCACTTCAACCAAACTGAAGCGTGCTTCAAAGCGGTCTGAAAGATTGCGCACGAAGCGCGGCCAGTGTTCAGCGCCGGGAATAAGCTCTTTCAGATTAGACATCATCTGGCAGCCGTTACACACGCCCAACGCCAAAGTCTGTGGACGATGGAAGAAGTCTTCAAACTCATCACGTACGCGCTCGTTGAACAGCACCGACTTCGCCCAGCCTTCACCAGCACCCAATACGTCACCGTAAGAGAAGCCACCGCAGGCCACTAACGTGTGGAAATCCTGCAGGTCGCGACGTCCTGACAGCAGGTCGCTCATGTGCACGTCAACCGCATCGAAACCAGCACGGTGGAACGCCGCCGCCATCTCAACGTGGGAGTTGACGCCCTGCTCACGCAGAACCGCCACTTTAGGACGTGCGCCGGTCGCGATGTAAGGTGCAGCAATGTCTTCCTGCGGCGCGAAGGTCAGATTGACGTTCAGGCCCGGATCGTTATTGTCTTTCTTGGCTTCGTGCTCCTGATCGGCGCACTCAGGGTTGTCGCGCAGGCGCTGCATCTGCCAGGTAGTTTCTGCCCACCAGGTACGCAGCGTGGTGCGGCTTTCGCTGTACACCGGCTTGTCGCCAGAAGTGATCACGAAACGATCGCCCTGATTAACGCTGCCCAGGAAATGCGTGCAGTCGGCCAGGCCATGCTGTGCAAAAATCTGCTCAACCTCGGCGCGTTGGTCATTACGGACCTGGATCACCGCGCCCAGCTCTTCGTTGAACAAAGCTGCAAGAGCAGACTCGCCCAGCGCCGCGATATCCGCGGTCAGGCCGCAGTGACCGGCAAAGGCCATCTCCGCCAGCGTGACCAGCAGGCCGCCGTCTGAACGGTCATGGTAGGCAAGCAGCTTCTGCTCGGAAACCAGTTTTTGCATCGCGTTGAAGAAACCGGCCAGTTGCTCAACGTTGCGCACGTCAGCAGGCGTATCACCAAGTTGACGATAAACCTGCGCCAGCGCCGTCGCACCCAGCGCGTTGTGGCCTGCACCAAGGTCAATCAGCAGCAGTGAACTTTCGCCTTTGTCGGTGCGCAGTTCTGGCGTCACGGTATGACGAACGTCTTCAATACGGGCAAATGCGGTGATAACCAGCGACAGCGGAGAGGTCATTTCGCGCTGCTCGGTGCCTTCCTGCCAGCGGGTTTTCATCGACATAGAGTCTTTACCCACGGGAATGGTGATACCCAGCGCAGGGCAAAGCTCTTCGCCTACCGCTTTAACCGCGGCGTACAGACCGGCGTCTTCGCCCGGATGACCGGCCGCCGACATCCAGTTGGCCGAAAGCTTAACGCGTTTGAGGCTGCCGATTTCGGTGGCCGCAATGTTGGTGAGCGCTTCGCCAACCGCCAAACGTGCAGAAGCGGCGAAGTCTAGCAAAGCAACTGGCGCACGTTCGCCCAGAGACATCGCTTCGCCGTGATAGCTGTCGAGGCTGGCAGTAGTAACCGCACAGTCGGCTACAGGTATCTGCCACGGACCGACCATCTGGTCGCGTGCAACCATACCGGTTACCGTGCGGTCACCGATGGTGATCAGGAAGGTTTTTTCAGCAACCGCTGGCAGATGCAGAATGCGATTCACCGCATCGGCAATCTGGATATTCTCGCCATTCAGCATGTCACCCACGGCTTTCAGGGTTTGCACGTCGCGGGTCATTTTTGGCGTTTTGCCCAGCAGCACGTCGAGCGGCATGTCAATCGGCTGGTTGTCGAAGTGACTGTCTTCCAGCGTCAGGTGCATTTCTTCAGTGGCTTCACCGATAACCGCATACGGCGCGCGCTCACGTTTACAGATAGCGTCGAACTGGGCAAGCTGCGCTGGCGCAACCGCCATCACGTAGCGTTCCTGAGATTCGTTACACCAGACTTCGAGCGGGCTCATACCCGGTTCATCGTTAAGAATATCGCGCAATTGGAAACGACCGCCGCGCTCACCGTCACTCACCAGCTCAGGCATGGCGTTAGAAAGCCCACCCGCGCCTACGTCATGGATAAACAGAATCGGGTTGGCTTCACCCAACTGCCAGCAGCGGTCAATAACTTCCTGACAGCGACGTTCCATTTCTGGGTTATCGCGCTGGACCGAGGCAAAATCGAGGTCGGCATCAGATTGACCAGAAGCCATCGAGGAAGCGGCACCGCCGCCCAAACCGATGTTCATTGCCGGTCCGCCCAGCACGATCAGTTTAGCGCCAACGGTGATTTCGCCCTTCTGCACGTGATCGGCTCGAATGTTACCGATACCGCCCGCCAGCATGATTGGCTTATGGTATCCGCGCAGTTCTGGGCCATTATGGCTGTTGACTTGCTCTTCATAGGTACGGAAATACCCCAGAAGCGCCGGACGACCAAATTCGTTGTTGAATGCTGCGCCTCCCAGAGGACCGTCGGTCATTATCTCTAACGCAGTCACAATTCTGTCAGGTTTGCCGAAGTTCTCTTCCCAAGGCTGTTCAAACCCGGGAATACGCAGGTTAGAAACCGAGAAGCCGACCAGGCCCGCTTTCGGCTTGGCGCCGCGGCCGGTTGCGCCTTCGTCACGGATTTCACCGCCTGAACCGGTGGCTGCACCCGGCCAAGGAGAAATGGCCGTTGGGTGGTTGTGGGTTTCTACCTTCATCAGGATGTGAGCATCTTCCTGATTAAAATTGTACAGACCAGACTCGGCGTTGGCGTAGAAACGGCCTACCTTTGAGCCTTCCATCACGGCGGCGTTGTCTTTATAAGCAGACAGCACGTGATCTGGGGTATGTTCAAAGGTGTTCTTGATCATTTTGAACAGCGATTTAGGCTGCTCTTTGCCGTCGATAACCCAATCGGCATTGAAAATTTTGTGGCGGCAATGTTCGGAGTTAGCCTGCGCAAACATGTACAGCTCGATGTCTGTCGGGTTGCGGCCCAAGTCAGTGAAGGCGTTGACCAGATAGTCAATTTCGTCTTCAGCCAGTGCCAGACCCAGCTTGATGTTGGCCTGTTCGAGCGCAACGCGGCCTGCACCGAGCAGATCAACGTGCTGAACCGGTGCCGGTTGGTGCTGGGCAAACAGTTTTTCAGCATCGTTAAGGTCAGTAAATACGGTTTCCATCATACGGTCGTGCAACAGCGCGCCGAGTGATTGCCACTGTGCTTCGGTCAGTTGTGGTGCTTGAACATAAAACGCTAGGCCGCGCTCAAGACGCACAACCTGCGACAGTCCACAGTTGTGGGCGATGTCGGTTGCTTTGGATGACCACGGAGAAATGGTGCCCGGACGCGGCGTTACCAGAATCAGGCGGCCAACGGGAGCGTGTTCAGCGAGAGAAGGACCATATTTGAGCAGGCGTTGCAACTTGGTTTGCTCATCCGCTGTCAGAGGAGCGCTGACATCGGCGAAGTGTACGAATTCGGCGTAGACGTCGTTAACCGGAAGCTGAGCTTCCTGAAAACGGGAAAGCAGTTTGTTAATGCGAAAAGCCGACAAAGCGGGCGAACCACGCAGTATTTCCATAATCAAATATCTCTCGTCTTCGAAGCAACTGACCGTAGGTGCTTCATTGGGCGCAACAGGGGGGAAAACGCGGCCTATTATAGAGAATCCTCGAGCCCGACGAAACCGTTTGCGCAGGGAATATTAATAATACCTTTAACCCTACGGTTTATATGGGCTATCAGGAATAAAGTTGCAGACTGGCGTTTTGTTGAGCAAAATGCGTCGGCACCGGGATTTTAGCCCCTTTATCAGCACCGTTTTATCTTATTAAAAGAATAGCGCCGCAGAGAGATAACTATTTGAAGCGCATAAAAATTACGTATTTGATCGTCGGCCTGATCACCCTGTTGCTGGCGCTGGCCCTGTGGCCAAGCATTCCATGGCAGCGCGGGTCAGGTGACCAGCTCCAAAACATTCTGTCTCGTGGTGAACTGCGCGTCAGTACGCTCGACTCTTCACAGACCTATTTTAACGGCACCGCAGGTGACCGGGGATTTGATTATGAATTAGCCAGCCGCTTTGCCGACTACCTCGGCGTGAAGCTGGTCATGACCTCACATAAAGATATCGACCAACTGTTTGGCGATCTTAAAAGTAATAAGGCCGACATGCTGGCCTCGGGACTTATCTATAACCCTGAGCGTTTAAAGTCATTTCGTACCGGGCCGGAGTACTACACCGTTTCCCAGCAGGTACTTTATCGGCTTGGTACGGCGCGTCCAAAATCCTATGACGATATTAAAGGCAACCTGGTCGTTTCCGCCGGAGCGGCCCACATCACAACGCTTGAAGACGCAAAGAAAAAGTTCTCGGACCTCAGTTGGGGTGTCACCCACCGCTACTCCCCTGCGGAGTTAATGCAGCAGGTTGCTCAGGGCAAGCTTAAATACACGCTCGGCGATTCAGTGACGGTGGCCCTGCTGCAACGTGTTTATCCGCGTCTGGCGGTGGCTTTTGACGCCACCGAGGATGAGCCGGTGACCTGGTACTTCAATAAAAAAGCCGATGACGACAGCCTCTATGCCGCCATGCTCGATTTTTTTAGCCAAATTTCGGAAGACGGTACTCTAGAAAGGCTGGAAGAGAAGTATTTAGGCCACGTCGGTAATTTTGACTTCGTTGACACGCGCGCCTTCCTTAAAGCCATTGATGACAAGCTCACTACACTTCAACCGCTGTTTGAGAAATATGCCGATAAAATCGACTGGCGGCTGCTAGCGGCCATTTCCTATCAGGAGTCGCATTGGGATCCTAGCGCCACCTCACCGACCGGCGTGCGCGGTATGATGATGTTGACAAGCGCCACCGCTCAGGGATTAGGCGTGAATAATCGCCTAGATACTGAAGAGAGTATTCGCGGCGGTGCACTTTATCTGAACAAAATTATTGCGACGCTGCCGGACACGATTGCCGATGACGATAAAATCTGGTTTGCGCTGGCTGCCTACAATATGGGATATGGCCACATGCTTGACGCCAGGCAACTGACTGCCGCGCAAAAAGGCAATCCTGACAGCTGGGTTGACGTAAAACAGCGTTTGCCGATGCTTAATCAGAAACGCTACTACAGCAAAACGACCTATGGCTATGCGCGTGGCACTCAGGCCTTTAATTACGTTGAAAACATCAGAAAGTATCAAATCAGTCTGGTGGGCTATCTGATGGAGAAAGAGAAGCAAAAGGCGCAGGCTGCTGCGTTAAAAGTGCAGCTTGGTGCGGGGTATCCCGCCGTGACGCTGGAACAGTTAAAAAGCGTGGGCGGTTAACAGCCGCCCTTTTTACTCATCACTCTGACCCTTGGCGGCCCCACGTTGGGCCTTGCGCAGCGCCTTTTGCTGGCTGCGGCGCAGTTTGAAGAACTCACTCAACTGCGTGGAACACTCGTCGGCCAATACGCCTGACGTTACGTCGATATGATGATTCATGCCCGGATGACCTAGCACGTCGAGCAGCGATCCTGCCGCGCCGGTTTTCATATCGACCGCGCCATAAACCAGCCGACGAATCCGGCTGTGCACCATGGCGCCGGCACACATCACGCAAGGCTCAAGGGTGACATACAGCACCGCATCCAGCAGGCGATAGTTTTTTACCACCATGCCGCCCTGACGCAGCGCCATAATCTCGGCGTGCGCGGTAGGGTCATGATGCCCGATTGAACGATTCCAGCCTTCGCCGATCACCTTGTTATCGAGCACCAATACTGCGCCAACCGGCACCTCGCCTGCATCCTGCGCTTTTGAAGCCAGCGTCATTGCATGCCGCATCCAGTACCTGTCGCTGTATTGCTCTATCACGTAAACCTCACCCTGACTAAAACGGCGGCTATCATACACTGCCCGCCCCCGCAGACACAGTATAGCTACCGTTTTAGGTAACAAAGACGGGACGAGGTGAAGCCGTTAACGCTACGTTATTCCAGCTGCTGCAACTCGCCCTGCTTGCTGACGCGAAACCGATGCTCACAGAAAAACAGCAGCGGATTATCCTGTTTGCTGTCGCTGTAGCCGCTGTAGAGTTTAAGCGGTGCGCCAATACGCTGCTCCAGCTGTGAGACTTTTTCTTCACCCAAGCAACGCAATGCCAGCACCCAACCGCCGTTGCGGCGGGCGATGCGGCTGCCTACCAACCTGACGCGCGGTAGAAAAGGGGAAGTGTTGTAAACCTGCTGCACCAGATTCTCCGGCGAGCCCGTTATCAGCCACACTTGTGCATCATCATTGTCGAGATAATCACGCAGGCGCATCTGCACCACCGGAAACGCGATCACCTTCGTACGGAACCAGTTAACAAATTGCAGCTCAAGTGCTTTCAGACGTGCTTCACTGTGCCCAAAGGTAATCGACCACAGCAGTAGACTCATTGGCCAGCGCTCGGCGCGACCACAGAGCAACATACCCAGGCCAATCACCGGCAGCATCGGCACGACTAACAGCAGGTTTTGCGGCATTTTCTTGAGCAGAAAACGCATAAAGGTCCCGAACATATCCTGCTGATGCAGTGTGCCATCGAGATCAAAAAAAACCACACGGCGATCCGTCTTCGCATTCAATGCGTTACTCCTCGGGATCGTTGAACCCCATCATCCAGGTAAAAATAAAGCCGGCCACCATGGTTATCAGTACGCCAGTCAGATAAAGCATTACTTTACCGGAGATAATAGTCAACGCCAAAGGAAGACCTGAAATCCCGAAAGTAATCACCGTCGCCACTTTCCAGTAGCATATCAGTGCCCCGCCAACGGCACCGCCCAAACAGGCTGCAATGAACGGCCTTCCTAGCGGCAGAGTGACACCAAAAATCAACGGTTCGCCGATGCCCAGAATACCGACCGGCAGTGCCCCTTTAATCACTTTTTTGAGCCGCGCATTGCGGGTTTTAAGCAGCACCGCGAAGGCTGCGCCCACCTGCCCCACGCCCGCCATTGCCAGAATAGGCAGCAAAGGATTAGCGCCGTGCGACTGAATAAGCTCGACGTGAATCGGCACCAACCCCTGATGGAGACCTGAAAGCACCAGTGGCAAAAAGGTGCCTGCCAGTAATGCGCCCACTAAAAGGCCGCCTTGATCAATTGCAAGATTTACACCCTGTGCGATAGCGTCGGATATGACACCCCCAAGCGGTTGAAGAATAATAATCGCCAGGGTGGCGGTAATAAGCGTGGTCAACAGCGGATTAAGGATAAGCTCGACCGACTCTGGCAGCCATTGCCGTAGACGTTTTTCAATCCAGCACATCAGCGCCACCACCAGCAGGACCGCAATCACGCCACCGCGCCCCGGCTGCAACACCTCACCAAACAGCGTAATTTGCGCCAGCTGAGGGCTTGAAAGAATACCGGCCATCACCCCGCCCATCGCCTGAGATCCCCCAAAGACTCGAGCGGCATTAACGCCTACCAAGATATTCATGATGGCGAATACTGCACCACCAAACACGCCAAGCAGCGCCAGCACGTTAGGATAGTCCAGAGCCAAGCCGCCGGCGATATCAGGCCGTTTAAGCAGATTGATAATGCCAGTGATCAGCCCCGAGGCGATAAAGGCCGGGATAAGCGGGATGAAAACGTTGGCCAACTGGCGAAGTGCACCGCTCATCGGTGCTGAATATTTGGCTTTAGCCTGAGCCTTATTACTGGCGGCCTGGTCTTTGGGGTCAATGAGAGGACGGTTTAAAGACGTATCTGCTGCATTTTCTAAAAGGCTTTGCATGGCATCAAGCACTTTGGCTGCCGCTCCAGGCCCAACGATCAGTTGATGCTGAGCTCCCTGTTTGACGTACCCTTTTACCCCGTCGAGTTTTTTAAGCTCAGGAATATTCAGCAACAGTTCATCAAACACTTCAATTCTTACCCGAGTCATGCAATTTTCGAGTCGACTGATATTACCTCTACCGCCAATGCCGGTTAAAATCTGCACCGCCAATACCTGAGTTTTATCCGCTGCCATGACAACCCCTCGAAAATGATGACTCTGTATGCGTCAGTAAATAAAGCTAAAAACTACTCCGCCAGCGCAGCACGCAGAAAACCGTTGTGCCGGGCAAGGCGTTCGATGGCCTCTTCGGCGCTGACCTGTGCCAGAATGATCAAAATAGCCGGCTTCACCTCAAAGCCGGTTTGCTGCAGAGCGGCTTCAGCATCCTGGCGTTCGGCTCCCGTGGCCTCAACGACGATCCGGCAGGCGCGATCCACTAGCTTGACGTTAGTGGCTTTCACATCAACCATCAGGTTCTGATAGACCTTACCGATTTTGACCATCGCACCCGTGGAGATCATATTCAGCACCAATTTTTGTGCAGTACCCGATTTAAGACGGGTTGAACCCGTCAGCGCCTCAGGTCCAACAACGGGCGAGATGGCAACCTGTGCCTCGTGAGCGATGGGGGAATCCGGGTTACAAGAAATAGCGACCGTGGCACAGCCTAGATGACGTGCATAGCGCAGAGCGCCAATCACGTACGGAGTACGACCAGACGCGGCAAGTCCCACCACGGTATCGTCGGCGGTAAGGTTAAGATTTTTTAAATCCTCAACACCGAGTTCAGCATTGTCTTCAGCCCCTTCTACCGCCTTGAGCAAAGCACTCGGTCCACCGGCAATCAGCCCAATGACCATGCCATGCTGTACGCCAAAGGTCGGCGGACATTCCGATGCATCGAGTACACCGAGGCGTCCGCTGGTGCCCGCGCCCAGATAAATTAAACGTCCACCGGCGAGAAAAGAGGCCGCCGCCCGCTCTACGGCTTCGGCAATTTGCGGCAATACGGCTTGAATGGCCAACGGCACTTTGCGGTCTTCATTATTGAAGCAAGTGACCATTTCCAAAGTGGACATTTCGTCCAGCCTTGAGGTCGCCGGATTGCGGGTTTCAGATACCAATGCGCCTAAGTTCATCATGACCTCTAGAATATTTAATTCGAAATTTAACTAATATATTTGAATAGTTTATTCAGCAAAGCGAGTTTTTTTTGCTAGTTTAGAGACATCAGGACAAAACTCACGACAGGACTCAGCATCATGAGCAGTATGATACGCATCCGTCAGATGTATCCACAATTGGCAGAGAATGACCGAAAACTGGCCGACTTCTTATTGGCCCAGCCCGATAAGGCGCGTCACTTAAGCTCGCAAAAATTGGCCGAGTTGGCGGGGGTAAGCCAATCGGGCGTAGTCAAGTTTGCGCAAAAATTGGGATATAAGGGTTTTCCGGCACTGAAGTTGGCGATGAGTGAAGCGCTTTCAGCACCACTGGCGGACCCGGCCATTACAGTACATAACCAGATACTGAGCACCGACAGCATGCTTATTGTCGGCGAAAAACTGCTGGCGGAGAAACAGGCAGCGCTGCGCGCCACGCTCGACGTTAACAGCGAGCAGCGACTCCAGCAGGCGCTGTTTATGCTGTCCAGTGCGCGTAAAATTGTGCTCACTGGCCTAGGCGCTTCTGGGCTGGTGGCAAAGGACTTTGCCTATAAGCTGCTAAAAATCGGCATTACCGCGATTGTTGAGTCAGACACCCACGTGCTGCTGGCAACGGTTCAGGCGTTATCGGAGCAGGATTTGCTGCTGGCTATCTCTTTTAGCGGTGAACGGCGCGAGATAAATCTGGCGGCAGAAGTGGCGCGCAAGGCGGGAGCAAAAACGCTGGCGCTGACCAGTTTCTCTCCCAATACCTTACAGCAGCAGGCCGATCACTGCCTGTATACGCTGGCCGAGCTGCCCGTGACGCGCGGTGCCGCTATCTCGGCCAGCACCGCCCAGTACTCACTGACCGACATTCTTTTTATGGCGCTGATTCAGCAAGATACCGAACATGCTCCTGGCAGAATAAAGCACAGCGAAAATCTGGTGAACAAGCTGAGTTGATCCCGATCAGCTTTAGTGCCGATATCCCGTTAAAGCACCCGTTTTTCCAGAAGATAGCCGCAGTAAATTTGGTATAATTTGCGCCCCTGAAAACGCCCGAGCAATGAGAAATTATGGCGCTGTTAATTACCCACAGATGTATCAATTGCGATATGTGCGAGCCAGAGTGTCCAAATCAGGCGATAGCGATGGGAGAAATGTTTTACGAAATTGACAGCGATCGCTGTACGGAATGCGTGGGGCATTATGATACGCCAACCTGCCAGACAGTATGCCCTATCGTTCATACCATCATCATCGACCCGCAACGTCGAGAAACTAACGAACAGCTGTGGGACAAATTTGTGGCACTGCACCATTCTGCACAGCTTTGAGCCCGCAGAACGGTGCAGCACCGAGGTTACTCAGCTTTCAATGATCACCGTCGCACAGGCATAGTGTCGCTCGTCGGCCAGCGTGACGTGTACCGCTTTCACACCAAACTCGGCGGCCATTTCTGCCGCGCGGTCGTGAAAAATCAGGCTCGGTTTTCCCAGGGCATCATTGACGACTTCAAACTGCTCAAACGCCAGTCCATTGCGGATCCCCGTGCCTAACGCTTTTGCTGCCGCCTCTTTTACGGCAAAACGCTTGGCAAGAAAGCGTATGGGCTGCTGATGTTTAAGATACAGCTGCCATTCGTTGGCGCTCAAGATACGCTTGGCCAGTCGGTCGCCACTGCGCTCAACCACCGCTTCAATGCGGACGATTTCGACAATATCGGTGCCCAGCCCAAGAATAGCCATTAGCGACGCGCTTCACGCATCAATGCTTTCATTTCGCTAACCGCACCGGCCAATCCGTCAAAGACGGCCTGACCAATAATCGAATGACCGATATTCAGCTCATGCATTTCCGGCAGTGCGGCAATCGGTTGAACGTTTTTATACGTCAGCCCGTGTCCAGCATTGACCTTTAACCCTTTCGACGCTGCATAGGTTGCCGCGTGTTTAATGCGCTGAAACTCGGCTTCGCGGTGAATGCCTTCTGGGGCTTCAGCATAGGCACCGGTGTGAATTTCAATGTAAGGCGCGCCCACGGCAACTGCGGCGTCAATCTGGCGAACGTCTGGGTCGATAAACAGCGATACCAGTATCCCGGCTTCGGACAGACGCTCTACGGCCACTGTCATTTTGTCTTTTTGACCGGCAACGTCGAGGCCGCCTTCAGTGGTTACTTCTTCGCGTTTTTCAGGCACCAGGCAGCAGAAATGGGGTTTGATGTCGCAGGCAATGCCGACCATTTCGTCGGTCACCGCCATTTCGAGATTCATGCGCGTCTGAATAGTCTCACGCAAAATTCGCACGTCGCGATCGGTGATATGGCGGCGGTCTTCGCGTAAGTGCACGGTGATCCCATCGGCGCCGGCCTGTTCGGAAACGAAAGCGGCCTGAACGGGATCCGGATACGCGGTACCGCGTGCGTTTCTCAGGGTAGCGATGTGGTCAATATTGACGCCCAACAGTAATTCAGCCATGAAACACTCCTAAATTTGAGATACCCAAAGGGTTCGAGACGCAGCAGGACTTAGCATATAGGCGGCAGTTTACACGCTATCGCGCGCGCAGACAAAATCAGTCGGCAGGATTTTCTGCAGAAGGAGAAGGCTTTTTTAATACAAACTGACGGAACAGCTCCCTGCTTTTCAATGGCTTACCGCCAAGATAGGGTTTTAGCGCCATGCGAGTAAAACGTTTGGCCGCGCGCAACGTGTTGATGTCGGGAAATTCTCGGCTGGCCAGCGCTTTAAGGTCACGCCCGGTAAAACTGGCGTTATCCACCACCAAGCTGGCAATAAAGCCTTTCTCTTCACGATAGCGGTAGGTCATGGTTTCGCTGACCTCCTCACCGCTGCCCGCACAGTGCAAAAAGTCTACGCCATAGCCAAGATTATGCAGCAATGCCAATTCAAACTGGCGCAGCGCCTGCTCGGGCGAGGTGCTGGCCGCGGCCAAATTTTGCAAACAGTGGAGATAATCGAAAAAAAGCGAAGAGTAATTGGTTTCTTGCTCGAGGACGCGGGAGACCAGTTCGTTAACGTAAAGACCGCTGTAAAGAATAGAGCCTGAGAGGGGAAGCGCCAGCGAGACGGCTTCAGCATTGCGCAGAGTTTTCACTTCACCGCGCCCCGTCCAGCGGACCAGCAGCGGAGTAAAGGGCTGCAAGCAGCCCTTTAGATTCGACCGACGGCCACGCGCACCTTTTGCCAGTATGCGTACCCGTCCTTGCCCTTCAGTGAACAAATCCAGCAATAAACTGGTTTCACTGTAAGGTCGCCCATGCAAGACAAATGCTCGTTGCCAGCCTTCCATAGGCGCAGACCTTATAAGTCGTCCACGTAACCCAGGCTACGCAGCGCACGTTCATCGTCTGCCCAACCGGATTTGACCTTAACCCACAGCTCGAGGTGAACTTTCGCTTCAAACATGTTTTCCATGTCGTGACGAGCCTCAATGCCGATAGTCTTGATCTTGGAGCCTTTATTGCCGATAACCATTTTCTTCTGGCCTTCACGCTCAACCAGAATCAAACCGTTAATGTCATAGCCACCACGTTCATTGGTCACAAAGCGCTCAATTTCGACGGTAACAGAATAAGGCAGTTCTTCACCCAGGAAGCGCATCAGTTTCTCACGAATGATCTCTGACGCCATAAAGCGCTGAGAACGATCGGTGATGTAGTCTTCTGGGAAATGGTGAATCGCTTCTGGCAGTTGCTTACGCACCAGGGCTGCGATGGTGTCTACGTTAGTACCCTTTTCCGCAGAAATTGGCACGATATCGGCGAAGTTCATCTGCTCGCTCAAGAATTGCAAATGCGGCAATAGCTTGGCTTTGTCAGTGACGTTGTCGATTTTGTTGATAGCCAGTATCACCGGGCTTTTCAGGTCACGCAGCTTATTAACGACCATTTCATCATCAGGCGTCCAGTGGGTGCCTTCAACCACGAAGATAACCAGCTCAACGTCGCCGATAGAACTGCTTGCTGCACGGTTCATCAGACGGTTAATAGCGCGTTTTTCTTCAATGTGAAGCCCCGGGGTATCAACGTAGATAGCCTGGTATGGACCTTCGGTATGGATACCCATAATCCGGTGACGCGTGGTCTGCGGTTTGCGAGAGGTGATGGAGATTTTTTGCCCCAACAACTCATTCAGCAAGGTTGATTTGCCGACGTTAGGACGGCCAACGATGGCTACAAAACCACAGTAATTCTTTTCTTCGCTCATTCAAGCTCCAGCTGTATCAGCGCTTGTTCCGCTGCCGCCTGCTCGGCTTTACGGCGGCTTGATCCGGTTCCTACAACCGGCTGACTCAAGCCACTGACCTGGCAGTGGATGGTAAACTCCTGATCGTGCGCTTCACCGCGAACCTGCACGACCAGATAAGAAGGCAACGGCAGATGACGACCTTGCAAAAACTCTTGTAAACGGGTTTTCGGGTCTTTCTGCTTATCACCGGGACTGATTTCATCGAGACGACTACGGTACCATTCGAGAATCAGCCTTTCGACGTTCTGAATATCGCTATCCAAAAACACGCCGCCAATGAGTGCCTCCACCGTATCCGCGAGAATAGACTCACGGCGGAAACCACCACTTTTCAATTCGCCTGGGCCTAATCGCAAACACTCGCCAAGGTCGAATTCACGCGCCATTTCAGCCAACGTATTTCCGCGCACTAACGTTGCACGCATCCGGCTCATATCGCCCTCGTCTACACGAGGAAAACGATGATACAGCGCATTTGCAATAACAAAGCTGAGGATTGAGTCTCCGAGAAACTCTAAACGCTCATTGTGCTTGCTGCTGGCGCTGCGGTGAGTCAGTGCCTGCAATAAAAGCTCCTGCTGTTGAAAAGTGTAGCCCAGCTTTCGCTGAAGCCTGTTTATTACGATGGGATTCATGAGTTACCAATAGATCAAGAATGCGTCAAAAACTTCAGCATACGGAACAGGCCTGATTCACCAATAGTCGATCCAAAGCTGTTTCGTTTGCAGTGGCTCCCTCTTTTTTACTATTTATGATAGAGAAGAAGATAAGGGTCGCCAACTTTTATCGCTCGAAGAGATATTCTACAACGAGTGGAAATTTAATGCTGCGTTAATATGCCCGTCGTTTAAGTGACGGGCACAACATTATTATTGAATTCCACCAATACGGCTTAAACGTATACCCGTTGGCCATTCGCCTTCTTGCTTCTTAAAGCTCATCCAAATACCTGACGCTCTGCCCACCAGATCTTTCTCTGGCACAAAGCCCCAATAACGGCTGTCGGCGCTGTTATCGCGGTTGTCACCCATCATGAAATAATGACCGGCGGGAACAACCCAAGTACCCAGAGGTTGACCAGGTTGCTGATAATAGCCGCCTAACTGGTCGCGAGCACCGGGAACAATAAGAATATTATGAGTCACGTCACCCAGTGTTTCTTTACGACCCAGTAAACGAACGCCGTCTTGTGGAACGGGTGCGGAGGGAGCCGTTTCAAAGAAACCGCTGGTTGCCTCACTGCCAGAAGCCTGACCAAAGGTTTGTACAAAAGCGCTGGCTTCATTGGCGCTGTAGGTAATAGGCAAGGCTTTATCACAGGCTTGGCCATTATTACACGCCGGTTGAACCGTCACTTCTTTGCTCACGGGGTCGTAGCTTACGCGGTCACCCGGTAAACCCACTAGACGCTTAATATAATCCAGCTGCGGATTAAGCGGATATTTAAATACCACAACATCACCGCGCTTTGGCTCACCGGTCGGGATAAGCTTGGTCTGGGTAATCGGGTCTTTAAGACCGTAAGCGTATTTTTCGACCACAATGAAATCACCAATAAGCAACGTTGGCATCATTGAACCTGATGGAATCTGGAAAGGTTCGTAAATAAAAGAACGAACAACAAATACCACCAGCAGCACCGGAAATACGGAAGCACAAGTTTCGACCCAGCCCGGCTGTTTTGCAGCCTTGTTGAGGATTTTCTCGTCAACCGCACCTGCCGTTTCGGCTTTCAAACGTGCGATTTTCTCCCGACGTGCAGGAGCCAGTTTAAAACGATCCAAACACCAGATTATCCCGGACACCAGCGTTGCAATAGCCAGTATCAGGGCAAACATGTTAGCCATTCCTACTCCTTGACCTATTTCTCAAAGACTTACTTGCTGTCTTTACCTACGTGCAGAATTGCAAGGAACGCTTCCTGTGGTAACTCAACGTTACCCACCTGCTTCATGCGCTTCTTACCGTCTTTCTGTTTCTGTAAGAGTTTCTTCTTACGGCTAACGTCGCCGCCGTAGCACTTGGCCAACACGTTTTTACGCAGCTGTTTCACGGTCGCACGGGCAATAATGTGGTTGCCGATAGCCGCCTGAATGGCGATATCAAATTGCTGACGCGGGATCAGCTCTTTCATTTTTTCGACCAGATCGCGACCACGATAATGCGAGTTGTCGCGATGGGTTATCAGTGCCAAGGCATCAACGCGCTCACCGTTGATTAAAACATCAACACGTACCATGTCAGAAGTCTGGAATCGTTTGAAATTGTAATCAAGAGACGCATAGCCGCGTGAGGTAGATTTCAGACGGTCGAAGAAATCCAGCACCACTTCTGCCATCGGGATTTCATAGGTCAGCGCAACCTGGTTACCGTGGTAAACCATGTTGGTCTGCATGCCGCGCTTCTCGATACACAGGGTGATCACGCTGCCCAGATACTCCTGCGGCATCAGCATGTGACACTCGGCGATGGGCTCGCGCAGCTCTTCGATATTATTCAGCGCAGGCAGCTTGGACGGGCTGTCAACGTACACAGTTTCGCCAGCGGTGGTAACAACTTCATACACAACCGTGGGAGCCGTGGTGATGAGTTCGAGGTCATATTCGCGCTCAAGACGTTCCTGAATGATTTCCATGTGCAACAAGCCCAGGAAACCACAGCGGAAGCCGAAGCCCAGTGCGGTCGAACTTTCTGGCTCATAGAACAGTGACGCATCGTTGAGGCTAAGTTTACCCAGCGCATCGCGGAAGTTTTCATAGTCGTCAGAGCTGATAGGGAACAGGCCAGCGTAAACCTGTGGTTTAACCTTTTTGAAGCCCGGCAGCGCTTTCTCAGCAGGCTGACGAGCCAGAGTCAGCGTATCGCCGACCGGTGCGCCAAGAATGTCTTTGATTGCACAAACTAACCAGCCAACTTCACCGCAGTGCAGCACGTCTTTATCGACACGCTTAGGGGTGAAGATACCCAGACGGTCGGCGTTGTACGTCTGCCCGGTGCTCATGACTTTAATCTTGTCGCCTTTGCGCATGGTGCCGTTTTTGATTCGCACCAGTGACACAACGCCGAGGTAGTTATCGAACCAGGAGTCGATGATAAGCGCCTGCAGCGGAGCTTCAGGGTCGCCTTCAGGCGCCGGGATATCGCGCACCAGACGCTCAAGAATGTCAGGAACGCCTACGCCGGTCTTGGCCGAACAGCGCACGGCGTCGGTTGCATCAATGCCGACAATATCTTCAATTTCCTGCGCCACACGGTCAGGATCGGCAGCCGGCAGGTCAATCTTGTTCAGGACTGGCACAACCTCAAGATCCATCTCCATCGCGGTATAGCAGTTGGCCAGCGTCTGAGCCTCTACGCCCTGTCCGGCATCAACCACCAGCAAAGCACCTTCACAAGCCGCCAAAGAACGAGAAACTTCATAGGAGAAGTCAACGTGCCCCGGGGTGTCAATAAAGTTGAGGTGATACGTTTCACCGTTGAGCGCTTTGTAATCCAGCGTAACGCTCTGTGCCTTGATGGTAATGCCGCGCTCACGTTCGAGATCCATGGAATCTAAGACCTGAGCAGCCATTTCACGATCGGACAGCCCACCGCAGATCTGGATAATACGGTCAGAAAGTGTCGACTTGCCGTGGTCAATGTGGGCAATAATGGAGAAGTTTCTTATGTTCTTCATTTATAAATGATTTTCTCTGATTAATAGCGCTTAAAGCTTTTTCATGGACACAGCGTTGGACTCAACACCCAGTCTGCCCACGCAAATATGGGCGCATCTTACACTGTATGCGGGTTACACGAAAGGATGCGATAGCGTTACCACGATTCTTGCGAAGTGAATCGCGGCGTTAAAAAATCGATGAAGCTTCGTGTAGAAGAATACTTTTGAATCTAGGTGCACGCCGTGAGCAGATTATTGGCGCGATTTTACAGTGGTTGTTTTACGCCGGTAGTGGTACCGAGTGTAATGCGCTGGTGCACGCCCGCGATATTCCCGGGGTAAATAATACTGCGGATAAATAATATCAATTCAAATTATTGAGTTAGTGAATTCTCATTTCGTGCTGTTCGAGGAACGTTTTTCAGTTTAGGAAAATGCTCATTTACTGGACGGGCGAAATACAATTAACTGGTTGTTATAAAAATAAATTTTGTGATACATCACGCATATTTTTCATTAAGTAATTTTAACTATTTACAATCATTATGAGTCAATCGGTTACAAGGTTAATGTCATGATCAATGAAGGTCGGCTGCTCAGCCGGCATGGCTTTGCAAGAATAAACTCATGGGTAACCATGGTTCTCGCTACACTGTTGATGGTAGCAGGAGCCGTGCAGCTTGTGATTCTGCTCACGTTTGGAAAAAGCGGCTATTTCGGCCAGCATACTATTCTTATATCGACTATTTTTAGTATTTCGCTGGGAATACTGCTGATTATTTTACGCCAATTTATTAAACCAAGACAAATATTCCAACTCTATGAAAACGGCGTGCTGGTCATTTCAAAACCGGATAATAAAAATAAATTTATCCCATTCGAGACAATTAATGATATCTACCGTTATCGCACCGGGAAATATACCAGAAAGATATTAAATACCATGGCCTTCCGAGAAAGTTCAGACAAACCTTGGTACAAAATATCGCCCAACATTGCACACGCGGATCGGTTAATTGAAGTTATCAAAAATGAACAATTATTAATTCGTGGGCCTCAGGCGCTAAATACGCTCGCACAGGGTGGCGCGGTCGGTTTCAGTTATCTGACCGAGAGTAAAAGTAAGATCCGCCGCTTTCTGCGCGGTAACTTTTTGATGATGAATGAGAAGAAACTCCAGCTCTCCGCCCGCACGCTAGACTCCGACGACGGACAGCATATTGCCATCGGGGAAGTTCACTTTATCAGCGGTGGCAGCAACAGCCAGACGATAAAATTGCTCGATATGCACGGCAGATCGTTATTCTCCGTCGCTTATACGTCATTATTTAGCGCAGATTTGTTTATCGCGCTCATTGAGCACATGATACAAAATCGTATCCCAGTTCGGGGTTAAGTGCCTGGACGAGGAGATGTGGGAGAGTTAAAAGCGCACCCTTTTGATTCGTTCAATGGTACGCTTTTTGAAGAGGCAGTATGAAACGAGAGAAGACGTGGAGCAGCGAAAACCGCGTTTAAATACTTTTACTTTCAGGTTGAAAACGAAACGCATTTGGCGGTAAGCCCACCTGCAAGATAACCGGTTGATAGGCTGATTTCTCGGAAACTTTAGCTGCGAAATAGCGCGCAACCCCGAAACCTACCAATCCCCCCGCGACCGCACCAATCAGGGCAAAAACATCAGCCTTGAACATCCACTGCAGCATCCCACCGCCGAAAATCACACCAAACAGCGGCGTCATATACACAAGCAATGCGGAACGCAGCAAACTGCCTTCCATTATCCCCAGCTCAACTTTCTGACCGGGTTCAAGCTGCTCGACGCTATGCACCTGCAAATTGTGCTCAGTTTGCGGGCCTAGTTCATTGAGAACGCGGGAACCACAACCTGAACGCGAATGACAGCTGCTGCACCCTGCCTGCGTCTCACAACGCAGTTCTGCAACGCCATTTTGCCACGAGATCACCGTGGCCCATTCTTTCATCATCGACGTTACCCTGCCCGTTACCCATGAAATACGGACCCGTTACTGTCCAGAGAACACAATACTATCAGAAATGCGCTTGGCTGTGGAAGGCGGTAGCTCGCCAACAACGGTAATCTCATTACCGTTGCGCACTTCCGTTTGTACCGTTCTTCTGCCCTGCCGAACGATTTGCTCAGAGGTCACGTTATTGGTCGGATTCACGTTAATTGAGAAGCTGAACACGCCGTCACTGAAAAGGCGTGACTCTATGCTAACCGGCAAATTGGGTAAATTGCGCTTGCTGCGTGAAACTTCTTTAACCCCTTCCGGCAACCATTTAGGGCTCCAGTTAAACTGTGCTGTGCTGCTTTCAGGGATACTGAGCAACGGCGGTAAATTGGCTTTTTCGATTCCATTGAAGGCTTCAGCAACACCAGGGTCGACGGTCACGGAGATCACGCGGAACTGCTCAAGCGTTTCGCCATCTTTATCAAGAAGGTCAACGCGAAGAGGCAGTTTGTCTTGCTCGTCTATCCAAATGATAAAGCTGAAACGTGTGCCATCGCGTGAAACCACGCGGATTACCTGGCTTATACGGTCTGCAGCACGCGCTCGACCTACGGCGATAAAATCGTAGTATTTAGAAAGCTGGGCAATATCACTAAAGGCAAGTTCAGGCAGTGAATCAACAATATGATCGCCCGCCAACGTGAACGGCTGTAGCCCGCTCTCGAAATAGCTGATGTCGTTCCCGCGCTGCACAACTTCGCGACGAGGGCCGTCCATCAGGAGCAGATCACCGAGCTGCTTTCCATCCGTTTTAGCGTGACGATAGCGATATGAATCAATGCCTTGCTTCGTAATACTGATAAAGGCGAGTTCATAATCCAATGATTGACTGGCAGCGCTCATTTGTTGCAATAACGCCTCGGGAGAAGGTTGAGTCTCAGCCGAGGCGGTATGAATTGCGAACAAACTGCTTGTCAGTAGAGAAACAGCATACAAAAATTGCTTCATTACTGCGTTTGCGTTCCTAATGACTGGTTACCTGGGACCTGAATAGCGGCCTGCTGTGGAGCAGTTGAGTCCAGCTGGAGCTGATCGGAATGCAATCTGCGCTGCAACTCATAATCCTGCAAAATAGCGTTAATGCGTTTACGCTGCTCTTGCATGTTCTGTGGCCCGCTTGCGGTGCTGCCTTCATTCGGTACACCGAAGCTAACAGGCGAGGCTTTGCCCATCATTGGCAACGTGTTGAATGCAGGCGTTTCTGGCGATGCACCGGTCGCGTCTGACTGACCATAGTGCTGCACGCCAACGATAACGGCCAAAGACACACAGGCAGCAACGCCAATCTGCGTAATCTGACTGGCCCAAGGGCGTACTTTGTGCCAGAAAGGCAACTTTTGCCAGGTATGTGGCAAAGGTTGCGATTCTTTCGTCGCGCCAGGAACAAGTTTGGCAGGTTCATTTGCCAAAGCAGCAGCGACTCTATCAGCGATATCCAGATGCACAACGTTGCCCATATCACCGCGCATACTGTCGCGGATCAAATGGTAACTTTGCCAACTTTCCTGGAGCGTTTTATCGTTTGAAAGCGAACTTAACAGTTCGGAGTCAACCGATTCACCATCCATCAGAGCTGAAAGCTTTTCTTTCTGCATGCCTAAATACCCTTTAAGTGTCCGCCATCGCTAACGCTGAATCAGCGGTTGAACTTTATTATCAATAGCTTCTCGAGCACGGAAAATACGCGATCTCACCGTGCCCACCGGGCAATCCATGATGGCGGCTATCTCTTCGTAGCTCAATCCATCCAACTCCCTGAGAGTAATTGCCATCCGCAAATCTTCAGGAAGCGCTTCAATAGTCCGAAATACAATCTGTCTCAACTCTTCAGACAACATTAAGTTCTCAGGGTTCGATATTTCTTTCAGTGCCCCGCCATTTTCGAAGTTTTCAGCGTCTATCGCATCGACATCGCTAGAGGGAGGGCGTCGACCCTGCGCAACTAAGTAGTTCTTGGCCGTGTTGACGGCAATTCTGTACAACCAAGTGTAAAAAGCACTATCCCCACGGAATGATTCCAATGCGCGATAGGCCTTTATAAAGGATTCCTGAACCACATCGGGAACATCACCCTGTGGAACGTAGCGGGAAACAAGGCTCGCCACTTTATGCTGGTAGCGAATAACCAGTAAATTGAACGACTTTTGATCACCTTTCTGGACCCGCTCGACCAGAACCTGATCTGCTAACTGCTCGCTCATCCGAGGTAATCTCTCCCCAAAGCTATCTCCACGCTAAAAGTCGTACTGCCAGCTTTCATCATTATTTTCCTGAGCAAGTACTGCTTGGAGTTTAAACAGAATGTTAAGTTCCATAAAACAAAAAGTTTTTTAAACCGATGATTGTGCTCGTGGCTTTTGCCAGTCCATTTAGGCTAACATGAATTTCCTTCTTCTTCCGCAAACATCATACGTTATGCAACCTTCATCCGACTTTGTTAGTGATGTATTGATTATAGGAAGTGGTGCCGCCGGCCTTTCACTCGCATTACGCCTCGCAGACCACTGTAAAGTCACGGTATTGAGCAAAGGGCCACTCAATGAGGGCTCCACTTTCTACGCACAAGGCGGGATAGCGGCCGTTTTCGATGAAACAGACAGCATTGGCTCACACGTTGACGACACGCTTATCGCAGGTGCAGGACTGTGCGACAAGGAGGCGGTCGAGTTTATCGCCAGTAATGCCAAACACTGCGTGCAGTGGCTTATCAATCAGGGCGTTTTGTTTGACACTGAAACCAGCGACAGTACCGAACGCTATCATTTAACGAGAGAAGGCGGCCATAGCCATCGGCGCATTCTCCATACCGCTGATGCAACCGGTAAAGAAGTAGAAACCACGCTAGTAGGTAAAGCAAGAGCCCACCCCAATATTAGCGTAAAAGAGCGCTATAACGCCGTTGACCTTATTACTTCCAGCAAACTTGGCCTGCCCGGTACACAGCGGGTTGTAGGTGCCTATGTATGGAACCGCGATATTGAACAGGTCGAAACGATGCGCGCCAAATCGGTGGTGCTTGCGACCGGGGGAGCAGCAAAAGTCTATCAATACACCACTAATCCTGACGTTGCTTCGGGTGACGGCATCGCCATGGCCTGGCGTGCAGGCTGCCGAGTCGCTAATCTTGAATTCAACCAGTTTCACCCAACCTGCCTTTACCATCCTCAGGCTCGCAATTTTCTACTGACAGAAGCGCTGCGCGGTGAAGGGGCATACCTCAAGCGCCCGGACGGCACGCGCTTTATGCCCGATTTCGACCCGCGAGGTGAGCTGGCACCGCGTGACGTGGTGGCCCGCGCTATCGACCACGAGATGAAACGGCTCGGCGCCGACTGCATGTATCTGGATATCAGCCATCGGCCGCCTGAATTTATCAAACACCACTTCCCGATGATTGTCGAAAAGCTGCTTTCATTAGGCATTGATCTGACACTGGAGGCGATCCCGATAGTGCCTGCTGCACACTACACCTGCGGCGGCGTGATGGTGGATCAACACGGAAGAACGGATCTTGATGGGCTGTATGCCATTGGTGAAGTCAGCTATACGGGTCTGCACGGCGCGAATCGTCTGGCGTCAAATTCACTGCTCGAGTGTCTGGTGTATGGCTGGTCAGCCGCAGAAGATATTTTACAGCGCCTGCCGAACACTAAAATGCCCAAAAGCCTGCCGTCATGGGACGAAAGTAAAGTAGATGACTCAGACGAGAAAGTGGTGATTCAGCACAATTGGCACGAGCTGAGGTTATTTATGTGGGACTATGTGGGCATTGTTCGTACCACCAAACGTCTGGAGCGCGCACTGCGCCGCATCACTACCTTGCAGCTGGAAATTGACGAATATTATGCCCATTTCCGTATCTCAAATAATTTGCTGGAGCTGCGTAACCTGGTTCAGGTTGCAGAACTCATTGTACGCAGCGCCATGGCAAGAAAAGAAAGCCGCGGTTTGCACTTTACGCTCGACTATCCTGATTTGCTTGAACACTCGCAGCCGACGATTTTACAACCCTGAGTTCACTAAACTCCGGTCTAATCAGAAAGAAATCAGGAAAAGATCAGTAGTTCAGATAAAAATCAGTAATCAGAGCTCTGAACTCCGCGCTATAAACATTAAGTTTTTCGCGGAGTGCCAGCGCCTGATAGTTGGGCAGGTGAGCCTGCCTTGCTAATGCGAGCAGCATGCGGTTTAACGGTTTTTCTGGCCGGTCACGAATGTCGAGGCGTGCCTGAGTGTGCCACCCGAGGTCCTGCGCCGCCTTTTCGAAAGACAGACCTATGTCATAAGGCAACACCACGCAAAAGGTTCCGTTTGGGCTTATCAGGCTATTAGCGCACTCCAACAGCGCACGGTGAGTTAACGTTTCAGTGTAGCGTGCTGCGTTTCTCGCTTCATTGCGACAGGCGACGGCGGTCTCAAAATAGGGCGGATTACTGACAATCAGGTCGTACTTATTCGGCGCATCGAGGGCAAAATCGTTAATATCTTGTGAGAATACGCTCAGGCGTGAATTCCACGGAGATTCGGCAAAATTCTCTCCCGCCTGTAAGGCTGCTGCACATTCAAGCTCGACTGCGTCAACGCAAACGCCGTCTTTCGTTCTCTGTGCAAGCATCAAGGCCACAAGTCCGGTCCCAGTTCCAATATCAAGAATACGAGAAACATGATCTACTGGAGCCCATGCGCCTAGCAGCACGCCGTCGGTGCCTACTTTCATTGCACATCTGTCGTGAGCAACAAAAAATTGTTTAAAAGTAAACCCGTTACGCCGTAAAGGCTTGTTGCTGGCGGCTTCAGTCACTACGCTTTCCTGTTATATTCACCCGAGTATCAGGGTGCTAATGGCACAATGGGCTAAGCATAAGACAAAGCCTTTATGAGTAAAAGCGACCGTTTACGCTTAAATAGGTGAAGATCGCGGCCAACACGTCTATAATCGGCGCCCCAAGTAGAGGTAGACCATGACTGTAACGAATTTTTCCGAACTCGAACTCGATGAACGCCTGATCGAAGCACTGACCGATAAAGGCTATAGCCGCCCGACTGCTATTCAAGCAGAGGCAATTCCGCCCGCGATGGACGGACGCGATGTGTTGGGTTCGGCGCCTACCGGCACCGGCAAGACCGCAGCATTTCTGTTGCCCGCACTGCAACACTTGCTGGACTTTCCGCGTAAAAAGTCTGGTCCACCACGTGTTTTAATCCTGACACCAACGCGTGAGCTGGCGATGCAGGTTGCTGACCAGGCGCGCGAGCTCGCTGCACACACTGACTTAGACATTGCGACCATTACCGGTGGCGTTGCCTACATGAACCATGCTGAAGTTTTCAGCGAAAATCAGGACATCGTCGTCGCCACTACCGGTCGTTTGCTTCAGTATATTAAAGAAGAAAACTTCGACTGCCGCGCGATTGAAACGCTGATCCTCGATGAAGCCGACCGCATGCTCGACATGGGCTTTGCGCAAGATATCGAAACGATTTCAGCCGAAGCACGTTGGCGCAAACAGACGTTGCTGTTTTCCGCAACGCTTGAAGGCGAAGCAATTCGTGAGTTTGCCGAACGTATTCTGACTGAGCCGGTTGAGATTGAAGCCGACCCATCGCGCCGTGAACGCAAAAAAATCTTACAGTGGTACTATCGCGCCGATGATTTAAAGCATAAAACGGCCCTGCTTTGTCACTTGCTGAAGCAGGAAGACGTGACCAAGTCCGTTATTTTTGTGCGTAAACGCGAGCGCGTGCACGAACTGGTCGCCCTGTTACGTGAAGCAGGCATCAACTCCTGCTATCTCGAAGGCGAGATGGTGCAGGTTAAGCGTACCGAAGCCGTTAAACGCATGGTCGAAGATCGCGTTAACGTGCTGGTTGCGACTGACATCGCAGCCCGTGGTCTAGATATCAACGATATCAGCCACGTATTCAACTTTGATATTCCGCTGACCGCAGACACCTACTTGCATCGCATCGGCCGTACAGGTCGCGCGGGACGTAAAGGCACGGCAATTTCACTGGTCGAAGCACATGACCATCTGCTGTTGGGTAAAATTGAACGTTATTTAGATCAGCCTCTTAAATCACGGGTGATCGATGAACTTCGTCCGACGACCAAGGCGCCTAGTGCTAAAACCACCGGTAAACCTTCCAAAAAGGTTCTGGCCAAGCGTAAAGAGAAGCAGAAACAAGAGAACGAAAAATCCAAGGTAAAAGTGAAAGTACGTCATCGCGACAGTAAAAACGTCGGTAAACGTCGTAAGTCGAGTACAGAAGCAAGTTAATCCCCCTTGCTGCCTCGGTTTATTCTCAGCAGGCCCCGTCTAATGCGGGGCCTGCTGCTTTCTGATATTTGGACGGGTTCCGTAAACAAAAAAAATCCCGACCACTGTGAATGGTCAGGATGCGCAACATAAGCGCTAACACCAATGGAATACCTCTTACTGTGACAAGCACCGAGCAAAAGATAAGCGAATAATTGATGTAACGCTATGATTGACATATGATTTATTTATGAAGATATTCTGATGAAAATCACGACCCTCATCTTTATAAATGAGCGACTCCTGATTTTTCAGCCGATTTAGCTTACAGACTTTCTGTAAAAGTACGCGTTATCACATCACGCTGTTGCTCAGGCGTAAGCGAATTAAAGCGAACGGCATAGCCGGAAACACGAATAGTTAGCTGCGGATATTTTTCAGGATTTTTTACTGCGTCTTCCAGCGTTTCACGACGCATCACGTTCACGTTAAGGTGCTGTCCACCCTCAACGCGGACGGTCGGTGCGAACTCTAAAGGCACTTCACGATACTCAAACTTCCCAAGTTCGCTTAAAGCAATAATCTGATCTTCTTCATAGCCTGATTGCGCGCAGACACATCTTGCTTCGGCTTTTTCATTGTCTACTAGCCAAAATGAATTTTTTAACGCTTCATTATTGGACTGAGTTATCTGGATCCCAGTGATCATCATTTTTCTCCCTACTTTGATAAGACGACGGGTCAACGATTGCTGGTTTAATTACCGAGCAATCCTTCTTGGTGTCTTTCCTGTATACCAATTTCGGAGAAAATGAGCATTGATAGAAATCAATTTAAGGCCAGAGAGAGTATCGCTGGACGGCATGAGGAGGTAAGCTACGCAGATTAAGATTTCGCATAATTGGAGAGCGCTTATGGCAGCCCCGCTCACCTGGCACGACGTCATTGGCCAGGAAAAACAGCAGAGTTATTTTGTAGATACCCTGAAATTTGTCGCCGCTGAGCGCGAATCGGGAAAAACCGTTTATCCTCCTCAGGAAGACGTTTTTAATGCCTTCCGTTCAACCGAGTTTTCACAGGTTAAAGTGGTGATACTAGGCCAAGATCCCTATCACGGCCCTAATCAGGCACACGGACTGTCATTCTCGGTAAAGCCCGGCGTTCCTGCACCACCTTCCTTGGTTAATATATATAAAGAGCTGGCAACGGATATCCCCGGTTTCGTTCGTCCAACGCATGGTTATCTGCAAAGCTGGGCAGATCAGGGCGTGCTGTTGCTTAACACTGTGTTAACCGTGGAGGGCGGGCAGGCACATTCGCACGCAAAATTGGGCTGGGAAACCTTTACCGATAAAGTGATCAGCACGCTGAATACGCACCGTGAAGGCGTGGTATTTTTGCTTTGGGGCTCTCACGCGCAGAAAAAAGGCAGCATTATTGATACTGCGCGGCATCGGGTGCTTAAAGCCCCGCATCCTTCGCCACTCTCGGCTCATCGCGGATTTCTTGGCTGCAAACATTTCTCAATGGCCAATGAGTTATTGGAACAACAGGGCCTGACGCCAATTGAATGGATGCCCAAACTGCCAGAATAAGCAGCATGGCGACTACTTTAGCGATAAAAAAAGGCACCGCGTGGGTGCCTTAGTCATTTGATGCTAAATTAAATCACGCTTTAGCTTTGGAAACTGCAACCATTGCAGGACGCAGCAAACGTCCGTTCAGCGTATAGCCTTTTTGCATTACCATGATCACATGGTTTGGCTCAAGCTCTTCAGACTCCATCAGGGTCATTGCCTGATGCAACTCTGGATTAAACGGTACATGAACGTCGGCAACCACTTCCAAACCAAACTTGTGGACAGCACTCAGCAACGACTTAAGTGTCAGCTCAACACCTTCGATAATTGAAGTGAGTTCAGCATTAGACTTGTCGGCCAGGTCCAGAGCGCGCTCCAGATTGTCGATAACCGGCAGCAGTTCACCTGAAAATTTCTCAAGGGCAAATTTGTGCGCTTTTTCGATATCCAGCTCGGTGCGACGACGAATATTTTCAACTTCGGCTTTGGCACGCAGCAGGCTTTCACGCTCACGCTGCTGGGCCTCTTTCAGTTGTGCTTCCAGCTCGGCAATACGTGCATCACGCGGATCAACGACGTCAGCCGCCTCAGTTTCCGCTTCCGCATGCAGCACTTGTTCCTGATTCAGTTCATCCGAGGCTTGCTCGTTAGGCGTCTTATGTTCTTTACTACTCATGAATCTCTCCGCGTTTTAGCTTTAGTCTTGCTAGTTGGCTTATTATGGGGATCAAAACTGGGGTTTCAAGGCCTGTTATCTCATTTACAGGTCATACTTCAGGTGTCATACATGCGTTATCGAGGATAACCAAAGCAATGAATAAAAAATTTGAGTGTATTGGGATTGTCGGTCATCCCCGCCATCCTTCTGCTCTGGCTACCCATGAAATGCTTTATCATTGGCTCGTGTCTAAAGGACATAAAGTTATTGTAGAGCAACAGGTTGCACAAGAATTAGCATTGAAAAATGTGCAAACCGGCAGTCTCTCAGATATCGGGAAACTCGCCGATCTTGCCGTCGTTGTGGGGGGCGACGGTAACATGCTCGGTGCAGCCAGAGTACTGGCACGCTATGACATAAAAGTGATTGGGATTAACCGCGGAAATTTGGGATTCCTTACTGATTTGGATCCCGATAATGCACTACAGCAACTCGATGACGTGCTGAAAGGCGAATATATCAGCGAACAACGCTTCCTGCTCGAAGCCTTGGTACGCTGCGGTGACAAGCAGTGCAGAGTCAGCACGGCCATTAATGAAGTGGTTCTGCATCCCGGTAAAGTCGCGCACATGATTGAGTTTGAAGTTTATATTGACGACCGCTTCGCATTTTCACAGCGCTCCGATGGTTTGATTATTTCGACGCCGACCGGTTCAACGGCCTATTCACTCTCGGGCGGAGGGCCGATCCTCACGCCAACGCTCGACGCTATCGCACTCGTGCCGATGTTCCCGCACACTCTGTCGGCTCGCCCTTTGGTGATTAACAGCAGCAGTACTATCTGCTTGCGTTTTTCACACATGAGTACGGACCTCGAAATAAGCTGCGACAGTCAGATAGCGTTACCGATTCAGCAGGGTGAAGAAGTGATTATCAGGAGAAGCGATTATTATCTGAATCTGATACACCCAAAAGATTACAGTTATTTCAATACGTTAAGCACAAAGCTAGGATGGTCTAAAAAATTATTCTGATTTTTTTCTGAAATCACACTCGCCGGGGCTTTACTGTATATAAAACCAGTTTATACTGTACGAAATTACAGGTCTGTTGTTTTATACAGGAAGGTGATCATGCTAGCGCAATTAACCATTAATAACTTTGCCATCGTTCGCGAGTTAGAAATTGATTTCCATGCGGGTATGACGGCAATAACCGGCGAAACCGGTGCAGGTAAATCCATCGCCATCGATGCTTTGGGCCTTTGTTTGGGCAGCAGAGCCGATGGCAATGCTGTTCGCTTGGGCACCCAACGTGCCGATGTCTGTGCACGCTTTACGCTTGCAGATACACCTTCAGCCAAACAGTGGCTCATTGACAATCAGCTCGATGAGGGTCAAGACTGCCTTTTGCGCCGTACGATCAGCGCCGACGGCCGCTCTCGCGGTTTTATCAACGGTACGCCGGTGCCCTTGTCGCAGCTTCGTGAGATTGGCCATCATCTAATTCAAATTCACGGCCAGCATGCACATCAGCTTTTGGTTAAACCTGAGCATCAAAAACAGCTGCTCGACGCCTATGCAGCGCAGTCTTTCCTACTTTCACAAATGCGTACTGCCTACCAAAATTGGCATCAAAGCTGCCGGCTGCTGGCGCAGTTTCAGCAGCAGGTCAACGAACGAGAGTCTCGTCGTCAGCTGTTACAGTATCAATTGAAAGAACTTAACGAGTTTGCCCCGTTACAGGGCGAATATGAGCAAATCGACGAAGAGTACAAACTTTTGGCCAACAGTGGTCAGTTACTCTCCCTTAGCCAAAGTGCGCTGTACCTATTAAGCGACAGTGAAGATCAAAATATAAGCACCCTGCTCTACATGGCCAAAAATAAGCTCACCGAGCTTGCAGAATTGGATGGGAAGATGAATGACCTGATCGTCATGCTCGACGACGCGTCAATCCAAATTAGCGAAGCTAGCGATGAACTACGTCATTACAGCGAAAGGCTTGAAATGGAC
Source organism: Rouxiella silvae (assembly GCF_002093625.1). GTDB lineage: Bacteria > Pseudomonadota > Gammaproteobacteria > Enterobacterales > Enterobacteriaceae > Rouxiella > Rouxiella silvae. The sequence goes on along the minus strand of NZ_MRWD01000055.1, from coordinate 7,932 downwards.
CCCAACCGCCTGTTTGAGCTCGAACAACGTATGTCGAGGCAAATGGCCTTGGCGCGTAAGCACCACGTGTCGGCAGAAGAGTTACCCGAGCTGCATCGTCAATTGCTTGAAGAACAAAGTGCCTTGGACCAGCAGGAAACTAATCAGGCTGAACTGAGTGAGGCAGTAAGCATTCATCACCAACAGGCAATAGACATTGCCCACGCGCTGCACCAGCAACGCCAGCATTTTGCCGATGAGTTGACTCAACTGATCACCCAAAGCATGCAAACACTCTCAATGCCTCACGGAAAATTCAATATTCAGGTACAATTTTCCCCGGAGAATTTGAGTATCGAAGGCGCCGATCGTATCGAGTTTCAGGTGACTACCAACCCTGGCCAGCCTTTGCAGGCCTTGGCAAAAGTGGCCTCCGGGGGCGAACTTTCGCGTATTGCCTTAGCCATTCAGGTGATCACTGCACAGAAAATGGAAACTCCGGCGCTGATTTTTGACGAAGTTGACGTCGGTATCAGTGGCCCAACTGCTGCAATTGTCGGTAAACTACTGCGCCAGCTAGGTGAATCAACGCAGGTTATGTGCGTTACCCACTTACCTCAGGTTGCGGGTTGTGGTCATCAGCACTATTTTGTTAGCAAAGAAACAGATGGCGAAGTGACTGAAACTCAGATGAGCCGGCTTGATAAAAAAGCACGTTTGCAGGAATTAGCCCGTCTGCTGGGAGGGAGTGAGGTCACACGTAACACCCTTGCCAATGCAAAAGAGTTGTTAGCGGCGTAAAAACCTCAACTTTTTTACATTTCAGCGGTCATACTGGTGCCCTGCAAAGGTTTCAAACTGATGAAAGGTCTATTATCATCGGCATCTTATGCCCTAAAGGAATGTAAAGACTATGCGCTGTAAAACGCTAACTGCCGTTGCGGGAGCACTTTTGATGCTTACTGCCGGTTGTTCCACTCTGGAAAAGGTCGTTTATCGTCCTGATATTAATCAGGGAAACTACCTGGCTCCTGCTGATGTACAAAAGATCCATACCGGGATGACCAAGCAACAGGTTGCTTATATCCTTGGTACACCAATGATGGATGACCCATTCGGCAACAACACTTGGTTCTACGTGTTCCGCCAGTGGCCAAGCCATGAGGACGTAAAACAACAGACATTAACTCTGACCTTTAATGAGGCTGGTGTGTTGACTAACGTTAACAACAAGCCAAAAATTGACGATCAGAACTCCTGATATCCCGGTTTTGATGCCCATTGGCACCAGCCAGTAACATCTTTCAGGGTAAAAAAATAAGGCGCTTTAAGCGCCTTATTTTTTAGACTGTTCAGCACGTAATCTTCGAAGCTCTTTAGGGTCGGCAATCAGAGGACGATAAATCTCGACTCGGTCACCGTCGCTTACCACATCGCTCAACTTTACTGGTCTGCTATAAATACCCACTTTATTGCTGTCCAGGTCTATTTCACGACGTAACTCCAATAATCCAGAAGCCTGAATTGCCTGTTTAACGCTGCTGCCCTCGGTAAGTCGTACAGTTTTTAGATACTGACGCTCCGGTAAGGCATAAACGACCTCGACCGAGACCTCAGACACTGTAGACCTCTTTCGCGCGCTGGGTAAAAGCCTGCACCATGTTACCGGCCAGCTCTTTGAAAATTTTACCAAAAGCCAGTTCAATCAGTTTGTTGGTGAATTCAAAATCCAAATTCAACTCAACTTTACATGCCTCTGGGCTGAGTGCAGTAAAATGCCAACCGCCCATCAACTTGCGAAAAGGCCCATCAACGAGCTGCATATCAATGCTCTGATTACTGGTTAAGGTGTTTTTGGTGGTAAATGTTTTGCTGATACCCGCTTTAGCAACGTCTACTGCGGCCGTCATTGAGTTATCAGTTTTATCCAGTACGCGACTTCCCGTGCAGCCGGGAAGAAATTGCGGATAAGCATCCACGTCGTTTACCAGGTTGTACATCTGTTCCACGCTAAATGGCACTAGCGCAGAACGGCTTATATGTGGCATATCATTTTCCAGGTGTCATAAAACATACAGATCATATCATTTATCGCGCCTCGGGCAAAAATCTCGGGAAAGATAAAGCACAAGCTGTGAAAAACTACGTCAGTAAACGTACAGGGGATTTCTTTCGCCAGTGCTTACAGTATAATAAGTATCACTATGACAAAGAAAAAAGCACATAAACCCGGTTCCGCAACCATTGCAATGAACAAACGCGCTCGCCATGAATATTTCATCGAAGATGAAATCGAGGCAGGTATTTCTTTGCAAGGATGGGAAGTAAAATCACTGCGTGCGGGCAAAGCCAACATAGCTGACAGTTATGTGACCTTCAGAGACGGGGAAGCCTTCCTGTTTGGTGCCACCATTACACCGCTGAATGTTGCTTCGAGTCATGTTGTCTGCGAGCCGATGCGTACCCGTAAACTCTTAATGAACAGACGTGAGCTTGATAAGCTGTTCGGTAAGGTAAACCGCGATGGCTATACGGTAGTTGCTCTCTCAATGTACTGGAAGAATGCCTGGACCAAAATCAAAATCGGTTTGGCGAAAGGTAAGCAAGATCACGACAAGCGCGATAATGCCAAAGATCGCGAGTGGGCAGTTGATAAAGCACGTATTATGAAAAATGCTAAACGTTAAGTCTCTGGCCTAACGGGGTAAAGTTCTGATATACTGCTAACAGTTCTTTGGGGCTGATTCTGGATTCGACGGGATTTGCGAAACCCAAGGTGCATGCCGAGGTGCGGAGGCCTCGTAAAAAACCGCAAAAAAAATAATTGCAAACGACTCGCAATTCGAATCTGCTGCTTTAGCAGCTTAATCAGTCTAATACACTGAAGGTTCCCTTTCTCCCTAGCCTCCGCTCTTAGGACGGGGATCAAGAAAGGTCAAACCCAAAAGAGCTCGCGTAGACATCCTGCCTGGGGTGAAAGCGTTAAAACTAATCAGGCTAGTTTGTTAGTGGCGTGTCCGTCCGCAGCTAACCGGTGAATGTGATGACTGGACTAAGCATGTAGTGCCAACGGCGTAGTAATTTCGGACGGGGGTTCAAATCCCCCCAGCTCCACCAAATAGTACTCCGGTTATTACCAGATAAGTCCGGAGAAGTACGAAGAGCCCGCATACCGCAAGGTCTGCGGGCTTTTTTGTGTCCGTAATCATCCCATGTCCTCCTCGTATATCCACCGTTCATTGGCCTACCTTTAGACCTACGCTACGATGTAGTCCCAAACTGTAGGCCTATTCATGGAAGGGTCCAGATATGGCAAGGATCAGAAACCCTCTCACCCACACCGAAATACACAAAGCAAAACCACCGATTAAGGCCACTTACTGTATGACGGCTACGGATTATCCCTATTGATTAAATCCTTGGGTAAAAAAGCTGTGGCGGTTTCACTTGATGAATACGTGAACGAAATGCAGCAAGACATGAGTTCATTAAGATGCTGTTACTACGAAGGTTAACTCTGAAATATTAAAAGTCGACCTGCTTTGGAATTTTACAGGACAACTTATCACGTTGGTTCCGTATCAGGAAAAATATTAACAACCATTGAAAATCGCAGATTAGTTTAATTGATTGATAGTATTAATAAATATTTAAAATAGCTTCGTATTTAGATAATATTCTTGCAAACCTGTCGCCTTACATTGCATACAATATTAAGCAAATAATTTGGTTATTACTAAAAGTCATCATAATTTGAAGGAACGACGCATCTTGTAATGAACTGTTGATCCATACAGTGCAGCACCCTTTATTCTGGGTAGAATTAGTGATAGGCTATCACTAGAAAATCCCTTCAAAGAATGGCAAAACACATGACTGAGTTAGAGCTACTTGCTCAAAACCTGATTGCTCAAAATGAAACAGAGCAGCTTAAGAAACTAGAAGAAGACAAGATTCTTATAAAAAAACTTGTCGAAATCTATGATCAAAAGTATGTAGCTGAAGCTCTACGTGCTGTCAGCCACAGCGACTGGACTCGTGAAACACTAAACCGTTGGCTAAACGGTAAGACAGCTCAGAAGCCTTTCACTGAACTTGAAGTAAAGATGCTTAACCGTCTTTTGCCTGAGCCTCCAAAAAATCACCCAGACTATAAATTCAAATTCATCGATTTGTTCGCTGGTATCGGTGGTATCCGAAAAGGTTTTGAAGAAATTGGCGGCCAGTGTGTTTTCACTAGTGAATGGAACAAAGATGCAGTACGTACCTATAAAGCTAATTGGTATTGCGATCCTGTTGCTCATAAGTTCAACTCTGATATTAGAGAGATAACTCTGAGCGATAATGATGATATCAGCGAACAAGAAGCTTATGACAATATAGATCGTGAAATTCCCGATCATGATGTTTTATTAGCCGGTTTCCCATGTCAGCCATTCTCACTTGCAGGCGTTTCGAAAAAGAATTCTTTGGGCAGAGCTCATGGGTTTGAATGCGATACCCAAGGTACCCTTTTCTTTGACGTTGCACGTATTATTGCATCGAAAAAACCAGCAATATTTTTACTCGAAAATGTTAAAAACCTTAAAAGTCATGATAAGGGAAATACATTTCGCATTATTATGAATACGCTGGATGAATTGGGCTATAGTGTTTCCGATGCTGAACATATAGGTTCAAATGACCCGAAAGTCATTGATGGTAAGAATTTTTTACCTCAACATCGTGAGCGTATTGTTTTGGTCGGATTTAGACGCAATCTCAATATTGATGAAGGTTTTACCTTACGAAATATATCAAGTAGTTTCCCGGCCACTCGCCCGGCTATTCGCGACCTGCTTGATAAAGAAGTCGATAGTAAATATATACTTTCTCCTTTACTGTGGAAGTACTTATATAACTATGCAAAGAAACACCAAGCTAAAGGTAATGGTTTTGGCTTCGGCATGGTTACACCGGATAACCTTGAAAGTGTTGCACGAACATTATCTGCCCGTTACCACAAAGACGGTTCAGAAATACTGATAGACCGCGGATGGGATAAAGAATTAGGTGAGAAAGATTTTGATGACAAGTCCAATCAAGAGAATCGCCCGAGAAGGTTAACGCCTCGTGAATGCGCAAGACTAATGGGCTTTGAGTCCCCGAAAGGAACTCAGTTCCGCATTCCTGTATCAGATACTCAGGCATATCGCCAGTTTGGCAATTCAGTTGTTGTTCCTGTTTTCGCAGCTGTAGCTAAACTTCTTGAACCTTATATTGCGAAAGCAATTGTTCAAGATAAAAATAAAAAGGTTGCTTAATTAGCTATGGTCGATGTTCATAATTCCGCAACTCGCAGTAAGAACATGAAAGCGATTCGGAATCATGGAACGGCCATTGAAAAAATCACATCTGAGATATTATTAGAACTTGGTTTTGATTTCATGGCGCAGGTCAAAGAGATGCCAGGAAAGCCTGATTTCGTTCTACAGTCCCACAAAAAAATCATATTCACACATGGATGTTTTTGGCATCATCATGATTGCTACCTTTTCAAAACTCCCGCTACACGTACAGATTTCTGGCTTAAAAAAATAAATAAAAATACTAAAAGAGATAAATTAATTAATCAAAAAATAGTTAATAACGGATGGGAAATATTAATCATTTGGGAGTGCGCTATTAAAGGCCGCTTTAGATTATCTCGAAAAGAATTATCGACACGAATAGAAGAATGGATCTTTGCAAGTTGTAGCTCAGCTGAAATAGACACTAAGGGAATACATATAAAAGACATTGATGAATGATTCAGTAAACCAATGCCTTAATTTTCACAAGATAGCTTTATAACGGTTAGTGCGTCTTATAGATCTACATAGAGCTCTTTAAGTTCTGCTATAAACTCACCTAATGTAATGAGTTGATCCCTAATTTCTTTGGGAAATTTTTCATGTATTGCAGCCGGCACGACTAACTTCACGCCTTCTTTCTGCATTTCACGAAATTGAACTATAGAGACGCCTTCCTGAAGCGTAAACAAGTGAATATTATCAATTCTGTCGGCCTCGTTGAGTATTTGTCTCCAGCGTTCCTTACATGTTGTTTTAACCGCAAGCATTCTGAGCTGGTGATTCGGGAAAGTGCTATCCTGATAAGCTGAAGCCGATGGGAAAAGAAAATCAGGCTTTTTATTCCCCTCTGTTACCGCCTGCGTTGCAAAATGGTAAAGCCCATGCTCAGCAAACAGCTTTTCAAGATGAAGCTCTAATGATTTACCTGCACGGGACTTCCTGCGGTTACTTACAGAATTCGCCATTGCGATAAACTCGTTAACGGTTTCAAATCCTTTACGAATTTTTTCTAATACGTTTATTTCTTCCACTAGAAGAAATATTTCATATTCGACTCGTCTCCTGTCCAGCAATTGCATATCAGGATCAGCATTACCTTTAGCATAGTAATCAGCCGCATAGAGAATAATATCTTTCCCCGAAGGAAAGTTCTCTCGCCAAGCATCAGGGATTTTATATTTGTTATGGGGGACATCGGCAACGGATGCAAGGCCGCCAAGCAGAGTGTTTGCATACCCGGAGAAGTATGTTCCTGGAGCAATCTCTCCAAGAGTAGACTCAACAATATCTTCCTCATCTAAGTTATCACAAACCCATACATCCATCTCCTTACTATCATTTCCTTCAACCAATGTGAAAGCAAGAATTGCAATCGCACCAGTATTATCTTGATTCTGGAAAGGTGTCTTACTCCATCTGGTAATACGTTTCTCGTTTCTCGTACCGCCAAAAAACTTGTTGTTATAGTAAATAGCTCTTGCTTCGGAGTCAGGGCATTCGTGAGAAGAAAAATGGGCCTTTAAGAAAGTATCGGGATTTTTAGTTTTGTAATGATTAATTGAGGGGAATAGTTTATCGATAATGCCTGAAGGAACGTATATCCCAGCCTGGTGGCCGCCGCTGGCACCAGTATCGTTTGCTGATAGTCGTTTAATAAATAGAAATTTATTATTCTCTGTGTTTTCAATCAACCAAGAATGTATACCTGACATTAAACGTCCCTTTAAACATAAAAAGTATACGATACTATACCGACAGATCGTTATGTCGGGTATATCGAACAAGACAAGTGCACACTTTTGTGGCCGTTTTGAGCTAAAAAATGTTTGATCCCAAGCCAACCCACCTTTTGGCCTACTCATAGGCCTACCTTACAAACCTGAACTGTAGTGGCATATTGAATTTGGCCACCTGAATAGAGGTGATATGCTTACCTCAGAACAATATTATAACGTTTCTGATGCCGCTAAGGATATGGATGTAGGTATTTCTACGATGGCTAAATGGGTATAACAGTTACGTGATGAAGGCAGGGAAAAATGCCAAAAGCCTCTCCAATAACCCCAAAATAAATCGAGATACGTGAGCTAAAGAAAAAGATACAACGTATTGAAATAGCGAACGAAATATTAGAAATATGCTACCGCGCTCTTCATATCAGACTCCCAGAACAATTTTCGTTAATAGGGAAACTCAGGGCGCGTTATCAAGTGACCTCTCTCTGCCTATGGAACATCGGTTCATCACGTTGCGTATACGATTGATAACCAAACACTGCCCTGCTCAGCGATAACGTCCTGCATGTCTAGCGTATGCTCATCGTAAACTGCGCAGTCAGATAGCTGACGAGCTCACGCTTTATCGCTGGTTTTAAAGCTTTTTTCGATGACATCTTTCAGTGCCCGGCGTTCCAGACTCATTCGGAAGATCTCTAAAAGTGAATGAGACGTTTTGGCGGGATTGCTTACCCTTCTCGCTTACATCTTTCACTTATTTAATCCGTTAAAAACATGATCCCAGGATCGATTACTATTAGTTGACATCGATCATATTAATAAGCAATAGACCTAATATTAGATTGAAACCTCGACACTTCGCCTATAACGTAAAACCTCTATAT
>NZ_MRWD01000054.1 GCF_002093625.1 Rouxiella silvae | reverse complement strand
ACCAATAGTTATTCTTTTAGGTTATAAAAAACACACCAAATCACCTTTTAACAACGCGAAAAACTATTAGCAAACTATTAATATTTTACGTTATTAGATGTAGACTTGTTTTCGTGATGCGAATCACATTGAGTTAAGGCATCACAACTTTGTTATAAGACGAGATTTGAATATCCATTCAAATGCCGCCGATAAAACGGATTTATCGCTGCAAAAATCCTGCATTATGTGCACAAACCTCTGCTCGCAAGACTCACGCGACCCCGTTTGGCATAACGCCCTTTTTTACAGTTCTGATAAGTCCATCAATTAAACCGTATGACCGTCTGCACCTGCAATCTTTACCCTCAAGACAGGTCGTGCAAAGGTAAATGAGGAAACTATCATGAAAATTACTACCACTATTGCCGCATTGGCTCTCTTTTCTGCCGTATCGTTTGGTGCTTCTGCCGCCCAACTGGTGACAAATCAGCAGGCTGAAAACCTGCAGTCTGTCGGCACAATTAGCGTGAGCGGTATCGATGGCGTGCCAAGCGATATTCGCCAGCAACTCTCTCAGAAAGCAGACAGCCAGGGCGCATCGTCCTATCGTGTCATCGAAGCACGCAATGACGGTAACTACCACGCGACTGCTGAAATTTATAAGTAATAACGAAATATTGGCGAGAGCGGCTTTACCCTAATAACCTGAATATAAACAATTAATACGCCGTTCTCTGGCGCTTCTGAACCCTCGTCGTCCTGTCCGACGACACCCTTTTGCCCTCGCTTGCGAGGGCTTTTTTTAGGGTTTAACGCTTACTTCCGGTTAGCCGAAGATTCAGCTTTTTTTTCAAGCGCCGCCAGCAATTTACTGTGGATCCCGCCAAAACCACCGTTGCTCATCACCAGAATATGGTCACCCGGCTGAGCCGTTTTGACAATCATCTCGGTTAATCCGTCAACGTCGGCATGCCAATGCGCCGGTTGGATACAGCGTTCAGCAACTTCAGCCACCTGCCACGGAATATTTTGCGGTTGCAGCAGGAATACTTCATCAGCTCGGCCCAAAGAAGGAGCCAATTCGTTTTTGCTCATGCCCATTTTCATAGTATTTGAACGAGGCTCAAGCACAGCAATGATCCGCGCCGTGCCGCCCACTTTGCTACGTAAAGCGGCGAGCGTCGCCAGAATTGCCGTAGGGTGGTGAGCAAAATCGTCATATACGCTTACGCCGTTGGCAATGCCACGAAGCTCCAGACGACGACGCGCATTGATGAACCCGTCCAGCGCCCTGCAGGCATCGGCAGGATTTACCCCCACGTGGCGCGCGGCGGCAACGGCCATGAGAGCATTGTGCATATTGTGTTCACCCACCAGCGACCACGAAACCTCGCCAGCAACTTCACCGTTGAGCGTCACCTGAAACTTGCTGGCATCCGGTGTGGTTTTTTTGGCATTCCAGGTACAACCATCACCGGCAAATTCTTGCTCGCTCCAGCATCCCATCGCCATAACCTGCTTAAGCGGCGTGTCGTGCTCCGGCAGGATGATTTTCCCCTGTCCCGGAACCAACCTGACCAGATGATGGAACTGTTTCTGAATCGCCTTTAAGTCATCGAAAATATCAGCATGATCAAATTCGAGATTGTTAAGGATCAGCGTGCGCGGGCTGTAATGAACAAATTTGGAACGCTTGTCGAAGAACGCACAGTCATATTCATCAGCTTCGATGACCATGAACGGGCTATTGCCCAAACGTGCAGACACCTCAAAGTTGCCCGGCACACCCCCAATCACATAGCCAGGCTCGTAACCGCATTCTTCAAGGATCCACGTTACCATGCCAGCAGTCGTGGTTTTACCATGTGTACCGGCGACAGCAATCACCCAACGGCCTGGAAGCACATGGTCGTGAAGCCACTGCGGACCCGAAACGTAGGGGATGCCCTGCTCGAGCACGGCCTCGACGCATGGATTGCCTCGCGTCATCGCATTACCGATAACAACCAGGTCTGGCTGAGGGTCTAACTGAGTCGGAGAGTAGCCCTGAATCAACTCAATTCCCTGATTTTCCAACAACGTACTCATCGGTGGATAGACGTTGTCATCCGATCCGGTTACCTGATGTCCCTGTGCGCGGGCCAGCATTGCCAGTCCGCCCATAAACGTGCCGCAAATCCCAAGAATATGAATGCGCATAAATTTTCCATTATTGCTCTTAAGTCAGTGGCTATTCTAACGCTCAGAATCCTCCAGAAGAAATGGATTTGCCTATGATCCGTCCATATATTTGGGCTAAACTGCTTACGCTTCTGTAAAAGATTTATTAAAAATCGGTTACTCATCCTAGGATTCAGGGAACGTATCATGAAAACGTTAGGCGAATTTATTGTTGAAAAGCAGCAAGATTTTCCACATGCCACAGGCGAGCTTACTGCGCTACTCTCGGCAATAAAACTTGGTGCCAAGATTATTCATAGAGATATCAACAAAGCAGGCCTGGTCGATATACTCGGCACCAGCGGCGTTGAGAACATTCAGGGCGAAGTTCAGATGAAACTCGACCTGTATGCTAACGAAAAGCTCAAGGCTGCAATGAAAGCGCGCGGCGAAATCGCCGGCATCGCGTCTGAAGAAGAAGACGAAATTGTTGTCTTTGAAGGTGAACGCGCAAATAATGCGAAATACGTGATCCTGATGGACCCGCTGGACGGTTCGTCCAATATCGACGTTAACGTTTCAGTCGGCACCATTTTCTCAATTTACCGCCGTACTTCGCCACTGGGTCAGCCGGTTACTGAAGCAGACTTCTTGCAGCCGGGCAGCCAGCAGGTTGCAGCGGGCTATGTGGTTTATGGGTCATCCACCATGCTGGTTTACACCACCGGTGCTGGCGTTCACGCATTTACCTATGATCCGTCTTTAGGTGTATTCTGCCTCTCCCACGAGAAAGTCATGTTCCCGCCAAAAGGCTACATGTACTCCATCAACGAAGGGAACTACATTAAATTCCCTAAAGGCGTTAAAAAGTACATCAAATACTGTCAGGAGCAGGACGAAGCGTCCGGCCGCCCTTACACTTCACGTTACATTGGCTCTTTGGCCGCAGATTTCCATCGCAACTTGTTGAAAGGCGGCATCTACATTTATCCAAGTACCGCAAGCCATCCTCAGGGCAAACTGCGTCTGCTTTATGAATGTAACCCAATGGCCTTCCTTGCCGAACAGGCAGGCGGTAAAGCCAGCGACGGTAAAAACCGTATTCTGGACATCGTGCCTACTAAGCTACATGAACGCGCCCCGTTCTTCGTCGGCAATAGAGACATGGTTGAAGATGCTGAACGCCTTATCAAACAGTACCCTGACGAATAAAAATCCAAGCTGGGCTGTTTGCTAAATTACTTTTAAGTACCCAAACTCCGGGGTGGCATGATGCCGCCCCGATTCTTTTTTAGGAAAAAACGGACCATGAAAAGGCGGGAATTCCTGTCGGAGTTGGCTATAATGTCCGGCACTACATTTCTGGTTCAATAAAGGAAACCAACAATGAGCTTACTCAATGTACCGGCTGGCAAAGACATGCCAGAAGATATCTATGTTGTTATCGAAATTCCGGCCAACGCCGATCCCATCAAATATGAAGTAGATAAAGATACCGGTGCACTTTTTGTTGACCGTTTCATGTCAACGGCGATGTTCTATCCGTGCAACTACGGTTACATCAACCACACCCTGTCTCTTGACGGTGACCCGGTTGACGTTCTGGTCCCAACGCCTTACCCACTGCAACCTGGTTCAGTGATCCGCTGCCGTCCGGTTGGCGTATTGAAAATGACTGACGAATCAGGTGAAGATGCGAAAGTTGTTGCGGTTCCACACACCAAGCTGAGCAAAGAATACGATCACATTAAAGATGTGAACGACTTGCCTGAGCTGCTGCGTGGCCAGATCACCCACTTCTTCGAGCAGTATAAAGCGCTGGAAAAAGGCAAATGGGTCAAAGTTGAAGGTTGGGACAATGCAGAAGCGGCGAAAGCCGAAATTGTTTCTTCATTCGAGCGTGCTAAAGCAAAATAAGGCCGCTGCCTGCTTTGCTTTGTCGCAAAAAAACACCGCCCATTGGGCGGTGTTTTTTTTACCGACTTTATACTTACCTGACGAAGACGACCCTTACCTTTTTCTCACTTATCTTCATCCGCACGTTTTAGCCAGTCACCACCCTTAATGCGCTCTACTCCCTCGAGAGAACGAATATACAGGTAGATCCAGGCACTGCCGTACGGCGTGGAGATTAGCTCACGACGGTAATCTTTGGTGTTACTTTTCAGTTCGTCAAGCTCAGCCATAATGGATGAGTTGATGCGGTAAACTTCGCAATAGATTTTCCCTTCCCCGGGAACTGCTGCCGGATAATGCCCCAAATTATAAAGGGCATAGCCGTCAAGCTCGTGGTCACCCAACCACTGAGCGTTTGTCATCCAGTGACTATTACCCTGCTTGCGTCGTAAACTGCCGTAGACAATTATTCGCATGGTTAAAACTCAAACTGATAGAGCAAATCTAATGCCTGATCTATGCCAGACACCGCTTCCAGATACAATTTAGGCATTAAACGATAGCGCAGCGTCAGGGTCGCCAGTGAGTCAAAAATACCCACTCCGTACTTAACTTGCAGCCCAGGCAGGACATAACCACTGACCACAACCTGAGAGCTGTCCCCAACGCCCTGCGTATCCAGCGCCAAATTACTGACGCCAAATGCCTCACCGATTTTACCCACAAGTTTGCCACTTTGTGCAACCCCCATGCCGATAAGCATTGAAGTCATGGCGCTACTGTCGGCTCCCGAACTGTCGAGTCCCTGTCCGCGTAACAAATAAGACAGCGCTTCTTCCTGCGACATTGTCGGGTCTGAGAAAACCTCAAGCTTAGGCGCGTCTGCTTCACCGGTTACCCGCACGCCGGCCACCACGTCATTCTCGGTCGAATCCGGATTACGGATAGCCTCGAGATTGAGCAACGGCTGGTCTGCCGGACCCGAGAACAACAGCTGGCCTTTTCTAACGATTAAGTCTTGTCCATAGGCGTGGAACCGACCGGAAGGAATATCAATCTGGCCGTTTAATCCTAACCCACGTTTGTCCTGTTGTACTTTGAGTGCGCCTTTCAAGCGCGCTTTCAGGCCAAAGGCATCAAGTCGAACATCATCTCCGATGTTCACCACAAGATTCGTGTTGATAGGTATCGAGGTCGATGCCGGAGCAATCGGCTGATGCTGGTTATTCAGCATAACCTCATCAGACGAGACGCCAACCGCGCTCTCAGGAAGCTCCTGAACCGTAATACGCGCCCAGGGAATATCAACCCTACCGTTCAACGAAAATGCCTGCGGTGTAGCATCAAACACTAGATCGGGTGAGACATCAAGCCGAACCATTGGTGGAACCGATACCCTAACCTTATCTCCCTTCGCCGCGATACGCGCACGCCAGTTATTTGGCTCACTCCAGTCTGCATTACCGTCAAGCGCCAACTGCCCGTGATTGGTCCTGATGACCCCCGCAAGCAGCGATGACATGCCGTTGAAATTAATGTTCAAATTGGCGTTAGTAATATCAAACGGCATAAACTGCGCATCAAAATCTACATCGGTCAGCGCCAGCTTGCCGTAAACCTGCGGCATTTTAGCATTCCCTGCCACGCGTAAATTGGCATTGAGTATGCCGGAAGCTTTTTCACCGTCCATAAGCGCCGGCTGCAAAATACCCATCGAGATGCGAGTGATGTTGACGTTACCGCTGAGATTACGTTTGCCCAATGGATCGGCAATCTGAATCTTGCCATCAAGCTGACCATTGTTGGCAATCTTGATTAACCAATCAAGATTCGCGCGACCGTTTTGCAGTGCAGCATTAAGGTTAAGCGTATCGAAAGCCACGGGCAGAGGATTGCCCTGCACAATCTGCTGCACTTTTACCCCTTTGCCCACCAGCGACACGCTGGCCTGCGGCAAACCACCCTGCGCCTTCCAGGCAACGTTGGCCTTGCCGCTGAACTGCCCAGCAAGCTGGGTATCGTCGGTCAGGAAGGGTTTTAGCATTGCCAAATCAAAGCGATTAAGCACGATGCTGGCCTGCCCGCTGGCACCGGCGTCGATGGTCGTCGGCACACAAACGTCGGCATTAGGGTTCTGCCAACAGTGAGGACCTATGGTCACACGCTGCTCGGTATTAAAGTAGGTCAAGGCAATCGGACGCGTTAGACGCCACTCGCCCACCGGCGTATCAAACAGCGTATTGCTGATAGTGCCTTTCCACTGCTGCGTTTTGCGTTCAAAACTTCCGTTCAGTGCCAGACGCCCGCTGACCGGTTTACCGCTCACACTGAGGTTAAGCTGATGCTGCTTTTCATTACCTTTGGCATCGAGTGTAATGTCGCTAATATCCAGCGCATCCTGCTTGAGTTGCTGAACCTTAACCGCCAGCGTGCCCTGTATCTGGTCACTTGACGTCACATCCCCCTTAATGTTGACACGGCTGACGCTCATAGCCTGCCATATCAGATTACTGGCCGTTAAATCAGCCAATACCTGCGGCGCTTTCAAATTACCGCGCAGCTGGATCATACCTTTCACAATGCCACCCAGTCCCGGTAATGCGCCGTCGAGGTGAGGCGCATCGACGTTGGCATCCAGCGCCCATTTGTCGCTAAGCTTGCCTTTAACGTCGAGATTATTGCGGCCGAGTTCAAGATGCAGCTGCGGAATATCCCACTGCCCGTAGCTGTTGCCACGCAGATTACCGCGGGCCTTCACCAGATTCTTTTTAACGTTACCATCGAGTTCGAGGGTAGGCACTTGAAGCTGCCAGCTGCCGCCGTACAGACTGCCGCGCAGGGCAATCTTGCCCTTCAGCTTAGCTGGCCACTCCGGCCACTGTTTGGCAGTATCAATACCATTCAGGGTCAGCAAGGTATTCCAGCTTACCGCTTTGCTCCAGTCCACTACGCCGGTTAGGTCGGTATTGCCCTGTAGCGCGGCCAGTCGCAGCAGCGTCAGTTTGAATTGCTCAAGGTTGCCTTTACCGTCTAGCGAAAGGTTAGCCGAAGGCAGTTGGTCACCGCTGAAACTGGAGCGTAAAGACAGCGCATAATCCGTCGCCTTGCCGCTGAACTTCATGTTGAAGCCTTTCACCTGATACTGGGGCGTACCGGTCAGCGGCCACTGCAGCGCGTCGCTTTGCAAATTCAAATCAATCGGCAGCCCAGCCAGTGCCAGCTCGGTTTGCACCGCCAACTGAGCGCGCACGGGTCCTGAAAGGTTGACGCCCACTTTCAACTGGTTACGCAGCTCACCGCCAACGGTCAGTTTTATTTTCTCGCCCTTCAGGGGATCGATATTGACCGCAGTATTCACAGTCATATCGACCGGCCAGTTACCGGTAAGCTGCGCCTGACCTAGGCCGTCGATTGATCCCTGTGGGGATCTGACCTCAAGCTTATCGAGCTTAACCTGCTGATTTTCTGTGGTTATTTTTAGCAATAGGTGATTAATCAGCAGGTCGTTATCACCGGTCAAACGCAGGTTCTCACCCGTAATTTGTTGAACGGTGAGATCCAGCGGCAGTGTGAAGTCCGGCAGCTCAGGCAGCAACGGCTTGGCAAACAGCGCTTTTAACGTCTCGCCAATCGGCGGCGCTTCAGCCGCGGATTTAGCCTCTTTTTCTGCTGTTTTTGCCGCATCGGACGGTTGACCGGTAACCTTTTCCGTCACCTTTTCAACGGCTTTGTCGCTAGCTGCCTGTACAACAGGCGGCAGCGGATGCGTCGGCGTTTTTGGCAGAGCAATCAGTAAACCGGAGATATTAGTCGGCAAAAGCGTGAGTGCGCGGTCCTTCCACTCGATGCCGGTGCGAAACTCCGCCAGCGACACCGTTTTGTCATCAATGGTGACGTTGACATTATTGAGCGTCAACAGCCTGAGATTGATCGGGTAAGGCGTACTGAGGTTGGTCAACGGCTCGCTGGACTCTGGCTCTGGCGCGGTTGAAGGCGCCATCTCTTGGGTGTTGACCACCACGTTGACGTCCTGTGCGCGCACGGCGTTCACACACAGCTGACTGTGCCTGAAACAGGATAAATCAACGGACAGATGAAACTCACCGGCGTGGACGTCAACGCCGGGCATTTTATACTCCACACCTTTTAGTGTCAGACTGCGCCAGCCGCCCTCGACGTTGGCAATCGACAGTCCCGGCACAAAGCGCTGCGCGCCGTTAAGCAGCAGATGCAGACCGGTTTGCGTACCCACCAAAAAACCTACCGTGCCAATCAGCAGCAGCACAATAATCAGGAACGCCAGGCAAATCTTTTTAAACAAACTCATAGTTCTGGACCCAGGCCGATGTAAAATTGCAATCCATGCTCGTTCTGATCACCCACCGGCGCAGCGATGTCAAATTTGACCGGGCCAATCGGTGACGCCCAGCGCACGCCCACGCCCGCACCCGTTTTAACGTCACTTTTCGCGATGTCATTCACCGCTTCACCGCTGTCAACAAACACCGCGCCCCACCATTTTCCGGTCACGTTATATTGATATTCCAGTGAACCGGTCGCCAGTTTTGATGCACCCGTCAGCTTGCCATCGTCATCTTTGGGCGAGATAGACTTATATTTATAGCCGCGAATACTGCGATCGCCACCGGCGAAGAAGCGCAGTGAAGGCGGGACTTTTTCAAAATCGTTAGTTTCGATCCAACCCACGTTGCCGCGCACCACAAAGCGGTTTCTGTCACCTAACATGCGGATCCAGACGTTTTGCGCCTGCACTACGGCAAAGTCGATATCTGAGCCCCAGGTGGTATCAGAGACATCGAGAGAATAGCGCTGCGTATCACCCCAGGTTGGCATCAGGCCGCCGCGGGAACGGGTTCGGCTGACGGTAACGCCCGGATAAATCAGCATCGTGGTGTTGGTGACGTTACCCTGCGTAAAGTGGTCGAGGCTCCAGCGCAGGTTCACCGAGCGCTGCCAGCCGCTGTCACTGTCCCAATAGCGCGCCACATTGGCGGTACTTGAGTCAGACTTTGTGTCGTTGAGGTCTTCACGTTTGAAGCCCCCCTGCACCAGATAATATTGCTGGAGGGGATCTTTAAGCAGCGGGATTTTATAGCTCAGATCCAGCGTTTGTTCAGGTGCAGACAGGCTGACCGAGGTCTCAAGGCTCTGCCCGCGATCGTTTAGCCACGGTTTTTTCCAGTTGGCTTTCACTCGCGGCCCCACGTCGGTGGCATAACCGCCACCGAGTTCAAGGGTGTTACGCGTGCGCGGCGTGACGACGGCATTGAGCGGCAGCGTTTTACTGGCTTTGGCTTCTTTATTATCAAAGTCGGGTGAAACGACCACCGAGTTAAACCAGCCTGTGGCGGCCAGACGGCGGTTTAGCTCGGCCAGCTGTGCCGAACTGTAGTAATCACCTTTATGGAAAGGCACGACGTTTTGCAGATAGTCATTGCGTATCTGCGCGCCTTCGAAGTTGACCTGCCCAAAACGATAGCGCTGTCCACTGTCGAAATCGATATCCCAAAATGCCTGATGTTCATCTTCAATCACCCCTAGCTGGCTCTTGCGCATATCCGCATCGAAATAGCCTTTGCGCAGGGCAAGACCGCTCAGCGAGCCTTTGAAACTGTCATAGGTTCCGTGATTGAGGAGGGTGCCATTGGCCGGGACTTTAGTTCTTTTAAGGGCTTCGAATTCGTCATCCCCTTTCGCCTGCCCTTCTATCGTGACAGTGGTTCCGGCGATTTTTATCGGCGTACCCGGCGAAACTTTAGCTATCAGAACGGGTCTGCCCGGCGGCGGCGTTTGCACAAAATCAAAATCGATGGTGGGCTGATAGTAGCCCAGAGGGCGAAGCCCCAGCTGTATCGCCTCACTGACCCTGGCGCGGAAACGGCCATCAGCAGACACCTCGTCAGTTCCAATGGAAGAGAGGCGTACGCGAACGTTTTTCTGCAAGTCTCCGCTCAGTCCTTCCAATTGCAGCCGCACCTTGGCAGCATAGGATAACGGGGGTGCCAGCAGTACGGCTAACAAACAAAGTTCACGGTATCGTGGCACAAGCTCTCCTGCTATGTTTCATTATCCTGTTAAAATAGCTATGCAAATCGTCGCCGTAGTACGATGTGCATAAGGTGCTATTGTGTGCAAAGACACTATCAGATACAACCAACAACTTTAATGAATAATATGACTGGAGTCTCTCGTGGTCCAACTCTCAGATAAAACACAGGCAATTACAAAAGAAGCTGCGCTGCCAGGCCGCACTACGCCGATGCCGGTCGCCACGCTTCACGCCGTTAACGGCCATTCCATGACCCACGTTCCTGATAACATGCAGGTTGCCATTTTCGCAATGGGCTGCTTTTGGGGCGTAGAGAGACTTTTCTGGCAGTTGGACGGCGTTTATAGCACTGGGGCAGGCTACGCGGGAGGATTTACGCCTAATCCAACTTACCGCGAAGTGTGCAGCGGTCAAACCGGCCATGCCGAAGTGGTGCGCGTAGTGTTTGATCCCGCAATAATCAGCTATGAACAGCTGCTGCAAACGTTTTGGGAAAATCATGACCCTGCACAGGGCATGCGCCAAGGCGGAGACATTGGCACCCAGTATCGTTCAGCAATCTACGTGCTCAGCAGTGAACAGCAGGACGCGGCGCTGGCGAGCTTTACACGTTTTCAGCAGGCCATGCTGGCGGCCAACGACAGCCGTCGCATCACCACTGAAATCACTGAAGCGCTGCCCTTTTACTACGCTGAAGATGACCATCAGCAATATCTGTATAAAAATCCACATGGCTACTGCGGACTCGGCGGAATTGGCGTGTGTCTGCCACCACAGCTTCAGAACTGATTCAGGCGCAGGTAAAACGGCCAGAGATTCAGCAGTGGCGGTTATATCACTGGCACTGCTATACTATGCGGGCCGCAATCGCGGCCCGGTAAATACGTTTCTTGCTGTTATCTTAGCTTTTATCACCTTCGCGTGATTTTTCTTTTAACAATACCAAACGATTTACCTTCCCTGTCGGCCCTGGCGCCGGTGTTAAACGGATAGACTATGTTAAACAGTATCTTACTGATTCTTTTATTAATCGCGATCAGTGCATTTTTCTCCCTTTCGGAGATATCACTGGCCGCCTCACGTAAAATCAAACTCAAAATTTTGGCAGATGAAGGAAACATCAACGCCAAACACGTTCTTAAAATGCAAGAAACCCCAGGACTGTTCTTTACCGTAGTACAGATTGGGCTTAACGCCGTGGCCATCCTCGGTGGTATCGTCGGCGACGCCGCGTTCTCTCCAGCATTTCAACTCTTTTTCGAGAGGTTCATGTCACCCGAACTTGCCGATCAAGTCAGCTTTATCTGCTCATTCGTTCTCGTCACCAGCTTGTTCATTTTGTTCGCTGACCTGACACCGAAGCGCATCGGTATGATTTCACCCGAAATTGTTGCCGTTCGGATAGTCAACCCGATGCGTTTCTGCCTGTTTGTATGCCGGCCTTTGGTCTGGTTCTTTAACGGACTGGCAAACGTCATTTTTCGCCTGTTCAAGCTGCCAACCGTGCGCAACGACGACATCACTTCCGACGATATTTATGCGGTGGTCGAAGCCGGTGCCTTGGCCGGAGTGTTACGCAAGCAGGAACATGAGCTGATTGAAAACGTGTTTGAGCTTGAATCACGCACCGTGCCGTCTTCGATGACTTCCCGCGAGAGCGTTATTTATTTTGACCTGCGCGAAAGTGAAGACAGCATCAAAAACAAGATCTCTACCCATCCACACTCCAAGTTTTTAGTCTGTGACGGGCAAATTGATCAGGTTGTTGGCTATGTGGACTCAAAAGACCTGCTGAACCGCGTACTGGGTAATCAAAGCCTGATGCTGAGCAGCGGCGTGCAAATCCGCTCGGCACTCATCGTTCCCGATACGTTGACCCTGTCTGAAGCGCTTGAAAGTTTTAAAACGGCGGGTGAAGACTTCGCAGTCATTCTTAACGAGTACGCGTTAGTGGTGGGCATCATTACCCTCAACGACGTGATGACCACTCTGATGGGCGACCTGGTAGGTCAGGGCATGGAAGAGCAAATTGTGGCACGCGACGAGAACTCGTGGCTCATCGAAGGCGGAACGCCAATCGAAGACGTGATGCGCGTGCTGCATATTGAAGACTTCCCGCAGTCAGGCAATTACGAAACCATCGGCGGCTTTATGATGTTTATGCTGCGTAAAATTCCTAAGCGCACTGACTTTGTGAAATTTGCCGGCTTCAAATTTGAGGTAGTGGACATCGACAGTTATAAAATTGACCAGCTGTTGGTGACGAGAATAACCGATAAGCCTGTGACACCTCTGTTGCCGAAATCGCCGCAGGATATTGCCGATTAGTCTGCGCTTGCACTGTTATAAAAAACAAAAGGCCGCGAAAGAATCGCGGCCTTTTCTGTTTTGGCGTAAAACCAATAAGTTATTGCTAATATCTTGAAAATTAATACAAATAAAGCGTGAACGGCGCGTTGTCGGTTTTAGGCATTAAGCTGCAAATGCATAACCTGCTTGTTCACTTCTGACATCACGCTGAAATGGCGCTTGTCGCGAATTTTTGGCAACAAAATCTTGCCTTGATCGAACTCAAATGCCCCGACATCTTTGATGTACAGGCGGCCTCTGAACAACGTTTTCACATATTTCGCCACCATCAGTGGGTTATAACGTTGGAAGATCCTCATTTTATTTCTTTTTCCTCCCTTTTAGTATCTCGCATGCTCAGACTCAACTCTGACCAAAAGAATGAGTACAGATTGTCTGAGTGGTACTTCAAATACACTGAGTAGACCTCGAAGGTACCACCCAGTTCCCTTTACACCAGTCCATTTCACTACTTTTACACACGTTGACGATACTGACGTTCAGTTTTAAAACGCTGGGCAGTGTAACCCTTCAATATGTACCGGATATTACAGCGCATTAATTTTTCACTATTCTACAGTCTGCCACCATCGGACAAAATCCAAATTTTTGCTAAGGACAGCACATTGTTGACGTTTCAACAGGACAGACCACTTCAAAGCATTCTATGCTTCTCACAGTGTGCACCACCACTTACCTCACAAACAGCCTCCCTTACCGAAATTGACAGGAGAATCTATGCTCGTTAAGTGTTTATCAATTATAGCCTGCTTATCAGTTTCATTTATGGTTTCAGCCCACAATTTTGACATCGGCAAACGCGTAAACGCTGTCGGCATTGACGATAAGGGGGAGCTCAATTACATCAATGGTGAATTTAGCTACAGTAAATGGAACAGCGCCAAGCTGCCGGGCAAGGTTCGTATCCTGCAGCACATTGCTGGGCGTACTTCTGCTCGAGAAATGAACGAACCCTTGATTGAAGCGATAAGAAAAGACAACCTGCCGCGCGACCGCTACCAGACCACCACCATTGTGAACGCCGACGATGCCATCATTGGCAGCGGATTGTTTGTACGCCATAGCATAGAGGGCGGTAAAAAGGAGTTCCCGTGGTCGCAGGTCATCGTCGACAGCAACGGCGTGGCGCAAAGGGCCTGGGCGCTACAAAGTCAAAGTTCGGCCATTGTGGTGCTGGATAAAGACGGCATCGTGCATTTTGCAAAAGAGGGTGCGTTAACGCCTGAAGAGGTGCGTAAGGTGATTGATACTGTGAACCAGCTGGTGAAAGAGTAGGAAGAGGATCAGCGAAAAGTAAAAGCGCACGGCGGCGCTTTTACTTATTATCTCGTGATAAAAGCTTAAAACAGCGAGACGCGGAAGCCTGGATTGAGAAACGACTCTTTAGGCACATAGGTCAGCGTCTGTCCCTGCCAGTCAGTAACGGTGGCACCCGCGGCGTTGGCGACGGCGTGACCCGCAGCGGTATCCCACACTGAGGTCGGTCCAAAGCGAGGATAAAGCTGAGCAGAGCCTTCCGCCACCAGACAGAACTTGAGCGATGAACCGATAGTCACGGTTTGATGCTCGCCAAGCTGCGCCAAATAATCCTGCAGCTCTTGGTCATTACTGTGTGAACGGCTCACTACCACCAGCGGCGGATGTGCTTCGCGTGCGGTGATTTCAACGCGCTGGCCATTTTCTTCTTTCCATGCTTTACCCTCAGCCGCCGCGTACATCACGCCGGTGACCGGCACATATACCACACCGAGCACCGGATTACCGTCCTCAATCAATGCGATATTGACCGTGAACTCGCCGTTACGTTTAAGAAACTCTTTGGTGCCGTCTAAGGGATCGACTAGCCAGAAACGTGTCCAGTTTTGGCGCACGGACCAAGAAGGAGGGTCTTCTTCAGACAACAGCGGAATGTGTGCGTCCAGCGCCTGCAGGCCCTTTTTAATGACGTTGTGCGCGGCGATATCTGCCGCCGTGACCGGAGAATCATCATGCTTCTGCCGTGCGTGGAGCGGCTGCTCACCGTCGTACACCTTCATAATCGCGTCACCTGCATCACGCGCGAGCTGGCAAATTTGTTCCAACATTCTGCACCTCAGTACTTAATCTATGAATTTATCATCTTTGATTAAGCCTAGTTTTTTTTGCCGTGAATAGCTATCTCGGATGCAGATTCTGTTAATGAATTAATTTCAAAGGTATTTTCTTTAGCGCCCCACATCGCAAGCTTGAGGCAGTAAATCGATTAAGATCACATTTTCTGGTGACAACTGGTTACATTCTCTAATATTTTTGAGATACATGTCGTGTTTACTCCCCCCTTTTACCTCTGACGGAGCCAATGTCATGCTTAAGCGTCACCTGAAACTTTCTGCACTCGCCCTGCTGGTTGCGGCGAGTACTGCCCATGCAGCAACGGTCGATTTGCGCATTATGGAAACCACCGACCTGCACAGCAATATGATGGACTTCGACTATTACAAAGATAAACCTACCGACAAGTTTGGTCTGGTACGCACCGCCACCCTGATTGAGGCGGCGCGGAGCGAAGTCAAAAACTCAGTGCTGGTTGATAATGGTGACGTGATTCAAGGCAGCCCGCTCGGCGACTATATGGCAGCTAAAGGGCTAAAAACCGGCGAAGTTCATCCCGTTTATAAGGCCATGAATACGCTGGACTACGCCGTGGGAAATCTGGGAAATCACGAGTTTAACTACGGCCTGGACTATCTGAAAAAAGCGTTGGCCGGGGCGAAATTCCCTTATATCAATGCCAATGTGATTGATGATAAAACCGGTAAGCCGCTGTTTACCCCGTTTATCATTACCAATAATAAGGTAACGGACAGCGAAGGCAAAACGCACAACCTGCGCATCGGCTACATCGGTTTTGTCCCACCGCAGATTATGGTGTGGGACAAAGCTAATCTGCAGGGCAAAGTCACCGTGGCCGACATTACAGAGACCGCCAAAAAATGGCTGCCGGAGATGCGCAAACAGGGTGCGGATATTATTGTCGCCATTCCCCACTCCGGCCTCTCCGCCGAACCTTACAAAACACTGGCTGAAAATTCGGTCTATTACCTCAGCCAAATTAAAGGCATCGACGCCATTATGTTTGGCCACGCCCACGCAGTGTTCCCAAGCGAAGAGTTTGCCAATATCAAAGGGGCAGACATTAAACAGGGAACCTTGAACGGCGTTCCTGCCGTGATGCCCGGCATGTGGGGCGATCACCTCGGAGTGATCGACTTAGTGATCAACGACGACGACGGCGGCTGGAAAGTCACCCAGAGTAAGGCGGAAGCGAGACCCATCTTCGATAAAGTGGGTAAAAAATCGCTCGCTGCAGAGGATCCAAAACTGGTGAAAGTGCTCGCGGCCGATCATAGCGCCACCCGCGAGTTTGTCAGTCAACCGATCGGTAAATCAACAGCCAACATGTACAGCTACCTGTCACTGGTGCAGGATGATCCTACTGTGCAAATCGTTAACAATGCGCAGAAGGCGTACACCGAGCACTTTATCCAGGGCGATCCGGACTTGGCCGATCTGCCAGTGCTTTCTGCCGCTGCACCGTTTAAAGCCGGCGGGCGCAAAAACGATCCGGCCAGCTTTGTCGAGGTCGAAAAAGGTCCGCTGACCTTCCGCAACGCCGCCGACCTCTATCTCTACCCGAATACGTTGGTCGTGATGAAAGTGACCGGCCAGGAAGTGAAAGACTGGCTAGAATGTTCGGCCGGTCAGTTTAATCAGATTGACGTCAACAGTAGCAAGCCGCAGTCGCTGATCAACTGGGACGGTTTTCGTACCTATAATTTTGACGTGATCGACGGCGTAAAATACCAGATTGATGTCACTCAGCCTGCACGTTTTGACGGCGACTGCACTCTGCAAAACAAAAACGCCGAACGCATCAAGAACCTGACTTATCAGGGCAAGCCAGTGCGTGCTGATGCAGTGTTCCTGGTGGCGACCAATAACTATCGCGCCTACGGCGGTAAATTTGCCGGTACAGGCGACAAGCATATCGCCTTCGCCTCGCCGGATGAAAACCGCGCCGTGCTGGCCGCCTACATCAGCGCCGAGACCAAAAAACACGGCGCTGTCACGCCAAGTGCCGATAATAACTGGCGTCTGGCGCCGATAGTCGCCAGACAGCCGCTGGATATCCGTTTTGAAACCTCGCCGGACCCGAAAGCCGCCGAATTTATCAAAACGCAGGCCCAGTATCCGATGACACCGAAAGGCACCGACGCCGTGGGCTTCGCCGTTTATCAGATAGATTTGCAGTCCAAAGGCTAACAGCCTGAACCTGTAGCAACAAAAAAGGCGCCGAAGGCGCCTTTTTTATGCTTACTTTCTGCAATCGTTACGATTACAGAATTTCCAGCAACTCGACTTCAAAAGTCAGTGCGCTGAATGGAGGGATGGATGCACCTGCACCACGCTCGCCGTAGGCCAAGTTGTGAGGGATAAACAGCTCCCACTTGGAACCCACTGGCATCAGGGTCAGTGCTTCAATCCAGCCAGCGATAACACCGTTAACTGGGAACTCGGCTGGCTCACCGCGCTGTACGGAGCTGTCGAACACGGTAC
This sequence comes from Rouxiella silvae, assembly GCF_002093625.1. Taxonomy (GTDB): domain Bacteria; phylum Pseudomonadota; class Gammaproteobacteria; order Enterobacterales; family Enterobacteriaceae; genus Rouxiella; species Rouxiella silvae. The sequence goes on along the minus strand of NZ_MRWD01000054.1, from coordinate 24,202 downwards.
CGTCGATAAGCTTACCGGTGTAGTGAACGCGAACGCGATCCTGACGACCTGGAATAGGACCTTCGCCCTGAGTCATCACCGAGAATTGCAGACCTGACTCAGTGCTGGTCACGCCTTCGCGCTGCGCGTTGGCAGCCAGGAATTCCTGACCTTCAACGGCCAATGCTTCCTGACGCTCACGACGTACGGCATCGGCACGCTCGTGAACTTCGCGCAGTGCGCGGTGAACCACATCCACTGGCACAGCAGGGGTGTTCCCTTCTAGCGCATCGCGTAAGCCTGCAAGAAGTGCGTCAGGCTCGAGGCCCTGTAAACCAGATTCCTGCAGCTGCTGACCGACCTGCAAGCCGATACCGTAACTTGCCTGCGCTTCAACGCTGTCAAATGAAGGGGTTGTCATGGAATTTCCTTTAATCATAAAAAGTCGAAGACGCAGCATAACAGCGCAGGACTTTTGGGTAAAATGTTACAACGAAAATCCACGCTTCTGTCGCTATCCTGGAGCACTGTGAAGCAGCTATACTTAGGGTTAATAACAAGTCGACCAATTTACATCTGATTTTATTGACATTACGCGCAACAAGAGAGGTTGTCATGGGCAAATACCCGCCCAGGAGAAGGAAGGCCACACGCATTTATCAACCGATGTTGAGATCGTGGATTTCGATTATGCAAAAGCCGTTGCAAAAGAGAGCCCCAGAAGTAGAGACAGACACAGAAATAGCGCAGGATGAAGAAGTTGATACACAAACCGCTGGGCGTCCGGTGTTGAAGCCCAAGTCTCGGTCACTGTTCGACAAGATTTGGCACTTCAGTGATGATTTCCACTGGATGGAACCGTTGCCCTATTTCCATCGCCGTTGGTTAATCATCAGCGTTATCGTGGTGTTGGTGGCGCTGCTTTGGCCCTATTCGCCAGAGAATACCTACGCACCTTCAGATCGCTCGACCTCAATTCCGATGCAGGCCGATTTGCGTAATGAACAGGGACGCACCACGCAGATGCAGTCCGATAACGCCGCTCAGCCATCGGCTTCGCAGAATCAAGGAAACTGGAGAAGTTATCAGGTGCAGCCTGGGCAAACATTGGCCCAGCTGTTTCGTGATAACAATCTGATCGTTAATGACGTTTTTGCCATGGCACAGGTGGAGGGAAACGACAAACCACTGAGCAACCTTCACGCCGGTCAGCAGGTGAGAATTCAGCTCAATGCCCAGGGCGTAGTGACCGAGCTGCAGGTGACTAACGATCAGAACGCCACCGTGACTTTCTCACGCCAGTCAGACGGCAGCTACCAGCGCCAACGCTAAAAACTTCACCGCTTAAAATGCAAAACGCCGGCACAAGGCCGGCGTTCTGACGGATTGCTTAACGCGTAATATTACGCTTCAGCAACCACAACTACGTTCAGCTTGGCAAACACGTCGCTGTGAACTTGGAAGTCCACTTCGTGTTCACCCAGAGTGCGCAGAACGCCCTCTGGCAGACGAACTTCGCTCTTGGAAACCTTAACACCAGCCGCAGATACTGCGTCAGCGATGTCACGGGTACCGATAGAGCCGAACAGTTTACCTTCGTCGCCTGCTTTAGACGCGATGGTAACAGAGCCCAGTTCGTTGATGCTGGTTGCGCGAGCTTCAGCGGCGCCCAGAACGTCAGCCAGTTTGGCTTCCAGTTCTGCACGACGTGCTTCGAAATACTCAACGTTTTTCTTGGTAGCAGGAACAGCTTTGCCCTGTGGTACCAGGAAGTTACGAGCATAGCCCGCTTTAACGTTAACTTGATCACCCAGGCTGCCCAGGTTTGCTACTTTATCAAGCAGAATAACTTGCATTACCTTAACCTCTCAAAGTCGTTTATGGACAGTGGCCTATTACTGATGACGATCAGTATATGGCAACAAAGAAAGGTAGCGAGCGCGCTTGATACAACGAGCGAGCTGACGCTGGTATTTTGCACGAGTCCCAGTGATACGGCTCGGTACAATTTTACCACTTTCGGTAACGTAGTTTTTCAGCGTAGCGATATCTTTATAATCGATCTCTACAACGCCTTCCGCGGTGAAACGGCAGAACTTGCGACGACGGAAATAACGTGCCATTAGGCTAGTCTCCAGAATCTATCAAATCAATCTGCTCGGCATGTAACACCACTTTGTTCAGTCCATTGCGACCTTGATGGCAGCTAATGAATCCGGAAACAGTGAGTTGCGTGCCGACCGTTATACTGTGAGTTAATGCTTGTGACTGATGTCCACTAACAACCACGGGCATTCTGCACCATGCTTGTCGGTTAAATCCGGCTTCCTGTTGCTGCGAGCGATGCTCAAGCACAAACTGGCAGTGAGGAATACCCGATGGACTGACTTTACGAATGGGGGTCTTGCACACAGTGCCAGACAGCTCCAGGCGATTAGTCATCACAATAATTACTCTTCAGAATCCCCAGCTTCGGAATCATCGTTAGCTTCGGCGAAATCTTCACGACGCTCACGGCGTTCGTCTTTCGCTTTAACCATTGGTGAAGCTTCAGTTACGGCGTGTTTAGTGCGCATAACCATGCTACGGATAACGGCGTCGTTGAAGCGGAAGTTAGTTTCCAGCTCATCGATCGCTTCCTGCGGAGCTTCAACGTTCAGCAGAACGTAGTGGGCTTTGTGCAGTTTATTGATCGGGTAAGCCAGCTGACGACGACCCCAGTCTTCCAGACGGTGAATCTGACCCGCAGCGTTAGTGATTACAGCACTGTAACGCTCGATCATGCCCGGAACCTGTTCGCTCTGGTCAGGGTGAACCATAAATACGATTTCGTAATGACGCATAGAATTGCTCCTTACGGATTATTCAGCCTCCTGTCAGGGTCAACCGTGGCCCATGGAAGCAAGGAACGTGTTATGTGTACGGCTGAAAAAATGACGCGCAATTATATGACTGGACGCTCAAAAACTCAAGCACCCAGTCTGATTAATTTTTCGACGTCGTACGGTGACCGTTTGGCGTGGTTTACAGATGGGCCGCGAAGAACTCGGTCGTGCGGATAGATGCGTAAACCGAAACGCGATGTTTGGCGGTGGGTTCGCTGATAAAGGTCAGATTAGGCGCATCATCATACGCCTCAAGCGCCTGCCTAAGCCTGGCACTTTCACCGAATGGCACCACGTCGTCCTGTTCGCCGTGCCACACCAACAGGGGTTTACTGGCGATAAGTGCCATTTTATCGCTGATATCCAGACTCAGCAGAAGCTCGGTTTGGTGCTCAAACGCCTCACGCGTCAGGCCGGTATCCATGCCAAACGAAGGATAAAGATGATCAGCCAGCGAGGCAAAATAGCCTGACCCCATTAAATTGGCCGCCACTTTTACCCACGGAAAGTGAGCCAGAGCCGCCATGGCGGTCATGCCGCCCATCGAAACCCCTCCGACGCCAAGGCGATTTTCATCGGCCAGGCCGCGGGCAACGAAGGTCTCTTTTAACAGCGCGAGGTCTGTGACATTAGTTTGCAAAATGCGCCAGAAGTTATTGAGCAACACGCTTTCATCAGGTTCGGCGCGGGCGCCGTGCATCAACGCATCGGGTAAAATGACCCGATAACCGGCTTTTGCCAGCGTGTATCCAAAGTAGGAGTAGATCTCTTTCGACGAGGTAAATCCGTGGTAGAAGAATACGGTGGGCAGTAAATCATGGTATTTTCCGGCAGGCACCGCGTGGATAAGCTGAATACCTTCAACGTTTTCCTCATACATCTCAACCATCTCTCGCTCCTTAAATTTGCAGGCCCGTTTGGGTCAGGTTGCCTGTAAGCTGACCGAATCATTTTATCCACCTGCAAAAAAGCCACCACTAACTTTTGGCTATTTTTTATATTCAAAATGACACACTATCGGATTCGCCAACGGCCTGTCTGCGGCGCTACACTGAGTCAGGCTTGTTGAGGAATAAAACCCATGAAAATGACCTTGTGCAATATCAGGCGCGTACTTGGCGCAGTCGTGTTACTCAGCGCGTTAAGCGCTTGCAGCGTTTTTGAAACCACGCCGACGCCGCCTCCTGCGCCGACCCACCACGCGCAGGAAGTGGTCAGAGCGCAAACCACCACCCTGACCAAGATAGGCACAGTTTCTGCCGATGCATTAGGCAGCCCGATGGACGTTGAGCGGGCGATTAAACACAAGGCCGACGAAGCGGGTGCGCATTACTACCTGATTCTGCTGGTCAGTGACAGTATTCGTCCGGGGCGCTGGTACTCGGAAGCAATCCTTTATAAATAAATGATAAAGTTGAGATTAATCGGCACACCGCTACTGTGCGCCGATAGCTCGCTCAAGAAGCTGCTGGCACAGCCGGTCATCAATCTGGCTGTCGCCGCAATCGTCAAGCGTCAGACGGCACCAGGCATCGGCCAGCGGGGGTGAAGAGTATTCCAGCATTTCTGCCGCGGCATAAAGATTAAACAGCTGACTGGCGATGACGCGCCCCATACCTTCATCTGCCCTTTTCAGCCGCTGGGCAAACTGTCGTATCGCTTTATCAAACAGGCGATTCTGACCGCGCGACTGATGCAACCGGTGTTGTACCTCCTCAACCGCCGACGGCATCTTTTTCAGGCTGCGCAGTACGTCAAGGCACATGACGTTGCCTGACCCTTCCCAAATACTGTTGACCGGCATTTCGCGATACAGCCGTGGCAGCTCACTTTCTTCGCAGTAGCCAATCCCGCCCAAGACTTCCATCGCCTCAGCCACAAAGGGGATCCCTTGACGGCAAATTTCGAACTTGGCGGCGGGAGTAAGTAATCGGCTTATCACCTGTTCGTGCGTATCGTTCACGCTCGCACGGGCGTGAGCCAAACGAAACAGCAACGCGGTCTGCCCTTCTAGACGTAGCGCCATTCGGCCCAGCACCTGACGCATTAACGCTTGTTCTATCAGGGGTTTGCCGAAAACTTGACGCTGAAAGGCGTGATACAGCGCCACGGAGAACGCTCGGCGCATTATGGCGTGGCTGCCGAGTGCGCAGTCAAACCGCGTATGGCCGCCCATTTTCAGGATGTGGCGCACGCCCTCACCTTCGTCGCCCAGCAGCCAACCGACGGCGTCGAAGAACTCAACCTCACTGCTGGCGTTGGAGCGATTCCCCAGCTTGTCTTTCAGACGCTGAATACGCACGCGATTACGCTCACCGTCGGGCAGAACTCGGGGTAAAAAGAAGCAGGAGAGTCCACCTTCGGCCTGTGCCAATACCAGATGCGCGTCACTCTGTGGTACTGAGAAAAACCACTTGTGCCCGACCAGTCGATAGGGTTTGCCCGGTCCGCGCCCCTCAACGGCGGTAGCAGTGGTGGTATTACTGAGCACGTCCGAACCGCCCTGCTTCTCCGTCATGCCCATGCCAATCAGCAGCCCGCGTTTTTTATCACCGGAGAGCAAATGTGCGTCATAGCGGTCTGAAAGCAGCGGTGTAAGCCAGCCGCTGAACTCGGCAGGCAAACTCTGCTGCAACAGAGGAATGGCACCGTGCGTCATGGTGACGGGGCAAAGCGTTCCTGCCTCAACCTGCGCGTGCAGCACAAAGCGGGCAGCGCGTGCCACGTACGAGCCAATGCGCGCGTCCTCTTCCCACGAGAGATTATGCACTCGATTGGCCACCAGACCCTGCATCAGCAGATGCCAGGCAGGATGAAAACGCACGTCGTCCAGCGGCTCTCCGGTTGGCTCGAAGCGCAGCAAATCAGGTGGATTAGCATTGGCCAGGCGCCCCAGCTCCAGCGACTCCGCCGAGCCGAGCTGCTGGCCCAGCGAGGCGAGCACGTCCAGGTCCCAGCCAGCATGTTGACGAACCACGGCTTCGCGCAACGCTGTATCAGAAAGGAAGAGATTACTGTTGTTTAAAGGCTTGGGTTGATTAAACACCCGGTGAGTTTCCCAGTTCATTACCACCTCCGTCATCCATAGCTTCAGGATTCAGTATGGTAAAAACTGATTTTTTTACCGCAGAGTGGATCACAAACAGGGGAAACGCCCGCAGCCGTGAAAGCTGCGGGAGAGGGATCAGGCCTGAGTTATTGTTTAAGTCGACCTTGCCAAAGCCGGCTATCAGCCTTTGGCTTTTACTGCACGCTGGCGAACCGCTTCAAACAGGCATACACCGGTTGCCACGGAGACGTTCAGTGATGAAACAGAACCGGCCATAGGGATGCTGATCAGTTCATCGCAGTGGTCACGCGTCAGGCGACGCATACCTTCGCCTTCAGCGCCCATCACCAGCGCCATCGGGCCGGTCATTTTGCTTTGGAACAAGGTGTGATCGGCTTCACCAGCGGTGCCAACGATCCAGACGTTGTGCTCCTGCAACACACGTAAGGTGCGCGCCAGGTTAGTGACGTTAATCAATGGCACGTTTTCAGCCGCGCCACTGGCCACTTTTTTCGCCGTAGCATTCAGCTTGGCCGAACGGTCGCGAGGCACAATCACTGCGTGGACACCGGCTGCATCGGCAGTACGTAGGCAGGCACCCAGATTATGTGGGTCAGTTACACCATCCAGCACCAGCAGGAAGGGAGATTCGAGACTCTCAAGCAGGGCCGGCAGATCGTTTTCCTGATACTGACGCCCCTCTTTTACCCGCGCAATGATCCCCTGATGGACCGCGCCCTCCGATTTGTCGTCCAGCCACTGACGGCTGGCAACCTGAATCACGATGCCGCTGGCTTCCAGATCGTCGATCAGCGGTTTTAGGCGTTTATCGTCACGGCCTTTCAGAATAAACACCTCCAGAAAGCGCTGCGGATCGTTGTCGAGTAAGGCTTTAACGGAATGAATACCGTAAATAATTTCGCTCATGATGCTCTTTAAAATAGGACTCTTTAAAAAAACATCATGCGGGCAAGTGCCCGCATGATGGAGTGATAGCTTAGTGGCTTAAGGCGATTCTATCATTGACTGACGCAGGCATCAGTCAATAAATACGCAGATTAAGATTCAACCTGTTTTTTTTTCGCCCGTTTGGCCTTGGTGGCCGCCGCTATTTTTTGGGTTTTATCAGAAGGCTTTTTGGCTTTCTTTGGCTTGCCGTCTTTACCGACCGCACTGACCACTTTAGCGCCTTTGCCTGCCTCAGCCTTCGCAGTTTCTGCTTTGCCGGTGCCCGCTCTTTTGGCTTTCGCCGGTTTGGCGGACTTGTCGCCCTCTTTGCGGAAGGCGCTATCAGGCTCAAAATTCACGTTCTTTTTAGCAGAACGACGGCGGCCTGCATTCGCTGCACCGGCGGGACGCATACTGCGTTCACCCCCCTTCTTGGCTCTGTCTCGTGCCGTTTTACCTTCACCGCGCGGTTTACGGGTGCTGGAAACCAGAGCGAAATCGATTTTGCGCTCGTCCATATGAACGGCCTCAACGCGAATTTCGACCGCATCACCCAGGCGATAAACGCTGCCTGAAGACTCACCGACCAAACGTTGGCCAATGTTGTCGTAGCGATAGTAGTCGTTGTCCAACGATGAAACGTGCACCAGCCCGTCGATAAACAGGTCCGCCAGACGGACAAAGAAGCCGAATCCGGTCACGCTGGAGATAATCCCGTTAAAGACCTCGCCCACGTGGTCCTGCATGAAGTCGCATTTCAGCCAGTCGGCCACGTTGCGGGTCGCTTCGTCGGCGCGGCGCTCTGCCGTTGAGCAGTGATCGCCCAACACCACCATTTCGTCGTAATCGCTGTGGTAACCGCCGGTCGGCGTCCAACGATCTTTCAGAGTCCCATGCTCCTTTGCCAGCACATATTTGATCGCGCGGTGCAGTGCCAGGTCAGGATAACGACGGATTGGCGAGGTAAAGTGGCCGTATGAAGTCAATGCCAGACCGAAGTGCCCACGGTTTTCCGGATCGTAAATCGCCTGCTTCATTGAACGCAGCAGCATGGTTTGCAGCATCTCGCGATCGGGGCGATCTTTTAGCTGATCCATGATGTCGGCGTAGTCTTTCGGCTCAGGCTTCAACCCGCCGCCCATGGTCAGGCTCAGCTCACCCAGCACGCTTCTCAGTGCAGAAATATGATCGTCGCTCGGACGGTCATGCACGCGGAACAGTGCCGGTTCGTTATGTTTTTCAACAAAACGCGCCGCCGAAATGTTCGCCATGATCATACATTCTTCAATCAGCTTGTGTGCGTCATTACGCACCGTCGCCTCAACGCGCTCAATGCGACGTTCGGCGTTGAAGATAAACTTGGCTTCTTCGGTTTCAAAGGCAATACCACCGCGTTCTGCACGCGCCTGGTCTAGCACTTTGTACATCTTGTGCAGCTCCTCCAGATGCTTAACCAGCGGAGAATACTGCTCACGCAGCTCTTCATTGCCTTCGATGATGTGCCAGACTTTGGTATAAGTCAGGCGCGCGTGGGAGCTCATCACCGCTTCGTAGAACTTGGAGGTGGTGAGTTTACCCGTGGCAGAAATGGTCATTTCGCAGACCATGCACAGTCTGTCGACCTGCGGGTTCAGCGAGCAGAGGCCGTTCGACAGCACTTCCGGCAGCATCGGTACCACTTGAGACGGGAAGTAAACCGAGGTAGCACGGCTGCGTGCTTCGGCGTCTAGTGCAGTGCCTGGGCGAACGTAATAACTGACGTCGGCGATGGCAACCCATAAACGCCATCCGCCACCGCGTTTTGCTTCACAGTAAACGGCATCATCAAAGTCACGCGCGTCTTCGCCGTCGATGGTGACCAGCGGCAAATTGCGCAGGTCAACGCGACCTTTTTTGGCCTCTTCAGGCACCAGCTCACTCAGACCAGCAACCTGTTTTTCAACCTGCGGCGGCCAGACGTGAGGAATTTCATGGGTACGCAGTGCGATATCAACCGCCATGCTGGTACCCATTTTGTCGCCGAGGACTTCAACGATTTTACCCACGGCCTTGGTGCGCCGCGTTGGGCGCTGAGTCAGTTCGACCACCACCATATAACCCATTCGCGCACCGTTTACCGCGTCGGCCGGGATAAGAATGTCGAAGCTTAGACGGCTGTCGTCGGGCACCACAAAACCTGCGCCCGCGTCGGTAAAGTAGCGGCCCACAATTTGGCTAACTTTAGGCACTACGACGCGAACAATACGCGCCTCACGACGGCCTTTGCGATCGGTTCCCACCGGCTGAGCCAGCACCACGTCGCCGTGAAGGCACATTTTCATCTGCTCGGCGGAGAGGTAGACGTCGTCTTTTTTCACGCCTTCAAGGCGCAGGAAGCCGTAGCCATCACGATGGCCAATCACGGTACCTTTCAGTAAATCCAGACGTTCAGGCAGTGCGTAGCATTGACGGCGAGTAAACACCAATTGACCATCGCGCTCCATCGCACGCAGACGGCGACGCAGCGCTTCCAGCGGCTCTTCACCTGACAGATTGAGTTCATTTGCCAGCTCTTCACGGCTGGCAGGCGTTTCGCGCTTGCCTAAATGTTCGAGAATAAATTCGCGGCTGGGGATAGGCGATTCGTATTTTTCTGCTTCCCGTTCCAGAAATGGATCTTGTGACATAGCGGTTCCTCCGTTGTCATCAGCAGTTTGTTGAAAATCTTTCATTCAACAAGCAATAATTTGTAGAGTTGAGAATTATCCTTGACCATATCGGCCAGCGTGTATTGATTCAACTCATCAAGAAAGTGTTCTACGGCTGTATGCAGTACCTGCTTTAAACGACATGCAGGGGTGATGTGGCAAAACTCTGCCGAACAATTAACCAAGGCTAACGGCTCCAGTTCACGGATGACGTTGCCCAATAAAATGGTCTCAGCCGGCTTACCCAGTCTGATCCCACCGTTTTTACCGCGCATTGCCGTGACCAATCCTGCCCGACTCAACTGATTAATAATTTTCACCATGTGATTACGCGAGACACCGTACACTTCGGTAACCTGCGAAATGTTGGTGAGCTGACCTTCAGGCAGCGATGCCATATAAATCAGCGCTCTTAAACCATAATCGGTAAAACTCGTTAACTGCACACTAACCTCTGGGTATTTTTACCCTTTTCATTCGCGATTATGATGACAGCAATAATCCGCATATACCCGAAAGATGTCAGGTAAGTTAAAGATTACTCTATTGGATGGGCTGGCCGCCACAAAGTTTGTCTTTAAATCAAACACACGCTGAAAATGGGAGCATTACCTGGGGAAAAACGTCGGCGAAGGCGTTGGCTGGCACATAAATTGAAACCGGGCATGATACCCGGTTTTTATTGCACACGTTGAGACAGAGCATTTTACAGCGCGGAATGACGTTTATGCGTCAAACGGATCGCGCAGGATCATGGTTTCGCTGCGATCGGGTCCGGTAGAGATAATATCAATCGGCACTTCAGTTAGCTCTTCTACACGTTTAATGTAGTCGCGCGCCGCCTGCGGCAGTTTATCGAGCTCTTTAACCCCAAAGGTTGTTTCGCTCCAGCCAGGCATGGTTTCGTAAATCGGTTCGATACCTTCCCAATTTTCAGCGGCCAACGGCGTAGTGGTCACCTCTTTGCCATTTGGTAGGCGGTAAGCGATACACAGTTTGACCTCTTTCAGGCCATCAAGCACGTCGAGCTTGGTCATGCAGAAACCTGAAAGCGAGTTTATTTGCACTGCGCGACGAACCGCAACGATGTCGAGCCAGCCACAGCGACGGCGACGGCCGGTGGTTGCGCCAAATTCGTTACCCTGCTTGCACAGGTATTCCCCGACATCGTCGAACAGCTCGGTAGGAAAAGGACCTGCGCCCACACGCGTTGAGTATGCTTTAACAATACCCAATACGTAGTCCACATAGCGCGGGCCAATACCTGAACCGGTGGCCACGCCGCCCGCAGTCGTGTTGGATGATGTCACGTAAGGATAGGTGCCGTGGTCAATGTCGAGCAGCGTGCCTTGAGCACCTTCGAACATGATGAGCTCACCCTGCTTGCGGGCGTTATCGAGCAGATCAGACACGTCGACCACCATCGCGGTCAGAATGTCAGCGACCGCCATGACATCATCGAGAACTTTTTGATAATCAACTGCTTCCACTTTGTAATAGTTAACCAACTGGAAGTTGTGATAATCGATAATTTCTTTCAGCTTGTGGGCAAACGTTTCTTTATTGAACAGGTCACCGACGCGCAGGCCACGGCGGGCCACTTTATCTTCGTAAGCAGGACCAATACCGCGACCGGTGGTGCCGATTGCTTTCGCACCACGGGCCTTTTCGCGCGCCATATCAAGGGCAACGTGATAAGAGAGGATCAGCGGGCAAGCCTCGGAGATCAATAGACGTTCGCGAACCGGGATCCCACGGGCTTCGAGTTCACCCATCTCTTTCATTAATGCGTCAGGCGCCAGAACCACACCGTTGCCGATGATGCTGGTGACATTTTCACGCAAAATTCCAGAAGGGATTAAATGAAGTACGGTTTTTTCACCGTTGATAACCAGAGTATGACCGGCGTTGTGACCGCCCTGATAGCGCACAACATATTTAGCCCGTTCAGTCAGCAAGTCGACAATTTTGCCCTTGCCTTCGTCACCCCATTGAGTGCCAAGTACGACAACGTTCTTACCCATCTCGATAATCACCCGGTTGCGTTAAAAAAGGATTCTACCATCCTGACCCACGCCTTTCAGTACTTTTAGCATACGATTGGCTGAAAAATATCCGTTTCGTGGTGCAGCTCTCTTACTCAAAAATTCTTAATCTCTAGATATGACAAAAGGCCCGTAAAGGGCCTTTTGGGATACTGCAAAGTAGACAATTTCAGCGTGAAATCGGCTTACGGCTTGATGGTTTTAGCCGGTGATTTCATGTAGCGGAAGAAATCATCATTTGGACTCATGACCATCACGTCGTTACCGCTGCTAAAGCTCTCTCTGTAAGCCTGCAGGCTACGGATAAAGCCATAGAAGTCTGGGTCGGCGCTGAATGCATCGGCAAACAGTTTGGCGGCTTGAGCATCGCCTTCACCACGAGTAATACGCGATTGACGCTCTGCCTCTGCAAGAGTACGGGTGACTTCGTAATCGGCAGTGGCGCGCAGCTTCTCGGCTTCTTCCTGACCCTGTGAACGGTGACGACGTGCCACGGCTTCACGCTCTGCACGCATACGTTGGAAGATAGCGTCAGAAACTTCAGCCGGCAGGTTGATTTGCTTGATACGCACGTCAACCACTTCGATACCGAGTGCGGCCATACTGTTCGGGTTCACCGCAGGGACTTTACCGTTGGTTTCCTGCTCTACGCGCTTGGCAACGGAAGCGATAGCGTCATCGGCTTCAGTGGTAGCGGCAGCAGCGGCATCATCATCATCGGTGCCTTTATTCAGGGCATCTCGCACGTCCAGAGTCAAACGACCGCGTGAATCGGTAACGATATCTTTTACGTCCAGACGACCAATTTCGGAACGCAGACGGTCACTGAATTTACGTTTCAGCAGAACTTCTGCCTGCGACACATCGCCACCGCCCGTTGCCAGGTAATAACGGCTGAAGTCGCTGATACGCCATTTCAGGTAGGAGTCTACGATCAGGTCTTTCTTCTCTTTGGTGACGAAGCGGTCGGCCTGGTTGTCCATGGTCTGAACGCGTGCATCCAATGTTTTCACTGATTCAACGAAAGGCACTTTAAAGTGCAGGCCCGGCGCATACACCAGCGGCTTATTATCGCCATCGCGCAGAACTTTACCGAAACGCAGCACAATGCCACGCTGGCCTTCCTGAACCACAAACAGTGAAGCATAGAGCGCCACCAGCACCACAACAACGACAAGTATTATTGACTTACGCATGGTTATTCTCTCCCTACGCGAAGGGTGTCGTCACGCTGTGCGTCCGCACGGCGTTGATCCATGACACTGCCAGAAGAACTTGAGCTGTTGCTGGCACTGCTTTTCTTAACACTGTTTGACGGCGTGGCTGACTGACGAAGTGGGATCATGCTGCTCGCATCATCACCGCTGTCGTTGGTTGCACCGGCTTTACCGCGCAGAAGCTGGTCCAGCGGCAACACCATCAAATTATTGCTTTTATCGTTAATTAGCACTTTACGCGTGTGGCTCAGTACGTTTTGCATTGTCTCGATATACAGACGCTCACGAGTAATTTCCGGTGCGGCTTTATATTCAGGCAACAGTTCGGCAAAACGGGCAACTTCACCCTGCGCTTCCAGTACGGTACGATCTTTGTAAGCTTTAGAGTTTTCTAACAAACGCTGTGCCTGACCGTTCGCACGAGGCTGCACTTCGTTGGCGTAGGCTTCGGCTTCACGAATGTATTGCTGTTCGTTTTCACGTGCGGCAATCGCATCATCAAACGCGGCTTTCACCTCTTCAGGCGGGCGTGCCGTCTGGAAGTTGACGTCCTGAACGGTAATCCCCATGTGATAAGGACGGATAGTCTCTTCCAGCACGCGCTGTGTATCGCTACGCACGGTAGTACGGCCTTCGGTCAGGATTTTATCCATGGTGTATTTGCCGATTACGCCGCGCAGCGCACTGTCAGTTGCCTGACTCAGGCTGTCGTCAGCGTTAGCCACGCTAAACAGATAGGCGCGAGGATCGGTCACGCGGTACTGCACGTTCATTTCAACGCGCACCACGTTTTCGTCGGAGGTCAGCATGATGCCAGAAGCTGCAAGCTCACGAACGGATTCAACGTTAACCGCTTGAACCTTATCGATAAAGGTTGGCTTCCAGTTCAGGCCTGGCTCAACCAAATGGCTGAACTTACCGAAACGAGTGACCACGCCACGCTCTGCTTCTTTAATGGTATAGAATCCGCTGGCTGCCCAAATCACCACCACGGCAACCACGGCAAGACCGGCGAAACGACCACTCAAGTTCTTCTGCGGGCCGGTGGTATTTCCGTTGCCGGATCCCTTACCGCCAAAACCGCCAAGTTTTTTGCTGAGTTTACGAAAGATATCATCAAGATCGGGAGGGCCTTGTTCGCGCCCGCCTTTGTTATTATTGCCACCAGAATTATTTCCACCAGAGTTGCCGCTATTGTTGCTGCTTCCCCAGGGGTCGCGGTCCTGTCCGTTATTACCGGGCTGATTCCACGCCATGTTATAGCTCCATTATTCTATGATTGGTGTTCTTCAGGCTCTATATCAGTCAAGTTATCCCAGTGGTTTTTCTCTTCGAAATCTACCGGGAATCCGTTACGGACATACTCGCCCATAGCCGGTTCTTGTTTGCAGAGGCGACGCCAGTCAACAATGGGCATACGCACCATAAGACCCACACTCCCGTCCTCTTCATTCCATTCTTTTTCAATCGCCTGAAGCTGGTAAAAACGGCTACGAAGGCGGCCCGCTTCCGGTGGCAAACACAGTTCTACCTGTGCTATTTCACCTGACAGACGCTCCGTTAATGCCTGAAATAGCAACGGGATACCTTCACCCGTCACGGCCGATAACCAGACCCTGATTGGTAAATTCTCGTCGTTACGGTCGATACGTGGAACAAAATCGTCCAGCATATCTATTTTATTCATCACTAACAGCGCAGGGATGTCATCTGCTTCAATCTCTGCCAGCACCGTATTTACCGCGTCGATATTTTCCTCAACGCGAATATCGGCTGCATCAATCACATGCAATAACAGAGATGCCTGTCGGGTTTCCTGCAACGTTGCTTTAAAAGCGGCAACTAAATCGTGGGGCAGGTGACGAATAAACCCTACGGTATCTGCCATCACTGTTTCACCCACATCGGCAACCATAATGCGTCGCAGCGTCGGATCCAGTGTGGCAAACAACTGATTAGCCACGTAAACATCGGCATCAGTAATTCGGTTAAACAGTGTGGACTTTCCGGCGTTGGTATATCCAACGAGTGAAACAGTCGGAATATCAGCCCGCACTCTGGAGCGTCGTCCCTGCTCGCGCTGTTTGGCAACACGTTCAAGGCGACTTAAAATAAGGGTGATTCTGTCGCGTAAAAGACGGCGGTCAGTTTCAAGCTGGGTTTCCCCAGGACCGCGCGAACCAATACCGCCACCCTGACGTTCAAGGTGAGTCCAGCCTCGCACAAGTCGGGTTGCAATATGGCGTAACTGTGCCAATTCTACTTGTAATTTACCTTCGTGAGTACGGGCGCGCTGGGCAAAAATATCTAAAATAAGTCCGGTACGATCGACCACGCGACATTCGCACAAGGCTTCCAGATTACGTTCCTGGCCAGGTGATAAAGCGTGATCAAACAGGATTACAGATGCGCCGGTTGCTTTAACAGCATCTGCGATTTCTTGGGCCTTTCCTTCACCGACAAAGTATTTAGGGTGCGGTGCCTTACGGCTCCCGGTGATGACTTGCAACGCCTCAACACCTGCAGAAGATACCAGCGATTCAAATTCGCTCAGGTCTTCAGTGACTTTGTCTTGCGAGAAATAGATATGAACCAGTACGGCCTGCTCACCGGCTTCATAACGGTCAAACAAGCGTGTGACCTCTCAATTGAGAAATAAGATTCAACGAGGGGCACATAAGCGGTTTTACACCTCTTATGAACCCCTTCGAAATTGAACAGCTGTGCGCCTTATTCGGCGTCATCGCCATCCTGCGGCTGCTGGGTAGCAGTCGGTGTGCTTCCATGATGATAGTTGTTGGTCGTGCCACCACCTGGATTATTACTGTGATGAGAAACCGGGCGTGAAGGCACAACGGTGGAGATAGCGTGTTTGTACACCATCTGGCTTACCGTGTTTTTCAAAAGAATCACAAACTGATCGAAAGACTCAATCTGGCCTTGCAGCTTGATACCATTCACCAAGTAAATAGAAACCGGAACACGTTCGCGACGCAATGCGTTCAGGAACGGATCTTGCAAAGATTGCCCCTTAGCCATTCTATCTT
Source organism: Rouxiella silvae (assembly GCF_002093625.1). Lineage (GTDB taxonomy): Bacteria > Pseudomonadota > Gammaproteobacteria > Enterobacterales > Enterobacteriaceae > Rouxiella > Rouxiella silvae. The sequence goes on along the minus strand of NZ_MRWD01000054.1, from coordinate 8,345 downwards.
TTCCTTATTTGTTTGTTGTTTGTAACTTAGAGCCTATAAGCTCGAAAATAAATCACATAAAAAATTTGCGCGTTGAGTACTTATCAATTGTACACAATCATCCAACCTATGCACTAACAACCTGAATTACACGGTTTAAGGCTTCTTCAGGCTTCTCTGAATCAAGCCATTCGACCCCTTCCCAACCGCGCAGCCAAGTCATCTGGCGTTTGGCCAGCTGCCGTGTCGCACAAACACCACGATAAACCATTTCATCGTAGTCGATTTCACCAGAAAAATATGACCACATCTGGCGATAACCCACACAACGAACGGAAGGCATGTCCGTATGCAAATCACCTCGAGTGAAAAGCGCCCTGGCTTCGGTTTCGAATCCGTTCGAGACCATTTGCTGGAAGCGCATTTCAATACGATCATGCAACAATTGGCGACTCGTAGGTGCAATCGCAAATTGATGTACCCGGTAAGGTAAGCTTTCACCCGAAGTTTTAACGAGTTCCGTTAAAGTTTTACCCGAAATATAAAAAACTTCCAGTGCTCTGGAGAGTCTCTGCGGATCATTCGGATGAATTCGCAGTGCCGAAACCGGATCTATCTCACTCAGTGTAGCGTGTAAAGCTTCCCACCCCATCTGCGCAGCCTGCGTCTCAATGCGTTCTCGCACTTTTGGGTCCGCCGGTGGAAGAGGAGAAAGCCCCTCGAGCAACGCCTTGAAATAAAGCATTGTTCCACCCACTAATAACGGAATTTTCTTACGCGACGTTATCTCATTCATCTCACGCAGTGCATCGGCGCGAAAATCGGCGGCCGAATAAGAGTGCGCGGGATCCAAAATATCTATCAGACGGTGCGGTGCAGCCTGCAACTCTTCAACGGTAGGTTTTGCCGTGCCGATATCCATGCCTTTGTAGATAAGAGCAGAGTCGACGCTAATAAGTTCAACCGGAAGATGCTGGCGTAGGGCCATCGCCAGGGCAGTTTTACCCGAAGCCGTGGGACCCATAATAAAAATAGCGGGGGGTAAAGCTTTGTTTTCGAGATCAGTCATGCTTGAAAGCCGCCAATGCCGGCTGTAAATCAACAGGTTGCAAGAGTCCGGACGGGGGGGACTTGACCAACTGGGGGCAAAGCCGCTCAACGTCCGTGAGTAATTGTATTGCTTGTGAAACGGTCCAGACCTCATGCTCACTGCCGATACTGCGAGCAAACCACATAGCTACCGCATCAGGAGTAACCTCCCGCAGAACCGCAATATAGCCTAACAGGTCGGGTATCAACTTTTGTAAATTTTGTTTACGTAATGGTAAAGGTACGGCACGTAAGGTCCCACGCTGCTGTTCCAAAAGCATTTCTATACCAAAATGCTGCAACATGGCCTGATGCTGAGTAAAGGCCGTGCGTTCTTCCTTACTTAAGGTCAATTTTACTGGAATAAGTAAAGGCTGAGGCCGCAATCCTTCAGTAGTGGGGGTGAGTTGGGCCGTTTTCAACCATCTTTCCGCTACGGGCAATGATAAAAGCACAAGTTTTTGTTCGCGCTCAAGCAGGGCAAAAAGTGAATGGCACACAGTCATCACCCGACCAAAGCTTTGGCTGTGCCCTTCAAGAGCCACTTCCTGAGCGGGTGTGGTAACAACCGACGTTTTCTCACTCACCGCTGGCGCGACGGATGCTTTATTCGGCACAGACTGTTTTTCGGTGTTATATGTTTCATTTTCAGACGGTTGCAACAGCCGCTGATAAAGATCGCCCTGTGGTCTAGTGTAAGGATTACCTTCAGTAAAACGTTGAGCCGGCTCACGCAGGTGTGCAGAACGCGAGGTTTCAGGAAAAATAGGTTTAGCCGCAGCAGGTGTTTTAACCGCCAGTTCTTGCTGCGTTGGCGTGCTTCTTGCGGGTTCGGAAGGCTGAGCAAAATGGTTACCGCCAGCGGCCTGACGATTCTCGGGCTGCCAGCGCGGTTGTTCTTCAGCCGTTTCTTCGCTATTTAGCTGCGGGCTACCCGCCTGCTGCAACACCGTGACTATCGCCTGATAGATAAAGTCGTGCACCAGCCTCGATTGATGGAAGCGAACTTCGTGCTTGGCGGGATGCACGTTAACGTCAACCTGATGCGGATCGACATCGAGATACAGCACATAGGCGGGTTGTTGATCGTCTTTGAGCTGGTCCTGATAGGCCTGGCGGATCGCGTGGTTGATCAACCGGTCTTTCATCATGCGATTATTTACGTAGCAGTACTGCATGTCCGTCAGGCTGCGCGAACCTGCAGGGTCAGCAACCCAGCCGCGAATAGCCAAATCGCCATGACGCCATTCAACCTCAAGTGCGTGTTCAACAAAAGTAGTGCTGCAGATGCTGGCCAGACGACGCGAATTTTGTGCCGGATCTTTCACCGCACGGTACTGCCGCATCAACTTGCCGTTATGGCTGAGGTTAATTGCCACGTCGAAACGCGCCAGCGCAATGCGTCTGACCACTTCATCGATGTGGGTGAATTCGGTTTTTTCGGTACGCATAAACTTGCGACGCGCGGGCGTGTTGTAGAAAAGATCCAGCACTTCAACCGTTGAACCTTGCGGATGCGCGGCCGGTTTTACCGTCACCGCCATGTCGCGACCTTCAGCATAGGCCTGCCAGGCTTCATCCTGCGTGGCGGTGCGTGAGGTCAGCATGAGGCGAGAAACGGAGCTGATACTGGCCAGCGCCTCGCCGCGAAAGCCCAGGCTGAGGATAGCCTCGAGATCGTCAAGCGAGCTGATTTTACTGGTAGCATGACGCGCCAAAGCCAGCGCAAGTTCGTCTTTACCAATACCGCAGCCATTATCACGAATGCGAATAAGCTTGGCGCCGCCGCGGTCGATATCAATATCAATGCGCGTGGCGCCCGCATCGAGACTGTTTTCAACCAGCTCTTTCACCACTGACGCGGGGCGTTCAACAACCTCACCGGCGGCAATCTGATTTGCCAGCTGTGGTGGCAGTATCCGAATCGGCATGGTCGCTCCTGTCATCGTGAAAAGATTACCTTCAACGCCCGGTCAGGAGTGAGGAATGGTCAGGGTCTGACCAAGCTGCACATCACCGGATTTCATATGATTCGCCGTTCTGATCTCACTCATACTAACACCGTATTTTGCCGCTATTGCCGAAAGCGTGTCGCCGCGCACCACTTTATGCTTCGCCGCCTTCTTGGCCGACTGCGCTTTGCTGACTTTCGCCGTCACGTTTCGTGAAACCGCCGAGGTCGCTGCCGGAACTTTCAGCCGCTGGCCAACCCACACGCCGTCTTTTTTCAGCTTGTTGAGGTCGCGCAGCGCGCTCGGCGTGGTGGCGTAATGCGCCGCAATGCCTGTCAATGTTTCACCGCGTTTGACCTGATGAATCTGCGTCGCACCGCCCAGCGCTGCCGTGGCTTCAATCGGTCCCGGCTGGCTCAGTGAACCGCTTGTTGGCGCTGAGTTAGTTACCGCCGTTGCGCTCGCCAGCAACGGTCGGTTTTCGACCTTTGGGCCGGATTGCAACGGATGCGCCAGGAAATAACTGCGCAGGCCTTCATAGATGGCATGCGCAATTTGATCCTGGTACGCGCTGCTTCCAAGCAGCCGCTCCCCATTTGGATTACTGATGAAGCCGGTTTCGACCAGCAGCGAAGGAATATCCGGTGACCGCAATACCCCGAGGCTGGCGTGTTCAGGCTTGGCTTTGTGCAGTGCGCCCACTTTGCGCAGCTGCTGCAATACTTTGGTGGCGACGTCATACCCTACGCGCTGCGAGTGCCCAAACTGTAAATCAAGCACCGCCTGACTGAGATAAGGATCTGAGGCAGTATTTGCCAGCATGTCTCCGGCACCGCCGAGCAGTTCCGACTGTTTCTCATGCTGTTCGAGCCAGTTACCCATTTCGCTGTTGGCACGGCGGTTGGACAGCACCCACACGGACGCACCGCTGGCACTACGATTCGGCGCCGCATCGGCGTGAATAGAGACCAGCAGGTTAGCCCCCTTTTTACGCGCTACGTCCGAGCGGCCCATAACCGAGATAAAATAATCACCGTCACGGGTCAGAACGGGTTTAAACATCGGGTCGCGGGCCATCTCGGCCTGCAGCTTGCGGGCAATCGCAATGGTCACATTTTTCTCTTTCAGGCCGCCACTGCCCTGTGCGCCGGGATCCTGGCCGCCGTGACCGGCATCAATTGCCACAATCACCTGATTGTCAGAGGTTGTGCCACGCGTTCTTGGCGTGAGACCGGTGCTGGCAACCGGAGCACTGGTCGCGAGAGGGGCCTTATCGCCGTCAAAAGGATTACCCGCCGGCAGTGCGGCAGTCGCGGGCCTGCTGGTGGTTTGTACGCGAGAAATAGTGGGTGATGAACCCCGCTGTGGTGCGACAGCATTGAGCGTGAATACCACCGTATACCGGCTGCCGTCCTGTTGAACCTGCGCGTTGGTTCTGACCTTTTGAGTCAATTCAAACACCAGACGCTGCGTGGTGGCATCAGCCGGAGTGCTGGCGCGTACGCGCTTTACCAGATTTTGTCCGCTAAAATTCAGCGGCATTCCACGCATCACGCCACTTTGCTTGATGTCGATGACTACCCGCTCTGGGCTATGCAGCGGAAAGAAGGAGTAGTCAGGTTTGCCATCAAAAGTGATGGTGACGGTTGATTGCGCGCTCCCATTGGAAACATTGATATTTTTCATACCTGCGCCAAAGGCAGGAACGATTGCAGCCGGTGCCATCACGGTAAAAGTGAGCACCACAAGAGCCGCGACTGTTTTCCAAAATCTGTTAACGCAATGAATCATTACAGCATTATCCTTGCTCTTGTAGCTTCTGCAGTAGGCGGTTACCTGCCTCTGAAACGGCCTTGATGGTCGCCAATCGGCCTTCGGGCTGGTATTCGAGCGTCAGCTCCAGGTCAGGTTCAGGCAAAACGCCCGCACCTTGCTGTGGCCACTCCACCAGACAAATCGCGTCTTCGGTAAAATAGTCGCGAATGCCCATAAACTCCAGCTCTTCGGGGTCGGCGAGACGGTACAGATCAAAATGATAAACCGCCATCGGATGAAGCTGATAAGGCTCCACCAGCGTATAAGTTGGGCTTTTAACATTGCCCTTGTGTCCGCGCGCCTGTAAAAAACCGCGGCTAAAGGTGGTTTTACCTGCGCCTAAATCTCCAAAAAGATGGATAACGGTTGAGCCCAAACAGGCAGTGGCTAAATCAGCCCCAAGTTTCAAGGTTGCGTCTTCGTCTGGCAGAGGTAAGGTCAGTTGATTCATTGGATAATGTCTATTTTTCTAGGTCAGGGTTAACCAACGGGGTTATCCAGGTTAACAAATCCGTTGCCAGCATGCCGCGTGTGCCCTGGCGTTGCGCAATGATGTCTGCCGCCGCACCGTGAACTACCGTTCCGGCGCAGGCTGCATCATAAAAAGATAACTTCTGGGCGAGCAAGGCGCCAATCACGCCTGAAAGGATATCACCCATGCCGCCGCTTGCCATACCGGCGTTACCGACGTCGGCAATCGCGACTTGGCCGTCTTCAGAGCCTATCAGCGTACCCGCGCCTTTTAATACCACGACACCACCGTAGCGTTCGGTCAGGCGTTGCAAAGAAAGTAAGCGGTCGCTTTCAATTTCCTTCACTGTACAACCCAACAGTCGGGCGGCCTCACCGGGATGAGGCGTCAAGACGCGATTTTGCCGTTTCTGTGGATTTTTTGCCAGCATGTTAAGCGCATCTGCATCCCATAATGCAGGTTTTTCGCTTTCGGACGCGCGTTTGAAAGCGGATTTTCCCCAATCGTTCTGACCTAACCCCGGCCCAATGACCACAGTGCTGGCCCACTCAAGTCCCTCGGACAGCGATGCATCGGTCAACGCCTGCACCATCAGTTCGGGACGGGCGGTGAGAAGTGGCGCAATGTGTTGTTTGTGAGTAAGTACTCGCACCATTCCTGCACCCGTACGCAGCGCGGCCTCTGCTGCCATGCGGATGGCGCCAGCAAAACCGCTATCTCCACCAATCAGCAACAAATGTCCGTGCTCGCCCTTGTGAGAGCAGGGCCGACGCGGTTTGAGCCATTCCGCCAACCTTCGAGTGTCTAGGCGTTGCAGCAGAGGCCGATGCCCCCCCAGCCAACTCTCGAGACCCAGCGCGCTATGCTGCAACTCACCGACATAGTCGCGGGCCTGTCCGGTGAGCAGGCCGGGTTTCAAGGCAATAAACGTTACCGTCAGCGCAGCGTGAACCGCTTCACCCGCCGTTGTGCCGGTTTCAGCCGCCAGCCCCGACGGAATATCAAGGGAAACAACCGGCGCATGTTGCTGATTAATCGCTTTAATGAGCTGCGCCAGCGGTTCGCGCGGCGCCGAGGTTAGCCCCGTACCCAACAGTGCATCAATCAGCAAGTCTGCATCGTGCGGCCAATCGGCGCTGATGTCGCCAACCTGCCCACCGGCATTCAACCACCCTTTTCTTGCCTGTTCAGCTTCGGCGGGCAGCATTTTTGAGCCGCTTACCGCCAGCAGAGTCACGTTGAGACCGGCATTTTTAGCCAGACGCGCGACTTCGTAGCCGTCGCCACCATTATTGCCGTGGCCACAAAGCACCACCCAGTGGGTAGCATGGGGAAATTTCTGTCGAGCAGCACGAAAAGCGGCGGCCGCTGCACGCTGCATTAGCGTAAACAATGAAAGGCCTGTATCCTGCGCCGCTTGTGCTTCGGCCTGCCGCAACCAGTCTGCAGAATAGACGGAATAGGGTAAACTGTGCAGGTCCTGTTTTTCAATTTGGTTAGTCATGACGCACCTCCTCGATCTCGAACAATTAGCCCAACATATCAAGCAATGGGGCCAGTCGCTAGGCTTCCAACAGGTTGGCATCTGCGATACCGACCTGTCGGCAGAAGAGCCAAAGCTACAGGCATGGCTTGATAAACAATATCATGGAGAGATGGAGTGGATGGCGCGTCACGGCATGTTACGCGCCCGTCCGCATGAGCTGCTGCCCGGAACGCTGCGGGTTATTAGCGTGCGCATGAACTATCTTCCGGCCAAAGCAGCCTTTGCAAAAACGCTGAATAATCCAACGCTTGGCTACGTGAGCCGCTACGCGTTAGGTCGCGACTATCATAAAGTTTTACGCCAAAGGCTGAAAAAGCTGGGCGATATGATCCAGACATTTTGCACCGAGTCCCAACCTGACCTGGCACTTAGCTTCCGCCCATTTGTTGATTCAGCCCCCATCATGGAACGCCCTTTAGCCGAAAAGGCGGGGCTTGGCTGGGTTGGTAAGCACTCACTAATACTTAACCGAGAATCCGGCTCATGGTTCTTTCTCGGCGAACTCCTCATCGACCTGCCTCTGCCGGTGGATAAACCACAGGAAGAGCAGTGTGGGCGCTGCGTGGCCTGCATCACTATCTGTCCGACCGGTGCTATCGTTGCGCCCTATCAGGTTGATGCACGCCGCTGTATCTCTTATCTCACCATTGAACTTGAGGGCGCTATTCCAGAAGAATTTCGTCCACTGATGGGCAATCGTATTTATGGCTGTGATGACTGCCAGCTTATTTGCCCGTGGAATCGCTACTCGCAACTGACCGACGAAGATGATTTCAGCCCGCGTGCCGCCCTGCATGCACCTGAGCTCATCGCGCTGTTCAATTGGAAAGAGGAGAAGTTTCTGCGCATCACTGAAGGTTCGCCCATTAGGCGCATTGGCCACCTGCGCTGGCTGCGTAATATTTCTGTGGCACTGGGCAATGCCCCCTACGATGAAAACATCGTTTTAACGCTGCAAAGCAGAAAAGGGGAAAATAGTATGCTGGACGAACATATCGAATGGGCAATCGCGCAGCAGTTGGCCAGAAGAAGCGAACATCAGGTAGAAGTGCAGTCTTCGCAGAAGAAAAGGCTGATCAGAGCGGTGGAAAAAGGTTTACCGCGAGATGCATAAAATGGGGGTTATTTTGTGAATACAGAATTATCCCCGCTGTGCATAAAAATAAAATTGCTTTGCCGATCAATTGCAAAAAAAAGAGCAAGCGATCGCCATAACGTTTTGTGATTAATTTTTATTGATAAAAATCAACGAGTTATTTTTTGGCAATATCCAGTGTACGAATAACCCACAGTGCAAAAAACGAACGTAATCTGTGGATAACTCTGTTCACAAAATTAATTCAACACATTTTTGGCAAAGGCAAAAACGCCCGTAAGAGGCATCGTGACTGGCTTGGTGATTTGAAGAAGAAAATTGGAGCGGGAAACGAGACTCGAACTCGCGACCCCGACCTTGGCAAGGTCGTGCTCTACCAACTGAGCTATTCCCGCT
>NZ_MRWD01000053.1 GCF_002093625.1 Rouxiella silvae | reverse complement strand
ATGGCACCGAGGATCATCCGCTAACCGATGACTATCTCAAGCAGCTTAGCCAAGGCAACGTGCGTGAACAAAATGCCGCGCAGTATGGCAAGGCAATGCTTTTCTATAAGGCCAAAAGTAATACTCAGGCCAGAAATATCCTCGAGCAGATGCTCAGTAAAGACCCGGGTAATATCTGGTACCTCGATTTACTGACCGATATCGATATCGACCAGAAACGCGCTCCGCAGGCTATTGCACGACTCGAAAAGGCCAATGCCGCGACCAGTAAAGACGCTGTGCTACAGTTGAACTTGGCCAATGCTTATATAGAAGGGGGTCAGTTTGCTAAGGCCAGCCGGCTGCTTTATCGCTACACTTATGCTCATCAGGACGATCCCAACGGATGGGATTTACTGACGCAGGCCGTTGCGGAACAAGGTCTTCGCGCTCAGGAACTGGCCGCACGTGCTGAAAGTATGGCATTAGTCGGTCGTCTCGATCAGTCCATCAGCATGCTGAGCAATGCCAGCGCGCTGTCAAAACTTGGCAGTCTGGATCAGGCTCGCTATGACGCCCGCATTGACCAGCTACGCCAATTGCAAAAACGCTTCCAGCAATATCAGAAAGGCTGACCTAATCGTGACTATTTCTCAGTCAATGCTGGAGCAAAATAAGGAGATATTTATGAAGCACGATGTCGCTATCTATCACAACCCGCGATGCAGCAAGAGCCGTGAGACGTTAAAGCTGCTAGAAGAAAAAGGCATCAAGCCTGACGTTATCCTCTATCTCGAGACGCCGCCCTCCCTCGATACCCTGAAAAAATTGCAGCAGGAACTGGGCTTTACCTCCGCCAGAGAGATGATGCGTACCAAAGAAGAGGTTTATAAGGAGTTGAAGCTTGACGATAAAAGCCTGAGCGATGAGCAGCTCCTGCAGGCCGTTGCCGACAGTCCGCGCCTGCTTGAACGCCCTATCGTGGTGAAAAAGGGTAAAGCGCGTCTGGGCCGTCCGCCCGAGCAGGTGCTGGAGATCCTCTAACGCTTTGCAGACCTTGGTGATTAAAGGCTGAGGGTCTCTTTCACAAAAGGGATAGTCAGTTTGCGCTGCGCCGTGATTGAGGCCCTGTCGAGCTGGTCGAGGGTCATAAACAGCGTTCTCATCTCGCGATCCAGACGTTTTAACAGGAAACGTCCTACGTCCTCCGGCAGCTCAAAGCCGCGCAGTTTAGATCGCAGTTGCAACGCCTGGAGTTTTTCTTCGTCAGACAACGGCTGCAGACGATAGATTTGCCCCCAGTCAAGGCGCGAAGCCAGGTCCGGCAGGCCAAGATTCAGCTGACGCGGCGGGCGATCGCCGGTAATAAACAGACGTGTACGGCCGGTTTCGAGAATTCGATTATAGAGGTGGAAAACGGCCGCTTCCCAAGCTTCGTCACCGGCAATGCCTTCAATATTATCGATGCACACCAGTGCCAGTTGCTCCATTCCGTCGAGTACTTCAGGCACAAAATAAGCGCGTTTGTCTAAAGGAACATAGCCGACAGCCTCACCGCGCAGCGAAAGTTCTGCGCAGGCTGCGTGCAGCAGATGACTGCGTCCCCCGCCTTCTCGCGACCAGAAATAGACATAAGTGCCGTGTTCCTGCTGCAACGCGGTTTGAATAGCGGAGAGCAGCGAGGTGTTCTCCCCCGGATAAAAACTGGCAAAGGTTTCGTCATCGGGAAGATAAAGTGGCAGGGAAAGCTGTGCCGGCGTATTCAGAAGCACCTCAACCAAAACTGGCGAATAATAAAACGTCAGGGCAAATATTTAATCACAGAATTCTATCATAGGATCCGTGAAGAATTGAACTTTAGGTACGCTAAACGCTGGTTAAGCGAGCGACTTACCGAGCAAAACAGCGTTTGCCCGGTAAAACTTGCCTGAGTTTAACGAAAATCCGCTTAAACGGTCGGCGTATTGCGATCGTCAGGCACGTCGATGATCTCTTCTTCACCGCGATACACGTCGATAACCTTAAACAGCAGGCTCAAGAAAACACCCACAACGGTGGCCAGCGCCATGCCCTTAAGTTCGGCGGCACCAATGTGCACTTTCGCCCCGCTCACGCCGATAATCAGGATAATCGAGGTCAGGATCAGATTTTTAGGCTTGTTATAATCGACTTTGGATTCGATCAGTACGCGGATCCCCGAAGCGCCGATCACGCCGTAGAGCAACAGTGAGACACCGCCCATCACCGGAACCGGCACCGCCTGGATCGCCGCGGCCAGTTTGCCCACGCACGAAAGTAGGATCGCAAGAATGGCCGCGCCGCCGATAACCCAGGTGCTGTAAACCTTGGTTATCGCCATCACACCAATGTTTTCGCCGTAGGTAGTATTAGGCGTGGATCCAAAAAATCCTGACAGCACGGTCGACAGTCCGTTTGCCAGCATTGAACGATGTAGCCCGGGGTCACGCAGTAAATCCTTTTTAACGATGTTGGCTGTAACCACCAGATGCCCGACGTGCTCGGCAATAACCACCAGAGCAGCAGGCAGAATGGTCAAAATCGCCACCCATTCAAAACGTGGTGTATAGAAGGTTGGCAGTGCAAACCAGTGCGCCTTTTCAATTGCCGAGACATCAACCACGCCCATGAAATACGACAGTGCATAGCCCACCAGCACGCCGATAAGTATAGGGATGATCGCCAAAAAGCCGCGAAAAAGCACCGAACCCAGCACCGTTACCGACAGTGTTACCACCGAAATAATAACCGTCGTGCTGTCGGCCGAGGTGCCTTCGGCGGGAAGCAGCCCCGCCATGTTAGCGGCCACACCCGCGAGTTCGAGTCCGATAACCGCCACAATCGCGCCCATCGCCGCCGGCGGGAACATCACGTTTATCCAGCCTATGCCCGCTTTTTTAACAATAAGCGCGACCAGACAAAAGAGTAGCCCGCAGACGATAAATCCGCCCAGCGCCACTTCGTAGCCCATCGGTAACAGCAGTAGGACCGGCGAGATAAAGGCAAAGCTCGAGCCGAGGTAGGCCGGAATTTTGCCTTTACAGATAAAGAGGTAAAGCAGAGTGCCAATACCGTTAAACAGCAAAACTGTGGCCGGATTTATTTTAAAAAGAATCGGCACCAGCACGGTTGCGCCAAACATGGCAAACAGATGTTGAAAGCTGAGGGGGATAGTCTGCAATAATGGCGGACGCTCGCTGACCCCAATAACCCGTCGTGTCATATAGTTACCCTATCAAAAAAATATCACGCTAAAAAAATCAAAAAAAAGCCGACTTCTCAGTCGGCTAATGCTTACTTGGTACCAAATATTTTATCGCCTGCGTCACCGAGGCCCGGGATAATGTACCCCTTATCGTTTAGCCCCTGGTCAATCGAGGCGGTGTACAGCTCAACCTCCGGGTGCGCCTTCTCGAGGGCGGCAATCCCTTCCGGTGCTGCAACCAGCACCAGCACTTTAATGCTTTGGCAGCCGGCTTTTTTCAGCAGATCGATAGTGGCAATCATTGACCCCCCCGTCGCCAGCATCGGGTCAACCACCAGCGCCATGCGTTCTTCTATATTAGAGGCCAGCTTCTGGAAGTAAGGCACCGGCAGCAGCGTTTCTTCGTCGCGGTACACGCCGACAACGCTGATGCGAGCACTTGGCACATGTTCCAATACGCCTTCCATCATGCCCAAACCCGCACGCAGAATAGGCACTACGGTGATTTTCTTGCCTTTAATCTGTTCAATTTCAACCGGACCGTTCCAACCTTCGATGGTCACCTTCTCAGTTTGAAGGTCTGCGGTTGCTTCATAGGTCAGTAAACTGCCTACCTCAGAAGCCAGTTCGCGAAAGCGTTTTGTGCTGATGTCATTTTCACGCATCAGTCCCAGCTTGTGTTTTACCAGCGGGTGTTTCACTTCAACGATCTTCATTTTTCTCTCTCTCCTAAGGCTGCTGACCAAAAAAATCGCGTGATTATAACGCCTTTTATTTTCAACGCCAGCGCCAATGACTGATGCGGATCAACGAGTTTGCACAAAGTCACTGAAATTTATTTTCTCAGCGTATTCTGAGTATAGATAGATAAACATAACGAGACCTCTCGCAAACGTTTGCCTGCGCTGTTAGAATTAGCGCGCTTCAAGCTTCCAGTTTTTAACAACAACCACAAAACGCATACGTCGTGGGGATTCCGCAGTGACCGAAAAGACCTCTCTCAGCTATAAAGACGCAGGTGTGGATATTGATGCAGGCAACGCATTGGTAGACCGCATTAAAGGTGTAGTAAAACAGACTCGTCGTCCAGAAGTCATGGGTGGACTGGGTGGTTTTGGTGCCCTGTGCGCGCTGCCGCAAAAATATCGTGAACCCGTGCTGGTTTCGGGAACCGACGGCGTTGGCACCAAGCTGCGTCTGGCAATGGATTTAAAACGCCACGATACCATTGGTATCGATTTGGTCGCCATGTGTGTGAATGACTTGGTTGTTCAGGGCGCAGAGCCACTGTTCTTCCTGGACTATTACGCGACGGGCAAACTGGATGTGGACACCGCAGCCAGCGTTATCACCGGTATCGCCGAAGGCTGTCTACAGTCTGGCTGTGCGCTGGTCGGTGGCGAAACCGCAGAAATGCCGGGCATGTACCACGGTGATGATTACGACGTCGCAGGATTCTGCGTGGGCGTGGTTGAAAAATCAGAAATTATTGACGGCAGCAAAGTGCAGGACGGCGACGTTCTGGTTGCGCTGGCTTCAAGTGGCCCGCACTCAAACGGCTACTCCCTGGTTCGCAAAATTCTCGAAGTCAGCAAAGCCGATCCTTTGACCACCCGTCTGGCGGACAAAACTCTGGCCGATCATCTGCTTGAACCGACTAAAATCTACGTGAAATCAATTCTTAAACTGATTGAAAACGTTGAGGTTCACGCAATCTGTCACCTTACCGGTGGCGGCTTCTGGGAAAACATCCCGCGCGTCTTGCCAGAAAACACTCAGGCAATTATCGATGAATCAAGCTGGAAATGGCCGGATGTGTTCGGCTGGTTGCAGCAAAATGGCAACGTCAGCAGCCACGAAATGTACCGCACGTTCAACTGCGGCGTGGGCATGCTGGTCGCATTGCCAGCAGAGTTGGCTAATGAAGCTATTGCCCTGCTCAATGACAACGGCGAGCAAGCCTGGATTATCGGCAGTATTAAAGCTTCCGACTCAGAAGAACGCGTTATCATTAAATAACTAAAATTTGCTGCAACGTTTATGCAGGTAAATTTTTACCGAGCTGTTCGCGTTGTAGCAAGGCCGCGAGCCTGTGGATCCCGATGAGCTGACATCAGTCGTTGATTCGGGTACACAGGTGAAGCTAACGCCGCGACAGCGTTAAGAGCGAAGGTAAAATGAAAAGGATTGTTGTTTTAGTTTCTGGCGATGGAAGCAACCTCCAGGCATTAATCGATTCCTGCCAGCAGGGAAGAGTTAACGCCACACTCAGTGCCGTTTTCAGTAATAAAGCGTCGGCCTATGGTCTTGAACGCGCGCAGGGGGCGGGTATTCCCGCTCATGCGTTAGACCCAAAGGCGTATGCCGATCGCGTTGCGTTTGACGCCGCTCTTATGGAAGAGATTGACGCCTATCAGCCCGACCTCGTGGTTCTCGCTGGGTATATGCGTATTCTCAGCCCAGATTTCGTGGACCGTTACGCGGGTCGCATGCTGAATATTCACCCTTCTCTGTTGCCGAAATACCCCGGGTTACACACCCATCAAAAGGCTATCGATAATAAAGATGCTGAACACGGCACCTCAGTGCACTTCGTCACTCAGGAGCTCGACGGCGGACCGGTGATACTTCAGGCTAAAGTCCCTGTTTTTGAAGAAGATACCGCTGAAGATTTGAATGAGCGTGTGCAGACTCAGGAGCACAATATTTATCCTCTGGTCGTGAGCTGGTTCGTTGACGGACGCTTGGTTCTGCGCGACGGACAGCCGATTCTCGATGGCAAAACCTTACCTGCCGAAGGCCACGCCGCCGACTAATTTTCTTGTTGACGCAGTGAATACTTTCTTAAACCGGCTATCTGCCGGTTTTTTATTTCCAAATCGCGTCGATGCCCCCTGGTGTAAAAAGTTTAAAAAATGCGCTATCATTGCAATCAAATTGCACAATGCAGTTTTTTAAACTAGTTAACCTAAAATAAATAGAACATTAAGGACCATCATGTTCAGCGCCAACCGCATCAGACTTCGCCCACTGGAAAAGGACGATCTGACGTTCGTACACCGCCTCGATAACAATGCCAACGTCATGCGTTACTGGTTCGAAGAACCTTACGAAGCCTACGTTGAGTTAGAAGATCTCTACGCCAAACACATCCACGACCAAAGCGAGCGTCGCTTTATTACTGAATTTCAAGGCTCCCGTGTCGGCCTGGTTGAACTGGTTGAAATAAACCACATTCACCGCCGCGCTGAATTTCAGATAATCATCGACCCCAACCATCAGGGCCAGGGTTTTGCTAGCGAAGCCGCTCGTTTGGCGATGGATTACGCCTTTTCCGTCCTCAATTTGTACAAATTGTACCTGATTGTTGATAAGGAAAATGACAAGGCTATCCACATCTATCGCAAACTGGGCTTTGAAATGGAAGCCGAGCTTAGAAACGAATTCTTCGTTAACGGCGAATACCGCAGTGTGATCCGCATGTGCATTTTCCAACCGGAATTTTTAGTCCGCTACAAAACTAAAACCGCCGAAAGCCCTGCTATCGAAGCACTGGGCGCGGGCGTACTCTAAGTTATTCTGCTGCCACTCTCTGACGGGTCCCAATATTTCCAAACAATATGGATTTATTGGGATTTATTGGACATTCTTGTCAATCTCTCGCAATAATGAAGGAAGATACTAGGCCCTCTCCCTGAAGGCAGCGCAGGCTGAAAAATGCGTCTTGATGGGCCAGGTTTCAGGCTAAATGAATGGAGTTAACATGGGTCAGGAAAAACTGTATATAGATAAAGAGTTGAGTTGGTTGTCCTTCAATGAGCGAGTACTACAGGAGGCGGCTGACAAGAGTAACCCGTTGATCGAACGCATGCGCTTTCTGGGGATTTATTCGAACAACCTTGATGAATTCTATAAGGTCCGTTTTGCCGACTTGAAGCGACGTATTCTGATCAGCGAAGAGCAGGGTTTTATCGGCGCTTCACGCCATTTGCTAAAAAAGATCCAAGCAAAGGTGATGCGTATCGATCAGGAATTTGACAGCCTGTACAACGATTTGCTGCTGGAAATGGCCCGCAACCAAATATTTCTTATCAATGAGCGTCAGGTTTCCGAAAACCAGCAGGCCTGGCTGCGTCAGTATTTCAAGCATCACCTGCGCCAATTTATTACGCCAATTTTGGTCAATCAGGAAACGAACCTGGTTCAGTTTCTTAAGGATGACTACACCTATCTGGCGGTAGAAATCATCCGTGGCGAAAAAATAGACTATGCGCTGCTCGAGATCCCTTCCGATAAGGTTCCTCGCTTTGTGAACCTGCCGCCAGAAGCGCCGCGTCGTCGCAAGCCAATGATTCTTTTAGACAATATTCTGCGTTACTGCCTCGACGACATCTTTAAGGGCTTCTTCGATTACGATTCGCTCAACGCCTATTCGATGAAAATGACCCGCGATGCCGAATATGACTTGGTAACAGAAATGGAGTCTAGCCTGCTGGAGCTGATGTCATCGAGCCTGAAGCAGCGTCTGACTGCTGAACCGGTGCGCTTTGTTTACCAGCGCGATATGCCTGATGAAATGGTCGAACTGCTGCGCGAAAAGCTGGGCATTTCCAACTACGATTCCGTCATTCCCGGCGGGCGTTACCACAATTTCAAAGACTTTATTAATTTCCCGAACGTCGGCAAGGCCAACATGGTCAACCGGCCGATTGCGCGCCTTCGTCACCTGTGGTTTGACAATTTCCGCAATGGATTCGCCGCTATTCGCCAGCAGGACGTTCTGCTTTACTACCCTTATTACACCTTCGAGCACGTGCTCGAACTGCTGCGTCAGGCAGCCTTCGATCCTAACGTGCTTTCGATTAAAATTAATATTTATCGCGTCGCCAAAGACTCGCGCATCATTGAATCGATGATCCATGCGGCGCACAACGGTAAAAAAGTCACCGTAGTGGTTGAGCTTCAGGCGCGATTTGACGAAGAGGCCAATATTCACTGGGCCAAGCGCCTGACCGAGGCCGGAGTGCACGTTATTTTCTCTGCGCCGGGGCTTAAGATCCACGCCAAACTATTTCTTATCTCGCGCCGCGAAGATGATGAAATTGTCCGCTATGCTCATATTGGTACCGGCAATTTCAATGAAAAAACGGCCCGTCTGTACACCGATTATTCGTTACTGACCGCCGACTCTCGAATCACCAATGAAGTGCGCCGCGTGTTCAACTTCATTGAAAATCCTTACCGGCCAGTGACCTTTGAACACCTGATGGTGTCGCCACAAAATTCACGCAGTATGCTGTATGCGCTGATAGACCAGGAAATCGCCAACGCGCAGGCCGGCGAGAAGGCAGGGATCACCCTTAAAATAAATAATCTCGTCGATAAAGGACTGATCGACAGACTTTATGCCGCCTCCGGCTTCGGCGTGAAAATTCGCTTATTGATCCGCGGTATGTGCTCACTGGTGCCCGATTTGGCAGGCGTCAGCGAAAACATTCAGGTCACCAGCATTGTCGACCGCTATCTTGAACATGACCGCGTTTATGTGTTTGAAAATAAAGGTGACGCAAAGGTCTACCTGTCATCGGCAGACTGGATGACGCGCAATATTGATTACCGAATCGAGGTGGCGGTTGCCCTGCTCGATCCGGTGATAAAACAGCGCGTGCTAGACCTGCTGGCGATACAGTTCAGTGACACGGTGAAAGCAAGAGTTATTGATAAAGAGCTCAGTAACCGTTATGTTCCACGCGGAAATCGTCGCAAGGTGCGCGCTCAGGTGGCGATCTATGACTATTTAAAAGCGTTTGAACTTAATAATCAAACACCACCTAAAGACCCTGCGTGATACTTTGGAGCATACAAACTCATGCCGTTAAACAGCTCAATGACTGCCAAACCACAGGAAATTGCCGCTATCGACCTTGGGTCAAACAGTTTTCATATGGTGATAGCCCGCGTCGTTAACGGCGCACTCCAGGTATTAGGCCGATTGAAGCAGCGCGTTCATCTGGCAGACGGTCTGGACAGTAATAGCAAACTGAGCGAAGAGGCCATTCAGCGCGGTCTTGACTGTCTTGCGCTGTTTGCTGAACGGCTACAGGGTTTCTCAGGTGAGAACGTGACTATTGTAGGCACTCACTCACTGCGTCAGGCGATTAATGCCGAAGAGTTTCTGCTGCGTGCTGCTGAAGTCATTCCCTATCCGATTGAGATTATCTCGGGTCAGGAAGAGGCGCGTCTGATTTTTATGGGTGTTGAGCACACTCAACCCGAGAAAGGCCGTAAGCTGGTGATTGATATCGGCGGTGGCTCAACCGAATTGGTGATCGGCGAAGACTTCGAACCACTGCTGGCCGAAAGTCGCCGCATGGGCTGTGTGAGTTTTGCCCAGCTGTTTTTCCGCGGTGGCGAAATCAGCCGCAGTAATTTTAAACGCGCCCGACTGGCCGCCGCGCAAAAGCTCGAAACGCTGGCCTGGCAATATCGCCTGCAAGGCTGGCAATATGCGCTCGGCGCCTCCGGAACAATCAAAGCTGCCCATGAAGTGCTGATTGAAATGGGTGAGAAAGACGGATTAATCACCGCCGAACGTCTGGAGATGTTGGCTGACGAAGTGATGAAGTATAAAAATTTCTCCTCACTCAGCCTGCCGGGTCTTTCAGAAGACCGTCAGTCGGTGTTCGTGCCCGGATTAGCTATTCTGTGCGGTGTATTTGACGCGTTGGCAATCAAAGAGCTGCGCTTGTCCGACGGCGCGCTGCGTGAAGGCGTGCTGTACGAAATGGAAGGTCGTTTTCGTCATCAGGATATTCGCAGCCGCACCGCAAAAAGCCTGGCCGATCACTACAACATCGACCGCGAACAGGCTCGTCGGGTATTGGAAACCACCGAGACGCTGTACACGCAGTGGTTGGCGCAAAATGCGACACTCGCTCAGCCGCAGCTAGAATCGCTGCTCAAGTGGGCGT
The DNA here is from genome assembly GCF_002093625.1 of Rouxiella silvae. Lineage (GTDB taxonomy): Bacteria > Pseudomonadota > Gammaproteobacteria > Enterobacterales > Enterobacteriaceae > Rouxiella > Rouxiella silvae. Next base: position 31,326 of record NZ_MRWD01000053.1, on the reverse strand, counting down.
CTATGCTGCATGAAGTGGGCCTGGGCATTAACCACAGCGGCATGCATCGTCATTCTGCCTATATTTTGCAGAACTCAAATTTGCCGGGCTTTACGCAGGAACAGCAAACGCTGCTCGCTACGCTGGTGCGTTTTCAGCGTAAAGCGATTCGCTTGGATGATCTACCGCGCCTTAATCTGTTCAAGAAAAAACACTATTTGCCGCTTATTCAGCTGCTACGCCTCGGCGCGCTGTTGAACAATCAGCGTCAGGCCACCACGCAGCCTGAAAGTCTGCGACTGCATACCGACGACAACCACTGGACGCTGCGTTTCCCGGCCGGATTCATGGCGCAGAACAACTTGGTTCAGCTGGATTTCGAACGTGAGCAAAATTACTGGAGCGATGTAACCGGCTGGAAACTGATGCTGGAAGAGGAAGAAGGCGAGCAAGAACAGTAGCGCCCTCTCATTTGCGATGCGCGCCCTTCCGCTGAGGAAGAGCGCGCGTGGCCCCACCTCAAATGACACTGTAGATACCACAATGCGTAAAAGAAATAACATAAAGATGACGAAAATCGTTCTGACGATAAGCTTCATAATCTTGTTTGGACGTCTGATCTACGCCGCAATAGGGTCTTATTCCCATCATAAAAGTCAGAAACAGGCGCAGGTTGAACAAAGTATGTCCTCAGCAACACAAGAAAATCCGTCAGATAAAACGCCTTAACCGTTATTCCGCCCTTATTTTAACGCGCCATTTTAGTTTCCAGATTGCAGAAGGACTCTGAATGTCAGCAGCAAAACCGCAGAACCATTCACAGAAACTGGCAGAATTACGCCATCATATTCTTGATTTACTGCTTAATAACGATGATTTAGCCGACAGCATCCTCGGTGAAAAGTCAGCAGAAAGCCGCAACACTCTTCTGATGGACCAAACCGCTGACCTCAGCGCCAGCGTTGCCAGCCTTCACGCCGCCGACCTTGCCGATATACTCGAAGCACTGCCCGAGCGTCAGCGTCTGGCACTGTGGAGCCTGGTAGATACTTCGGCGCGCGGCAAGGCGCTGGTTGAAGTGTCAGAAACGGTTTGGGACAGCCTGATTGAAGAGATGAGTGACCGAGACCTGCTCAAGGCGATCGCCCTGCTAGACCTTGACGATCAGGTCTATCTGGCCGAGTACCTGCCGCGTGATTTGACCGGTCGCGTACTGACCTCACTTGAACCCCGCCTGCGCGACAAAGTGCGCGAGGTCATGAAGTTCGGTAAAACCTCGGTTGGCCGTATTATGGACTTCGAACTGTTGTCCATTCGCCCCGACGTCACATTGGCCACCGTACAACGCTATCTGCGCTTTCGCAAAATCATTCCAAAAGGCAGCGATAAACTGTTTGTCACCGACCGCAAAAATCTGCTGATCGGTGAACTGCCCTTAACCACCGTGCTGCTCAATGCACCACAGCGGCGGGTGAGTGAAGTCATGAATGATGACCCAACCTGCTTCAGCCCCGATGACAAAGCCGACGATGCCGCCGGTGCGTTTGAGCGCTATGACCTGATAACCGCGCCGGTAGTAGACTTAAAAGGCAAGCTGATGGGCCGACTGACGGTTGAGTCTATTGTCGATTTTGTTAACGAAGACTCTGATACCAACATCCGTCGCATGGGTGGCCTAAGCCCGGAAGAAGACATTTTCTCGCCGGTGACCAAGGCGGTGAAAAATCGTTGGGCCTGGCTGGCCATCAACCTGTGCACCGCCTTTGTCGCCTCGCGCGTTATTGGGCTATTTGAGCACACCATTTCCGAGTTGGTGGCACTGGCGGCGTTGATGCCCATTGTTGCCGGGATCGGCGGAAACACCGGTAACCAGACCATCACCATGATTGTTCGCGGGCTGGCTCTGCATCAAATTCAGCTCGGCAACCTGCCGTTTTTGCTGTTCAGAGAGCTTGGCGTGGCGCTGATTAATGGCCTCGTTTGGGGCGGCCTGATGGGGATTGTGACCTGGCTGCTTTACGGTAATATGGCGATGGGCGGCGTCATGACTCTGGCAATGGTGCTCAATCTGCTGGTGGCGGCGCTAATGGGGGTGATAATTCCGTTAACAATGGTGAAGCTCGGACGTGACCCAGCGTTGGGAGCGAGCGTGATGATTACGGCGCTGACCGACACCGGTGGATTCTTTATCTTCCTGGGTCTTGCCACCGTCTTCCTGCTGTAACACTTTCTTGTTTCTATGCCATCCTGGCTACTGCAAGCCGCTCCCTGAAACTCAGGGAGCGATGAGGTATACGCCAACATACTCGCCGCTAATTATCTCAACACTTACCTGCGCAAATTAGCCGTGCGTTCTCATTCCGGCAGCAAACATCAAGATGTGAAACGCGCTGGCGACCACGAACAAAGCCAGTACGCTGCCGCCGTAGATAATCACCAACCAGGAAATCTTTTTCCAGAAAGAGACATTTTTCGCCGGTACGGTTTTGTCGTCCATCTTTTGAATATTAATAAGACTTTTCATTCAGTCCTCCAACCTTTTGAAAAAAGAGGGGCAGCGCATTGCCCGCCCCTCTCGTTATCACGTCAACACGTTATCAGTGGTAACCCTGATCCGGCGTCACTTTCCCACGGAACACATAGTAGCTCCAGAAGGTGTAAACCAAGATGATCGGGATAATCACCAGCGCACCAACCAGAATGAAGCCTTGGCTCTGCGGCGGGGACGATGCCTGCCAATAAGTGATGGACGGTGGAATAATGTTTGGCCAAACGCTGATGCCCAAACCGCTGTAGCCCAGGAACACCAACGCCAGCGTGAGCAGGAACGGCGTATAATGGGCATTGCGGTTTACCGCTTTCACCAACCAGAATGACACCAGCAGCACCAGAACAGGTACCGGCAGGAACCAGAACAGGTTAGGTCTGCTGAACCAGCGATGCGCGATGTCAGCGTGGGTCATTGGTGTCCAGATACTGACAATAGCCAGCACGGCCAGCAGGGTGAACAGCAAAGGTTTCGCCATGTCGTGCATTTTTTGCTGCAGCGAACCTTGGGTTTTCATGATAAGCCAAGTACAGCCAATCAAGGCGTAAGCCACGATCAGACCCAGACCACAGAACACAGTGAACGGCGTCAGCCAATCCATCGGGCCACCGGCGTAAACGCGGTTAACAACCGGCATACCGTCGATGAAAGCACCCAGCACCACGCCCTGACAGAAGGTAGCCACCAGTGAACCCCAGATGAAGGATTTGTCCCAGATGTGACGCTTTTCTTCACTGGCCTTGAAACGGAATTCAAACGCCACGCCGCGGAAAATCAGGCCAAACAGCATGATGGTCAATGGCATCGCCAATGCATCAAGGATCACCGAGTAGGCCAGCGGGAACGCACCATAAAGGCCCGCCCCCCCCAGCACCAGCCAGGTTTCGTTACCGTCCCAAACGGGGGCGACGGTGTTCATCATCACATCACGATCTTCACTCTTTTTAACGAAAGGAAAGAGCAGACCAATACCTAAGTCGAAGCCATCCATTACGACATACATCATGATGCCGAAAATGATAATGACGAACCAGATCAACGGCAAGTCGATACCCATTATTAGCTCCTGGAATCTAGTTTTTCATCTACTGCAGAAAGTGGACGCGATGGGGTACGTGTTTGACCCGGGCCACCGTGCTCGTGAGTTTCGCCTTCGTGTGCCTGAGGGCCTTTCTTAATCAGGCGCATCATGTAGGCATAGCCCACACCGAATACGGAACAGTAGATAACAATGAAGGCAATCAGCGTGATGCTCATGTGCACAACACCGTGCGCCGAAACCGCGTCTTTGGTACGCAGCAGACCATAAACAACCCACGGCTGACGACCCACTTCTGTCGTGAACCAGCCCGCCAGCAGTGCAATAAGACCCGACGGCCCCATCAGCAGCATAAAGCGCAGGAAGTTTTTGTTCTCATACATCGTACCGCGACGACGCAGCCACAGGCCCACGAAGCCGGACAAAATCATCAGCATGCCCAAACCGGCCATGATGCGGAATGACCAGAACACTACGGTCGAATCAGGACGGTCTTCTTTAGGGAAAGACTTAAGCGCCGGGATCTGCTTGGTCAGGCTGTGCGTCAAGATCAGGCTTCCGAGATCGGGAATTTCAATCTTGTACTTGGTCTCTTCGGCATCCATGTCTGGCCAACCGACCAACACCAACGGCGTAGGTTTGTTGTCCAGGTTTTCCCAGTGACCTTCAATCGCAGCAATCTTGGCTGGCTCATACTTCAGGGTGTTCAGACCGTGCGCATCCCCCAGGAATGCCTGGATTGGAGAGACGATCAGCGCCATCCACATGGCCATCGAGAACATTTTGCGGGTCGCCGCCGTGTTGTTTCCGCGCAGCAAGTGGTATGCCGCGGCAGAAGCCACAAAGAACGCCGAGGCCAGGAATGCGGCCACGCTCATGTGCATGAGACGGAACGGGAAAGACGGGTTGAAAATAACTTTCAGCCAGTCAACCGGCACAATCAGACCGTTTACGATGCTGTAACCCTGCGGGGTATGCATCCAGCTGTTTGAGGCCAGGATCCAGAAGGTTGAGAAGATAGTTCCCAGGGCCACCATGCAGGTGGAGAAAAAGTGCAGGCCAGGGCCAACACGGTTCCAACCAAAGAGCATAACGCCCAAGAAGCCAGCTTCGAGGAAGAATGCGGTCAGTACTTCATAGGTCAACAGGGGACCCGTGATAGCACCGGCGAAATCAGAGAAGCCGCTCCAGTTAGTACCGAATTGGTAAGCCATAACCAGACCAGAGACGACGCCCATACCGAAGTTTACGGCGAAGACTTTGGACCAGAAATGATAAAGATCGCGATAGGCATCTTGTTTTGTTTTCAGCCAGAGCCCTTCGAGCACAGCCAGAAAACTCGCCAAACCTATGGTGATAGCCGGGAAAATAATGTGAAACGACACTGTAAAGGCGAACTGGGTCCTTGCAAGATCCAGTGCAGTTAAGCCAAACATGGCATTACCTCAGATTGCATAGAAAGTTTCATATGACAGACAGTCAGTTTGTTCGAAAAAAGTCGCAGGCGTCCTGAAGCAAAATAAGCAACACGTTACCCAATGACTAAAATAAAAATAAATATATTCTTGGTAGAAAATCCTTTGTAGAAAACCCTTTATGGCTTACTACGGATCCAACACGATGTCTGTAAGTGTAAACGCAGGTGTTAATTAAAAAGGTGGAGCGCGGGGTTGAGACTCCGACAGTTTAAATATACTAAACAGCGGAGAATCGAAACGTTCTCTGGGTAGAACAGAACTCAGTTTACCCGACCACTGAAGCATAACATTTCCCACATTGATTATAGTCAACTGGTCAATTAATGCGCAATGTGAGCAAGATAAATCTTCGTGCACCGAGACATCATTCGCCGACGCGTTCAGCTGCATCTGCATGCGGCCAAGTTGGTCTGAGATTGATGACTGATGGTCCTTGATGCCTGTCGCAATGACTCGGTTTGCCCCCGACACAAAGCTCGCCACCGAGTTCGTCGTTTCAGACGACTCTGCATTACCCATACTAAAGTGTTCCAGCGATCGCGAGATAGCAGGAGCAAGCAGTAACATGAGTATCGCGAAGATACCCCACCACGCGGGTGAGAAACTTCGTGAAGAGTTGATCAAGATTAAAGACACGTTCAGCCTAATGAAGTAGAGAAATTTCGATTCGCATGAATTGTACGTGTATTTCTTTAAAATGTTAAAAAACTTTCGGCCACTTTGTGCGGTTTTTTGATTTCAAATTCTGTCGATGTAAATAGGATTTCATTTATTTAATAACTGCATCCTTATGGATACTATGGGATAACATTTATTATCAACAAATTTAACAATTGATTATTATGGTTTCCAATTAGGGTTATTCCAAATAAGTAACGTCGCGTAACTTCTCCACGGTTTCCAAATTTGAGCATAGCGATTTATTGTCGCTGGCGTCATATTTGGAAACCGTTGCTTAATTAAATAGTCACTGTGCAGAAAAATATCCCTTTCTCCCCACGCACGCATCGCGACGTAATTTGCCGTCCAGGCACCAATGCCAGGCATAGCCACTAATTGTCTGATGCCCTGCTCGACATCGCAAATGCTGTAAAGAGGCAGCTCACCGTTTTGCACCGCCTTGGCGATACCAATCAGACAGGCCGCGCGTTTGGACTGCACACCGATAGCGCGCAGGTCCTCAACGCTGAGTGCAGCAATGCGCTGCGGCGTAGGAAACAGCAGAGTCAGGTTGGCAAACGGAGTGACTATCGGCTCACCGCACAGCGCGGCAAGTCGGGCACAAAAAGTGGCGGCCATTTTAATGCTCACCAGTTGGCCGAGAATCGCGCGTACGGTAAGCTCAAAACTGTCGATGCAGCCCGGCAGCCGCAGTCCCGCGTCGTCGACGGCCAATGGGCCCAACGTTTGTGCAATCTCCTGCGGATTGGCATCCAAATCCAGTAAATTGCTGACCCGCTTTTTAACCTCTTCACGATGTGACGCCAACGAAGCAGAAATCTCAAGCTCAACGGCGTGCTTATCCTTAAGAGGTCGCCAGCAAATCCAGCCACTTACTGCGCTCTTCCCCTGCCCCACCGTCAGCGTGCGCCGATAGACAATCTGAGTTAACTCACCGTCGTCATCCGCCGCGCTTTCAAAATGCTCAATGCCCGCCAGCGCCCTCGCCCCAAGAAACGCAGCCATCCAGTTCCAGTCATACGGAGGCATATAAGGAAGAAGATATTTTGTCGGTTGCACGCGGGCGATCCCTTAATAAGTTGTATAATGACTCTGTCACGGAAAGAGCGATGGGAAAATAATGCAGATTATTGAATGTAGCATAAGGGATGTGAAAGCAGGGCAGAACGTCAGGGTGATGATGCCCTCTAACGTCTACGGCTGCACCTTAGGGGATGAGGTTTTCGTCGGCCCGTTTGTCGAGATACAAAAAGGCTGCATTATTGGACGCGGCAGTAAAATACAGTCGCACTCTTTTTTATGTGAAAACGTCACTCTGGGCGAAAACTGCTTTATTGGGCACGGCGTCACCTTTGCCAACGATTTGTTCAAAAGCGGCGCACCCGACGCCAATGCGGAAAATTGGCTGAGCATCGTTCTGGGCGATAACGTCACTCTCGGCAGTGGTGCTACCATCCTCACTGACACGATTTGCAGCGGTGCCGTCATCGGCGCGGGCAGCGTAGTGGTGAAACCCATTACGGTTAAAGGTGTTTATGTCGGTAATCCGGCGCGGTGGGTCAGAGAGTTGTAATATCGCCGCGTCTTCATAGGCAGGCATGGCGATAACAAAAGGTAAAATACGTAGAAACAGACTTTTTACCCTTAGCAACGTCGATAAGGTCATCCCTTCTATTTTCATTTACTGCACTCGGGGAAAAGTGCCATGTGTTTTCTATTTTTCGCAGGGCAGTAAGATTTCATTGCTCTTTACCCGATAAGTTAAATGTTCGCAGTATCGCGAAGCGAGATAAAATCTTTCGCGGGATTTTTTCAAAGCATGTCAATTTTTTGATTAAAACCGCAGCGTGTAAATGTCCATGCTGTTATTGAAACCCCAGTCTTGGGGCTTTTATATTCTTTTCATTTATTTTAAACGAGTACTGCCTTGCCGGATGCGCCATCATCGTATGATTTGTCATTAAGGCATTAGACGACCTGGGTGAAATAAAGTATTTACTATGAATAGCATTCTACTCGTATTGTAATAACACATAGGTTTTTTTAATTTTAAGAATAATATTTATTGTAGCCATGCTATTTATGCAGCATGTGCACTGACACTCACAAAAATTCCGTTTAACTTCTTTCTTGCCTGCCGGCAGCGACTCCGGTAAAGTCGCCCCCCTTCTTTGGCATGGGGAAACCGTGATGTTTATTGGATTTGACTACGGTACGGCGAATTGCTCCGTTGCCGTGATGCGTGACAACAACGCAGAACTTTTGGCACTTGAAAATGGGGACAGCTATTTACCCTCCATGCTGTGCGCCCCAACCCGTGAAGCCGTCAGTGAATGCCTGCATCGCCACTGGCAGGTGCCGACGGGCAGCGATGAAAACCAGCAACTTCTGCGCCGCAGCGTGAGTTTCAACCGCGAAGAAGATATTCAGGTTAATACTCACAGTGTGCATTTTGGTCTACAGGCGCTGGCAACCTATATGGAAGACCCGGAAGACGTTTACTTCGTTCGTTCACCGAAGTCGTTTCTGGGTGCCAACGGCCTGAAGCCACAGCAAATAGCCCTGTTTGAAGACCTGGTCTGCGCCATGATGTTTCACATTAAACGTCAGGCCGAATCAGTATTACAACAGACTATTGAGCAGACGGTCATTGGCCGCCCAATTAACTTCCAGGGCATGGGTGGCGAAGAGGCCAACCGCCAGGCGCAGGGTATTTTGGAACGCGCCGCGGCGCGTGCTGGATTCCGTGATATCGCCTTCCAGTTTGAGCCGGTTGCCGCCGGGCTGGACTTTGAGGCCACGTTGACTGAAGACAAAACCGTGCTGGTCGTGGATATCGGCGGGGGAACCACCGACTGCTCGGTGCTGCTGATGGGGCCAAGCTGGCGCGATAAGGCCGAGCGTCAGCACAGCCTGCTGGGTCACAGCGGCTGCCGCGTTGGCGGTAACGATCTCGACATTATGACCGCATTCAAGCAGTTAACGCCGCAGTTTGGCATGGGCAGCGAAACGCAGAAAGGCATCGCCATGCCTTCACTGCCTTACTGGAACGCCGTAGCAACCAACGACGTGCCCGCGCAGCTCGATTTCTACAGTGTGGCGAACGGCCGTTTACTGCGCGATATGATCCGCGATGCGGCTAATCCCGATCAGGTTAAACGCCTGTTGAAGGTGCACCAGCAGCGACTGAGTTACCGTCTGGTTCGCGCGGCCGAAGAGAGCAAAATTGCGCTGTCTGAGCGCCAGAGCGTGACCGCCGCGTTAGACTTCATCGAAGCCGGGCTAAGCGAAAATATCAGCCAGCAGCAGCTCAGCGAAGCGATTTCTCAGCCGCTGGAGCGCATTCAGGAACAGGTCAGCCTCGCGCTCGCCAGCAGCGAAATTAAGCCGGACGTGATTTATCTCACCGGGGGCAGTGCGCGCTCACCTCTGTTGCGCACTGCGCTGCAGGCCCAGCTGCCGGGTATACCGCTGGTGGGCGGCAATGATTTTGGCTCGGTTACGGCAGGGCTGGCACGCTGGGCGCAGACGCTGTTTAGATAATACCGTAGCGATAAACGCTGATGAACAGGCGATAACAGTTCTGCATTATCACCTTGATAAACCGCCAAATAAAAAGCGCCTGACTCACTTCGGCGCTTTTTTATTTCTACGGCTTACGAATTTAATTCTAGAATCAATTCAAAGCATTATTCCCAGGCACTGGCCTGATCAAGTGCCTCGATATCCTGCTTGTCGAGCTTCAGTTTAGTGGCCAGCGCCAGGTCATCAAGCTGCTTGATCGAGGTGGCACTGACGATAGGTGCCGTGATGCTTGGACGAGCAATCAGCCAGGCAAGCGAAACCTGCGTTGGAGACGCATGATGTTTCTCGGCAACGTTATCCAGCGCCTGAATGATTTTATGCCCGCGATCGTTTAAATACTTATCAACCACGCCGGCGCCGCGCTTACTCTTGCTGGCATCCTCTTTGCTGCGATATTTACCCGACAGGAATCCGCTGGCCAGTGAATAATAGTTGATCACCCCGACACCGTGTTCAGTCACGACCTTTTCCAATCCTGACTCATAGTCTTTGCGGTCGTAAAGATTGTATTCCGGCTGCAGGGTTTCATAGCGCGCCAAGCCCTGCTCTTTGGACACTTTTAGCGCTTCGGCAAAACGGGTAGCGGAGTAGTTGGAGCCGCCGATTGCACGGACCTTACCCTCTTTGATAAGTGCGTCAAAGGTGGCGAGGGTGTCGGACAGCGGCGTATCTTCGTCGTCTTTATGTGCCTGATAAAGGTCGATGTAGTCAGTTTGCAGGCGTTTTAGCGAATCTTCTACCGACTGTCTAATATAGCTCGGAGACAGGCCTTTCTGACCGTCGCCCATCTCCATACCGACCTTGGTAGCCAGAATGATTTTGTCACGTTTGCCGCTGGTTTTTAGCCAGTTGCCAATAATGGTTTCCGACTCTCCGCCCTTATTACCTTCGGCCCAGCGTGAATAGACGTCGGCGGTGTCGATGAAGTTAAGCTGGTGGTCCACTAGCGCATCAAGAATGCTGAAAGAGGTAGACTGGTCGATTGTCCAGCCAAATACGTTCCCACCAAAGGTCAGCAATGGAACCTTAATACCGGAACGACCCAATTCTCTTTTACTCATCATGCTCTCCTTTACCCGATGACTCATTATGAATGAAGAATTTAATTAGTCTGCGAATCACAGCATTAACCTTAGCACCTCAGCGCTGATAATACCCAGTGATGATCGCTGCAATTAATTGTCACGCAATGAAAAGGACTCCTTAATTCCTCCATTTTTCAACCTACAGACTTCGTTAAACTGGTTAACGATGCAAAAATGATTTCTGCTCGCACACATAAAAAAGAAAAACAATCAGCCTGTTGTCATATCGACCGCCAAGGATGGCCTTTAAGCTCCCCGCTGGCCGTGTTGGTTCAATATGCCACCTCTCTCCAGCGGCCAGCCAATGCTTTTATCTTCTGTACATTTCTACTGGTGTTGGGCCGGTGAATGAAGGCAAAATTAACGCCGTGAACGAAAATTCAATCAGGCACTCATTTTATTAGGCATTACGAATCGATGACCGAGTCTACAGGCACCACCCTACCTATTTCTGTACGCTGGCAGCTATGGATTGTCGCCTTCGGCTTCTTTATGCAGTCACTGGATACCACTATCGTCAACACTGCCCTGCCCTCGATGGCCGCCAGCCTTGGCGAGAATCCGCTGCATATGCAAAGTGTGGTTGTTGCCTACGTGCTTACCGTTGCCGTGATGCTACCTGCCAGCGGCTGGTTGGCCGATAAAGTCGGCGTTAAGTGGGTCTTTTTCTCGGCTATCGTGCTGTTCACCCTAGGCTCACTGTTTTGCGCCCAGTCCACCACGCTGCAACAGTTGGTGATGTCGCGGGTGCTTCAAGGGATTGGTGGCGCCATGATGGTGCCGGTTGGGCGGTTAACGGTCCTAAAAATTGTGCCGCGCAGCGAATACATGGCGGCGATGACCTTCGTGACGCTGCCCGGCCAGATTGGCCCTCTCATGGGCCCGGCTCTGGGGGGTTTTCTGGTGCAGTACGCCAGCTGGCACTGGATTTTTCTGATTAATCTGCCAGTCGGGCTTGCCGGTGCTATTGCCACTGTCATGCTCATGCCCAACTATAAAATGCAGACTCGTCGTTTCGATATCAGCGGCTTTATTATGCTGGCGGTGTGCATGGCGACCTTAACGCTGGCGCTTGAGGGTAATCGTGGACTTGGTCTTTCGGCGTGGATGCTGACGGCGTTGGTGGTGACCGGCGTAGCGTCACTCGGCGGTTACTGGCTTCACGCGCGCGGGAACCTTTCAGCCTTGTTCTCGCTGCGCCTGTTTCATACCAAAACTTTTTCTATCGGCCTGACCGGCAGTTTTCTCGGCCGTATTGGCAGCGGCATGTTGCCGTTTATGACGCCGGTATTTTTACAGCTCGGCATGGGTTTCACGCCGTTCCACGCCGGTTTGATGATGATTCCTATGGTGCTGGGCAGCATGGGAATGAAGCGCATCGTCGTGCGGCTTGTCAACAAGCTCGGCTACCGTAAAGCGCTAGTCAGCGCCACGTTGCTGCTCTCAGTTATCACACTGTGCATGCCGCTGGTCGCTATTTACGGCGCATTTTGGATGATTCCCGTGGTGCTGTTCTTCCAGGGGATGGTTAATTCGCTGCGCTTCTCGTCGATGAATACCTTAACGCTTAAAGACCTGCCGCCTCGTCTCGCCAGCAGCGGCAACAGCCTGCTGTCAATGATTATGCAGCTTTCAATGAGTCTGGGTGTCAGCGTCGCCGGTATTCTAATTGGCCTGTTTGCCCACCAGCAGATTGATCCCGGCAGCGCCACCATGCACAGCGCCTTTATTTATTGCTATATGTGCATGACGCTGATCATTGCCCTTCCCGCCTGGATATTCATGCGCGTACCGGATGAATCCCAGACCAATGCCCTGTTAGACCGCCGTCGCAATGCGGCGGCCTCTGCTGATCCTGCGAGCAAATCATGAAACCAGGTATAACCGCCAAGCTGTTTCTGGCGATCTTTTTGACCTGCAGTCTGGTGATGGTCACCATGAACTGGGGCGTTCGCATGAGCTTCGAGCGTGGATTTATCGATTATATCCGCCACGGCAATGAGCAGCGGGTTGAGATGATTGCCGACTACCTCCAGCAGCAGTACGAGCAGCACGGAAACTGGGATTTCGTGAGAAATAACGATAAAGCTATTTACCAGATGATGCGCACCTTCGACCAGAACGATGAAAATGGTCAGGTCATGCCGCCGGTCGGCTGGCGTACAAAATTCTGGATACTCGATAACTGCAATCACCGGATAGCCGGTTCTGAGTCAGAGATCCCCTATGACCTCGTGGGGTCGGGGCGCATCATGTTGGTTAACGGGACGTTTATCGGCACCGTTGTCTCCACGCCCGCCGAACGGCTAACGCGCAATGCCGATATCAACTTCGATCAGCAACAGCGCCGCACCAGTTGGATAATCATGGGTTTCACCACGCTTTTGGCGGCAGCGGTAACCTGGCTGCTGTCGCGAGGCATGCTGGCACCGGTGAAACGACTGGTTAAGGCCACACATCAGCTGGCGGCAGGTAATTTCAGCAGTCGCGTTGAGGTCGGTACGCAGGACGAACTCGGGAAACTGGCGCAGGACTTTAACCAATTGGCCATCACGCTCGAGAAAAACGAACAAATGCGGCGGGCGTTTATGGCCGATATTTCCCACGAGCTGAGAACGCCGCTGGCGGTGCTACGCGGCGAGCTTGAGGCGATTCAGGACGGCGTTAGAAAAATGTCACTGGAGTCGCTTTTCTCGCTACAGTCAGAGGTCTCGATGCTCACCAAACTGGTTGACGACCTTTATCAGTTGTCGCTGTCCGATGCCGGTGCGCTGGCCTACCGTAAAGAAGAAACGGACGCGGTGCACCTAATTCAGCTGGCTGAAGCGGGTTTCCGCGACCGTTTTAATGCCAAGGGCTTGACGCTGCAAAGTCAGCTTCCCGACAATGCCCCCTTATTTGGCGATCCGCATCGGCTTTCTCAGCTGTTTAATAATTTGCTGGAAAACAGCCTGCGCTATACTGATTCAGGAGGTGGACTGGAGATTATTGCCACCCGCCGCGACAAGTTCCTGCAAATCTACTTTCAGGATTCAGCGCCGGGCATTAATGAAGAACAGTTGCAGCGCATTTTCGAACGTTTTTACCGTACAGAAGGTTCACGCAATCGCGCCAGCGGCGGTTCCGGTTTGGGGCTCGCCATCTGTCAAAATATTGTTGAAGCGCACGGTGGCAAGATAAGCGCCGAACATTCGCCAAACGGCGGCGTCAGAATGACCCTGCTGCTTCCGCTTTCAATTCCTATCGGACAAAGAATTTAATGAATGAATTCGTTAACGCTGAAAACCAGCCACTCAAGATCCTGATTGTTGAAGATGAACCCAAGCTTGGGCAACTGCTGGTCGATTACCTGCAAGCGGCGGGATATGCCACAGAATGGCTGACCAACGGTAACGACGTTGTGCCTTTGGTGCAGTCCAATCCGCCCACGATGATCCTGCTGGATTTGATGCTGCCCGGCAGCAGCGGCCTGAGTATTTGTCGCGACATTCGCCAGTTTTCAGATATTCCGATCATGATGGTGACCGCTAAAACTGAAGAGATTGATCGCCTGTTAGGCCTGGAAATCGGCGCAGATGATTACATCTGCAAACCCTACAGTCCGCGCGAAGTCGTGGCGCGGGTTAAAACGATTCTACGTCGCTGCTACCGCCCGGCCGAACCGCTGGCTGACGGTGTGGGTCTGCACATTGATGAAGGCTGCTTCCAGGCTCATTATGAGGGCGTGGAGCTTGACCTCACTCCTGCCGAGTTCCGCCTGCTTAAAACACTGTCGATAAAACCCGGCTACGTTTTTACCCGTGAAGCACTGCTCAATAACCTCTACGATGATTATCGCGTAGTGACCGACAGAACCATCGACAGTCACATTAAAAACCTGCGCCGCAAGCTTGAATCAATCGACGGCGACAAAGCCTTTATTCGCGCGGTCTATGGCGTTGGCTACCGCTGGGAAGCCGATCCTTGTCGGCTGACATAAGTCTGTTGCCTAGGTCACAAATTTGCCTGAAAATCGCCAGTAACGGAGTTTTACACGGGTTGAAAATCCATCATTAGCTACACTTGAAGATGGATTATTCACCTACTGGAGATACCTTTATGGCGACAGGTCATTATGATCTTAAAAAAGCGAAGAACGGACAGTTTCACTTTAACCTGAAGGCCGGTAACGGAGAGATTATTCTCAGCAGCGAAATGTACGCCAGCAAGGCATCTGCCGAGAACGGGATCACTTCGGTACAGATTAATGCCACCGATGAAGGACAGTATGAGCTTAAGCCCTCCAAAGACGGCCAGCACTATTTTGTGTTGAAGGCAAAAAATCATCAGGTCATCGGCGTCAGCGAAATGTATACGGCAACCAGTGCGGCCCAAAAGGGCATGCAGTCGGTAGTCAAAAATGGTCCAAGCACGGACGTTCGCGACTTGACTCACTGAAGTGAAATGACACGTTAAACGACGACGCTGTTCACCACGAGCAGCGTCAATATAAATCAATTACCCCTAAAATTGATCTGGCTCAAACACCCTGCGAATAACCGTCACTGCCCGCTTCTTTTCACTTTTTTCATCGATACAATTGCGGCCTTCCGCCGCCGCATAAAACGTCGCGGCCTTTATTCCATCATTTCTCATCAATGAAAACGCAGACAAGAATGGCTATGTTCACTCCAGAATTACTTTCTCCCGCCGGTACGCTGAAAAACATGCGCTACGCTTTTGCCTACGGCGCAGATGCCGTGTATGCCGGTCAGCCCCGCTACAGCCTGCGCGTACGTAACAACGAGTTTACTCACCAAAACCTGGCGCTGGGTATAAACGAAGCGCACGCGCTGGGTAAAAAGTTTTATGTAGTGGTCAATATTGCCCCACACAACGCCAAGCTAAAAACCTTTCTGCGTGACCTGCAACCGGTGATTGAAATGGGTCCCGATGCGCTGATCATGTCCGATCCCGGCCTGATCATGATGGTGCGCGACGCCTTTCCCGATATGGATATTCACCTGTCAGTACAGGCCAACGCCGTCAACTGGGCGACGGTAAAATTTTGGCAGCAAATGGGACTGAGCCGAGTGATTCTCTCGCGCGAATTGTCTTTGGAAGAGATAGCTGAAATACGTCAACAGGTTCCCGAGATGGAGCTTGAGGTGTTTGTACACGGCGCGCTGTGCATGGCCTATTCCGGCCGCTGCCTGCTTTCGGGTTACATTAATAAACGCGACCCAAATCAGGGAACCTGCACCAACGCCTGCCGCTGGGAATATAAAGTACAGGAAGGCAAAGAGGACGCGTTAGGCAATATCGTTCATCAGCATGACCCCATCGCAGTGAAGCAGGTCGAAACCGACGCGCCAACCCTGGGTCTCGGTCAACCCACAGACCGGGTGTTTATGCTGGAAGAAGCCCTGCGCCCCGGAGAATATATGAGTGCTTTCGAAGATGAGCACGGTACCTACATTATGAATTCCAAAGACCTGCGCGCCATCGAACACGTCTCAAGCCTCACAACAATGGGCGTGCATTCGTTGAAAATTGAGGGCCGCACCAAGTCATTTTATTACTGCGCCCGCACCGCGCAGGTTTACCGACGCGCCATTGACGACGCCGTAGCGGGAAAACCTTTCGACCCTAACCTGCTCACTACCCTAGAAGGGTTAGCGCATCGTGGCTATACCGAAGGTTTTTTACGCCGCCACGTGCATCAGGCGCAGCAAAACTATGACTACGGCTTTTCAGTGAGCGACCGCCAGCAGTTTGCCGGAGAATTTACCGGCGTGCGCGGCAGCGGAAAAAACAGCGGCTGGGCTGAGGTGGATGTCAAAAATCGCTTCTCCGTTGGTGACAGCATAGAGATCATGACGCCCGAAGGTAATGTGTCGTTTTTCATTGAGCAGATGCAAAACAAAAAAGGCGAACCGATTGATGTAGCACCAGGAAACGGTCATTTCGTTTATTTACCCATTCCTAAAGAGATACCGTTGGCGTTCGCTATTTTATTAAGAAACCTTATAAATAGTAATACGCGTAATGCACAGTCGTAATTAAAGCAATAAATAGGGTCGAAATAGCTTTTTTATTTCGACTTTATTCTCAAAAAGTAGAATCTGATCACAACTCGGCCTGATGCTTTTGGTTATTATATTTTCCGCAGCAAGACCCTCGAATGAAAAAGAACCGCATAAACTTAATGTCACCACCTCTTCGCCGGTCCAAACACCCTTGGGCTGGCATTATTTTATTATTAAAATTTAATTTAATTAATCATCAATCTCCCCTCTTCTATTAATAAATTAAATATATAAAGTATTTTGAACTTTATAATAGTCACATCTATTTCATTCTTATTAAAATAACTCTCATTACTCTATTCATGCAGATTTCCCTGAAAATTCCGATGGCTATTGGCCCCTCAAATCATCTACTTTATAATCACTGGATCGGTAAGCATGGAGGGTGCATGACTAAAAAAACACAAGCACTGCTGATTTTAAATGGAAAAGGCGCGGGCAATGAAGCACTGCGCGAAGCCGTTTATCACCTGCGCTCTGAAGGTGTAGAACTTGAGGTGCGTGTGACATGGGAACACGGTGATGCCGCACGCTACGTGGCTGAAGCCATCGAACTTGGCGCAGACACGGTGATTGCCGGCGGCGGTGACGGCACCATTAATGAAGTCGCGACGGCGTTAATTGCTCATCCGCAGGCATCACGCCCGGCGTTGGGGATTATTCCGCTTGGCACCGCTAACGACTTCGCCACCAGCTGTGGCATTCCGCTAGAGATGGATCAGGCGTTAACGCTTGCGGTACATGGACGAGCCACTGAGATCGACCTCGCGAGCGTCAACCGCGAGCGCTATTTCATTAACATGGCTACCGGCGGTTTTGGCACGCGCATTACCACCGAAACCCCCGAGAAACTCAAATCGGCACTTGGCGGTGTTTCTTACTTCATTCACGGCCTGCTGAGAATGGACACACTTAAAGCCGACCGCTGTGAGATAACTGGCCCTGACTTCAAATGGGAAGGCGATGCGCTGATTATAGGCATTGGCAACGGCCGTCAGGCCGGTGGCGGACAGGAAATTTGCCCTGAGGCGCTGATTAACGATGGTCTGCTACAGCTGCGTCTGCTGACTGCCGAGGAGCTTCTGCCTTCATTTTTACGCAGCCTGCTCAATGGTGAAGAGAACAAAAATATCGTTTCGACCTCTCTGCCTTGGCTGGAAATCAACGCACCACATGATATGACCTTCAACCTTGACGGTGAACCGCTGACCGGCAAGCATTTTCGCATCGATATCTTACCCAATGCGCTGCAGTGTCGACTGCCGCCTCATTGTGCACTGCTGGGCTAACGCCCGGCGGTTTCTCTCACACACACTATCTCTACTCCCCTCTTCTTCTGCACTGCAAATAACAACTGCGCAACAAACTGTGATCTCAACCTGCAAAAATCGATCTGCATACTTGTATGGTAGTTAGGTAAGGGCGTATTTTTTAACCAATGCACCACACTCTCTTCCTGCAAAAGGTCTTGCCTGATGAAAATAGTCAAAGCTGAAGTCTTTGTTACCTGCCCAGGTCGCAACTTTGTTACCTTAAAAATCACTACCGATAGCGGCCTGACCGGCTTGGGTGATGCCACACTGAACGGTCGCGAACTGCCGGTCGCGTCTTATTTAAAAGATCACGTTTGCCCACAGCTCATTGGCCGCGACGCCCATCAGATTGAAGATATTTGGCAATTTTTCTATAAAGGTGCCTATTGGCGTCGCGGTCCAGTGACGATGTCGGCAATCTCGGCGGTGGACGTTGCCCTGTGGGATATTAAAGCTAAAGCCGCCAATATGCCTCTTTATCAACTACTTGGCGGCGCATCCCGCACCGGCGTGATGGTCTATTGTCACACTACAGGTCAATCGATTGACGAAGTCCTCGACGACTATGCGCGCCACAAAGAAGAAGGCTTCAAGGCGATCCGCGTGCAGTGCGGCGTTCCCGGCATGAAAACCGGCTACGGCGTGACCAAAGGTAAAGGGTTGGCCTATGAACCAGCAACCAAAGGCAACTGGCCCGAAGAACAGCTGTGGTCAACGGAAAAATACCTCGATTTCACGCCAAAGCTGTTTGAGGCAGTGCGAGAAAGATTTGGCTTTGACGAACACCTGTTACACGACATGCACCACCGCCTGACGCCTATCGAAGCTGCCCGCTTTGGCAAAAGTGTTGAGCAATACCGTCTGTTCTGGATGGAAGACCCGACGCCTGCCGAAAATCAGGAATGCTTCCGACTAATCCGCCAGCACACCGTGACGCCGATTGCAGTCGGTGAAGTGTTCAACAGCATTTGGGACTGTAAGCAACTGATTGAAGAGCAGTTAATTGACTACATTCGTACCACTATAACCCACGCGGGCGGCGTGACCGGTATGCGCCGCATTGCCGACTTTGCCTCGCTTTATCAGGTACGCACCGGTTCACACGGCCCTTCTGACCTGTCGCCTATCTGCATGGCGGCGGCGCTGCACTTTGACCTGTGGGTACCAAACTTTGGCGTGCAGGAGTACATGGGCTATTCAGAACAAATGCTGGAAGTGTTCCCACACAGCTGGACTTTTGACAACGGCTACATGCATCCGGGGGAAAAACCGGGGATTGGCATCGAGTTTGATGAAAAGCTGGCGGCCAAATACCCCTACGACCCTGCCTATCTGCCGGTCGCCCGTCTTGAAGACGGCACGCTGTGGAGTTGGTAAACAATGTGCCGCTTATTGAGAGAAATGCTATGAAAAGTATCGTTATTCAGCAGCCAGGAAAATTGGTTATCGAAACACGCCCGATGCTGCAACCGGCGCCTGGCGAGGTTCGCATCAAGGTAAGCTACGCCGGTATTTGCGGCTCGGATGTGCATATTTATCACGGCCACAATCCGTTCGCGAAATACCCACGGGTGATTGGACACGAGTTTTTTGGTCACATTGACAGCGTTGGCGAAGGCGTTGACCCTTCACGCATCGGCGAGAGAGTGGTGATTGACCCCGTGGTCAGCTGCGGCCACTGCTACCCGTGTTCAGTGGGTCGCCCCAACGTTTGCAGCGAGCTACAGGTGATAGGTGTGCACCGCGACGGCGGGTTCAGCGACTACGCCGTGGCACCGGCTCAAAACGCTTATCAAGTTCCGGACTCAATTCCAGATCAGCTCGCCAGCATGGTCGAACCCTTTACCATTGCGGCCAATATTACCGCCTTTCTGAAGCCGACCCCAACGGACACCGCCCTTATCTTCGGCGCGGGGCCGATGGGCTTGACGGTTATTCAGGTGCTAAAAGGCGTCTATGGCGTTCAAAAAGTCATTGTTGCAGACAGAATTGAAGAACGTCTGCAAATGGCGCGTGAAAATGGCGCAGACTGGGCCATAAATAACCAGCATAAGTCGGTGACAGAACAGTTGGCGGCTGAAAATATCCGCCCGACGTTGGTTATTGACGCGGCCTGTCATCCATCAATTTTGCAGGAGGCGATTAACGTGGCCTCACCGGCAGCGCGCGTAGGCATGATGGGATTCTCAGGTGAAGCCTGTAGCATTACGCAGCAAAGCATTACCAGTAAAGAAATCTCGCTATTTTCTTCACGCCTCAATAGTCATCGTTTTCCGCAGGTTATTGAATGGATGTCCGAAGGGAAAATCAGTCCCGAGAAATTGGTCACCCACTGCATGCCGGGTGAAGACGTTGAGGCTGCCATGACCTTATTTGAGAAAGACCAGCGAGCCTGCTGTAAAGTTCTTCTCAAATTCTAACATCGACTTTGGCAGGTCATTATTTATTGGCCTGCCCACCAGGGTAATTAGTTAAAACACGCTTTTTATAGCAATGAAAATTTATTAGCGAAATTTTATCCGATATAACCGTTTTTATCTGAAAGAGAATGATTGAACGCATCACTATTAAAACTACACCAAGTGGAGCTGAAAATGTTTAAGAACCTACGCTGGACCATTGTACTCCTGCTGTGTCTGGTCTACATGATAAATTACCTCGATCGCGTTGCGCTTTCGATTACTGTACCGATGATAGAAAAAGAGCTAACAATTAATCCTGAACAATTCGGGATGATATTTGGCAGTTTCTTCTTCGGCTATGCAATATTTAACTTCATTGGTGGACTGGCGGTTGATAAATTCGGTCCAACCTTAGTATTAGGTTTAGCCGTAGGACTATGGTCAATATTCTGCGGCATGACCGCGATTGCGACCGGTTTTTACTCCATGCTAATCCTGCGCGTGCTGTTTGGTATGGCTGAGGGTCCGATCTGCGCGTCGGCGAATAAAATGATTAACGGCTGGTTCCCCAAGAAACAGGCGGCTACGGCGATGGGGCTACTCAGCGCAGGCTCTCCGCTCGGGGGTGCTGTAGCCGGTCCTATCGTCGGCTATCTGGCTATCTCTTTTGGCTGGCGCCCTGCGTTTATGATCATCGCCTCGATTGGCATCGTCTGGATGCTGGTGTGGTTCTTTACCGCCTCCGACAACCCAGAAAAAAGCAAGCGTGTCAGCGAGCGTGAGCGCCAGTTGGTTAACCAGTTAAAGTCCGAAAAAATTAATGACGAAGAGGATTTAACTCAGTCGGCGCATACGCTGGGCTACTACCTGCGTCAGCCTATTATCTTGGTTACCGCCTTCGCCTTCTTCTGCTACAACTATATTTTATTCTTCTTCCTGAGCTGGTTCCCAGCCTATTTGGTTCAGGCACACGGGTTAAATATTAAAGAGATGAGCCTGACTACCGTTATTCCCTGGATTGTCGGCTTCTTCGGCCTGGCGTTAGGCGGTATTATTTCGGATAAAATATTTAATATTACCGGCCGCTTATTACTGTCGCGAAAAATTGTCCTTGTGGTCAGCCTATTGGCGGCGGCGATTTGTATGGCATTGGCGGGCGTAGTCACAAGCGTTGTGCCCGCTGTAATACTTATGTCGATATCGATCTTCTTCCTTTACACCACCGGTGCGATTTATTGGGCCATTATTCAGGATGTAGTGCATAAATCTAAAGTCGGCAGCGCCAGCGGGTTCATTCACCTCATCGGCAGCATATCCGGCATTATTGGCCCGGTGGTAACCGGATTTATCGTGCAAAACACCGGCCATTTCGACAGCGCATTTATTCTGGCCGGCGGCGTTGCAGCCGTGGGTGCCATTCTGGTGTTCTTTGTCATCAAGCCACCTAAGCACCAGCCTGCTGCACGGATCTCACACTCTTAAGTGCTGCCCCCGACGCGTTCCGTCGGGGATTTACAACACCCTAGTTACACCTGGAGCACCCTACAATGACACAGGTTTCAACCTCGTCTCACGCCGCCATGACCCGAGAAGAACGCTCAGTATTAAAACGCGTCGCCGGGGCCTCGGCAATCGGTACCGCCGCTGAATATTATGACTTTTTTGCTTATGGAACCGCGGCAGTGTTGTTCTTCGGCCAACTTTTTTTCCCCAGCGCCGATCCGCTGGTCAGTACCTTGGCGGCCTTTGCTACCTACGCCGTCGGTTTTCTGGCTCGCCCTCTCGGCGGTATTGTCTTTGGGCATATCGGCGATAAAGTCGGGCGCAAAAAAGCGCTGGTGATAACTATTCTGATCGTCGGATTAGGCACCTTTTGTATCGGTCTGCTGCCCACCTACGAGAAAATAGGTTACTGGGCGCCCGTGCTGCTGATTTTTATTCGCGTACTCCAGGGCTTCGGCGTAGGCGGTGAGCAGGCAGGCGCCGTGTTAATGACCGCCGAATATTCGCGCCCAGAGCGACGCGGCTTTTTTGCAAGTTGGGTACAAATTGGCGCACCTCTGGGCTTTTTGCTCCCCTCCGCACTGTTCGCAGTGCTGAATGCACAGCTCAGCGCCGAGCAGATGCTGGCCTGGGGATGGCGTATTCCTTTTTTGCTCAGCCTGCTGTTGGTCATTGTCGGTCTGTTTATTCGTTTAAGAATCGATGAATCGCCAGTTTTTGCCGAGATCCGTAAAACCAAAGCGGTAGAATCCCAGCCGGTGCTTGAAGTCATTCGCCGTTATCCGGGCATTATCGTCAAAGGCGTGTGTGCCAAACTGATTGAAGCCTGCGCCTTCGCCATGTTTACGGTCATCGTCCTAGCCTTTGGTAAGGCGAATCATCTCAGCGCCAGTATTCTTCTCGACACGATGATAGTAGCGGTCATTCTCGAGATTTTTTCTATTCCTCTGATGGGTAAACTCTCGGACAAAGTCGGGCGTAAACCCGTCTATATGGCAGGCGCGCTGCTGTTAGTGGTGGGAATTATTCCGTTCTTCCTGGTGCTCAAACAGGATACTTTCTGGATGACGCAAATCGCTATGATCCTGGCCCTCACCTTCGGCCACAGCATGTGTTATGCCCCACAAGCATCGTATTTCCCCGAACTGTTCCCAACGCGCATCCGCTGTAGTGGGATCGCGCTTATCTGGCAAATTGGTTCGCTGATTGGCAGCGGCGTGCTGGGATTAGTGGCGGTTAAAATTCTTCAGGTCAGCGGCGGGGATTATCACGGACTGGCTATCTATATGATGGTTCTCGGTATTATTTCAATGATCGGGCTGATGATGATGCCCGAGACTGCGCCTGAGGTCCGGGGCAGCGAATACCACAGTTGGGGAGAGAAACGCTAAGTTCGCCCGGGCCAGACACTGGCCCGGTCAACCCCTTTTGCACTCCGCCAACATTATCCATGTCAAAACCTCTTGGAAAGTCATGCTATTATGGAGTTATCTCATTCTCACACTATAGCCTTCGCCATGTCAGAATCTTATGAGTTGAACGGTAACGTGCCGGTAAACCAGCAAATTTATCGCACGCTGCGTCAGGATATTGTGGCCTGCATTATCCCGCCCGGCGCCTTTCTTTCCGAAAAAGAGATTTCGGCGCGTTTTAACGTCTCCCGTCAGCCGGTCCGCGAAGCCTTTATAAAACTGGCTGAGGCCGGTCTGGTTCAGGTTCTGCCCCAGCGCGGCACGTTTGTGATGAAGATTTCTGCCAAGCGCGTCGCCGACGGTCGCTTTATCCGCGAAGCGCTTGAAACCGCGGTTATTCGCCGCGCCGCTTCGGTGGTGACCGATAGCGACCTGGCGCTGCTGGCGCATAATCTCCAGCGGCAAGAGCTGGCGGCCAAAAGTCATCAAGCACAAGAGTTTCTTCAGCTTGACGATGAATTCCATCGACTGATCGCTCAAATTATTGACTGCCGTCTGGCGTGGGAAACCATTGAAAATATTAAAGCGACCATGGACCGCGTACGGTTTTTTTCGCTCAGCAAAGTGTCACCTCCCGAGAACCTGATTGCCCAGCACTATAATATTTTTGCCGCCCTGAAAGAGCGCAATCCCGATGCCGCCGAACAAGCCTTGCGGGCCCATCTGCAGGAGATGATCTTCTCGATTACCCCGATTGCCGAGCAAAACAGTGAATGGTTTGAGGCCGAATAACTCAAACGATCAAGAGAGAGATTGAGATCCAGTCCACGGTTCAAGCAGCTCATCGATAATATGTATAACAACTTGGAGTAAGCTATAAACCATTACTCTTAGGCAGGATACGTGCAATGTCGGTTATTGATGCTGTAGTTATTGATGCTGTAGTTATTGATGCGGTAGTTATAGATGCAGTAGTTATTGATGCTACGCAGACTCCGCTGCAAAAACTCTATTATGCCGCAGACAATACGCTGCCTCTGTCCCAGCTTGATGAAGAGAAAATTTGTCAGATAGCGCGCGATCTGGACAGTGTTAGCAGTGAGAAAGAGCACTACGTTACCGGTTGGATGGGGCTTAATTCCGTCGTTCTGGTGCGTAGCTATCAAAACAAACGCGGCAGCGCCGACGGGCTGGTAATGACCCGCGGTAATCACTATCGCCTAAGCGTACAGTCAGTTGTTTTTCGCATTCCTAAACCTCTGCTGTGGGTCACCTTCCGCCGCCGCCCGAGGACCATGAAAGTCATCACTTACAACCGCCTAGACACCCCGCAAAACGGCATGCAGCAGTACCAAAACATTCTTGAACCTGAGCTTAAAGAAAGGCTGGAAGCAGACTGGCGTGACCTTAATGACTATCTCGGCATGGCTTGCTGGCAGCGGGAAAATAACAATCCCCTATGGCAAGCGCTGCAGAGGGATATTTCAGCCGACCGATTGCTGTTGCTGTGTAAGCATCCCGTTTTTAGCAGCCGAAAAATGCAAAAAGAGGGTGAGTTTGCAGGACTGTGGCAGAAGGATATTTTTATCGCCCACCGCAATGATGGCGCAGCGGCCATTCTGCTGTCTTGGAAAGACCCGCAAACCGGCGACGTTGCCAGTTATCTGTTTGAGATATTAGCCAAAAATACCGGCCCTACTCGTCTTCGCCTGTCGCTCAGGCCGCGCAAACAGGAAAAATTTTATCCGTTAAATCCCTTTGACGCCCAGCATCTGTTCGATGCCAGGCAACTGTTTGAACGGGCAGAAAGCGTGTTAGAAAGCAGCGCTGACAGCTCTCACCACCAGCGATGAAAATGATGTACCGGGCCAATGCCTTCACCCACTTCCAGGGAGTCGGCTTGCTGAAGTGCCTTTTGCAAATAGTCCTTGGCAGCGGCAACGGTTTCGGGCCAGTTGGCTTTTCTTGGCCGAATCGCCGCCAACGCCGCACTGAGGGTACAGCCAGTTCCGTGCGTATGCCGAGTGGCGATGCGCGGGGCAGTAAAGCGCTCGCGATAGTAAGCGGTCATTAACCAGTCCGGACTCTCGCTGTCGCTCAAGTGCCCCCCCTTCATTAGTACCGCCTCACAGCCCAGCGCCAACAGCGCTTCCCCCTGACGACACATCTCACGTTCGTCGGTGGCAACCGCGCAGCCCAGCAGCGCCGCCGCCTCCGGCAAGTTAGGGGTAATCAGTGAGACCTGCGGTAGCAGACTGCGGCGCAGCGCCTCCACCGCGTCCGGCATCAGCAGAGGATCGCCACTTTTCGCCAGCATCACTGTGTCCAGCACCACATAGGCTGGGGCTTTTTCCAGCCTGCGGTAATAGCGTAAACGCTCGGCCACTGCTTCCACCACTTGGGTGTTTGCCAACATGCCTAGTTTGGCACTGTCGATGCGCACGTCAGAAAGCACTGAATCGAGCTGTGCGCCGACAAAATCAGGATCAATATTGTAGACCGACTGCACGCCGCGCGTATTCTGCGCCACCAGTGCGGTGATAACGCTGGTGCCATATGCCTCAAGCGCTGAAAAAGTTTTCAAATCTGCCTGAATACCTGCCCCACCGCTGGGGTCAGTGCCAGCAATGGTTAACGCGTTAATTCGCTTTACCACTGCGCACCTCCGTTAAGTTTTTCAGCATCCAACAGGTAGAGATGGTCGATAAACGCAGGGGTAAAAGTGCCCGGCCCCTTGGCCTCACGGCTGGCTAATTCACCGGCGCAGGACATCACCCGGCACGCCGCCGCGACGTTCGATAACCTGTCTCCAGGCAAAGAAACGAAGGCAGCAACCACCGCTGAGAGCGCACAGCCGGTTCCCACTACGCGGGTCATGAGTACATTTCCGCCAGGGATTGCCCACTCTTTTTCACCGTCGCTGACGTAGTCAATTTCACCGGTGACAGCGACCACCGCGCCGGTTTGACGCGCCAAGGCTCGGGCAGCGGGCAGCGCGGCAAGTGACGTGTCGGCGCTGTCAACGCCGCGACCCGACGCAGCCAAACCGCTAAGTGCCATTATTTCAGAGGCGTTTCCGCGAATGGCGGCGGGCGTAAACCTGATTATTTCCTGACAAAAATCTGAGCGCCAACTGATTGCGCCTACCGCTACCGGGTCAAGCACCCAGGGTTTCTGCGCTTTATTGGCGGCGTGAATAGCAGCAAGCATTGATTCGGCGCGAGACTCAGTAAGTGTGCCAACGTTAACCAGTAACGCACTGGCAATAGTGCTGAACTCGGCGGCTTCACGCGGGTCAATCACCATGGCAGGTGAAGCACCCAGCGCCAGTAAAACGTTGGCTGTGATCGACTGCACCACGTCATTGGTCATGCAGTGAACCAGCGGTGAGGTTTGACGAAGCTGTTGCAAGGCATCCGCAGCCGTCAGGCCGGGAAAAACGGAAGGTCGAGTGGTCATAAAGCTCCCAACCGGCGATCAAGAAGGGGTACCGGTTGAGATACCACGACTTCCCTACGCTGGCATTATCCAGATCAGGTTTTACGGGTATTTCTCAGCCAGCCCTCTATGAGGAACGGCACCCCGAGTCATAACTCTTAAGCCTCGTAGCATACGGTAGGTGCCTGCCTCACTACAAGCCACTCTTTTAATGGTGTTGTTTTTAAACCCTACCAGTCAGAATAACTGCGGTTATTTGCATCACGGTAGTAAACGCCTATTTTTTCTATTTCTCCGGGTTTTAATTGCACGCCAACCACTTTGGGGCCGGTAACGCCTAAGTCAGCATTCCCGTTAACTGAGGGTTTATAAGGTGAGCCCTGCAAGATACCAGGCCATACCCGCTGTACAACATTTACAGATTCAATCATATCGCGTAATACTGGTTGTAGATATTCGTGCATGGGCGGCACATAGCGCTCCTGGTGAACTAACCCACTATTGTATCTAATACCTGTATTATCATCATCACAGACGTTCATCATTCCCCCCGTATAGGGTCTCCAGATCCCCAATGATTCACGCAAAGCCACCCGGGCTGCTAATCCCCCTTTTCTATTATCTGTTTCAGTAAAAAAAGCACCACCATGGCCTCTATTATTTTTAAGCATTGGCTTTCCGGAAAGAAGATTTGCTTTAAACTCCTTAATGACATCAGATTGACGCTTATTAAAATCATCCCTGTAGGAATGATATTGTTTAGGACACGAATTACTTTTTATTATAGCCGGTGAAGATAAAACCCTGCAAATAGAGTTCCATAAAGATGTTGCCGCATGTTTTACTGTATTGAACATACTAGTGTAAACTTGTAGCAGTGATGCAACTTGGCTAGACGATGTCGGAATCATAAAAACCTCTCCATTGATATTTAAAAATCCATTATTTTTTCATATTCCAAGGCAACCACTAAATGATTTCTTTAATTCAGATGACCCTATGGCTTTTAATATAACATGAATGACGAAAAATATTTCTTGGCTTGTGTTGCATTATTGATACTTATTATTAAATAAAGCATTAAAAACTAAATCAGTATAATTAATTAAAAATTATTAAATTTTATATTTTTTCATCTTATCAAACAAAGTGCTTTTGGCTATGTTTAATTTTTTAGCCGTTTGGGTCAAATTTCCATTTGAATGCTTCATTTCAGAAACGATCAAACCACGCTCATACTCCTCAACCCGTTGTTGTAACGATAAATTATTGTCAGCCTTTATGAATACTGGTTCAGTAATCCCTAATACGAAACGTTCGGCCTCATTACGTAATTCACGCACATTGCCGAGCCAAGGCAGGGTCATCAACTGATGTAGCTTATGTTCTTTAATCTCAGGCAGCGGTCTCTTTAAATCGTCGGCTGCCTTGTTGACGAATACGGCAAACAGCAGCGGAATATCCTCAACCCGATCTCTAAGCGGTGGCACTTTGATATTAATGACGTTAAGGCGGTAATTCAGATCTCCGCGAAACTTACCCTGTTCGGCTAAAAGAAACAGATCTTCTTTAGAGGACGAAATGACTCTAACATTGAGAGATATTTGTTCGTTTGAACCCAGTCGTTCGATCTTTTTTTCCTGTAAAAATCTAAGCAACTTAATCTGAGAAAACAGTGGCATACTTTCAATTTTATCAAAGAACAAAGTCCCGTTGTGTGCATACTCCAGCTTACCAATTCTTTGTGTGGTCGCGCCGGGAAAAGCGCCTATTTCATGACCAAAAATTTCGCTGTCAAATAATGACTCCGGCAATGCGGCACAATTTATGGCAACAAATGGGCCTTTGCGTCCGCTATGTTCGTGAATACATTGAGCCAAGAGTTGTTTGCCTGTTCCGGTTTCACCACAGATCGTGACATTTGCAGGCGTACCCGCTATAAATTTTATTTTTTCTTTGATCTCAAGAGTTGAAATTGAATTGCCTATTATTTTATTATCAAGAGAATTGGCATCGACCAGCTTTCGTCTTAACTCGTAGACTTCTTGAATAAGTCGACGTTTATCAAGCGCTCGCCTAACGGTATTAATAATTTGCTGCGCGGAAAAGGGTTTCTGTATAAAATCATAAGCACCACTTTGTATCGCCTTGACGGCAGTCTCTATATCGCCGTGTCCGGTAATAATGATCACCGGCAAGTCCGGATAGGCAATATTGATCTTCCGCTGAAATTCAGTACCGCTCACGCCGGGAAGGCGCATATCAGTGACAATTATCCCATGATGCTCAAAATCTATTAAATATTTTTGTGCTTCTTCTACTGAACTGACACCTAAAGTGTTAATTTTCTCTAATTTCAACGTTTGCAACACCGCCAACTGCAAGTCTGCATCGTCTTCTATAAGTAAAACATCAATGTTATTCATATTTTCACTCAATTAATCTAGGCTATGCAGAGGTAAGATAATAGTGAAACAGGTTCCTTTTTCTAATTGCTCCACGCTTAACTTCCCATTGAACGAATTAATTATGTCAGCGGATATGGCCAGCCCCAGCCCTAAGCCACTGCTTTTTTTAGTAGTGAAGAAAGGTTCAAAAATATTTCCAATAATGGCATGGGGAATTCCTGGGCCATTATCTTCAATTTTAATAACAGCCTGATCGCCCTCATTATACCAACGCGCGTTAATAAAACACTCACCGCTAATACCTTCCATTGCATCAAGACCGTTGTTAATAATGTTGACTAAAACTTGTTCAAGGCGAATATTATTGCATAAACACCGGACTTCACTTTTGGGAGGAATGCGTACAAAGGTTGTTTTACCTTGGTCGAAACGGTGCGCCAACAGTACCATTGCATTATCAAGGCTGGCTGAAATAGAGACAGGGCTCGTTGAGTCATCGCTATTGCGCGAAAATGATCTCAACTGATTGCTCAATCTACCAATAAACTGTACCAGCTTAGTCACTCTTTTGAGATTACTCTTCACGTCATCGACTTGCCCAAGCTCAAGAAAACGTACAGAATTTTCGGAAAGAACACTGAGTGCAGAAAGTGGCTGATTAATCTCATGAGCAAGACCGGCCGAGAGTTGGCCAATCACCGCCAATTTTTCACTGCGAATGAGTTCGTTCTGCATACTTCGCAACTTTCGCTCTGAATTAATGCGCTCTTTTATCTGCTCAGCGAGGCTTTCATTTTTGATTTCCAACTCATGGCTTCTTTCTTTAACAAGCCTGTCCAAGTTTATGTTGGTGTCCTCAAGCATTTTTTGGCGCTCAAGTTTAAGACTGGTTATTTGCTGTTTTTGCCTGAAGATTAAAATAGCGATAAAGACAAGCGTGGTAATAAAGAAACCAAACGCGGCATACAAAGAGGTATTAAAAAGTAATGAGTTAATCGGTGATAGCTGTGCCAGTGTTAAATTTAACTGTGGGAGGTAGTAGTTAACCTGGATGTAATGCTTTCCTTGATATAAGACATCATAAGTTTGATCGGTGATTTTTCTTTTTACCATCCCATCTACAGGAAGGATGTTCTTATTATTATACCTATGTGTTTTTAGTAACTCTTTCTGCTGAGTATCATCAAGATTTATTAATGAGTGATAAAGCAGCCCAGTATCGTTAGAATTAACAATGACGTTATTGTCGTCAAAAAGAAAAACTTTATCACCATAGCGAGAATGCGGCGTTAATAACGTATCAACGTCAATTTTAACCGCCACCACGCCCAGTTTCTTACCCTTAGTGTAGATGCCATGAGCCTGATAATAACCTGGGATAGAATCCGTTGTGCCGATCCCATAAAAATGCTCAGTATCGCCTTCTTTCACATTCTGAAAGTAAGGCCTGAATTGAACATTATGGCCCACTAATGTGTTGGGGGACATTGCGTCGCTTGAGGACACTATCATGCCATCGGCATCGACAATAAAAATATCCAGAGCACCGACACGATGCCTGATACTCGCAACCAGCGTGTTGACCTTTTCTCTTAACGAGTCTGAGTATTCGTCTATTAAGAACTGCTTGACGTTATCATCTAATGATAGTGCAAAAGGAATAAACTCGTAGCGGTTAATATTAAGTGTTAATTCACTACCGGCCTGAATAAGTGAGGTTTTAATAATTGACGTTTGCGCTTCAAGCTTACATCGTGCAATGTAGTGACTCGAAAAAATAATGACTACCAACATCAGAAAATAGAGAATAATAAATAGCTTCATATTGCGACGTGATTGTATTGAAGAATCTATTTTTTTTGCTTCCATTTTTATCTCTTCTCACTTTTCACATCATCAGTTCCTCTTGGTATAAACAATAAAATACCAAGAAATGCTTCAACATCGCGAATCATCCAAAAACGATAATCACTTCACACTGGCATAATATGTTCTTATGACCATTATTCATAGTCAGATAATAGGGTATTAGCGGATAATTTCGTATGTTCTTGCAACAATACCTAAACGCAGTGCCAGAAAACACGACCGATGGAAGCCTGAATGACCTCCACGCGATAAATATCATCTCTGAGGAGTAGAGAATCCTTACCCGTTCGGATTTCCGGAAAAAAGGCCATGACGTCGTACGGATATCCGGACGTTTTATGACGTGTAAGAAAAATAAATCCTGCTAGTACTACGTCTTTTTGGCCAAAAATAACGTTATTATCGTCGCAGTTAACTCAATAAAAAATATGCTTATAAATCATAGCTTTGTGCAAATAAAAACATTAATTGATTTGTTAGGCGCCAAAATCAAACTACTTAACCACATGATTTTAAAG
>NZ_MRWD01000052.1 GCF_002093625.1 Rouxiella silvae | reverse complement strand
GTTTATAATAGACGTCATCCCTGCTCACGTTGAGTGTCGTGTAAAATTGTTTTACGGCATTATAGAGATCAACGTAGGCAGTCTGCCTGATAGTATTAATATTCCAGATTAAAAAATTTAGCGCATAATTTTTAAAATCTCGTTCATACCGTGAGTAGAGATCGGCGCTTTCCATGAAATCTTTTAGCGCTATCGTCGCCTTTAAGCAGCAGTCATAGGAAAGATGGCGGGTATTTGAAAGAGAACTTTCAACTTTTTGTCTCTGGACGGCAAAGGCCTCTTTGGTATAAGAAATTTTGTCGGCCATAAGTACAGCAGAAACGGTAAATAACAGATCGTTACTGGTTCTAATTTCCTGAAACTTGAAGCCATGTTTGTCAATGTACTCTTTGCGGAAAATTTTATCCCAAGCCCACCAAATAAAGGCTTGGAAGAAGTCTTCTTTTATCTGCTGTGCGGAAAACACCTCGGTTTCAGGCAACAGTGTCTCTTTAATGCTCCACGACATGTCTGACTCTACGCCGGTCGCGTCATTGAAAGCCTTAGAACCAAAGACGAAGACGTCCAACGATAAAGCATCGGCTTTTTCAACGGAGACTTTTAACATATCCGAAGAAAAATAGTCATCAGCATCAAGGAATGACAGATATTCGCCATTGGCAATTTCTAGGCCAGCGTTTCTTGCCGCGCCCGCCCCACGGTTACTTTTTTGTTGAATAACCTTTATTCGGCTATCTTTTTCAGCATAGGCGTGAAGAATCGCAAGAGAATCATCGCTTGAACAATCATCCACACAAATTATTTCAATATTATTTAGCGTCTGATTGATTATTGAATCGATACATTTATTTAAAAACTGTGCGGCATTATAGACGGCAAGTATGACCGAAACCTTGGGTTTATTGCTCACATTTCATCCTTAAATCATCCAGGGATGGATAATACCAATAGCTAATTTAAGGTAATTATACGCCTTTAAAGAAATTGTAGGATAGGAGAGTTCTGTTTACGTGACCCAGATAATATTCAAGTTGTTACAAGGCAAAAAAAAAGGCCAGTTTCCTGGCCCCTTTTTATATTGCGAAAACTTAGTCCAACCATTCGGTGTGGAAGACGCCTTCTTTATCAGTGCGTTTGTAAGTATGTGCACCGAAGTAGTCACGCTGTGCCTGGATCAGGTTAGCTGGCAGAACCGCACTGCGGTAGCTGTCGTAGTAGTTGATCGCAGCAGAGAACGTTGGCGTAGGGATACCGTTCTGAACGGCATAAGACACCACGTCACGCAGCGCTTGCTGATATTCGTCAGCGATGTTTTTGAAGTAAGGCGCCAACAGCAAGTTTGCGATTGAAGCATTTTCAGCGTAAGCATCGGTGATTTTCTGCAGGAACTGTGCACGGATGATGCAGCCAGCGCGGAAAATCTTGGCAATTTCACCGTAGTGAAGGTCCCAGTTGTTTTCGTCTGATGCCGCTTTCAGCTGTGAGAAGCCCTGAGCGTAAGAAACGATTTTACCCAGGTACAGTGCGCGACGTACTTTCTCGATGAACTCAGCTTTTTCGCCATCGAACGCTTTCACGGTAGGACCGGTCAGCACTTTAGAAGCGGCTACACGCTGGTCTTTCAGAGAAGACAAGTAACGAGCAAATACAGATTCGGTGATAAGCGACAGCGGTTCGCCCAGATCCAGAGAGCTCTGGCTGGTCCATTTCCCGGTGCCTTTGTTGGCAGCTTCGTCAAGAATAACGTCAACTAAGTATTTACCGTCTTCGTCTTTCTTGGTGAAGATGTCCTTGGTGATGTCGATCAGGTAGCTGCTCAGCTCGCCCTTGTTCCACTCAACGAAGGTGCTTGCCAGCTCTTCATTGCTCAGATTCAGGGACTGTTTCAGCAGAGAATAGGCTTCAGCAATCAGCTGCATGTCGCCGTATTCGATACCGTTATGTACCATTTTAACGTAATGGCCTGCGCCGTCTGCGCCGATGTAAGCAACGCATGCATCGCCATCGTCAGCACGAGCAGCGATTTGCTCGAGAATGGGAGCAACCAGTTCGTAAGCTTCTTTCTGACCACCAGGCATGATTGAAGGGCCTTTCAATGCGCCTTCTTCACCACCGGAAACGCCGGTACCGATAAAGTTGAAGCCTTGGTCTGAAAGTTCTTTGTTACGACGGATGGTATCTTTATAGAAGGTGTTGCCGCCATCAATGAGGATGTCACCTTTATCAAGGTGCGGTGTGAGGGAGGCGATAGTTTTATCTGTCGCTTCACCAGCTTTCACCATCAGCAAAATACGGCGTGGTTTTTCCAGTGACGCTACGAACTCTTCCACTGTGTAGTATGGAACCAGATTTTTACCCGGATTCTCGGCAACGACTTCATCAGTCTTGTCGCCAGAACGGTTAAAAATAGCAACGGAATAACCACGGCTCTCGATGTTTAACGCCAGGTTACGACCCATTACTGCCATACCGACGACGCCGATCTGTTGTTTGGACATTAGCAACTCCTGTCTGAAATAGTCGATAGCTCGGTGAATCTCAAACCCCTGTTCTTAGTAGGTTTATCTTCACCGCGCCATACAAATGAACCCAAGCATTGTACATCAGAATGACTGAGGGTGTACCTATCACAGCTATAACTCGCGCAACCAATCAAGTGGTCGGTGCAGTACAGCCTCAGCCACTATGCCGAGCACACAACACTTTACCGGTAACAGCGGCCAATTGCAGTTCAAAAAGAGCGAATTTTTTAACTTTGGCTTTAGCCGTATTTCCAGCGGGTCCTTGCTGTGAGAGGCGTGTAAAATTTGGGCTGAATCGGTGATTAAACCTTAAACACAAGTTATAGAGATCACATAAATAAAATTTTTCAATAAGAAAAAGTCGATACTTACCGACATAAATGTAAGCGTAGTGTAATGTACGATAACTATATGCTTACATTTAAAAGTTATAATTAGCGATGAAAAATAGACTTAAATATTTAGACGGCCTCCGTGGCATATTTGCTTTGTCTATCGCGCTAAGCCATTTCTTGGGTGGCGCAATGGGATGGAACCATTACCCATTCATCAATGCCTATATTGCAGTTGATTTCTTTTTTATACTTTCAGGATTTGTTCTGAGCTATGTCTACATCAATGCATTTAATTCTTCAAAAATAGGCAATACCCAATTTTCTCTCCATCGCTTGGCCAGGATGTATCCGCTGCATTTGGCAACGCTAATAATCACTTTCCTAATTTATTATTTTCTATATAACGACTTTCCATTTTCTGACCCCACATACTCAGGCGTTGCAAACCTGCTCGCATTGCAGGGTATGGGAATGACCTCTGACTGGAGTTGGAACGATCCAAGCTGGTCCATCTCGGTCGAACTTTGGGCCTCAGTGCTAGTATTTCAAGTTTTAGCGCGAAAATTCAACAATACCTCACTCTTTATCTTTTCTTTTGTCTGCTATAGCCTCGTCATCAATAAACATGATTCATTGATGGCGGCATTTGATTTTAGTTATTTCTACCTGTCATCAGGCTTTCTTAAATGTATTGGCGGCATGGCGCTAGGGATTTTACTGTTCAAACTATCCAGTGAAACATCCGTAGCGGAACCGAACTCGACACGTTTTTCAGGACTCATCGACTTAGCACTGTTTGCGATAATTATGGTATTTACCTGCATTAACGTGAGTATGCCGAAAATAGACAGCTTGATGGTGGTCTGTTTTGCTTTCTTAATCTATCGATTGCAGGTCAGACCCTCGTGGATGAGAAATCTAATTGAAACAGCCCCCCTAAATTTTTTAGGGAAAATCAGCTTCTCTCTCTATCTGATTCATACGCCCATTATCTTGCTGCTGGGTCGTTCAGGAAGCTATAACAACCTGCCGATTGCTTTGCGGATGACAATATTCCTCTCAATCACCTTTGCAGTCTCATATATCTTGCATGTTGTGTTTGAACGAGAACTTTATAAACTATTGAAAAAGAGCATCGACAATAACTTTCCTAAACGATTAAAAAAAACAGTTCCGTTAACCCCTGCCCTGTAAGCCCCTTTAAAAAAGGCCCCTAAATCGTAAGACTTAGAGGCCTTTTTTTGCAAAATTATGTAAAGCTCTATCAGGCAAGAAAACTAAGCCTCAGTCCTATGGTACAGATCTAAGGTTTTTAAAATCACCCTAGAAGATGAGAACTTATTTAGCGCCAGACTGCGCCCCACAAGTCCCATTCGATGGCGAACGTCGGGTTGCAATAGTAGAATCTTCATTTTATTTTCGAGCTCAATCAAATTTTTCTTTTCGATAAGAAACCCATTTTCACCATTGTGAACAATACTTTTACACCCCCCAACATCATAAGTCAGCGATGCTCTCCCAATAGAGGCCGCCTCTAGCAATATTCGCGGTACGCCCTCCGAATACGTTGAGGGTAAAGCAACAATATTGGCCTCTTTAATCAGTTGGCTGACATTATTACTTCTGCCTAGCCAGTTTATAGAGCCTTCCTGATGCCATTGTTCGATGGTGCTTAGGGGTATGGCATCGGCGTCAGCGCTGGAAATGATACCGGCAACGTTTAATTGGAAGTGTATGTCAGACTTTTCAAGCGATTTTTTAACAGTAATTAAATCACCTAACCCTTTACTCCACAGCATTCGGCTGGCAAAAAGTACAACCGGCAGAGTAGTACCTGGCTCTGTAGAATAGGGATATTCTTCTGTGTTAATACCCGCCCCATCAATCACCAGCGTCTGATTAATATCAATACCGGTTAATGAAAGTAACGTATCTCTGTCAAATTCATGTTCAAAAACTAATGTGGCTTTTTTATTTTTGGCAATATACCTGTACACAGCTAAAGTGCAGAACCGTAATAGATTATGTATGCCTTTTGAGTGATCAAATACACGCCCCAAACCGGCAAAACTCAACACAACGGGCCTAGAACGTACTTTGGCATAAATACCCCCAGTTACCGTTGATTTAATCGTAATACAGTGCAAAATTTCCGGGTTTAGTTTTTTGAGCATGGCCCAAATTTTAGTAAAGGTGACGATAAACCCTAAAGGATTGTAAGATTGAGCGGCAACCTCAGAGTTATGGCATATAAAACCTTGTCCCTCGAGACGGGACTTAACGTCCTCTCCTTCGAAGTGGCAAATAACATGAACTTCATACCCTGCCATCTTGGCTGCCAATGCTCTTTCTATCCAATGCAGCTCAAAGTACCAATCTGAATTTATGATGTAACATACTTTCTTCATCTGAAACCACCAGCTAATGTTTTTTACCGCTTGTGTTGGACATGCCGTCAGTGATCCCTTTCAGTACATATCGAAGATAGTTTGCTTTTTCTTTTTGTTTTACAGTGAGGGCTATATATTTCAACACTCTAATAAAGATTGCGGGTAAAGAATAGGCTTTAAGGCTTGCTGATAAGTGTCTAGCCAAAAAAAGATTGCGGACTAAATAGTAAACCTTCCAGTTTGGAGTAATTGTTTTTACGCCAACCGGTATGTCATGTTTAAATACAATCTCAGTAGAATATCTTATTTTAATTCCGCTATCGGATAATGCTTTTGAAAAGTAGAGATCATCATAGTAAATAAAAAGCTCAGCAAAAAGGCTGCTTTTATAATTAATAAGGATATCTCTTGCGATAATCAGCCCTACAAAAGAAAAGGTCGATACGCGCTGACTTATATTTTCGTCAGGAATGAATTTTTGCGGCGATAAAAAATAGCTGAAGGTATCCACTAAACCTGAAGGGAAAGTCAGATAAGGAATATTCATCTTGCAGATATTTCCCTCGAGATCTTCCACCCGACAGCAATAAGCTAAATACTCATCATTTTTAATCTTTTCAAAATTTTCTATTAAGTTC
Source organism: Rouxiella silvae (assembly GCF_002093625.1). Lineage (GTDB taxonomy): Bacteria > Pseudomonadota > Gammaproteobacteria > Enterobacterales > Enterobacteriaceae > Rouxiella > Rouxiella silvae. The sequence continues at coordinate 35,757 of NZ_MRWD01000052.1, read as the reverse complement.
GCTGGGGGATAGGCATCATCGTCATAAAGAACCAACCAGTCGGCCTTAACCTGACTATCGATATATTCAATACCCGCTTTGAAGCCCCCTGCTCCGCCAATGTTCTCATCTAATGTGATAATCTTAAGACGAGTATCATTAATACTGGCGAGCCACTGTGCCGTGTCATCAGTAGAGGCATTATTAACAATGATAATGTCGGTAAAATTAAGGGCAGCTGACGCTGCCCAAGTTTTTTTTAGCTTATCTAGTCGGTTAAACGTGACTATGAGTGCAGCCAATTTCATTTTACGTCAACCGTAAATACTGGCATTTCTGTATCGGCGGACGCGGAAGCAAGGTAAGTTTCAGCGGTTTTTAATGCTTCAGCAATGGTCACATCCATATCTAAATAACGGTATGTGCCTAGGCGGCCTACAAAAGTAATGTTCTTCTCTTCCATTGCCAGCTTGAGGTATTTATCAAGCAGCGCAATTTCCCCTACTTGGCGGATTGGATAATAAGGAATATCATTCTCTTCGCAGCTACGGCTAAACTCTTTGTAGCATACTGATTTATCATGACTTTCCCACGGCGAGAAGTATTTGTGCTCAGTAATTCGGGTGTACGGAACATTTTGCTCACAGTAATTCATTACTGCACAACCTTGATAATCACCGTCAACGGTGAATTTTTCAAAGTCCAGAGTGCGATAACCTAAACGGCCATATTCGTAATCATAGAATGAGTCTAATGGACCACTGTAGAATACATGGTCGTAGTTTTCACGTTCTGCGATATCAAATTCGGTTTCCAATTCAACAGTAATATTTGCATGGGAAGCTATTTTCTGCACCATATCCGTGTAGCCATCTTTCGGCATTCCCTGGAATTTATGGTTGAAATAGTTATCATCGTAATTAAAACGAACGGGTAAACGCTTGAGGATTGAAGCTGGCAGCTCGGCAGGTGACATGCCCCACTGTTTAATCGTATAACCCTTGAAGAAGGCCTCATACAGCTCTTTACCCACAAAGCGTAGAGCCTGCTCTTCAAAAGTCTGCGGATCGACAATACTACTATCACCCTTTTCTTCAATCAGCTTTTTAGCTTCGGTAGGTGAACAGGTTTTATTGAAGAACTGATTAATCGTATGCAGGTTAATAGGTAAAGAGAACACTTTACCACCGTAAGTTGCCTTAACGCGATTGACATAAGGCATCATGGTGGAGAATTCATTGATGAAATTCCAAACCACTTCATTATCGGTGTGGAATATATGCGGGCCATAGGTATGCACCATTACCTGGCTCTGTTCGTCTCTCGCGTCAAAGCAGTTGCCGGCAATGTGAGAACGCTTATCGATAATGCGGATTTTATGACCTTGTTCAGCCAATTTACGGCCGATGACAACACCGGAAAAACCTGCGCCCACTATCAATATATTTTTTTGAGTCATTTTAATATCTCTCACTTAGCCTAAAACGATGCGTCTAATTTTATAGTAAAATTTGCTGACTGAGCTTCTACGGCGAGAACCAATAGGCGCAAACTTGTTAAAATGTGGCATCAACTTACGTTTAATTTTGGTTTGCAGTAATACGCTCGGCAATGGCATCGCCGGGTCCGTGCTTTTTGTACCGTGAGAAAGCAGACGCTCATAGACATCTTTTTCCCATGGAGTATTGTGGATGTTCTTCAAGAAATTATCGAAAAAGTCCACGTTTGAGGTATTCCACGGTTTGTTTTCGCCCGCGTAGTGGATCATTTTTGGGTTTCTACGCGCATCAAGGAAACTCATATACGTTGAAAACTTCAGATTAGGGAAGAAGTCGTCAGTATTTCCGTTACCGTGATAAACATTCCAGCACAGCGGCAAATAATGCACTCTGTTATAGAAGACTTTATTCATTATGTCTTGATCGAGGAACCAGTAGTTTTTCTCTTTCATGCTTTCCATTAACTTGGAAAAAGTATTCTCTTGGTTCATCACTTCGACATTGAACAAGATAATACCCGCTTGGAAATACTTATCTGGATCTTCCATCAGCAAACTGGTTTTTAAATACTGAGCCGCGGTTTGAACACCACTGTCGGACTGAGCAATGGCATTAAACTTAACAAACCCTTCCATCACGATATCTTTTACAGCAGCAACAAGGTTGTTACCGATATCTAAATCTAAGATTTCTGCAACATCGCTTTCGACGACAGTATCGGCATCAATAAACAGTACGCGTGGAAATTTTTTGAAAAGTTGTGGGATAAACAGTCGCGCATAGGTAGCCGCACTAAAGTGGGCTCGCGTGTATACCCCTTTAAGTTCGCTGAAGGCATTAACGTCAAAGAAACGAACGTTTATATTTGAATGCTCTTTGACTAATTCTTTCAGCCGGCCTTTATTTCTTTGTGAAACGCCATTTTCGAGAATGACGATGTCATAATTTTTATCGGAAGAACTATTTTTAACAATGGAGTTAATCAGAGCGCCGCCGCTCATCGCATAGTTGTCGTCAAAACAGATGACCAAGGGTACAGAGTGAGTCTTGTAAAATGGCTCAATAACCCCGTTAAACGTTTCCTGCGAGATAAAAGTACGCTGAACCTCTTTAACTTTGAGGGGTGTTACGGATGATTTATAGATAACAAAGATATTGAACAATCTTTCAGAGATATGCCCAATAACTCTTTTTTCTTGAGCATTATAATTATCAAATGAAATTTCATTTTCAAGATCGTCGAAGATGCCGAACAGCCACGCAGAATACTCGGTAAATAATGCCTGAGTCATAACATACATATTGGTATAATAACCATCGGAAGCAGCGTTAAACTCTTTTACTGCCTGATAATATTCCGGATGGCGTTTTAGCAATACGTCGATCGCAGCTTGGTAATCTTTGATATGCAGGTAGTTGGATATTTTATAGTGCTGGTAATTATTGCTACTGCCCGCCGCTTTAACGCTCCATTTTTTAGGCAGGATAATGTCGTAATCACCAATACAAGATGCTATAGACTCACTGTCTAAACCAAAGATTTTTTCGTATTCTGACGTAATCTCAGGATAGTTCACTACCCCCCAGTTATCTTCTGGTTTACCTTGATCAGCAGAAAAATTCAGATGGCGACGATAGTGCATAAATCCGACATAGTCGCTTGGAGCCGCATTTTTCCATACCCAATACTGCGCGGTCAATTCGCAGTAAAAGGGGTTTTTAAAAGATATATTTTCACCGGTCTCATCACCAGCACAACCTATTTCATTAAAACTGTTGGCCTTGCCAACGTGAATAGGCGTAATCAAATCGCTTGATAAAAAAGCACTCGGCTTATGGTGGCAGGTGTAAATATTAATATTTTTCATTCAAAAATCCGTCAAGATCAAATTAGGATTAACAAAATAATTAAGACATAGCTTCTTTGTAGCTGGCAATCACTTCATGGGCCGGGCCCATTTGCTTAAGTCGATGATTTTCAATCCATATCACTTTGTCGCACACTTTCTCAACATCAGACAAGTTATGACTCACGAACAGGATAGTTACGCCTTTTCTTTTAAAATCTTCAATTGTATTTAAGCACTTTCGCTGAAATGCAATATCACCTACGGCCAACACTTCATCGATGATTAAAATATCAGGGTCTACCTGGCTAATTACCGAGAAGCCTAGTTTAGCTAACATGCCGCTGGAATAAACACGGATCGGCTCGTCGATAAACTCACCAAGCTCTGAAAACTCTATTATTTTATCTAATCTTTGGTTCAGCTCTTTTCTACGTAATCCGAGGAGAACTGCATTAAGACGGATGTTTTCACGACCCGTAAGCTCAGGGTGAAATCCACCGCCCAACTCAAGCATCGAGGCAACGCGGCCACTCACTTTGACTTGACCTGATGACGGCCTCATTACGCCCGCAACGAGTCCTAAAGACGTACTTTTACCGGCACCGTTACGTCCAATTAAGGCTACAGACTCACCCTTCATCACTTGAAAATTAATATCTTCTATAGCGAGGTAGCTTCTGCCTGTGAGTAAGCTGAGTGCTCGTTTTGGATTAAAAATAAGCTCTTTTATCCCAGAACCAATATGATGATAAAGGGGATATCTTTTCGTGACGTTCACAAACTCAATAACAGCACTCATTATAGTATCTCTGCAAATCTGTATTTTAACTTATTAAATACGAAGGAGCCGATCAGAAGTGATATGACTGCATAACCATAGAGCATGAAAACTTCATGATAATTAATCACGCCATTCATGAACAAGTCTCTCCAGCTCAAGATCATATTAGCCAATGGATTATAGTCAATCAGCCAGTGATACTGTTGAGGTATCATATCTCCCGCGTATAGAATTGGCGTGCAGTAGAACAGCAGCATGATGCCAAGGGTGATAAATCTTTCGAGATCCCTGAAAAACAGATTCAACGTTGAGAGAGTTAGCGCTATTCCCAGCGTGAAGGCCATTTGCGCAATACCAATCAGCGGCACGCCCCAAATCCAATCCCAAGAGGGACTCATTCCATAAATGTAAAGGAAAACAATAATTACCGGTATGGTACACAGGAAATGTAGACATTCCATGAGTACGTTACTGAACGGGATAATTGAGCGAGGAAAGACCGTTTTCTTGATGATCTGCGCATTGGCAATGAATGAAAATAGAGAGTTCGACGTTGAGCTAGCAAACCACTGCCACGGGAACAAACCTGAAATGATAAATACGGTATAGTTTGGAATCTGTACACGCATGATCAGTTTAAAGATAAAGTAATAGATCATGGCAAAAAGTAATGGATTGGCAATTGACCACAAGTATCCAAAGAAACTGCTCTTATATCTAACTTTTAATTCTTTCTCAGTGATGACCGTAGCCAAATCGAGAAGATACCCTAGACTATACTTCATATAACTCTCTGTTTTTATTGAAATTTACACCAGCGCTTGGGCATAATTTAGCAAACAGCGCTATCACCCAAATCAATGCGCCAGGACTCATTATTTTCAGTTAACCATGCTACCGCCCCTGGCGGTGCGGCAACCAGAGTACGCGGCAAAATGAGGTCTTTCGAGCTCATCCAACGGCTGCTTGAAATTTTACCCGTCGCGGTGAATGCATTTTGCGTTCATTCAAACCAGCAATATTAATCAGTCAATCTACCTATATTAGCGATCCCTATCTCTAAGAATCACCTGACTTATCCCATTGCCTACCCAAGTATGCTACACATCTGCAACGTTTTCGCTAAACGTAGAGTAATCAGCTTAAAAATAGCGCTTTTTTGCGCGGCTATTATATAACATAGAGGGGGATTTATGGAGACGCTAAACAATTTTAAATAAAGATTAAAAAAATAGTTGAAAAACACGATGCGTTACACACAATTATGCACAAGTAATACCTGAAGATAAAAAGTACACATTGATTCTAGTGCATAAAAAAAGCACCGCATACATCGCTACGGTGCTTTCATTTTTTACTGACGAGATCAACAAATCTTACTTAGCGATTAACTCGTTCAGCCAAGTTTTGAACTGTTCGCCCGTTGCTTTATGACGCAGGCCATATTCAACGAAGGCTTTCATGTAGCCCAGCTTGTCGCCACAGTCGTGTGAACGACCGGTCATGGTGAAGGCTTCAACCGTCTCTTTTTTCATCAACAGCGCGATAGCATCTGTCAGCTGAATTTCGTTACCGGCACCGTAAGGGGTGATTTCCAGCAGTGGCCAGATATCCTTGTTGAAGACATAGCGCCCGACTACCGCCAGGTTAGATGGCGCATCTTTACGGTCTGGCTTCTCAACGATGGCTTTCATTGGCGTACTTTTGCCTTGTTCGCCTTCAACGCCATTGCAGTCAACCACGCCGTACTTGGACACGTCTTCTTCGGGTACTTCTTCAACCATAACCTGGCTGTTGCCCGTTTCGTCGAAACGCTTCAACATTGCTGCCAGATTGTCTTTGCGCAGGTCGCACGAGACTTCATCCATCAGAACGTCTGGAAGCAATACGGCAAAAGGTGCATCGCCAATCAAAGGGCGCGCGCACAGAACAGCATGACCCAGACCTTTGGACTGGCCCTGGCGCACGTTCATGATGGTCACGCCTTTCGGGCAGATAGATTGAATCTCTTCCAGCAACTGGCGCTTCACGCGGGATTCCAGCATGCTTTCAAGTTCAAAAGATGTGTCGAAATGGTTTTCAATCGCATTTTTAGACGAGTGAGTCACCAGGATGATTTCTTTAATGCCGGCGGCAGCACATTCGTTAACGATGTACTGAATCAGTGGCTTATCAACAATAGGCAACATTTCTTTTGGAATAGCCTTTGTTGCTGGCAACATACGTGTGCCAAGTCCGGCAACTGGGATAACAGCTTTTAACATTGTAAGAGATACTCCTCAACACCATAAGATTAAAATTCAGCCAGCGGTTTGCCATGGCTTGTTCACCGCTTTACTAACTGAAGATACTTAAGCAATTGCTTCTACTACCCAATAAATCACTTAAGCAAAGTATAGACCCTAGCCTTGCTTTTGCAGGTTCGACCGACAGTCCTTTGCCTGAATAAGATGTTGTCTTATCACTACGAAATCATTCATGCCCACGCGATTTTTTTCTTAATGCGTTTCACAAATAACACCATAACAGCAGGTTAAGTATGACTGTAAGTCAACCATAAAAAAATAAGATTGTTACCCAAGATTGACTTTTTTTTATGAAAAATAGGCTAAATAAAGGGGTTATGTTGTCAGTTGCTGCTTTTTCTATCAATCAGGACATCATGCGCAACATGACAATGAGATGAATTAAGGTTAGCTATCTGATTTAAATTTGAAATTTACCTTTTCAGCGACCATTATTCATCATGCGGGCTTCACCGCGTCGAGTAAGGTTAAATGGCGATATGGAATGGGTAGCCGATCCGTCGATTTGGGTAGGGCTGGCAACCCTGGTGATCCTCGAGATTGTTTTGGGCATCGACAATCTGATCTTTATCGCTATTCTTGCCGACAAACTCCCCCGGCAGCAACGTGAACGCGCACGCGTAACCGGCCTTTTATTGGCCTTGGTTATGCGCCTGCTACTGCTGGCATCCATTTCATGGCTCTCTACCCTCACCCGACCGCTTATCACCGTTTTGTCTCACGCCTTCAGCGCGCGTGACCTGATCATGCTTGCCGGGGGTCTATTCCTGCTGTTTAAAGCGACGACCGAACTTAATGAACGTTTAGAAGGTAAAGACGAGGAAAACACCCAACAAGGTAGTCGAGCGAAATTTTGGCCCGTTGTCGCGCAAATCGTCGTACTGGATGCGGTGTTCTCACTCGACTCGGTCATTACCGCCGTGGGCATGGTTGAACATCTTCCTGTGATGATGGCCGCAGTCTGTATTGCTATTGCGCTAATGTTGCTGGCCAGTCGCCCATTAACGCGTTTCGTTAACGACCATCCCACTATTGTTATTCTGTGTTTGAGTTTCCTGCTGATGATTGGCTTTAGCCTGGTGGCAGAGGGCTTCGGCTATTACATTCCGAAAGGTTATCTCTATGCGGCGATTGGCTTCTCGGTAATGATTGAAATGCTCAATCAGCTTGCACAGTTTAACCGTCGACGCTTTCTCTCTTCCAGCCGTTCGCTGCGCGAGCGCACCGCAGAGACAGTATTGCGGGTGCTGCGCGGCAAACACGAAGAGGCAGAATTAGACTCGCACTCCTCAAGTATGATTGCCGACATCGATCGTGAAGAGCATGCGATTTTTAATCAGCAGGAACGGCATATGATCGAACGGGTGCTGGGATTAGCTCAGCGTTCGGTTAGCAGCGTCATGACTTCGCGTCACGACGTCGATAATCTCGAGCTTAATGACCCGCCGGATATATTGACTCAGCAAATTGCCAACAATCAGCACACGCGCATTCTTGTTACCGAAGACAGCTCAACCGATGCCCCGCTCGGCGTGGTTCACGTGGTTGATTTACTGAAACAGCAGTTGCTGCACAACGCGCTAGACTTAAAAGCCCTTATCAAGCAGCCGCTTATCTTTCCGGAACAGCTGTCATTGTTGGCCGCGCTTGAGCAGTTTAGGCAAGCTAAGACCCATTTCGCTTTTGTGGTTGACGAGTTTGGTTCGGTTGAAGGCGTCGTTACATTGACCGATGTAATGGAAACCATCGCCGGTAGCCTGCCTGAATCTTCGGCCACGTTGGATGCGCGTCACGATATTGTGCAGTTGGCGGACGGAAGTTGGATAGCCAACGGTTACATGCCGCTGGATGACCTGGTGATGTACCTGCCGCTGCCAATAGATGAAAAACGCGAATACCACACTATTGCCGGTTTGCTGATGGAGTATGCGCAAAATATTCCGCAGCAAGGGGCGCAGTTACACATTGATAACTATCTGTTTGAGCCTCTCGAAGTCAGCAGCCACCGAATTCTCAAAGTGAAGATAACGCCGTTGAAGCCGGTCGAAAACGATTATGAAGTTTAAGGGGAGATGAAACGTTCGGCGCGGTAGAGGTATACCGCGCCGAATCACTGATAACGGCTTAACGAGACGATTGAATCGCTATTTTTTCAACAACGACTTATTGTCCTGAATCTCTTTATTGTCTGAGTTCTTGTCAATCCAACTCTGAATCGCATTGCGGGCTTCCTGCTGCATTTGCTGGCGTAGAATCTGATCGGCTTTCAGCTCATAGTTCAGTTGATCCCACGGGCCATACACGCGGAAAGGAATATCCGTTTTTTGCAGCATGTTGATCAAGGCGTTGTCGCCCTGCCAGCCGCCGGAGACTCTCACCAGCAGATTCATGTCCGCCATTTTGCCAGGGAAATTAACCGTTCCACTGCCCTTAATGCCCATCATGCTGGCATCAGCGCTGATGTCATTTAGATTAAGCACGCCGTTTTTCAGCGCACCCTGCGCCTGCATTTGCTGGAACTCACTGTAGTATTCATAGCGCTGCTGGCCCTGCACGCGATTGTTGCTGCGACTTATCCCCTGCTGCACCAACTGCTGAATGTTCAAGCCGTTGAGGTGGGCATTGGTCATCGCCATTTGCGCGTTACCCTGCCAATTACTGTTAAAATCTTCTATTGAAAGCCCTCTGCCGCCCATTTCGCCCTGCATGCTGAAGTTGCCGGTCATCACCTGAGGCAAATTATAGGCACGCAGCAGGTCGCTAATCTCGATATTTTTCAGGTCAGGCGACAGATTGGCCATCAGACGTGGGCCGGTTGCATCAAGCGTACCCGGCAGTGAGAAGGTACCGTTACCCATGCTGCCGCTGAGTGTAGAAAGCTGTACATGGCCGACGCGATTCTGCGCCTGAAGATCAAGATTGTGAATTTTTAGTCCGCGATAGGTCACATCCACGGCCTTGAGACTGAGTAACGCATTAAAACCGGTCAATACCGACAGGCTGTCCTGCTGTGCGTCAATGTCACGTGCAATCACCGGCGCCGATGTCACCGCCTGCGCCTTTTGCTGAGCACTGTCGCTGCCGTTGGGTTGCCAGCCGGAAATGGCGTCTAGGTCCATTTTATCGGACTGTAAATTCAACTGGTAGTCAGGTAAGTCGGTCAACACAGCCTGACCGCTGCCGGTTAACTGGTTATCGTTGGCGGATACCGCAAGTTTATTCAGCGTAACCGTGTTGTTGCTTTGCTGATAGCTGGCATTCAGGCTGGCCTGCCCGGCAATGCCGTTGGCTGGAATATCCGCACCGCTGAGTTTGTAAGTCAGGTTAGTAATGTCGGCAGAGTACTGGCGAGGATAATTTTGCATATTGAGCGTCGCCTCAACGTTCAATGTGAGGTCACGCTGGTCACGATTGATGCGGCTCGAGAGTTTGATATTCGCCTGACGTTGGTCGTTTTGGTCCATTTGCAGGTTAATGTCGCGCACGTTGACCTGATCGCTTTTGGCGCGCTGCCAGATAAGCAGACTGTCGGCTACGTTCAGACGGCCGATGTCAAACTTCCAACCGCTTTGCGTATCAACAATGCCTTCGTTGCCTGAATTTATGGCCGGCGCAATAGGCGCGTCCGGCTCATTGGCCTCGCTGTCAGGCGTAAGGCGGATAACGGCGCTTTTGAGCATGACCTGTTTAATTGAAAGCTGATGCGAGAGCAATGGCAGGAGACGAACGTCAAGACGCATGTTCTCGGCGCTGACAACCGGCTCTTTGGCACCCGGTGCAGTAAGAGAGGTTTGACCTGCCAAAATACTGAGCTGCGGCCAGACGTGCCAGCGAAGTTCACCATCAATTGCCAGTCTATAACCGCTTTTTTGCTCAACCCGATTGACCATGTAATCACGGAAGTCATTCGGGTTAATCAAAAAAACCAGCGAGGTCATACCGGCAATAATAACCACCAGTAAAATAACCAACGTTGTCACTAATCTTCTCATGCCTTCCTCTTATCTATTGCCTGCCCTCGCATCCTGCCAGGTCGTATCAGTCTTTATCAATGCGGCTGGCAACCGCACTCTGCTGGTCCCGATATTTGGCGTCAGTTCGACTATTGTAAGGGCGCGCAGCGGGACCGGAAAGTGGCTCAAAGCTTAACGCACCTATCAGCATACCTGGGCGCAGCGCCAAAGGCAGTTTACCTGAATTATAGAACTCTAAAACAATGCGCCCCTGCCAACCTGGGTCAATGCGGTGCGCAGTAACATGCACCATAAGGCCAAGGCGCGCCAATGAGGAGCGGCCATCGAGCCAGCCAACCAGGTCATTAGGCAGTGTAACGGACTCTAGCGTAACCGCCAGCGCCAGTTCGCCGGGATGCAAGAAGAAGGCCTCGCCCTCGCGCAGAACAATTTCATTGCTCATCACGCGGTCGAGCGCGGCACCCACTTCATCTTTCGGGCCACTGAGGTCGATAAAGCCTGCATTATGTCCATTGAATACGCGAAAACCGTTTCCCAGACGCACGTCTACTGTTGCACCATTGATACGCTCAATAGGGGGACGCGGTTCAATAGACAATTTACCGTTGTCCATCCAGGCTTCAATATCACGATCGCATAATCTCATGCTTTAAAACTCCATTGGCACATACTGGGTAAGATGATTATTCAAAAAACTGGCTGATTTTTGCCTTGAGAATATCGATAGCGATACGGTTTTTGCCGCCGCGAGGCACGATGATATCAGCATACTGCTTTGAAGGTTCAATGAACTGCAGGAACATTGGGCGCACCGTTTTTTGGTACTGCGCCATCACGGAGTCCATCGAGCGTCCACGTTCGTTAACGTCACGCTTCATGCGGCGCATCAGGCAGATGTCTAATGGCGTATCGACGAAAATAGAGAAGTTCATTTCCTGACGTAGACGCACGTCGGTCAACAGCAGGATCCCTTCAAGGATGATCACTTTCTTTGGAGCCAGCGTCACAGTTTCACTCAGACGGGTATGCTCAATAAAGCTGTAGCTCGGCAGCTCGATGGCGTTTCCTGATTTCATGGCCTGCAGGTGCTGGAAAAGCAGATTGTGGTCCATTGCGCTTGGATGGTCGTAGTTGGTTTTAACCCGCTCTTCCATAGTCAAATGGCTCTGATCGCGGTAGTAGCAATCTTCCGGGATAACACCGATATGTTCGTCACCGACCTGGTCGCGCAATTCGCGATACAAGGTGCTGGCAATAAGGCTTTTTCCAGAGGCAGATGCGCCAGCGATACCCACGATGACACACTGATGGAACTTGTCAGACATAAAATTAACGACCTGATTTGGAGGTTTGAAGGGCAAGCAGCCTGATGGCGCTTTGATCGCGCCAATTATAGGTACAACGCGGTGATGAAGCCAGCCTTAAAGCCACTAAGCGGCTGGCTTGGTTAAATTAATCTGCAAGTGAGCGCAATTTATCCAGCTATTGCGCACTCAAAGTGCGCGGAATGCAATCTCGGTCGGAATAGCGTCACCTCGCCAGTAAAGCTGCGACGCTACTTTTGACGCCAGTTGACGGTAAATCGCCGTGAATTCGCTGTCTGGATTGGCAATGACCGTAGGCTCGCCGCGGTCGAGGTCTTCACGCAGTGAAATATGCAGCGGCATTTGCGCCAGCAGCTCACAGCGGTACTTTTCGGCCAGCTTTTGCGCGCCACCGGTGCCGAAAATAGCCTCATGATGCCCGCACTGGCTGCAAATGTGCATGCTCATGTTCTCGACGATGCCTAACACTGGAACATTAACCTTTTCAAACATCACAATGCCCTTCATGGCATCGAGCAGCGCGATGTCCTGCGGCGTAGTCACCACCAGCGCACCGGTTACCGGCACGCTTTGCGCCAGCGTAAGCTGAATGTCACCGGTTCCCGGCGGCATATCGAGGATCAGGTAATCTAAATCGGGCCAAAGCGTATCCTGAAGCATCTGCAACAGCGCCTTGCTGGCCATCGGTCCGCGCCATACCATGGCGTTTTCATCGGTGACAAGGTAACCGATGGAGTTGGTCGCCAGCCCGTGTGCTAATATTGGCGACATGTGCTGACCGTCCGGTGAGGTCGGGCGCTCATCTTCCGTACCCAGCATATTGGGAATCGACGGACCATAAATATCGGCGTCCAGCAGACCCACCTTTGCCCCTTCTGCGGCGAGCGCCAGAGCCAGATTAACTGCCGTCGTCGACTTGCCAACCCCGCCCTTGCCCGAACTGATGGCTAAAATATTGCGCACTCCCTTAATACCGGGTTTATCGTTAGCACGGCGCAGCGTGGCAATATCGTGTGAAAGACGCCAGTCAACGCTCCTCGCACCGGTTGCTCGCAGCAGTTCGGAGGTAGTCAACAGTTTGAGCTGCTCAAAACCTGACTTCCAGGCAAACGGCAGCACCAGCTCGATGTGTAGCACATTGTCGAGCAGCACACACTGATGGAGGGCTTTAATGGCGGTGAGACTTTTTTGTAGCGTAGGATGGGTAAAAGTGGCTAATACCACATTAACGGCGGCATGAAGCTCAGCGGGAGTAGCGTTCTCAGGGGATTGTGATTTCATCCCGGCTCCTTGAAATACGGATTTATTATGGAATTCAGTAACGAAGCAGTTTCTGAAAATGCTCCGCTATCTTACTGTTATAAAAATAGCATAACAGAATCCCCGTTTGTTTACGTAGGGTCGTTCTGTGAGTTAACATCGATACCCCATTCTCAAAAAAGAAAGCAAGCTCTTACTATGGCTCAAGTCGCGAAAAAAATTTTGGTAACCTGTGCACTTCCTTATGCTAACGGTTCAATTCATCTCGGACACATGCTCGAGCACATCCAGGCAGATATCTGGGTCCGTTATCAGCGAATGCGCGGCCACCAAACTCACTTCATCTGCGCCGACGACGCGCACGGCACCCCGATCATGCTTAAAGCGCAGCAGATGGGCATTGCGCCGGAGCAAATGATTGAGGAGATGAGCCAGGAACATCAGAAAGACTTTGCCGGTTTTGGTATCAGCTACGATAACTATCACTCAACGCACAGCGACGAGAACCGCGAACTGTCTACGCTGATTTATAGCCGTCTGAAAGAAAATGGCTTCATCAAGAATCGTACTATTTCTCAACTTTACGATCCTGAGAAAGGCATGTTCCTGCCCGATCGCTTTGTGAAAGGCACCTGTCCGAAATGTAAATCACCGGACCAATACGGCGATAACTGTGAAGTGTGTGGCGCAACCTACAGCCCAACCGAGCTTATTGACCCTAAATCTGCCGTTTCCGGCGCTACGCCGATCATGCGTGATTCAGAACACTACTTCTTCGATCTGCCGGAATTCAGCGCCATGCTTCAGGCGTGGACCCGCTCGGGCGCGTTGCAGGAGCAGGTTGCCAATAAAATGCAGGAGTGGTTTGAATCAGGCCTGCAGCAGTGGGACATCAGCCGCGATGCGCCATACTTCGGCTTCGAAATTCCTGATGCGCCGGGTAAATATTTCTACGTCTGGCTCGACGCGCCGATCGGCTACATGGGTTCCTTTAAAAACCTGTGCGACCGTCGCCCTGATTTGAACTTCGACGAGTTCTGGAAAAAAGACTCCACCACCGAGCTGTATCACTTTATTGGCAAGGACATCGTCTATTTCCACAGCCTGTTCTGGCCAGCAATGCTCGAAGGCAGCAACTTCCGCAAGCCTACCAACCTGTTCGTACACGGCTACGTGACGGTCAACGGCGCGAAGATGTCTAAATCGCGCGGCACCTTTATCAAGGCCAGCACGTATTTGCAGCACCTTGATGCCGACTGTCTGCGTTACTACTACGCCGCTAAGCTGTCTTCACGCATCGACGACATCGACCTAAATCTTGAAGACTTCGTGCAGCGCGTAAACGCCGACATCGTTAACAAAGTGGTCAACCTGGCCTCGCGTAATGCCGGTTTCATCAACAAGCGTTTTGACGGCGTTTTGGCCGACAAATTGGCTGACGAAGCGTTGTACAAAACCTTTACCGATGCCGCAACCAGCATCGCCGAGGCCTACAGCAGCCGTGAATCAGGTCGTGCCATTCGTGAAATCATGGCACTGGCAGACCTTGCCAACCGCTATGTTGACGAGCAGGCTCCGTGGGTGGTGGCAAAACAGGAAGGCCGCGATGCTGACCTGCAGGCAATCTGTTCAATGGGCATTAACCTGTTCCGTGTTCTGATGACTTACCTCAAGCCGGTTCTGCCTTCTTTGACCGAGCGTACCGAGGCATTTCTCAATACTGAACTGACTTGGGATGCTATCGCCCAGCCGCTGCTGAGCCATAAAGTTAACCCGTTCAAGGCGCTGTTCAACCGCATCGAGCTGGATAAGGTTACCGCAATGGTTGATGCCTCTAAAGAAGACATCGCCGCGGCCAAGGCCCCAGTGACCGGCCCATTGGCCGATGCGCCGATTCAGGAAACCATCAACTTTGACGAATTTGCCAAAGTTGATATGCGCATTGCGCTGATTGAAAGCGCTGACTTTGTGGAAGGCTCCGACAAACTGCTGCGCCTACAGCTGGATTTAGGCGGCGAGAAACGTCAGATTTTCTCCGGCATTCGCTCGGCCTATCCAGATCCAAAACTGCTTGAAGGCCGTTTAACTATCATGGTTGCCAACCTGGCACCGCGTAAAATGCGTTTCGGCATTTCTGAAGGTATGGTGATGGCTGCCGGTCCTGGCGGGAAAGAGATTTTCCTGCTCAGTCCTGACAGCGGTGCTCAGCCTGGTATGCAGGTGAAGTAAAGGCTTATACAACAAATCATGTTTAAGCCTGCCCCGGTTGAGGGCGGGCTTTTTTATGTGCTGCATAACCCGTTTAAATTTATTACATAAGCAAATCATTGTGGGCGACACATTCCACAAGCACCTCACTTCTCTTCTCATCTTCACAAATACCCGGCAGGCTTAGACTTTTGGACCTGCTCATGCCCACTGCAACTCTTTACCGAAGTCGTCAGCTACGCACCTCAATGAGTGATGCCGAACGTAAGCTTTGGAATAGGGTACGAAAACGTCAGATAATGCGTGCCAAATTCAGAAGGCAGCACATTATTGCGCCCTACATTGTGGATTTTGCCTGCATAGAACATAGCCTCATTATTGAATTGGACGGCGGGCAGCATGATGAAAGGTCTTATCGTGATGCTTTGAGGACAAAGTATTTATCCAATCTGGGCTGGCGAGTAGTTCGTTTTTGGAATTTCGAGGTTTTTGAAAATATGTCGGGCGTTCTTGATGCTATTTCTTCGTTGCTGGCACCCCCATCCTAACCTTCCCCCAAAGGGGGAAGGGATTATAATTCGCCAAGATGGGAAAACAGCGATGTTTTCACTTACCCTCTTCCATCCACTCAATCTCTCGGTTTTATCCCTTCCCCATTTTTGGGGAACGCTGGGTCTCGGTTCTATCCCTTCCCCATATTTAGGGAAGGCTAGGATGGGGATACCGCAGCGTTTCACTCACACCCTTCCATCCACTCAACCTCTAGGTTTTACCCCTTCCCCATATTTAGGGAAGGCTGGGTCTCGGTTTTATCCCTTCCCCATATTTGGGGAAGGCTAGGATGGGGATGCCGCGGCATTTTCACTCACCTCTTCCACCCACTAAATCTATCGGTTTTATCCCTTCCCCATTTTTGGGGAAGGCTAGGATGGGGATACCGCAGCGTTTTCACTCACACCCTTCCATCCACCCAATCTATCGGTGTTATCCCTTCCCCATTTTTGGGGAAGGCTAGGATGGGGATACCGCGATGTTTTCACTCACCTCTTCCACCCACTAAATCTATCGGTTTTATCCCTTCCCCATTTCTGGGGAAGGCTAGGATGGGGATACCGCAGCGTTTTCACTCACACCCTTCCATCCACCCAATCTCTCGGTGTTATCCCTTCCCCATTTTTGGGGAAGGCTAGGATGGGGATACCGCGATGTTTTCACTCACCTCTTCCACCCACTAAATCTATCGGTTTTATCCCTTCCCCATTTCTGGGGAAGGCTAGGATGGGGATACCGCAGCGTTTTCACTCACACCCTTCCATCCACCCAATCTCTCGGTGTTATCCCTTCCCCATTTTTGGGGAAGGCTAGGATGGGGATACCGCAATGTTTTCACTCACCTCTTCCACCCACTCAACCTCTCGGTTTTATCCCTTCCCCATTTTTGGGGAAGGCTAGGATGGGGATATCGCGATGTTTTCACTCACACCCTTCCATCCGCCCAATCTCTCGGTGTTATCCCTTCCCCATATTTGGGGAAGGCTAGGATGGGGATATCGCGACGTCCGGTATAGACCCTAACATTACTCTTTCAGATAAGCAGATTGTGCGGCACCCACCGTCAAACGGTGACAATTCATACCCTTGATTGTCGTATCATGGTAATCATTACGTCATTATTGCATTCAACTGCTGTGTACTCTTCCATAAGGGCAAACCATGTTTAATTTCGATTTTTACAACCCTACGCGCGTGCTGTTCGGCGTCGACCGAATCGCGGATATCGGTAAAAATATCCCTGAAAATGCCCGCGTGCTGATCACCTACGGCGGCGGCAGTGCTAAAAAATATGGCACACTGGATGAAGTACAGGCTGCATTAGGTGACCGCGTCACGTTTGAATTTGGCGGTATCGAAGTTAACCCGCATTTAGATACGCTGATGAAAGCGGTCGATATTATTAAAGAAAACAACATTGATTTTCTGCTGGCCGTGGGCGGCGGTTCAGTGGTCGACGGCACCAAGTTTATTGCTGCTGCGGCGTGCTATGAGGGTGACATTTGGCCACTGTGGGCCGCGCGTCAGCCGCTGACCGATGCGCTGCCATTGGGCTGCGTGATGACTTTGCCAGCCACTGGCTCTGAAACGAATGACGTTGCGGTGGTCACCAACACCGCACTGGGGCAGAAATCCGGCTATAGCCACCCGCTGCTGTTCCCTAAATTTGCCGTATTGGACCCGACTAAAACTTACACCCTGCCGATAACTCAGGTTGCCAACGGCGTGGTTGATGCTTTCATTCACGTTGTTGAACAGTATTTGACTTATCCAGTCTACGGAAAAGTGCAGGACCGTTTTGCCGAGGGTCTGCTGCTCACCTTAATAGAGGAAGGTCCGAAAGCGTTAAGTGACCCGCAGAACTATGACGTGCGGTCCGCCATCACTTGGTCGGCAACGCTGGCGCTAAATGGCCTGATCGGCGTGGGCGTGCCGCAGGACTGGGCCACCCACCGCATTGGTCACCAATTAACGGCACTCTACGGTATCGACCACGCTCAAACGCTGACTATTTTGCTGCCCGCCCTGCTGCAAGTGCAGCGTGACAGCAAAAAGCAGAAACTGCTGCAGTATGCGGAGCGTGTGTGGAATATTACTGCTGGAGACGACGATACCCGCATTGACGCCGCCATTGCAAAAACGCGTGAATTCTTTGAGTTAATGGGATTGAAAACGCAGCTCAGCGCGCATGGACACCCTAAAACTGCAATTGATGAAATCCTCGAAAACCTGAAGCGTTTCAACATGTTGCCGATGGGTGAGCAGCAGGATATCGACTTGGCACGTGCAAAAGAGATCCTTACGCTTAGCTACTAACTGATTAACCGGGCGGGGCCACAGTTTCGGCCCCGCCCTAATTATTGCTGTTATTTATGACAACTCGGAAAGGCGCTGCGCGGATACAATCAACTCCTGTAACAACATCTGCCTTCTTTCCATGGGCGTATCACGACTCACCATAAAGCAAAATGCCGCCACCGCCTGTCCCGCACGGGTGCGGATTGGCGCCGCCATGCAGCAGGTAAAGCTGTCGGAAAGCCCTTCGGTCAAATAATACCCCTGCGCCCCCGCGCGATGAATATCGTCAAGAAACTCCTGCTTATCGATATGGCGCCCGTTGGCGAGCACAAAATCTTCATCCGGGATTAGGGCTAGAATATCTTCTGCCGACCAATCGCCGAGCAGAAGCCTGCCCGACGCAGTCCACGGAATGGGAACTTTAACACCGATATCCGACGTTATCTTGAAAGGCTGGGCGTTGCTTTCAGAGAGCACTACCGTGTATTTGTTACCTTCAAGCATGCAAAGCTGCACCGTTTCGCCGTGTTTCGCCACCAGCTCAACCATCAGTTGATGTGAACGGCGGATCAAATCGTTATGGGTCATATAGTCCGCACCGTAATAGTGCATCTCGCGGCCGAAAAATACGTTACCTTCCGCATTCGACTCAAGCCATCCAGCTTCTGACAAAATACTCACCAGTTCGTAAATGCTCGAACGCGGCGCGCCCGTGGCGTCAATGAGTTCACGCATGCTCATCGGCTGACGCGCCTGATGCAACTGACGAAAGATATCAATCACGCGGTCCACTCCCCTCGCGCGGGGTGCGTTTTCTACCGGCATACTTACTCCCTTATTTATAAAGCCTGTCTCTTTCGTAATGAACCACATCATACACATTGTTTAATGCCGTCGGAAAGCGAATACCTTTGACAGCCTACATAATTAGCACATACAAATTTGCACCATAATAAAGCCCTTATTTAGGGCGTAAGGATAAGTATTACTAAAAGTAAAATATAGATAAAGATCACAGAAGCGTTATTTTAATCCATCCCCACAACAAAAACTTATCCACATCCCAGCTTCATTAATAAATAAAGCGCATGACCTATATTGCAAAATAAATTTCTTTATGCAAATCTAAAAACATCCAGTATCGCAGACAGTCATCTGATATACCGGACAACAGCAACACCAGGGAAAACTGTTTTTTTGATTAAATAAAAATTATAAGACTAAAAATAACCGTAGCTCAGGCTAAGAGAAAAACGTAACTCAGGAGAAACACATGTCAATTAAACGCTATGGCACCGAAGGTGGCGTAGGCACCGGCGGGCAGCGCTTGCCCTTTGCACGCGCGGTTGAAGCCGACGGCTGGTTGTATATTTCCGGTCAGACGCCTATGACAGCGGGTGAAGTGGTGGAGGGTGGCATTGTCGATCAAACCAGATTGGCCTTTGATAACTGTCTACAGATTATGCGTGAAGCCGGCTACGAGGTTAAAGACGTTGTTCACGTTACGGCGGTTTTGACCGACGCACGCTACTTCAGTTCTTTTAACAAAGTTTTTAGTGAAGTTTTTGACGGACATCCTCCAGCGAGAATTTGCAGCGTTCAAGACTTGGTGGTGGACTGTAAAGTTGAAGTCGACATGAAATGTTTTAGAGCCGACAGAAAATAATAACATCGCAACACCCGCTTTCTTTTCTCTTGATTAGCAACACGATTTATCTTTGGTCTATTGATATTTAAATTCACCAGCCGCAGACAAATTATTATTACAACGAGGGTATTGAAATGAATCATATTAAATATAAAGCGCAAACCGCCTGTATTTTTAGCGCGGTAAGTTTATTTGCTTTAATAGGTTGCACACCGACAGATTCTAAAGAGGGAAAAGCCGGTGCCGCGCCAACCTCCACACTGCAAACCGTTTTACAGCGTGGCACCTTGCGCGTTGGCGATTGCCTGAGTTTTGCCCCCTTTGGCTTCTACGATAAAGCCGGTAACCCAGACGGTTACGATGTCGATTTAGCCAAAGAGCTGGCTAAAGATATGGGCGTTAAGCTCGAAATGGTCAACACCACCAGCGCCAACCGTATTCCGAACTTGCAAACCGACAAGGTTGATGTGGTGTTCTGTAACTTCACCCGCAATCTGGACCGTGCCAAAGAAATTGGCTTCACCCAACCTTACGTGGTGGCCAGTGAGGCCCTGTTGGTCAAAAAATCCAGCGGTATCAAGTCTGCGCATGACATGAACGGTAAAACCATTGCCACGGTGAAAGGTTCCACCAACGGCGATGAAGTCCGTTCAATGAACATTAAGGTCAATATTCAGGAATATGACTCCTCACAGGCGGCAATTCTGGCGGTGAAACAGGGTCAGGCCGATGCAATGATCGAAGATAATAACTTCCTGGCATATCAGGCCAAGCTCGACCCTACCTTAATGGTTACCGATGAAGCGCTGGTACCTCTGGAATATAACGCCTTTGGTGTTAAAGCCGGCGACCAGGTATGGCTTAACTATCTCAATGAATTCCTGTTTGAAATTAATGCGTCGAAGAAAAATGCCGAGCTGTATCAAAAATGGTTTGGTACGACGCCGCATTATCCGCTGAACCCTCAGTACTAAAGTTCCTAAAGACGGAGACAGACAATGAGCTACCAATGGTTAACCCTCGCGGGCTATTTCAATACCTTTATTGAGGCGGCATGGGTAACGCTGCAAGTTACCCTGCTGGCATTTTTGCTGGCGATGATATTGGGCCTGCTGGCGGCGTTGGCTAAAGAATCCGGCTGGTCTGTCCTTCGTCTGGTCAGTCACTGCTACATCGAAGTGATAAGAAACACCCCGGTTTTGCTACAAATATTTATCGTTTTTTTCGGTTTGCCGTCATTGGGCATTGTATTAAACGCCTATACCGCCGGTGTGATAGCGCTTGGCGTGAACGTCGGCGCCTATCTGGCAGAGGTATTTCGCGCCGGTATACAGTCGGTTCCCAAAGGACAAATTGAGGCTGCAACGATATTGGGCATTAGCCGTCGACAGGTTTTTATCAACGTTATTATGCCGCAGGCTGCGCGCGCCGTGTATCCGGCGATTATTAATAATCTGATTCAGCTTTTGCTGGGCACTTCGCTGCTTTCGGCCATTGCACTTCCCGAGTTGACCGGCGTGGCGACGGTGATTAACTCCCGCACGTTGCTCTATATACAGACCTTCAGCGTGACGCTGGTCATTTATTTGTTGCTCAGCAATGCGTTCTCATTAATAGGCAATCTGTTGGGACGCCGCATGTTTAATCCTCCGCTGGTGACGCCGGTAAAAAAGTCTTCAGGGTCGGCGATAAAAACTTGGCGGGCAGGCGGTCGTGGAAAATCTTTACCCGCAAATAATCTCAAATCTGGAGACCTGCTATGAGCGATTTAATTCTTTCCAGCCTGCCGCTGCTGTTTAAAGGATTGCTGGTCACCCTGCTGCTTTCGGTGGCATCGATTATCGGCAGTACGCTGCTCGGCCTGCTGGCTGCGGTATTGCGTACCAGCAATGTTCCTGTGGGGGCACAGATTGCCCGCGTCTATACCGAACTGTTTCGCGGCACACCGGTGCTGATCACCCTGATGTTTATCTACTTCGGCGTGGCCTATTTCGGCTATGAAATAAACCTGTTTGCGGCGGGTATTTTGGGCCTGAGTATTTATCAGGGCGCCTATATCTCCGAGGTATTTCGCGCAGGAATAGAAGCCGTGCCGAAGGGCCAGTGGGAAGTCTCTCAAATTCTTGGACTGGATAAACGACAGGCGTTCTTTTCGGTGATATTGCCACAAACGCGCAAAATCGTACTGCCTCCGCTAGCTGGACAATACCTTTCACTGATTAAAGACACCTCGATTGTCAGCATGATTGGCATGTCGGAACTTATGCACCAAGGGCAGGCGATCGTTGACCGCATTGGCCAGCCGGTGGTGATTTACCTGCTGGTTGCCGCACTTTATTTCGCTATTTGCTACCCGCTTTCGCGCTGGGTTCAACACCATAATCACACCAGGAGTCAGCTGTCATGAACAACAACGCTGTCATTAGCCTAAACGGGATCACTAAATCATTCGGCAGTACCCAGGTTTTGAAAGAGATTAGCCTCGACGTAAAAGCGGGCGAAGTGTTGGTGCTGATCGGTGCATCCGGCTCAGGTAAAAGTACTGTGCTGCGCATCATGAGCGGTCTGGAAATTGCCGACGGCGGTGAAGTCTGGGTCAATCAAGTCCCGCTGCACGACGCCAAACGCGCCAAAGAGATACGCGGCCACGTCGGCATGGTGTTTCAGCAGTTCAACCTGTTCCCACATAAAACTGCGCTGGGAAATGTCACTCTGGCCCTGATTAAGGCACGCAAAATGTCTGTTTCAGAAGCCAACAGGCGCGGTATGGAGGCATTAGAACGCGTAGGTCTGGCAGAGCGCGCCAACCACTATCCCTCACAGCTTTCGGGCGGACAGCAGCAGCGCGTGGCGATTGCACGTGCGCTCGCGGTGGAACCCAAAATCATGTTCTTTGACGAAGCGACCTCGGCCCTCGACCCTGAGCTAGTGGGTGAAGTGACTGAAGTTATGCGCGGATTGGCGCGCGACGGCATGACTATGGTGGTGGTTACCCATGAAATGGGCTTTGCTCGCAAAACCGCCGACCGCGTGGTGTTTATGGACAAAGGCGTGATTGCTGAACAGGGTGCGCCGGAGCAAATCTTTGTGGATCCGCAGAACCCACGCACGCAGCAGTTTTTATCACGCGTGCTGGAACACTGATTCACTCCAGACTCATTGCATCCTCGCTATTTGGAAATAACTATGCACAAAGACATTTTGCCGATGCTCTATAAGTCCGTTGCCGGTGACGGCACTGCCCCGCTGCCGATGGGGACGTCAGTACTGGCCTCCCACGAGGTTTTTTCGCCGCTGATGGTGATGAAACAAAGCGCCATGCGACATAACCTAGCCAGCATGACCGCATATTGTCGACAACACGGCGTTCGTCATGCCGCGCACGGCAAAACGTCGATGTCACCACAAATCTTACGCGCCGCCGTAGCAGCCGGAGCTTGGGGTATTTGTGCGGCCACGCCAGCGCAGGTACGCGCGTTGCGCACATTTGGTATTGAAAAGGTTTTTTTGGCCAACGAGTTGGTCGATACTGCCGGTATTCGCTGGATAGCAGAATACCAACGCGATAATCCCGGAAGCGAGTTTATTTGCTACGTCGATTCACTGGCTGGGGTGGCACTGCTTGATGAAGTGATTGCTGAGGTGGGGAGCCGTCTTTGCGTACTGGTCGAGATTTCTGTGCCTGGTGGTCGCACCGGTTGCCGCAGCCTGAGTGAGGCGGTGGCTATTGCCAAAGCAGTCAATGACAGCCCGTATTTGCACCTTACGGGCGTTGCGGGCTATGAGGGCGCGATTGCAGGCGATCGCAGCGAGGCGTCACTTGCGGCGGTAAGGCATTACTGTGCCACAATGATTGCCGCGGCGGAAGCGATTGACGCCGAACAGCTTTTTCCCGCCGGAGAAGTATTATTAAGCGCCGGCGGCGGTACTTTCTTTGATATCGTGGTTGAATCATTTTCGGGTGTACAACTTAGTCAGCCGAGCGTGACACTGATCCGCTCAGGTGCGTATATGGCCCACGACGACGGCCTTTATGCGCGCATTGCCCCCTTTGCCCAGCCTAACGCCGACTACAGCTTTCAATCGACGCTGGAAATTTGGGGCCGCGTACTGTCTCGTCCTGAGCCGGAGTTAGCGATTTTAGACTTCGGCCGCCGCGATGTGCCGTTCGATCAGGACCTGCCGCTGCCGCATTTTTTCCGCGACCGCGATGGGTCAAATCCGCGCTCGGCCTCTGAAGGTGTGATTACTGCGGTTAACGATCAACACGCCTATCTGCGTATTCCTGCGGCGCTGCCTTTAGCGGTGGGAGACTGGGTCGGCTGTGGAATTTCGCATCCGTGCACGGCTTTTGACAAGTGGCGTTATCTGCCGCTGATTGACGATGATTATCGCTGTGTAGGAGAGGTGACGACTTTCTTTTAGATGAAAGATTTGAAACGCCTATTCCTCCGGCTTCAGTTTTAATCCCTTCCCCGCTTTTTTCTGCGCGGGAAGGGCTAAAATGCGAGAGCACACTGTCACTTCGGCCAGTTGGGCCATACTTTACGGTTATCATCCCGATTACCGTACAGTTTATCGACGTCGACGCACGACAGGCCAATGTCTTTCAACTGACTGCTGTTTAGCCCGCGCAGGATCTTCACTGTCTGGCGACGTTCATGCCAGTTATTCAACGCTCTGAAAAACATTGTCCAAACGCCTTGCTTCTCTTTTATATCAATCGTATTGCCCGTGTTATCCGCGCCGTCTTCACCACCCGAATGAATATTAACTTCTACCGCTGCGGGCGCTACACGTTGGCCCGTAAATTGGTCACTCTCATAGATTCTTTTCATTTTGACGCCTCCTGTTAACCCTGAACATAGGATCTAACAACGCCAACAAACAATACAGACTCAGTTTTTAATTAATTTAACCGTACAGTTCTAGCCATAGACACAGATTTAGGCGTAGATTAACGTCATCTGTACTGCAATTAGGTGTAACCATGAATCGCTACGAACATTTAGCCCAGGTATTAGGTGAACGAATTGAGCAAGGTTTATATCCTGCCGGGCAGCGCCTGCCTTCGGTAAGAACCTTAAGCACAGAGCACGGCGTGAGTGTCAGCACCGTGCAGCAGGCCTACCGATCGCTGGAGGACCGTTATCTGGTCGAGGCTCGTCCCAAATCCGGCTATTTCGTTTCTACCCGCAAGCATCTCGCTGCCCTGCCCGCCGTGTGCCGCACGCCGCAGCGTCCGGTGGATATCTCGCAGTGGGACTTAGTGATGGGTCAAATTACCAGCCGTGTGATCCCCGGCATGGTGGCATTGGGCGGTGGAACGCCAGACCTCACACTCACCAGCCTAAGGCCGCTAAACCGGGCGATGGCACGCGTGGCGCAGCGCACCGACAACAGCATGCTGTATTACGACATTATTGAGGGTTCGAAAGAGCTGCGTGACCAAATTGCGCGCCTGATGATTGACAGCGGTAGCCATATCGACGCCGAAAACCTGGTCATTACCACCGGCTGTCACGAAGCGCTCTCTATTGCCATTCGTTCTGTCTGTGAAGTCGGAGACATTGTGGCGGTGGACTCGCCGAGTTTTCACGGCGCGATGCAAACCTTAAAAGGTTTCGGCATGAAAGCGCTGGAGATACCAACCGATCCGATTACCGGCATTAGCATTGAAGCGCTGGAGCTGGCACTCGAACAGTGGCCGATTAAGGCAATACAGCTCACGCCGACCTGTAATAATCCCTTGGGTTACAACATGCCCGACGATCGTAAAAAAGCGCTGCTGCGTCTGGCACAGTGCTACGACATCGCTATCATTGAAGACGACGTTTACGGTGATTTGGCCTACCAATACCCACGCCCCGCTACCATCTACTCCTTCGATGACGACGGCCGCGTGCTGCTGTGTAGCTCGTTTTCGAAAACGGTGGCTCCTGGTCTGCGGGTCGGTTGGATAGCGCCGGGCCGGTATCGCGACCGCGCTATTCACATGAAATATATCAGCACCGGCAATACTGCCACGCAGCCGCAGCTAGCGATGGTCGACTTTATCGAGGAAGGACATTATCAGGCACATCTGCGCCGGGTCCGTAATCAGTATCAGCAAAATCTGTGCGTGATGACCAACTGGGTCATGCAGTATTTTCCACAGGGCGTGCGGGTCAGCCGACCGCAGGGCGGTTTTTTACTGTGGATAGAGCTTGACGAGAAAATTGATACCCAAAGACTCAATCGGATACTTGAACCCGAAAAGATTCAAATTGCCGTCGGATCAATTTTTTCAGCCTCGGGCAAGTACCGCAACTGTATGCGCATCAACTATGCGCGACTCGATGAAAACATTGACCAACAGGCCATTAAACGCGTCGGAGAGAGGGTTCACCAACTCATGGAAAACGGTTAGCCATTTCCCCCGCTCTAGGGAAACAATAAAAGCTGAGTAAAAACTGATATCAGGATTTTAAGACGGATTCAGTTTTTACTCACAGATTTTCCAGGAATGACCTGAATATCTTCGGCAGTCAGCGTGCGGCCGTCCTGCGCATGCAGTTTTATGGTCGCGATAGGCTGCTGATGCAGTGTGTCCACTGCGCGGCTGCAGGCCTCATTTTCAGCAAAAAGATAGTGATTGCCCCACTGCCCCAGCGCAATCAGTATCGGGTAGAGGTCTTTGCCCTTTTGGGTAAGCCTATATTCCTGATACGCCGAACCGTCGGAAGCCGGTCCTATATCCAAAATCCCCTCAGCCACCAGCGCTTTTAGCCGCGTACTCAGTATATTTTTAGCCGCACCCAAACTGCGCTGAAATTCGCTGAAGCGCCTGATACCGCCGAGCGCGTCGCGCACGATAAGCAACGTCCACCAATCGCCAATCAAATCAAGTGAACGCGCTACCGGACAAACGTTGTCGTTAAAACTGGTGCGTTTCATTTATCACTCCGTGCTGCTAAAAGGGCTAAAAGTGCAATCTGGTTGCATTATAAAACCTCTAATGATAAAAATCATTCAGTTTAATAATGAAACCACATTCCCTGTCTACATTTTAAAGAGGATTGCAACATGAGCCAGACAACCGCAGCCAAACCCTTAGCATTAGTCACCGGCGCATCAACTGGAATAGGGGCCACCTACGCAGCAAGACTCGCCGATCGCGGTTATGACCTCATTTTAGTCGCTCGCGACGGCGCTAAAATGGAAAAACTTGCTGCCGAACTCAGTGTCAAAACCGGGGTTGACGTTCGCGTGTTCCCTGCCGACCTGACCGATTCCGCCAGCTTGAAAAGCCTTGAACAGCTGATCCGTGATACCCCAGCGATTTCGCTGCTCGTCAACAACGCAGGCTCCACGCTGCCGGGTAAATTTAATGACTCAGACGCCGATGCCATCGACGGGTTAATCCGCCTGAACGTTAATTCACTGGCCCGACTGTCACGTGTGGCGCTTGATGGCCTGCAAAAACACCCACAAGGCGCAATCATCAACATTGCCTCAGTGCTGGCCTTGGCCCCTGAAATCAGCGGTCCGGTTTATGCCGCCAGCAAAGCCTTTGTGTTAGCGTTTACCCAGTCGCTACAGGTGGAGTTGGCCGACAGCGGCGTTTATTTCCAGGCAGTCTTACCCGCGGCAACGCGCACGGACATCTGGGAAAAGGGCGGCAAAAATGTTGATGATATTCAAGGCGTGATGGAAGTCGGCGAGCTTGTTGACGCCGCGCTGGCAGGCTTCGATAAAAAAGAACGGGTCACTATTCCGCCGCTACAGGATGAAAACAAATGGCTGGCGCTGGATAACGCCCGTAAAGCGCTGTTGCCTGAGTTTTTACAAAGCCACGCAGCACCGCGCTACCGTTAACAAATAGCGGATGAAGTGTGGGCGTATCCCTGAATAATCAATCACGGGGCTCGATGCATGCATCGGGTCCCGTTGCATGTGATTAGCACTCTGAGTACATTGGATAAACTTATTCGCAGCACTTTTTGACCGTCCGTTTATTATCAATCAACAAATGGCAGAGTGAAAATGACTGAATTCGTTATCCCCGCACCACAACCCGCTTCATTGGCTGTTAGTGGTCAAGATGCCCGATTCCCCCTTCGCCGCGTATACTGCGTTGGCCGCAATTATTCCGAACACGCCCGTGAAATGGGCCACGACCCCGACCGCGAGCCGCCGTTCTTTTTCGCTAAACCGGCCGACGCGGTAATTCCTGCACAGGGCGAAGTGCCTTATCCCACCCTGACCTCTGACCTGCACCATGAAGTTGAGCTGGTGGTTGCCATTGGCAAAGGCGGCAAAAACATTGCCGCCGAGCAGGCGCTTGATCACGTTTGGGGTTATGCGGTGGGTGTGGATTTAACACGCCGTGACCTACAGGCCGTCGCCAAAAAGATGGGTCGCCCGTGGGACTTTGCCAAAGGCTTTGATGCCTCTGCGCCGACGATTGCGCTACTGCCGGTCAGTAAGGTGGGTCATCCCGCACAGGGTAAAATTTGGCTCAACGTTAACGGTGAGCCCCGTCAAGCTGGCGATCTGAACGATCAGATTTGGCCGGTAGCCGACGTCATTAGCTCTCTTTCGCAGGCCGTCGAGCTCAAAGCGGGTGACTTGATTTATACCGGCACGCCAGCAGGAGTGGGCGCGATCAACCCAGGCGACACGGTGACCGGCGGCATCGAAGGCGTCGGTGAGTTTAGCTTTACGCTGGGCGCTAAACCTTAGTTTTACTGGGTAGACATAAGATTAGACATAATATTGTGAGAGACAAAAACGGCCACCTCAAAAGGCGGCCGTTTTTGAAAACACCGACCGTACTTATTTGGTATCAAAACTCTCGGCGTGTTCCTGCTCCAGCGCTTTAACTTCTTTAGCGCGGTTGCGCAGGCCAAACCAACCAAACACCAGCAGAATAACCAGCAGGGGGATCGTCGCCACGGTGTAGGTGCCGTTTGGATAGTCAAACGCCATCAGCACCAGTACGCTGCCCAAGAACAACAGTGTCAGCCACGAGGTGAACGGTGCGCCCGGCATCTTGAAGGAGACCTCTTTCGCCTTGCCTTCTTTTATTGCCTTGCGCAGTTTCATCTGGCAAACCACGATAAAGCCCCACGAGCTCAGAATACCCAAAGATGCGATATTCAGAACGATTTCAAACACCTGTGACGGCACGTAGTAGTTCAGCACCACGCCAATGATGTAAATCGCCACGGTCACCAAAATACCGGCGTACGGCACCTGCTGCTTGCTCATTTTTGACATGAACTTAGGAGCAGAACCGCCCATCGACAGCGAGCGCAGAATGCGGCCGGTGGAATACAGACCCGAGTTCAGGCTTGACAGCGCCGCGGACAGCACCACGATATTCATGATGGTGCCGATGTAAGGCACACCCAACTTGCTAAAGAAGGTCACAAACGGACTCTGACCTGCCTGATAAGCATTCCACGGCAGCAGCAGCACCAACAGCACCACTGAGCCAACGTAGAACAGGGCGATACGCCAAATAACGCTGTTAATCGCCTTCGGCAGGATCTTTTCAGGCTCTTTGGTTTCACCGGCGGCGGTCCCCACCAGCTCGATGGCTGCAAAGGCGAAGACCACACCCTGCACCAACACCAGCGCAGGCAGCAGACCGTGTGGGAAAATCCCGCCGTTGTCGGTTATCAGATGCAGACCGGTCGGCTGACCTGCCAGCTCTTTACCGGTGCCGAGGAACACCACGCCGACAATCAGGAAGATAGCAATCGCCGCCACTTTAATAAGCGCAAACCAGAACTCCATTTCGGCGAACCACTTCACGCCAATCATGTTCATGGTCGCCACTATCGCCAACGCTGCAAGTGCAAACATCCACTGTGGTACGTCGCCAAAAGTGCCCCAATAGTGCATATACAGCGCCACGGCGGTGATATCGACAATGCCCGTCATTGCCCAGTTAAGGAAATACATCCAACCGGCGACATAAGAAGCCTTTTCACCCAAAAACTCACGGGCGTAGGAAACGAAGCTGCCGCTGGTTGGGCGGTGTAAAACCAGTTCGCCCAGCGCGCGCAGAATAAAGAATGAGAATATACCGCAGACCAGATAAACCAGCGCCAGCGCAGGACCGGCCATTTGCAGACGCGCACCGGCGCCCAAAAACAGACCGGTACCAATAGAGCCCCCGATAGCAATCATCTGAACCTGACGATTGCCCATACTCTTGTGATAACCTTCCTCGTGAGAATCCAGCCAACGCCTTTTGGCTGCGTGTTTTTCTTCCGCAGTTTTTTTATGTCGTTTCATTTCTTACCTGTTCTCCAAAAGAATTCTTCCACGCCCAGCCTTCAACATGAGCAAACGATTGCAATTGCTGACGCCTTTCGTGGCTTTTCGCCACTGTATTATTCTTGACCTGCCGAGGTTAACGAGGAGTTAAAACCGGCAACGGCGGAAGATGCTACCCTATTCTCTTGGAGCGTGGCAAAAAAAACCTCATTTTAAATCGTTATAATTCGCGTAATCAGTACAATATTTTGCCTTCTCGCGCATTTATTAAACAAAACGACCACAAACATCCTGAGGATGCTTGTGATCTGTTTCAAATTTCCAAAAATAAGCGACTAAAAATACGCTGTAATTTTCACCAAGGCGTTATCTATCTCTCATTCTTGAATCAGAGTGAAGCCAAAGTGTCGGCAATCACCACTTTATAGTCAGTTGTCGGGCGACCAATCAGTTTGCTGAGGGTATGACTGTCGTCAAACAGCCCACCTTTGCTGACACCCACGTCGGAATCAGCCAACATCAGCGACAGCACCTCAGGCAGACCGGCAGCTATCAGCGCCTGAGCAAAATCACTTTCCGGGAGATTGACATAGTCCACGCTTTTACCCGACTGGCGTGCAATTTCCGCGACAAACTCGGCCAAGGAGTAGGAGGTGTCCCCCGCCAACTCGTAAATTTTACCGGCCTGCTCGTCGAGCACCAGCGCGGCGGCGGCGGCCTCGGCGTAGTCAATACGCGCCGCCGAGGCAATGCGGCCCTCGCCGGCTGAGCCAATAAACGCGTTATGCGCCAGCGCCGGAGCAATGCTGGCAGCATAGTTCTCGGTATACCAGCCGTTGCGCAGTACCACTACCGGCAGGCCAGATCCCGCGAGCGCCGCTTCGGTCGCCCGATGATCCGCGCCAAGGCCAAGCGGGCTGCTGTCGGCGTGCAGCAGGCTAGTGTAAGCCAGCAGTTTAACGCCCGCTCTTTGGGCCGCATCAATGACGACCTGATGTTGTACCTGACGCTGGCCCATCTCGTTTGAGGAAATAAGCAGGACCTTATCCACGCCATTAAACGCGGCATCAAGCGTATCTGGCTGGGCATAGTCCGCTTTACGCACCACTACGCCGAGGTCAGCCAAGTCTTGGGCTTTTTCTGGACTGCGAACGGCTGCAATAATTTGGTCGGCAGGCACGGTTCTCAGCAGAGCGTTAATCACCAAACGGCCAAGTTGGCCGGTAGCACCGGTAATTGCGTACATAGTTATTCTCCAATGTGTGGTTGTAGCGAATGAACAGCAGTGAGTTAATAAGTAGTTAAGGAACAGCCGATAATGGTGCTCACTCGGCTTCGCTTGACCCCATGCTATGCGTTATACTAACTTTATGTAAGTACGCACCCTTTAGTTAGTATGGAAAAAAATGATGAATAAAACGTCTATCGATATAACCAACGGAAATAATGCGCCAATTGAGCAACCTACGTCAGAACTCTCTTTTGTAGAGCAGGTACGACGCGGTGAGTTGATGAGTGCAAACTGCCCTTCGCGCGAAGTTTTGCGCCATATCACCAGTCGTTGGGGGCTGTTGGTACTTATTTCATTAAGCGAAGAAACTTTGCGATTCAGTGAGTTGCGTAGGAGAATTGGCGGCGTGAGCGAAAAAATGCTGGCTCAAACGCTACAGTCGCTGGAGGATGACGGCTTTATCGACCGCGTGTCTTATCCGGTAGTTCCGCCACACGTGGAGTACAGCCTGACGCCGTTAGGCATTGAAGTGAAAGAGCAGGTTACTGGCTTAGCCGAGTGGCTTGAGAGCAACCTGCATCGTATTCTGAAGCAGCGCAAACCCCGTGAGGCCGCGCTGCAAGAATAATGGCTTAGGCTTACTGCGCCTGCAAAGATTTAGTGCGGTTGGCAAAGCTTTTACGCAATTTCTGCAATTTCGGCGGGATCACTGCCATGCAGTAACCGTTGCGCTGCCCTGCTCCGTCCCAATAATCCTGATGATAGTTCTCGGCAGGATACCAGGTTGCCAGCGGCTCGATGGTGGTGACCACCGGTTGGACGTTGTCTTCCTGCGCGCGCACAATGGCAGCTTCGGCTTGCACTTTCTGCTGTTCGTTTAGCGGAAAAATAGCTGAACGATACTGGGTGCCGATGTCATTACCCTGGCGGTTTAACTGCGTAGGATCATGAGTGGCAAAGCTGATGTCCAGCAGATCGCCATAGTTGAGTTTATCGGCGTCAAAGCCGATACGGATAGCTTCTGCATGACCGGTTTCTCCTGAACACACTTGCTCATAGGTCGGGTTCTCGGTTAAACCGCCGATGTAGCCGCTCTCAACCGTTTCAACGCCGATAACGTCTTTAAAGACTGCTTCCGTACACCAGAAACAGCCGCCTGCCACGATTGCGTATTCGATAGTCATTGTTTTCTTCCTCTTCTAAAGCACTGTGGTGATGCCACCTTGCCCACAGGCTACACTTTTAAAGTAATTTGAACCAGTAGCTCGGTGAGCAGTGTGTGCTTTATTAAAATCGAGCTTCATTAACCTTAAGCCTAAGAAGATTTTGGCCCGTTGGAAGAAATCAAGCTTAGACTCTTCGACTCATCACCCTCACCAGCAGACTGCCCGCGCCTGCCAGCGTGGCCAATGCCACGACGCCCTGCCATCCTGCTAACTCTAGCGCTTTACTGCCCAAGGCAGATCCGACGGCCATACCGATAAACACCACGGTAAACAGCAGCGCGTTAAGACGGCCGCGCGCGGCAGGTTCTAACCCATAAACCAGCGTCTGATGAGAAACCAGCGTAGCCTGTACGCCAAGGTCGAAACCCACGGCGCTAAGCACGATCAAAACCAGTTGAGCATGGGGTGAAAGCAACGGCAGTAAAAACATCGCGGCAAACGATACCATAACCAACGCAGAGCCTAACTGCGTGACCTTCGCTGGCCCCTGTCGGTCGGCCAACTTGCCTGCCAGCGGCGCGGCCAGCGCACCGGCGGCACCCGCCAGTCCGAACGCCCCCGCCACGCCACTGCCCAAGTGGTAGGTTTCATTAAGCATGATTGCCAATGTTGACCAAAATGC
The DNA here is from genome assembly GCF_002093625.1 of Rouxiella silvae. Taxonomy (GTDB): domain Bacteria; phylum Pseudomonadota; class Gammaproteobacteria; order Enterobacterales; family Enterobacteriaceae; genus Rouxiella; species Rouxiella silvae. The sequence continues at coordinate 2,729 of NZ_MRWD01000052.1, read as the reverse complement.
GCTAAATCCTACGGAAAGCAGCCCCTGCGACAGCGCTGCCCGACGCAGTGTTTTATAACGTAACCATAAATGACGCATCGACAGCAGCAGCGCCGTATAGCTCATGTCGGTGCCAGGCGTAAAGCGCGGCAACACCCGCCACAGCGCGAATCCTACCAGCGCAACGCTAACCGCCGCCAATTGGTACATCGCCCGCCAGCCAAAACATTCTGCCACCACGCCGCTGACCACGCGTGAGAGCAATATTCCCACCAGTAAACCGGTCATGACCGTACCGACGGTTTTGCCCCTCTGAGCGGCAGGCGCGAGTGCGGCCGAGGCAGGCACAATGTCCTGCGCCAGGGTTGCCGCCACGCCAATCAGCAGGCTGGTCAACAGTAGACTGTGGATCCCCGGCGCAAATCCGCACATTAATAGCGCTACGGTCAACAGAAAGCTTTTCAATAAAATGATGCTACGTCGGTCAAAACGGTCACCGAGCGGGATAAGAAACAAAATACCCAGCGCGTAGCCTATTTGGGTGAGCGTCGGCACCATACCGGTTTCACTGACGGTGGCATTAAGACTCGGTCCCATAATGCCCAGCATCGGCTGGCTGTAATAGAGAGAAGCCACACTCAGGCCAGCTCCCACCGCCAGGGTAAAAACCATTTTTCCGGGAAGTGCGGCTGTGTCCGCTAAATCCAAATTTTGGGTGTTTTGCAATTCAGACATGCTGGATCCTTGAGGTCATATTTATAGGTCTGGAAACTGCGGCTATAGTAGCCGGGACGACATTCTGTGGTAGCCACCGGAAAGGTAAAACTGTTATACGTATGACGTATGAATAAAACATTCCAAAGCGGCATTGACCGCATAGACCTGATGCACACCTTTATACGCATCGTGGAAAGCGGCAGTCTTTCGGCCGCCGCACAGCAAATGCAGACCAGCCAACCTACCGTCAGTCGAAGATTGCAGGCGTTGGAGCGAATGCTGGGCGCAAAACTTATCCTGCGTACCACCCACGCCATGAAGCTCACCGACGACGGCCAACGCTGTTTTCGTCATGCAAAACTGCTGATTGAACGCTGGAATGCGCTTGAAGATGAACTGCGAGGTGCAAGTGACGAGCCTGAGGGTGTGCTGCGCGTGCGTGCACCACATGCGTTTGGTCAGGACCAGCTCATTACGCCGTTGACCGAGTACCTACAGCGCTACCCCAACATGTCGGTTGACTGGATGCTGAACGACCGCTCACCAGATTTTATCGCCGAGCACATTGACTGTGCAATTCAGGTAGGTGAAATCACTGACCCGTCAATGGTGGCCGTGCTGCTTGCCGAAGTGCCGCGTATTGTCATTGCCTCACCCGCCCTGCTGACTCGCTTTCCTGAGATTGAAAAAATCAGCGATCTTACCGGGCTACCTTGGATTGCGCTCAGCACCTATTACCGCAATGAGGTCACCCTGCGCCATGAAGCCACTAATGAAAACGTCCACTTTAATATCGTACCCAAAATGAGCACCGACAGTCTTTATGCCGCACGCAAAGCGGCAGAAGCAGGATTAGGCGCAGCCATTATCTCGGCGTGGATTGTTAAGGAAAATATTGCTGATGGCAGTCTGGTGAATATATTGCCGCAGTGGCGGGCCAAGCCGTTGCCAGTTTATCTGGTTTACCCCTATGCCAGTTACTATCCTGCACGGCTGTTAACGTTTTTGGCGCTAATTCGTAAAGTCATGCCGGTACTCAGTGGAACTCAACCCGCAGGTAAATGAAAACCATTGAAATGTTATATTATAACGCACGATAGCGAAATAGTTGGGATCCGCATTATTGCTTATTCTGCTTTGCTTATTCATTTGCCGTTCTCCCACGCGCAGCGCACTCCATCCCCCCGCTATTTTTGTTCGAAACGTAAACACGTAAATAGTGTCACCATGCCACCTAGACGAAAATTAAACGTAATCTTAATGAATCATTAATACTCTTATTATTTTTGACTACGTAGAAATTTAATTGCGACATACGTGACTATTAGTTTAGAGAAGAAATTAATTTATACTGCGAAAAGCGATAAGAGCGGGATAAAGTACAAAAAACTTCCGCTGCTGCGTTCTGAATTACCTAACGCGTAATAAAATGACGGGTGTGATTATCTAAGAAATCTCTCAACTTCCCTTACCGCCCCATCTGCCAAGGCTGCTTAGCCAATTTATCCATAAGAAACGCTGATTGCGGGCCATTAATTTTAGCCATAAAATGCCTTTTTTACGGCAAATGCATGGTTATCTTAGAGAAAAACCTTAGTTTAAAACTCATTAAGGTGTTGCGAATTCACAACAATCGTTATATATATACCTAAACTTTGTGCCATGGACAGGTCTCAAAAAGATGCGATTAAAAAACCTTGAAAAACATAGCGTTTTAGTTAAAAAATACGCTAGCTGAGTCACTCTCAAATTGATATGATGCGCGAATTAGGATTCTTCCTAGTTGTACATTTAGCCGACAATGTGAGGAGTCGTTTAGCGCTGAAAGCTGTTGTTAAGGGACTCTTAAGTTGAAAACCCTCAGAAACGGCCCTCTCCATGCGTGAAAATACTGAAAAGAACCTTCATAAGCACATAATCAATATTCTTTCTTTGCGTCGAAAAAAAATAACGACTCACGCAAGCAAGATATTTTGAAGTACCTATCATTTATATAATGCTCCTTATATAAATATGAAAATGTAGATTTCAGG
>NZ_MRWD01000051.1 GCF_002093625.1 Rouxiella silvae | reverse complement strand
CCTGATATTGATATTTATAGATAAAACATTCACCAAGTATTAACTTCAGTAGCTACGGAAATTAATCTATCAGACTATTCTTGAAGATCCCAATGAATTAACACTATCTTTTCACTTCTGCCGATTCCCTTTCAAACGACACAGTTTGGACATATTTAAATTAATGCTTTTACCCTAATACATAAAGCAAGATGCGCAACGTTGATGACTATCAGACCACGGCTCTCGTCAATGCGTCACAATACAAGCGTGGTTGATTTGTTGTCGCTTGCACTTTTTTGCAAAAAAAAAGGCCGCTTTCGCGGCCTTTTTATCAGTGTTGCTTATTCTTTCGGCGTGGCGTTTTCCACCCGACTTTTTAACTTCTGTCCTGGACGGAAGGTAACCACACGGCGCGCCGTAATTGGAATGTCCTCGCCAGTTTTCGGGTTACGCCCCGGACGTTGGTTTTTGTCACGCAGATCGAAATTGCCAAAGCCAGACAATTTAACTTGTTCACCGTTCTCTAAAGCACGACGTACCTCTTCAAAGAACAGCTCAACCAGGTCTTTGGCATCCCGTTTGCTCAGCCCGAGCTTTTCAAACAGGTGTTCTGACATTTCAGCTTTAGTAAGCGCCATAGGTTCAATCCCTCAAGGATGCTTGGAATCGCTGTTTTAGAGCCTCTACACATCTTGCAACAGTAGCGGCGATCTCCTCTTCTTCCAGTGTACGAGCGGTATCCTGCAATACCAGGCTGATAGCCAGACTTTTATAACCGTCCGCCACGCCCTTGCCACGGTACACGTCAAATAAGTTTACGCCAACTACCTGATTTGCGCCAACTTTCTTACACTCTACCAAAATATCGTCTGCGGCGACGTTTTCGGGCACTACAACAGCGATGTCGCGACGGTTCGCTGGGAAGCGAGAAATCTCGCGCGCGTCAGGCAGGACGCGGTCTGCGAGCTTGTTCCACAGCATTTCAAACACCACAGTACGACCATTCAGGTCGAGCTTACGTTCAAGCTCAGGATGCACTACTCCAATGAAACCAATACGTTCGCCGTGTAAATAAATTGCCGCACTCTGCCCCGGATGCAGTGCAGGGTTAACTTCTGGCTTGAACTGAATCTGGTCTAATTTGCCGGTAAGTTCAAGAATCGCTTCAAGATCGCCCTTCAAATCGTAGTAGTCAACCGACTGGCGCGCCAGGTCCCAATGCTCTTCATTTTTGTTGCCAGAAATCACGCCTGACAGCATGACATCCTGACGGATACCTAAATAAGCTGCGGAATCAGGAACAAAACGCAGGCCGCTTTCGAATAAACGTACGCGATTTTGCTGACGATTCTGGTTATTAACCACCGCAGAGAGCAGACCGGTCCAAAGAGACAGACGCATCGCAGACATTTCAATCGAGATTGGGCTCGGCAACAACAGCACCTCTTCACCCGGGTGAAGCCACTGCTGAACCTTAGGATCGACAAAGCTGTAGGTGATCGCTTCCTGGAAACCACGATCGACCAGCAGGTTTTTCACACGCTTGAGCGAAAGGTCCGCCTCACGGTGTTTGGTCATTTCCAGATTCGCTTTTACCGGCACGTCTGGAATATTGTTGTAGCCATAAATACGGGCAACTTCTTCAACCAGGTCCTCTTCGATTTGCATATCGAAGCGCCAGCTTGGCGCAAGAGCAACCCAGCTTCCGGCCAAAACGTCTACCTTAAAGCCCAGACGCTGAAGAATATCGGTAACCTGAGCATCTTCAACGTGATGACCGATCAGACGATCGAGTTTTTCACGACGCAGAGTAATTTTCGCCGCTTTAGGCAGTGCAGACTCGGTAGTCGCATCAATAATCGGACCCGCCTGTCCGCCACAAATTTCAAGCAACAGCGCGGTAGCACGCTCGATAGCTTTATGCTGTAGCTGCGAGTCTACGCCACGTTCATAACGATGCGATGCGTCAGTGTGCAGGCCCTGACGGCGCGCACGGCCAGTAATGGACAGCGGATTGAAGAATGCGCACTCAAGCAGAACGTCTTGAGTCTGCTCATTGACGCCGGAGTGTTCACCGCCAAAAATGCCGCCCATCGCCAGCGCTTTCTTGTGGTCAGCGATCACCAGAACGTCATCGTTTAATTTAACCGTAGTACCGTCCAGCAGCGTCAGCGGTTCGTCTTTCTGCGCGAGACGAACAACGATGCCACCCTCAATGCGATTCAAATCGAAGGCGTGCATTGGCTGACCCAGCTCAAGCAGCACATAGTTGGTGATATCAACCACTGGGTCGATTGAACGAATACCGCAACGACGCAGTTTTTCACTCATCCACAGCGGGGTCGCCGCGGCAACGTTAATGCCTTTAACAACGCGGCCCAAATAGCGCGGACAGGCTTCAGTCGCCTGAACGTCGATAGGCAGCGTGTCGTCGATGGTTGCAGCAACCGGTGACATGTCCGGCTCGTTCAGCGGTAACTGATTGACCACCGCGACATCGCGGGCAATACCCATGATACCCAGGCAGTCGGCACGGTTAGGCGTCACGCTGATTTCAATGGTGTTGTCGTCAAGCTTAAGGAACTCGCGAATGTCGGTGCCAATTGGCGCGTCAAGCGGCAGCTCAATAATACCTTCACTCTCAACGTTGATACCCAATTCAGAAAACGAGCACAGCATGCCTTCAGAAGGTTCGCCGCGAAGTTTTGCTGCCTTGATTTTGAAATCGCCTGGTAATACAGCGCCTACGGTAGCCACGGCCACTTTAAGCCCCTGACGGCAGTTTGGCGCACCGCAAACGATATCAAGCAGGCGATCGCCGCCTACGTTGATTTTAGTCACGCGCAGTTTGTCAGCATTTGGATGTTGGCCGCACTCAACCACTTCACCCACTACTACGCCGTGAAAAGCACCGGCAACGGCATCAACGCCGTCAACTTCTAAACCGGCCATGGTAATTTGTTCTGATAATTCTTCGCTGCTAATGGCTGGGTTTACCCACTCACGCAACCAGAGTTCACTGAATTTCATGTGATATTCCCGCCTTACTTAAACTGTTTGAGGAAACGCAGATCGTTTTCGAAGAATGCACGCAGATCCGTCACGCCATAGCGCAGCATGGTCAGACGCTCCATGCCCATACCGAAGGCGAAACCGGAGTAAATTTCCGGATCGATGCCCACGTTGCGCAACACGTTCGGGTGAACCATGCCGCAGCCCAGCACTTCAAGCCATTTACCATTTTTACCCATCACGTCCACTTCGGCAGAAGGCTCGGTGAAGGGGAAATAGGAAGGACGGAAACGAATCTGCAGATCGGCTTCAAAGAAGTTGTTCAGGAAATCGTGCAGCGTGCCCTTCAGATTACTGAAGCTGATGTCTTTATCAACGATCAGGCCTTCCATCTGATGGAACATTGGCGTGTGGGTCTGGTCGTAATCGTTACGATAAACACGGCCCGGCGCAATGATGCGGATTGGCGGCTGCTGATTTTTCATGGTGCGGATCTGCACGCCTGAAGTCTGGGTGCGCAGCAAACGAGTGGCATCAAACCAGAAGGTGTCGTGATCGGCACGCGCCGGATGGTGGCCTGGAATATTCAGGGCATCAAAGTTGTGGTAGTCATCTTCGATTTCAGGGCCGGTCTCAACCGAAAAGCCAAGCTCGCCGAAGAAGGTTTCGATACGATCGATAGTGCGGGTCACTGGGTGCAGACCGCCGTTCTCGATACGACGACCCGGCAGGGAAACGTCGATAGTCTCCTGTGCCAGACGTGCGTTCAGTGCAGCAGATTCCAAGTCATTTTTACGCGCGTTAAGTGCGTCCTGAACTTCCTGCTTGGCCTGGTTAATCACCGCACCGGCCGCCGGACGTTCTTCGGCTGGCACTTCACGCAGTGAAGTCATCTGTAGGGTCAAATACCCTTTCTTGCCTAAATATTCGACGCGCACTAAATCTAGCGCGACGACGTCCTGGGCACTCTCTACGGCTGCCTTGGCATTGGCAACCAGTTCTGCGAGATGTGACATTGCTTTCCTCTTCTTCTGGTCGATATGACCCGATGTGAAATAAAAGTATGAGTAAATTAATTAAGACCGGTAATAGCAAAAAAAAAGCCTCCACAGGGGAGGCTTTAGCGCTAGTTTCCGTTTCTTCTCTTACGCGCGAAAGCCTTCCTGAGTCAGGCGCTAAAGTAAAAAAAGAAGCGGAAAATAGCAGCATTCATGCTTGCATTACCTTACGTATTTACGGTTTTATCAACACAATATAAAAGAGGGAGCAAGCTCCCTCTTTCACCTGACTTACGCCAGAGCTGCTTTCGCTTTCTCGACCAGTGCAGAGAATGCCACTTTGTCGAATACTGCGATGTCAGCCAAAATCTTACGGTCAATTTCAATAGAAGCTTTTTTCAAGCCATTGATGAATTTGCTGTAAGACATGTCGTTCTGACGAGCTGCTGCGTTGATACGCGCGATCCACAGCTGACGGAACTGACGTTTCTTTTGACGACGGTCACGGTAAGCGTATTGACCAGCTTTGATAACAGCCTGGAATGCAACACGATATACGCGCGAACGGGCACCGTAGTAACCTTTCGCCTGCTTTAAAATTTTCTTGTGACGTGCACGTGCAATCACACCACGTTTTACGCGAGCCATATGCTCTCCTGAGTTTTATTCTTGATTAAAAAAAAGTGATATATCTTTTAACAGATATATTTTTAAGCGTACGGCAAACATGCAGCAACGAGACCCAAATCGTTCTTGGATACCATGCCTTTTGGACGCAGGTGACGTTTACGCTTAGTCGATTTTTTGGTCAGAATATGACGCAGGTTAGCGTGCTTACGCTTAAAACCACCATTGGCAGTCTTTTTGAAGCGTTTAGCGGCGCCGCGTACTGTTTTGATCTTTGGCATTATTAATAATTCCACTTCGCATTGTTAATAACATGAATCAGTAAGGCGAACTTGAATCACAGCGTGCAAGCACACTGTGATTCAGGCTACTTGTAGAGCCTTATTGTTTCTTCTTGGGTGCGAGCACCATAATCATCTGACGGCCTTCGATCTTCGTAGGGAAGGATTCGACAACTGCCAGATCAATATCTTCACACAGGTCTTTACGGACGCGGTTAAGCACTTCCATACCGATCTGCTGGTGCGCCATTTCACGTCCGCGGAAACGCAGCGTGATTTTGGCTTTATCGCCATCTTCCAGAAAGCGAATCAGGTTGCGTAGTTTGACCTGATAGTCGCCATCATCGGTGCCAGGTCGGAATTTAATTTCCTTAACCTGAATAACTTTTTGTTTCTTTTTCTGTTCTTTAGTCGATTTGCTCTTCTCGTAGAGGAACTTGCCGTAATCCATGATTCGGCAAACCGGCGGCTCGGCATTCGGACTGATTTCTACTAAATCAACACCAGCTTCCTCAGCTTTTTCAAGAGCTTCATTTAGACTCACAATACCAAGTTGTTCGCCTTCGACGCCTGTTAGGCGAACTTCTAGGGCGCGAATTTCTCTGTTAATGCGATTAGGACGCGCCGGTTGAACTCGTTTTCCGCCTTTAATACTTTATTCCTCCAGTTGATGAAGACTTCTGCTGCGGATCTCCGCCAGCAGTTTGTCAACGACTTCGCTGACGTCCATGCTTCCCAAGTCTTTGCCACGGCGAGTTCGAACGGCAACTTTGCCTGCTTCGACCTCTTTATCGCCACAAACTAACATATAGGGAACACGACGCAGCGTGTGTTCGCGGATTTTAAAGCCAATCTTCTCATTTCTCAAGTCGGCTTTAACGCGAATACCTGCATCTTGCAGTTTCTTGGTTAATTCTTCGACGTAGGCAGCCTGTGTATCAGTAATATTCATTACCACTACCTGTACCGGTGCAATCCAGGTCGGGAAGAAGCCCGCGTATTCTTCAGTCAGAATACCAATGAAGCGTTCCATTGAACCCAAAATTGCTCGGTGAATCATAACCGGGGTTTTACGATCGTTGCTTTCGCCGATGTAAGTCGCGTCTAAACGCTCCGGTAATGAAAAGTCGAGCTGCACGGTACCACACTGCCACGCACGATCCAAACAATCATGCAAGGTAAATTCAATTTTTGGTCCGTAGAAGGCACCTTCACCCGGCTGATATTCGAAAGCGATGTTATTTTCGACTAACGCAGCGGCCAGGTCTTTTTCTGCACGGTCCCACATTTCGTCAGTACCGATGCGCTTGAGAGGACGGGTCGACAGCTTAACCACAATCTTTTCAAAGCCAAAAGTACCGTACATATCGTAGACCATTTTGATGCAGCTGTTCACTTCATCACGAACCTGCTCTTCTGTACAGAAGATATGTGCATCGTCCTGAGTGAATCCGCGTACGCGCATCAGTCCGTGCAATGCACCCGAAGGTTCATTACGGTGACAGCTGCCAAATTCGGCCATTCGCAGCGGCAAATCGCGGTAAGACTTCAATCCTTGATTGAAAATCTGCACGTGACCCGGACAGTTCATCGGCTTGATGCAGTATTCACGATTCTCGGAAGAGGTGGTAAACATTGCATCTTTGTAGTTGTCCCAGTGGCCGGTTTTTTCCCACAGCACACGGTCCATCATGAACGGGCCTTTGACTTCCTGATACTGATAAGACTTCAGCTTCATGCGCACAAAGGCTTCCAGCTCGCGGAAAATAGTCCAACCGTCATTGTGCCAGAACACCATCCCCGGTGCTTCTTCCTGCATATGGTAGAGGTCGAGCTGCTTACCGATTTTACGGTGATCGCGCTTGCCCGCTTCTTCCAGACGTTGCAGGTAGGAATTCAACTGCTTTTTATCCGCCCAGGCCGTGCCGTAGATGCGCTGCAACATTTTATTGTCGCTGTCACCACGCCAGTAAGCGCCAGAGGTTTTCTGAAGCTTAAAGTGATGGCAGAAACGCATATTGGGTACGTGCGGACCGCGGCACATATCAACATATTCTTCGTGATGATACAGGCCAGGACGGTCGTCATGACTGATGTTTTCATCAAGAATGGCAATCTTGTACTGCTCACCGCGACTCTCGAAGGTGTCGCGCGCTTCCTGCCAACTGACTTTCTTTTTAATAACGTCGTAATTCTTTTCAGCCAGCTCGTGCATGCGCTTTTCAAGCAGGTCGATATCTTCCTGAGTCAGCGTGCGGTCCAGGTCAACGTCGTAATAAAAACCGTTGTCGATAGTAGGACCAATGGCCATTTTGGTGTTAGGCCACAGTTGCTTGATAGCATGCCCCAACAGGTGCGCACAGGAGTGGCGGAGAATTTCTAAACCAGCCTCGTCCTTTGCGGTAATAATGGCTAATTGAGCATCGTTTTCGATAAGGTCGCCAGCATCGACCAGCTCACCGTTCACACGACCGGCGATACAAGCTTTTGCCAGACCTGGACCGATATCCAGGGCAACATCATAAGGGGAAACGGGATGATCAAACTGACGCTGACTTCCATCAGGGAGAGTAATAACAGGCATGTTCTTTCCTCATCTACAGTGGTGCCCCACACGACAGAGCACATATAGAAAAATATATGTATTTGAATTCATTTGGTTAATTGCGCTATTTAGCTTTACCTTGCCAAATATATACACGCCTAAGCCCAAAATACGGCAGAGCCGAGGATGTGACGCAAAAAACTGGCTAGAGTGTAACACCCGTAAAGCGCACTTTTCCAGCAGCCCGAGGCGCTAAATCTTGATTTTTTTCGTGTAATTTCGGGTTGTAAGTTGCATAACGTGCGGAAAACGTATCGATGAGCGGAGGAATATTAAAAATCTCCCCTTTCAAGCCGTGCCGTTAAGGGGAGAAATTGTATTGCCAAGACGGTGAGTTATGCCTAGCGCATTGCCAGATAGGCAGTGTTCACTTTCCATAGATAGCGTGGCGCCTGAGGGGCCGGATGATTCTGTTGAATATGCTTGTAGAACTGTTCTGGCGTCAGTTGATTGATTTTCGCCACGGCATAAACCCGGTCTTTCGAGAAGGTTCTCAACAGTGCTCCAGCTCCGTTTACATAAGCAACCGTAGTGGCATAGCGCAGGGTTTGAGGATTATTTATCCCGGCCAACTGCTGCTGCAACATGCTTAGGTAAGCGGTACCCAAATCAATATTTACTCGCGGATCTTTTAGTTCGTGGGTGCTGGGTTGTCCATAGCGCCCTTTAAGTCGGTAGGCATCTCGCCCGGCGGTGGAAGCTTTCAACTGCATTAATCCCACGGCGTTCGACTTGCTCACTGCACCAGGATTAAATCCTGACTCGACCTGAATAATAGCTTTTACAAGTGTCTCATCAACACCATAGGTGCTGGCGGCCTGTTTAATAACGCTTCCGTAAGGCCCCTGATGCATCAACGAGGAAGAGTCCTCGACAAAGGGTTTATTCGGTAGCAATTTACTTGTTTGCATGGGGGGTTCTTTTGCGCACCCCGCCAGTAATAGCGCAGTCGTCAAATAAACAAATTTTAATTTCACTTGATATCTCTCGCGACTAGGACGAAAGCAAGCATATACACATTTTTTAATCACTAGAATATATTTTTCGTCTATTATTAATAATGGTAGATGAAACAAGGATCTGGGGAATTAGTCGATCGGATAATTCCTGTATTAATGTCAGTTTTTGGTTGTATAGCATTTTTTAATGTTATTTCTTCATTTGTAATTAATGAGCCGTCAGGTCTCGCCGAGTTAAAAATTCACCGTCAGGCACAGAGCCTGTGCACTCGATCGGGGTTTTCATGCGGTAAAAAAGCTAACTTAATGAATTATCAGGCCAGTCAGAAGGGGTGATACCATGTGGCAAGCCGTTAATCGTCTGTTGAGTGAACATCTGGGCAGTGCAGAAATTCGTGAACGCGTAGAGCTGCCGGGCGGGGAGATTCATCCCGCATGGCGCGTCAGCTATGGCGATAAAGACGTTTTTGTGAAGTGTAATACCCGAGAGATGCTCCCACTCTTTGCCGCAGAGGCTGACCAGCTTGCCCTGCTCGCCAAGAGCGGTACGGTGCGGGTGCCAGAGGTTTATGGTGTCGGCAGCGACAGAGATTACAGCTTTTTACTGCTCGAATATCTTCCCCTAACCCTGCTTGATGCTGAGAGTGCTTTTGTTTTGGGTCAGCAGCTGGCCAGTCTACATCAGTGGAGTGAGCAGCTTGAGTTTGGCTTCGATTTTGACAATGAACTTGCTACTGTCCCACAACCCAATGCCTGGCAGCGACGCTGGGCGACCTTTTTCTCTCAGCAGCGCATCGGGTGGCAGTTACAATTGGCTGCCGAAAAAGGCATGCACTTTGGCGACACTGAGCTAATCATTGAACGTGTTCGCGCCAGGCTGCAAAATCATCAGCCTCAACCCTCCCTACTGCACGGCGATCTTTGGCCGCATAACTGCGCACTGTCCAGTGAAGGACCCATAATTTTCGATCCCGCCTGCTACTGGGGAGACCGCGAATGCGATTTGTCCATGCTGCCGCTTTATCCTAATATTCCCTCGCAACTCATTGACGGATATCAAAGTATTACCCCGTTACCTCACGGTTATATTGAGCGACAGTCGGTCTATCAACTTTATTATTTATTAAATCGCAGCAATCTCTTTGGCGGTCAGCATATGGTGGTCGCAGAACGGGCGGTAGAAAGATTATTACGTGAGAAATGACACAGCAAAGTATTAGGAAGAATCTCAATAAACCCGGCCAAAGAAATATGACCGGGTTATGATTTTGATTTTTATGTTTTTTATTAGCCCAGCAAGCCTAATAATTTCAATGCGAAGTAAGCCACGATGGCGATAATAAGCGGCAGAATATACAGCGGGAAAATCTGCAGGAAAATAGTGTGGCGAGGAATTAAGATCCGTTCCTCCAACTGCTGCTGCGTTCTTGCGTCTGTACCTTTGGTTTGTTCCAGAATGAGCTGATCCTGAACGCCTTCACGGATATGTCGCACCTGTCGTGACATGCGTGCTCCGCTTGCCTGCAGGGCGAGTCCCACGAATATAAGCCAGTAAATCACAATGAACATGATATTGGCACTGGTGATGCCCTGCCCTAAAACGGGTAACGGCGCGTTGTACCAAAAAACGTTCAAGAATGGGGTATTAAACTTTGCCATGTCAACCATAACATGAACAAAATCAATCATTACCGCATTAATCCCTTTCTCGGCTTTGGTTTGCTCATAAAAGAAATTAAGCAGTGAGATCACCGTTGAAAGCAACGCAGGTATAAAAATCACCCACCCCAGGATCCTTTTTAAGACGGCGACGCGCCCTGCCTGTTGATACGTCATGAATTCCCCTCGTTAGGACGTCTCATTAGAAACGTCAGTTTACCCGTAGTTAACGAAACACGCCTAAAATTTTAGTTAACATCTTTTAATGGCTCATTATTTCTGCACTGAGTGCCTTAAACGACTGTGTTATGCTCTTTTTCAATCTAGATAATTCAGTGTAATCGGGAGTGGTAAAAATGAGTCATGTAAAACCCGTTCAAGCCGCAATTTTTGACATGGATGGCCTATTAATTGATTCCGAGCCGTTGTGGATGCAGTCTGAGCTGGAAATTTTTTCAAGCATTGGGGTCGATATCACTAAAAAGCATCTTATCCCGCACACGCTGGGGCTGCGTATCGACCAGACGGTGCGTATCTGGGCGCAGGCTTTGCCTTGGAAAGGCCCCAGTGAAGCAGAAGTCACTGCGCGGATTATTGCCCGCACTCTTGAACTGGTTGAAGAAAAAAAGCCGCTGCTGCCCGGCGTGGTGCAGGCATTAGCGCTTTGTCAGGCGCGGGGATTAAAAATCGGCCTGGCTTCCGCTTCACCTCTGCACATGCTTGATAAAGTGTTAGAGATGTTTAATTTACAGGCCTATTTCCAGACCCGCACCTCGGCCGAAAACCTCGCCTACAGCAAGCCACATCCCGAAGTCTATTTGCTTGCCGCTGAAAGCCTAGGTGTCGACCCACTGGACTGCGTCACGCTGGAGGACTCCTTTAACGGCATGATTGCCACCAAGGCCGCCCGCATGCGCTCAATCGTGGTGCCAGACCACACGTTGAGTGATGATCCGCGCTGGACCTTGGCCGATGTCAAACTTGCATCGCTAACTGACCTGACCGCCGAACATCTGGGTTAACCCACGCATCCTCCAAACAGACGATAAAGACGGGCTGTAAAGTCCGTCTTTTTTTTGCGTCGATTTCACAAAGCATGACGTCACACTCAAAAAATAAAACATCATTTCATTTTTATTGAATTCGTATGTCAATGGTCCTATGCTTCTTTTATTGAGGATTAGCGGGGTATTGGAACTTTCCTTCTGAGTCCCCTTTTCATTTCGTACACGAAGAAGAGGCAATGACATGCAAGTCCGTCAAAGTATTCATAGCGATCACGCCAAACAACTCGACACTGCAGGACTTCGCCGTGAATTCCTGATTGAGAAAATCTTTGAGAAAGATACTTATACCCTCACCTACAGCCACATCGATCGCATCATTGTTGGCGGTATCATGCCGGTTAATCGCGCAGTGTCCGTGGGCGATGAAGTGGGTAAACAGTTAGGTGTCAGCTATTTTCTTGAGCGACGTGAACTGGGCGTCATTAACATTGGCGGGCCGGGCCTGGTTGTGGTTGATGGTAAAACTTACGAAATCGGCAATGAAGAAGCGCTTTACGTCGGCAAAGGGGCGAAACAGGTTGAGTTCAGCAGCGTAGACGCCCATCGCCCCGCCAAGTTTTATTACAACAGCGCGCCGGCGCACAGTCGCTTCCCGGATAAAAAGATTACGCTGGCCGAAGCCTCACCCAGCACGTTGGGCGATGCGGCAACCGGCAACCGGCGCACCATCAATAAATTTATCGTCCCTGACGTGCTTGAGACCTGTCAACTCACCATGGGCCTCACCAAACTTGAGCCCGGCAGCCTGTGGAACACCATGCCGTGCCACACACACGAGCGCCGCATGGAGGTCTATTTCTACTTTGACATGGACGAAGACACCGCCGTTTTTCACATGATGGGGCAGCCGCAGGAAACCCGTCATTTGTTGGTGCACAACGAACAGGCGGTGATTTCGCCAAGCTGGTCGATTCACTCGGGGGTGGGCACCAAGCGTTACACCTTCATTTGGGGCATGGTGGGCGAAAATCAGGTATTTGATGATATGGACCACGTGGCCATTAACGAGCTGAGATAGTTTTTACCCCACTGGATTTATCTGCATTCACTGTGTAGCGCCGCTGCATCATCGGCGCTACACAGTTTGAAGGGACATTCGGTTTGAACGGTAAATAAGAGAGTCAATCATGGTGCTTAACAGTTTTGATTTACATGGGAAAGTAGCGCTGGTCACCGGCTGCAACACCGGGTTGGGACAGGCCATGGCCGTCGGTCTGGCGCAGGCTGGATGCGATATTATTGGCGTTAACCGCTCCGAACCCCATGAAACGCTCGACAAAATACACGCGTTGGGTCGGCGATTTCTTGATTTACGCGCTGACCTGACCAGCATTGAATCTATTCCACGCCTGCTTGAGAGCGCCGTCAGCGAGTTTGAACACATTGATATTCTTGTTAATAACGCAGGGATCATTCGACGGGAAGATGCGTTAGAATTTAGTGAACAAGACTGGGACGATGTAATGAACGTTAACAGCAAAACGCTGTTCTTTATGGCGCAGGCCGTAGCGCGGCAGTTTATCAAGCAGGGCCGCGGCGGAAAAATCATTAACATCGCCTCAATGCTCTCTTTTCAAGGCGGCATCCGTGTGCCTTCTTATACCGCCTCAAAAAGCGCCGTGATGGGCATTACCCGACTGCTGGCCAATGAGTGGGCAAAACACAATATTAACGTTAACTCCATTGCCCCCGGTTATATGGTGACCAATAACACCGAACAGCTGCGTGCCGATGAAGGCCGCAGCCAGGAAATACTTGACCGTATTCCCGCGGGGAGGTGGGGCGAACAGCACGATATTATGGGACCCGTAGTGTTTCTGGCGTCGGGCGCTTCGGACTACGTGAATGGCTACACGCTGGCAGTAGACGGTGGTTGGTTAGCCAGATAGTGACAAAATGGCCATGACACTGTCACAAATGCACTATTTTAAACCTATTTTTCAACAAATTGACAAATAGTTACAGGGTAACACCTTCCGCAGAAAACAGCTTTCCTCTATACTGGATAAAATAACAGTTATTCAGTTCGGATGCATTATGACTGCGGAAGGTCATCTCATTTTTTCTATTGCTTGCGCAGTGTTTGCCAAAAAAGCGCAGCTTTCGCCCGAACTCGCCCACGGCGACTGGTGGCATATCATCCCTGCGTCTTTGCTGACCTCGCTGCTTCCGGATATCGATCATCCTAAATCACTGCTCGGTCAGCGGCTAAAATGGATATCGCAGCCGATTGCCCGCATGTTTGGCCATCGCGGGTTCACCCACAGTTTGCTGGCGGTTGCGGCGGGCATTTTCCTGCTCAAAACGAAACTGCCGCACGACTGGGTGATCCCTATCGATGCGCTGCACGCCATGGTGATTGGTTATTTAAGCCACATTATTGCCGATATGCTCACGCCTGCTGGGGTACCGCTGCTTTGGCCATGTCGCTGGCGTTTTCGATTGCCGCTGATCAGCAGCCAAAAAGGCAATCAGCTTGAACGCACCTTCTGCCTGTTAATGGTGGGCCTTACCCTGTTTTGGCCAAACTGGACGCCCATTATCGGGGCACTGAATCCGCACGGGCTCAGCTTCATTTTGAAATATTTAACCTGATAGCGACGATGAAATAGGCGTACTGCGCATAATTTCAACTAAATCAAGCGAAAAGTAATAGCCCATTCTTTTTGGTTATAATAACTCCCTCTTTTGATCTGCTACCCTATGCATCAGCGAAATACACTGGTGCACCCTTCTAAAGGCAGTATTCACTAGTACATTTAATTAAAGTTATCTCTGGAGCTTGGGTATGAATCTTCCGCTCGTATTAAACGTGGTGGTTTTCGTTGCCCTCCTTTTGCTGTTGGCTAAATCTAGCCGTACACAATGGAGTCTGGCAAAAAAGGTCTTGGTTGGCCTGTTAGTCGGTGTGGTATTTGGTCTCGCGTTACAGCTGATTTATGGCCCGGACAGCGCGGTACTCAAAACCTCGATTACCTGGTTTAACATCGTCGGTAACGGCTATGTGCAACTGTTGCAAATGATTGTAATGCCGCTTGTTTTTGTCTCTATTTTGAGCGCGGTAGCACGTCTGCACAACGCCTCGTCATTGGGTAAAATCAGTTTCCTGACCATCGGCACTCTGCTGTTCACCACGCTGATTGCTGCGTTGGTTGGCGTATTCGTTACCAAGCTGTTCGGGCTGACCGCAGAAGGTCTGGTACAGGGCACGCAGGAAACGGCACGTCTGGCAGCTTTACAAACCAACTATGTGGGTAAAGTGGCTGACCTTACCGTGCCGCAGATGGTGCTGTCATTTATCCCTAAAAACCCGTTCGCTGACCTGACCGGTGCAAGCCCAACGTCTATTATCAGCGTGGTTATCTTTGCCGCCTTCGTGGGCGTTGCCGCACTGCAGTTGGTAAAAGACGATGCAGAGAAAGGCCCTAAAGTATTAGCCTTCATCGATATTTTGCAGTCATGGGTGATGAAACTGGTACGGTTGGTAATGAAACTGACCCCGTACGGCGTATTGGCGCTAATGACCAAAGTCGTGGCCGGTTCAAACATCCATGACATCATCAAGCTGGGCAGCTTCGTAGTAGCTTCTTACCTCGGACTGGCAATTATGTTCGCCGTACACGCCCTGCTGCTCTCTTTCACCGGCGTAAACCCGGCGAAGTTTTTCCGCAAAGTATGGCCAGTGCTCTCTTTCGCCTTTACCAGCCGTTCAAGCGCAGCAACCATTCCACTTAGCGTAGAAGCTCAGACTCGTCGTTTAGGTATTCCTGAATCTATCGCCAGCTTTGCTGCGTCGTTTGGTGCAACGATTGGCCAAAACGGCTGTGCGGGACTTTATCCGACCATGCTGGCAGTGATGGTTGCCCCGACCGTGGGCATCAATCCGTTTGAACCGATGTGGATTGCTACCCTGGTGGGTATCGTAACCCTGAGTTCTGCGGGCGTTGCGGGCGTGGGCGGCGGTGCAACTTTCGCCGCGCTTATTGTGTTGCCTGCAATGGGTCTGCCGGTTACGTTGGTCGCACTGCTGATTTCAATCGAACCGTTGATTGATATGGGCCGCACCGCGCTTAACGTCAGTGGTTCAATGACCGCAGGAACAATTACCAGCCAGCTGCTTAAACTCACGGATAAAAAAGTGATGGATGAAGATGAGCACGCCGAGCTGGCGCATCGCTAATTTCCTCCACTAGAATGCAAAAAGGCGAAGCCCCGTGCTTCGCCTTTTTTATGCATTCTAGCCGCGCTTGATGGGCAATTTAAAACGGATACTGATGATACCCCAGCTGTTCGGAGATGTTTCGCGCCGCCGTGTGCAGCATGGCCACGTAATCATTTTTGCTCTCCTCCGAGAAGCGAATAGTCGGGAAGGAGATGCTCAGACCGGCAATCACCACGCCAAAGCGGTCAAATACCGGCACGGCGATACACCGCAGCCCCTGCTCCTGTTCTTCGTTATCTTCGCCATAACCTTGGCTGCGCACCTGATCGAGTACCTTAACCAAGCTTGGCGCATCCATCACCGTATGCTCGGTGCTGCGGGTAAACTGCATGTCGGCAAGCAGTGCGTCTACATCGTTCTGCTCGCCCCAGGCCAGCAGGACTTTGCCGATAGCGGTACTGTGCAGCGGATTACGGCGACCTATGCGCGAATGCATACGCAGGTTATACATCGAATCGATTTTATGAATATAAACGATGCCATCTTCGTCGAGCGCGCCAAGGTGGATGGTTTCACGGGTCAGACGTGATATTTCGCGCATTTGAATATCGGCGCTACGAATAAGATCGACATTCTGCAGAGCTTTCGCGCCCAATTCAAACAGCTTCAGGGTCAACGTATATTTTTCCGACTCCCCTTCCTGGTCGACATAGCCGAGTGATTTCATCGTTTGAAGAAAGCGATAGACCGTGCTTTTGGACATCATAACGCGCTGTGAAAGTTCAGTAATGCCAATTTCACGCTCATCACCCAGTGCTTGTAAAATGCCGAACACTTTAAGTACCGATGAAACGGAGTCGGGTTGCTTATCAAGATCTGCGAGAGCCATAATCTTTTTACCTGCCTGTTTTATATTTTGAGTATTATTCCATAAATGGGCGACAGATACTTTTTTTGTTTCATAAAAAATGGAACGGCATTTCTCTAAGAGTGAACCGGTAAAAATAGAAACTGTGAGTTAAATGTTAATTCTAGTTACAAATAATAAAGTTCACCCTTGGCCTGCGAATTCAGACGCAGGGTAGTTAGCGTGGTAATATTTGCCACTCTCACTAGCACAACGCTGACGATCAGACATGATAACCACGGTTAATGATGGACTCCCGACCCCACAACGCTATGGGGCAATACTGACAATTGCTCTGGGCATCACGGTTTCCGTGCTCGACGGCGCGATTGCCAACGTCGCACTGCCGACAATAGCCCAAGACCTGCACGCAAGCCCCGCTTCTTCAATTTGGATAGTGAATGCCTATCAGTTGGCAATCACCATTTCTTTGCTCTCTTTGGCTTCTCTGGGTGAAATCTTCGGCTATCGCCGGGTTTATATGATAGGCCTGGTCGTTTTCAGCTTTACGTCGCTGGCCTGTGCGCTGTCTGATTCTTTAATAACCCTGACCGTCGCCCGCGTATTACAGGGCTTTGGCGCGGCCTGTATCATGAGCGTGAATGTGGCTCTGGTAAGAATAATTTATCCGCAACGCTTTCTAGGGCGTGGAATGGGCATTAACGCGCTGATCGTCGCGGTCTCTTCCGCGGCAGGACCGACGGTTGCCGCGGCTATCCTCTCCTTCGCCAACTGGCCGTGGTTGTTCGCTATCAATCTGCCTATCGGGTTGATTGCCTTTTGCATGGGGTTGAAGTTCTTGCCCGCCAATTCCACCAAATCATTGGGGCAGAAATTCGATTTTATCAGTGGGATAATGAATGCCTTGACCTTCGGCCTGCTTATCAGCGCCATCAGCGGCTTTGCACAGGGGCAGTCTAGACTGCTTATTCTCGGTGAAGTTATCGTGCTGGTGATTGTTGGCTGGTTCTTTGTGCGTCGTCAGTTAAATAAGACCTCGCCACTGCTGCCGGTCGACCTGCTGCGTATTCCCATCTTTACGCTGTCGATAGGCACGTCGATGTGCTCTTTTGCCGCGCAGATGCTGGCGTTTGTTTCGCTGCCGTTCTTCCTGCAAAATTCATTAGGACTCGACGCCGTCTCGACCGGACTGCTGCTAACTCCGTGGCCGCTGGCGACGATGGTAATGGCACCGATTGCCGGACGTTTGGTTGAACGCTTCCACGCAGGTTTTCTTGGTGGTATTGGACTGGTGGTGTTTTCGTTGGGACTTTACTCCTTGGCGCTGCTGCCTGACCACCCTTCACATCTGAATATTATCTGGCGGATGATAGTCTGCGGTGCTGGTTTCGGCCTGTTCCAGTCACCAAACAACCACACAATTGTTTCTTCTGCCCCGCGCAGTCGCAGCGGCGGGGCCAGCGGCATGTTGGGGACCGCGCGATTACTGGGTCAATCGACGGGAGCCGCGATGGTAGCATTAATGTTTAACCTGTTTGGCAACCACGGCACCCACGCCTCGCTGATCCTCGCCGGTTCCTTGGCGCTGGGCGGCGCATTCATCAGCATTATGCGCATGACTCAGAAATCAGTGACTCAGCAAAAAGTGTAAGCCGTCTGAGCAGTTTAATAAAAAATAAAAGGCCCGGCATACGCTGCCGGGCCTTTCTCATCTGATTAACCTACTGCCTGAGGATTAAAAACTACTTCAGGTATTCACCGCTGCGCAGTGCTTCAATACGTTTGTCCAGCGGCGGGTGCGACATAAATAGCTCGCTAAAGGTCTTGGACTTGCCGTTAATACACAGCGCCATCATGCTGCTCGCTTCCTGCGGTTCATGACTGGTTTTCAAACGCTGCAACGCGGCAATCATCTTCTCGCGCCCTACCAGCTTGGCAGAACCTGCATCGGCGTGAAATTCGCGATGACGCGAGAACCACATGGTAATAATGCTGGCCGCAATACCAAACACCAGTTCAAGCACCATTGAAACCGCAAAATAGACCAGCGGGTTGCCGTTGCCACTCTCTTCATTGTCGCGGTTGCCGGACAAAAAGCCCGAGGCGATTTGCGCCAAGATACGTGAAATAAAGATAACGAAGGTGTTCACAATGCCCTGAACCAAGGTCATGGTCACCATGTCACCGTTTGATATATGACTGATTTCGTGGGCGATAACTGCCTCAGCCTCGTCTTGGCTCATGCTTTGCAGCAGGCCGGTACTGACCGCCACCAGCGACGCATCGCGACGCGCGCCGGTCGCAAAGGCATTAATGTCGGGTGCATGATAAATCGCAACCTGTGGCATTTTAATGCCCGCCTGCTGTGACTGACGACTGACCACGTTCAAGAGCCAGCGCTCGGTTTCATTGCGCGGCTGCTCAATCACTTCTCCACCCACCGAGCGTAACGCCATCCATTTAGACATCAGCAAAGAGACAAACGCACCACCAAAGCCGAACAGACCGGCCATAATCATCAGTCCCATCACGCTGCTAGAACGAATGCCTGTCAGGCTGAGTACCAGCCCGAAAACCACCATTACTGCCAGGTTAGTTAACAGGAACAACGCTATACGCATCATAAAATTAATACTTCCTCATTGTTGTTGTCATTGTTAGAACATTCATACCGTCTTAATCAGACAGGATAACCTGATCCTATGGGCTTACTGACAGGATTCAAGAGGTAAGGCGATTCAAAGCCGCTAATTCACAATACTTTACACTTTGAAGCGTTTTGTAGATAAAGCGCCAGCTCTAATTTGCAGAAAATAAAAAAGCGCACCGGAGTGCGCTAATTTAAAAGACCTTCACTGCCGCAGCATTAAAACCTACTTCGACTGACTGTCCTGGGCTTTTTCAAGCTTGGACAAGTCAACGGCGATGTGGTCAGCCTCGTCGAGGTAAGGATCCGGCGCAACATAATCTTTCGGTAAATCATCGAGAGATTTTATGGGCTTTTTGCCTTCACGTTTAAAGCGCTCATTTAAGCGAGTTAAACGAATCGCGTCGTCTTCTTTATCTTCTTTGTCACGCTGGGCGTAATTCAGAGAGACAACGTCGCGCTTGGTCTTGTTGGCATTGTATTTCGCAATATCCTGCTGGATATACTGGAACTCAGGATCTTTGGCGATACGTGCATCGTGCTCTTTCAACAGTTCAGGAATGAAAGGTTGCAGGTCGCCCGTCTTGGTATAAGTAGCAGCATTAATGCTGTCCCAAGGCATGGCGTTGTCTTCAAATCTCTCACCCACGTCATTGTCGATCAGGCCCGTAGGCATGACGATGTCCGGCGTAACGCCTTTGCGCTGAGTACTGCCACCGTTAATTCGATAGAATTTCTGGATGGTGTACTGCACAGAGCCCAGAGCTGGCCATTCAGGACGCAGCATCTGATCGTAAATACGGTTCAATGAACGGTATTGCTGAACGGTACCTTTACCGAAAGTAGGTTCACCCACGATAAGCGCACGACCGTAATCCTGCATTGCTGCCGCAAAGATTTCGGAAGCCGAAGCACTGTAACGGTCAACCAGCACCACCAGTGGGCCTTTGTAATACACAACGCCGTCAGTGTCGCTGTCTTGGCGAATATGACCGTTGTTGTCACGAACCTGCACCACAGGGCCGCTCGGGAAGAACAGTCCAGACAGAGAAACCGCCTCGGTCAGCGCGCCTCCGCCATTGGTACGCAGGTCGATAACCAGGCTGTTCACGTTCTGCTTGGCCATTTTCTGCAGCTGAACTTTAACATCATCGGTCAAGCCAACGTAGAAGCCAGGAATATCCATCACGGCAACTTTTTCGTTACCGACTTTTTTGATGGTCAACTTAACGGCGCGGTCTTCCAGACGGATTTTCTCACGGGTTAATGTGATAGTACGCGTTTTGGTTCCCTTGCCGGCAGGCAGAACTTCCAGACGAACCTTGCTGCCTTTTGGTCCCTTGATGAGCGAGACAACGTCGTCAAGACGCCAGCCAATTACATCAACCATAGGCTTGCCTGTCTGTCCGACGCCAACGATACGGTCACCCACTGCGATGGTTTTGCTTTTGGCCGCCGGGCCGCCAGCTACCATCGAGTTGATCACGGTATAGTCGTCATCGCCCTGCAGAACAGCACCAATACCTTCCAGAGACAGGCTCATTTCGGTATTAAACTGCTCAGTACTGCGCGGGGACAGATAGTTGGTATGTGGATCAATTTCGTGCGCAAACGCGTTCATTACCAGCTGGAAAACGTCTTCGCTGTTGCTTTGCGTAAGGCGTTTCATTGCAAAGCGATAGCGCTTGCCAAGAATGTCGCGAATTTCCTGATCGTTCTTACCGGTCAGCTTAAGGTTCAGTTCGTCATATTTGACTTTCTGATCCCAAAGATGGTCCAGCTCAGTGGAATCTTTCGGCCACGGAGATTTGGTACGATCGAGGGTTATAGAGTCATTTCCGGTGAAGTCCATCGGGCGCTCAAGCACGGACAAAGCATACTGATAACGCTCAAATCGACGTTTTTGCGCTAAATTATACAGTGCGTACGGCGTAACCAACTGACCAGATTTCAACTCTTCGCCCAGCGTGCCGCGCTTGTCGGCAAATTGGGCAACATCTGAAGCCATGAGTACGTTATGGCCATTATCGAGCATGTTCAGGTAACGATCGAAAATTTTACCCGAAAAATCTGCATCAAGACTGAATTGACGATAGTGCGAACGGGTAAAGCGCGCGGTAACACGCTCACTCACCGTTGCGTCCTGTGGTTCTTGTGCCAATTTAGGGAGCTGACTGATAGTGACCGGTGCACTATCATTCGCAAAGCTGGTGTTAACCAGACCTGTTCCCGCAAAAAGCAGACCCGCAATCACGCTTAATCTGACAAGTTTGTTCATGCCTGAGTTGGCCTCCGTATCAGAACTGCAAGTGTTCTGCGCGCACGATCATCGCCAGACCCGAAGAGAGTTGAACGCGAACGCCATCTTTTGCAATTTCCAAAACGGTGGCATCCATAGCACTCTGACCTGCTCTGACTTTGATTTCCTGGCCAATTTGCAGCTTGGTGATATCTGTAACTGGCACCTGACGCGGTTGGCTCACTTCACGTGCGGGACGTGGAGTGCGCGGTTTGCGATTTTCTTGACCAGCAACAGCGGCAGGCGCATTTTCACGACGCGGAGCAGGTTTTTTTGCTGCCGGACGTGGGCGACGCGGCTCGGCGTTTTCACCGTTAGCTTCGCGACGCTTGGCCTGTTGTTCAGCACGTTGTGCCTGAACGCGGGCTTTCGCTTCTTCCAATTGTTTACGGGCATGCTCGACGTGCTGTTCTTCAAGAACACCACAGGCATTGCCGTCAAGGTCAACGCGCTGAGCGCCAACTTTGACGCCATACAGATAACGCCAACTTGAGGTATAAAGGCGCAGAGCAGAACGCAATTGTGTCTTGCTCAAATTCTCTTCGCCCTGAACGCGCTCTACCAGATCCTGAAAGATACCGATCTTTAATGGGCGCGCTTCACCTTCGGCGCTAAAGCAAAGCGGGAAACGCTCTGCCAAAAAGGCGATGACTTCTTTACTACTGTTCAACTTAGGTTGATTTTCCATGAAATTTCCTGATTACAACGGGTTTGCCAACCGGCGCAGGCATGAACAGGCGTCATTATAATGACCCCGTCCGTAAATGCTACGTTATCCGTCGATCAACTTGCGATCAAATTGACATATTTTGCAGCACCACTGTTTTCCAGGTGCTTACAAAGCCCGGCTACCAATTCTGTTAGCCCCTGTTCATCCACTTCGTCGAAGCGTTGATAAATAGTGCTATCGATATCTAAAACACCTATAACCTGACCTGCAACGGTGATAGGTAAGACGATTTCTGCATTGCTGGCAGCATCACAGGCTATATGGCCAGGGAAGGCATGCACGTCACCCACGCGTTGGACCGCGTTTTCGGCGACTGCCGTTCCACATACGCCTTTACCTACCGGAATGCGCACACAGGCAATTTTGCCCTGAAACGGACCCAGAACCAGCGAGGAGCCGTCCATCAGATAAAATCCCGCCCAGTTCACGCCCTCAAGACGCTCGTAAAGCAAGGCACTGACGTTGGACAAAGTTGCAATAAAATTGTTTTCGCCAGCAATTAACGCGTTCAGGTCACGTTTTAATTCCGTGTAGAATGCTTCTTTAGTCATGTTGTAACCATTAGAACCAGAGGGTAGACCGCTATTTTGCACGCTTAGCCTCTATAAAATAAGCAATAAATGCGTATCTCGGCAAGGTTAATCCTATGTGACTTCAAAAAGACTGGCCTACAATATATGTTTTGCCAAAGACAATTTATGTTCTGACGTTTGCATGATACGTTATTTTACCTAAAAATCCTGACCTTCTTGGCTTTAACATCGCCAGATAACCAAAATGTCTGCTTTTTGAGACAATCAGCCACAATTTCTACTGCAGGTCATTTGCATACAGGCCCTATGAAAATAAACACAATATCAGGCCCGCTGCCACAAACGCGCTATCAGCGTTGCAGCGAGTGCGACTTCCTTTTCACCTTGCCCGCTCTGCGCAGAACGCAAACGGCGCACTGCCCGCGCTGCAATAGCAAGGTTGAGAAAGGCAAAGTTTGTTCTCTGCCTCGCCTGATAGTCATTGCCATCAGCATTCTGGTGTTAATGCCTTTTGCCTACACCGAACCTTTAATCAGTATCCGTTTGCTGGGCACCCGCATCGATGCAAGTCTGTTTGAGGGTATCTGGCAGATGTCGAGCCAAGGATCGCCACTGACCGCCAGTATGGTGGCCTTCTGCACCGTCGGCGCGCCTCTCACACTGGCGGGATCGATTTTGTACCTGCATTTTGGTAATAAATTTGGCATGAACCTCAAGCCAGTGCTGCTGATGCTCGACAGGCTTAAAGATTGGGTGATGCTCGATATCTATCTTATCGGGATGGCGGTTGCCTGTATAAAGGTGAAAGAGTACGCCGATATCGATATGGGACCCGCCTTGGTGGCCTATATCATGATGACGATTTTAGTAACGCTCACGCTGATTAATCTCAATATCGAACAGCTGTGGGAAGAGTTTTATCCGCAGCGTCGCCCGAAAGGCGTGCCGGACTCTCTGGTGCTGTGCCTGTCGTGCAAGTTTACCGGTCATCCTGACGCACGAGGCCGCTGTCCGCGCTGCCACGTTCCTATGTCGCTTCGCTACAAGCACAGCCTGCAAAAAACGTGGGCAGCGCTTATCTCGGCGATGGTGTTGCTGGTGCCAGCCAATTTGCTGCCCATTTCGATTATTTACGCCAATGGCCAGCAACTTAAAGATACGATTTTTTCCGGCGTTGTGTCGCTGGCCACTTCCGGTAACGTGCCCATTGCCGCTATCGTGTTTATTGCCAGCGTGCTGGTGCCTTTTACCAAGGTCATTGTGCTGCTGACCCTGCTGCTCAGCATTCACTTCAAGGCGCATCAGGGATTGAAAACCCGCATTCGCCTGCTGCGACTTGTCACCTGGATTGGCCGCTGGTCAATGCTGGATTTGTTCGTTATTTCACTGATGATGTCATTGGTCAATCGCGACCAGTTACTCTCTTTTACTATGGGTCCGGCCGCTTTTTATTTTGGTTCTGCCGTGATACTGACTATTCTTGCCGTTGAATGGCTCGACAGCCGCCTGATTTGGGATGCACATGCAACAAGAAACGCCGAATACACCGACTGAAGCACGGGTCAAAAATCGACGCCGGATCTCCCCTTTCTGGCTGCTGCCGTTCATCGCGCTGCTGATTGCTGGCTGGCTTATCTACAGCAATTATCAGGAACAGGGCACCACAGTTACCATCGACTTCCAGTCGGCGGCGGGGATCGTTGCCGGCCGTACACCGGTTCGATATCAAGGGGTTGAAGTGGGTACCGTTCAGTCTCTCAGCCTGAGTAAAGACCTGCGCACGATCATGGTCAAGGTCAGTATTCGCAGCGAACTGGCCGACTCTTTGCGTGAAGGCACCCAGTTCTGGCTGGTGACGCCCAAAGCCTCGTTAGCCGGTATTTCCGGACTCGACGCGCTGGTTGGCGGTAACTATATCGGCATGATGCCGGGCAGCGGAAAGGAGCAGGATCACTTTACCGCCCTCGATACCCAACCTAAATATCGTCTCAATACCGGCGAGTTAATGATCCATCTTCACTCGCGGGATTTAGGTTCGTTGAGCACCGGTTCTCTGGTCTACTACCGTAAAATCCCCGTCGGTAAAGTGTATGATTACGATATTGAAGCAGGCAACAACGGCGTAACTATCGACGTGCTTATCGACAAACGCTTCGCACATTTAGTGAAAGACAACAGCCGTTTTTGGAACGTCTCAGGGTTTAAAGGCGACTTTAGCCTGAGTGGCGCAAAAGTTGAAATGGAAAGCCTGGCCGCGCTGGTCAACGGTGCCATTGCGCTCGACTCCCCTGCCGATGGCAATCAGGCCAAGGCCGATCAGTCGTATGAACTATATCCCGACCTTGCGCAGAGTCAGCGCGGTGTAGATATCAATCTTGATTTACCCAGCGGGGACGGCCTCACCGAGGGTCGCACACCGTTAATGTATCAAGGTCTTCAGGTGGGTACGCTGACAAAAGTCACGTTGCAACCTGACAACAAGGTCACCGGTAAACTGACCGTGGATCCGTCGGTTATCGACCTGATGCGCAGCGGGACGCGTATCGAAATGAACAGTCCCAAAATTAGCCTGAACAATGCCAAAATTAGCCAGTTGCTGACCGGCAATACGCTGGAACTCATTCCTGGAGAAGGCGCACCCCAGAACCACTTCACCGTGCTCGACAGCAGTCAGCGCATGCTGCAAGACCCTGGCGTGATGACCTTGCAGCTGCTTGCGCCCCAAAGCTACGGCATTGACGCAGGCCAGCCGCTGCTGCTGCACGGCATCGTGATTGGTCAGGTACTTGACCGATCGCTGACCGATGCAGGCATTGTCTTTAATATCGCTGTGACCTCGAAATACAAGAATCTACTGCATCTTGACAGCAAGTTTGTGGTCAACAGCCGCGTTGACGTCAAACTGGGCCTCGATGGCATGGAAGTACTCGGCGCCAGCGCGCAAGAATGGATAGACGGCGGAATTCGCGTGTTGCCGGGGACTAAAGGCACACCGTCGGGTCAGTATCCGCTCTACAGCAACTCGGAGAAAGCCGAACAGGGTATCAAAGGGGATAAACCGACCACCACGCTGACCCTCTCTGCCAAAAGCTTGCCAGACGTGCAAACCGGCTCTGTCGTGCTGTACCGTAAATTCCAGGTCGGCGAAATTGTTAACGTGCGTCCGAAGGCTAACGAGTTTGAGGTGGATGTTTACATCAGCCCTGAGTACCGCAACCTGTTGACCGCAAAAACAATTTTCTGGGCCGAAGGCGGGGCTAAGGTGCAGCTTAACGGCAGCGGCCTTACCGTGCAGGCGTCACCGCTCGACCGAGCGCTGAAAGGAGCCATCAGTTTCGATAACCTCGAAGGGGTCACGGTCAGCAAAGGCACCAAGCGCGTGCTGTATGATAACGAAACCGCCGCCCGCGCCGTGGGGAGTCAAATCACCCTCAATACCTACGACGCCAGCAAGATTTCTCCGGGAATGCCAATCCGCTATCTTGGCATCACCATTGGCCAGGTTGAATCACTTAAGCTTGACCCCCAGCTGAATCAGGTGGCCGCAAAAGCGGTGCTTTATCCTGAATATGTTGATACTTTTGCGCGCCTTGGTACCCGATTCTCAATTGTTTCTCCCGAGATTTCAGCCGCGGGTGTTCAGAATCTCGATACTCTGTTGCAGCCATATATCAACGTTGAAGCCGGTAAAGGCCCGTCGAATCGCACCTTTGACCTGCAAAACGCGACTATCACCGATTCACGCTACACCGACGGTCTGGCAATTGTGGTTGATGCCACTGAAGTGGGTTCGCTGCAAATCGGCACGCCGGTGCTGTTCCGCGGTATTGAAGTAGGGACTGTGACCGGCTTCCGGCTGGGTGAAATGGCGGATCGCGTTAATGTTTCGCTGCGTATCAGTAAAAAGTATCAATACCTGGTGCGCGACAACACCACCTTCTGGCTAGCCTCTGGATATAATTTACAGTTCGGACTGACCGGTGGCAGCTTCAAGAGCGGCACCTTCCAGCAGTTTATTCGCGGAGGGATCGCCTTTGCTACACCGCCAACCACGCCAGTGGCACCAAAAGCGTCTACCGGACGCCACTTCCTGTTGATGCCTGAGGAACCTAAAAACTGGCAACAGTGGGGGACCGCCATCCCGAATAACTGATCCTGAACCTCCCGTCTTAACGGCGGGCCCGATTGCCTCAGGCCCGCCGTCACTCCCCCATCCTGCGCTTGAGTTTTTTCGTTTAGAGTTTTCCTATGGCACTTTTTGCACAATAAGCTATTCTCAAAATTGGGCTAACTGGTCATACCTGTAGTGGGCTATTTAATTCTAAAACTTAACGAGGGGCATCTGATGGGAAAATCCAGTATTCGAATCGGCAGTTTTGAAATAGATGACGCACAGCTGTCGTCACCCGAGGCCAAAGGGGGCGACAAAGTGCATATACCCTGTAAATCCGATCCCGACTTGTGCATGCAGCTTGATGCATGGGATGACAATGTTAGCGTTCCCGCCGTTTTGGATGGTCGTCACTCTGTGTTGTACAAAGAAAAGTATGACAGCCAAAAAGATGAGTGGATTATGCGTCTTGAGTAACCCAAGGCATTAGCGCCACCCCGCGCCCGGCAAAAAATCGGGCAAATTGGCTTAGCGGCAGTTGAACATAGGACTGAGTTGCCTCGTTGTGCCCTGATGGATTATGAAAGGTGATCACTCCCTGCTTAACGGCGGTGACCAACACCAGATGCCCACCCGTGCGCGGCGGCACGTCTTGCGGATGGCGAATGCTGGGATGCACAGAGGCAATAAAGAAGCGATATAGCTGCAACTCATGGGCAATATCCTCAGCGGTTAATTCAACTCTGACCCGTGCAGAAACATTAATTTCATGTTTTAAAAACTCGACAAATGGCGCATAGATAAGCCCGCGAATATGGTGACCTTGGCGCACATAGGCACCATAGGGCATACTGCGGCGAGTCAGCTCAAGGATGGGCACCACTTCTCCCGTGGTGGCGGCCAGCGCCATTTTCAGGCAACACATACCGCAAACGTGATTAGCCCACTCGATAAACTCCTCCTGCGACTGTGCGCCGGATTCTGGCCAAACCTCGATATCCCGCAAATCTATTTTGCCACTCAGAATATCGGCAGCCGAGGAGGCAGACTCCCACTGGCTGAAATACGGAATAAGCTGCTCGGTGTGGATTATGGGCGGTGATATATGTGCAGCAAACGTCATGGGATTAATTCTCCTGGGCATTGGCAGTTTATGGCAGGATTTTTACGTGCGACGGCCAACTCGCATAAAGCTGGCCGTCGGGGTCAATCAGAAGGTTTCTACCAACTCAAATTTCATCAGCAGCAGCGGCATGTCCGGGGAGAACATATCGTAGGCTTCAAAGAAGCGCTGAAGCTCCACGCGCCAGGAAGCCAGCGTGCGATCGCCCTCCCCCTCAGCATAAGCATGATCTTCAGTGACCAGGTCGAAAGGCACCTGTTTCACTTCCGTGAGCTTAACCGCGCAAACCGGGTGATTTTTACCGTCAACCACCACAAATACTTCCCCCACTTCCGGGGTGCCGTCATCGTCAAGATTGGCGCAGGTCGCCGTTTTAACCCCTGCGATGACTTTCTTCGCCAAATCATCGGCCTGCGCCTCATTGTCTCCAAAAGACCAACGCTCGGCGTCTTTGTACTTTTGCGGAAGAGGTGTAAGCATAATTTATCCTTTTAATTTAACCGGCCTACAGAGTTCACCCTGTAAACACTAGCACGAAATTTTAATAATCGATCACGGGCACTTAACCGGCAGGCTTTGTGGCCACTGACGGACATTGCCACTGCCGTAAAGTACCTGCACACCGCATTCACGGTCAACGCGCGCCAGCGGTTTGCCGGTCGCGTCCACCATCATCGACATTTTCCGGGTCGACACTATCGTCACGCCACTGTTGAAGGCAGAGACGGCCTTAAATACCGGAGGAATAACAAAGCTGCCCTGCGCATTAACGAAACCGTAATCTTCACCCACTTTGGCAAACGCCAGCCCTTCGGAAATCACCCCGAGATCGGCAAAGTTCACCGAAGGTGCCGGATGTCCCTGTGCGTCAATCCAGGTTTTGCTGCCATCAGATTTGGTTAATACCGCCTGACCGCCTTGCATACGGCTGCCAATGCCTGAGACGGTGATCGCCAGCTTGCCGGTTGAGTCCACATAACGAGTGGTCGGTTTGCCGTCGTCGCTATCATAAGAGAGTGACATATCACTGTTTTCCGGCAGAACCCAATTTCCTTCAGGCATGGCGGCTACCCGCGCGCCCTTCTCGTCGATAAGCTCGGTGCCCTGTGGCTGAATGCGCAGCGCACGCGAGTTCACAAACGCCGAACTGGGTAAAATTTGCGGCTGTATCTGCCAAATACCCTGTGAGTTTAAATAACCAATCTGCGGCTGACGAGAAAGTTTCACCCAATCGCCCACGGCGGTGATCTTCGTCTGCTGCTCGTGCAGTTCAATATCGCCCTGCGCGTTGAGCAGCCACGATTGACCTTCGGCCGAACTGGCAAGAATACGCCCATCGTTGAACTGATTGACGCTCAGATCGGTAGTCGGTGCTATCCGCTCCTTGCCGTCGTTGCCGATAATCGCCGACTGCATGCTTGAAGGCGTTTGCTCTGCCGTTTTCAACGGCAAGCTCAGCTGCCAAAGTGCGTTGTTAATACGACGCACGCTGGCATAATCGGCCGCCACTCGCGCTTTACCTGTCGCGTCAATAATGCCCCACAGGCCGTTTGGTAGTTGAACGTCGGCCAACCCGTTGGCATAGGTGCCGACCGACTGATAGGCAGGCTCGGCAATGACTTTTTGGCTCACAACGTCGTAAATACCCCACGCGGCCCCTTCGGCCGCCGTTTCGCGGAACCGGAACCAGCCGTTGCCCATCGACTGCAGTTCAAAGACGTTGGGCAGCGCAAAATGTTTACCGCTGGCGTCAATGACAGTCAATTTTCCCTCCTGATAGTCAAAGGCGTAGCCGTTAACGTAAGGGGCAATGTTGTCTTCGGTCAGAGGAATAATGGTTTTCCCCTGCGCGTCAATCACGCCGGTTCCTTGGGCAGTTTTAACAATAAACTGCTGGGCCATGCCGCCCTGCGCTGACTCACTGCTGTCGGCGGCCTGAATGTCCTGCCATTTGCTTTCGAGCTGAACGCTGCCGTCGGCGCGAATAAATCCGGTGCCCGGCTTAGGCTCATCAGGATCGGGACGGACCAGCGCTAAGGGTGCACTGCTTTCGCTCTTCGGTTGATTGAGCGGCTGGATCCGGTAGTCGTTTAATAGCGAAACATTTTTCGCACTCAGCAGCATTTTACCTGCGTGATCAACAATGTTGATTAACTGTCCGCGATCGTCATGCAGCCAGAGACGACCATTGATCACCTCCGCATTGTTCACCTGTGCCAGCCAATTGACGGCCTGACCTCCGCCAATCAGATTTCCGTCGGGGGAGA
The DNA here is from genome assembly GCF_002093625.1 of Rouxiella silvae. Taxonomy (GTDB): domain Bacteria; phylum Pseudomonadota; class Gammaproteobacteria; order Enterobacterales; family Enterobacteriaceae; genus Rouxiella; species Rouxiella silvae. The sequence continues at coordinate 11,866 of NZ_MRWD01000051.1, read as the reverse complement.
TTATCGCATTGACCTTGTTTTGCTCACCGTGCGTCGTCAACAGAAAAGGACCGGTCGGCTGATCGGAAGGTGTGCTCTCTTTTGGCAGTACCACCGGCTGTTTTTTACCCGGTACATATACAGCCAGGTTTTCTTTGGCACTATTATCGAGTAAAAAATCGCCCTGTATGGTCAATCCCGCGACAGCCTCATCGCTTAAAGAGGCAAGCAGGTTGCCACTGTTGTCCAGCAGGCTATTTTTCTCTGCCGCTTTCGCCAGCCAGAAATGACTATTTAGCGCTTTTACCGACTGATAAACCTGTTCAACCAGCGAACCATCGGCGCGGATCAGTTGCACGCCTGTTGGCGTTTTAGCCATAGCCAGCGTGCTGTTCACGTCGCTTAGCGTAATATCGCTAAACTGCGGATTAATGCGCCATGCCAGATTTTGATCGGCAATACCAAAGCCGCGATCGCTGTCCCGCGCAATAAACAAGTCACTTTGACCAAAAGGTTGTCTCACTTCCATTTTATCGCTGGCGACGTGACGCTGATCGTCCGGCGAGAGCAACACCGTTTTGTAATCCAGCGCCAGTCGAGCAGGATTACCGTCGCCAAGCTGCACGTCATCCACCAGCTCATCGAGTGGTTTCCCAACCGTTTGACCTTTGCGATTAATAATCTCCGGTTTGCCTGCATTAATCACCACAGCAAGTTCAACCTGAGTAAATGTCCCTGCCTTGTCAAAAGCAGGCTGAATCGCCCAATTTCCGGTTGAATCGATGTAGCCCCACTTGCCTTTCTGCTTAGCAGCCGCCAGCCCGTAGTGAAAATCCCCAACCTGTTCGAAAATAGGTTTAATAACCAGTTGTCCCAGGTTGTCGAGGAATCCCCAACGGTGGCCGCTCAGCCCTTTAGTCAGCGCGACGTCATCGATGGCCTGTTGTGCGTCAGGGAGCAGTACGGCTGCTCGCCCCTCGTGCACCGCTCGGATACAGATATTTTGCGTGGCAGGCAGGGCCAATTCGGCACGCTGCGTGCCCTCAGCGGTGGCGTCAGGCGCAAAGCAGGAGGCGTCAGTTTCAGCCGCCAGCACCGGCAGTGCAAGCGCCATCAGACCCAGCGCGCCACCGGCGGTTAACATTTGACGAACGGCGCGCGCGATTGGTCTGCTATTAATGAGATTCATTGTGCCCCCCCGGCCTGCGTAGAACTGGCACAACTTACCGTTTTCGCAGGCCAGCTTTGCTTACCTTTGGCATCGGCAATAACCCGCTGATTGCATCGCAACAACAATTGCGCCTGAACGACACCGTCAGTATTAATCAGCTGTACCGACCCTTTTGCCGCCACCCAAGCGCGTTTTTCACTAAAATCTGTGGCCCAATCAAACTTCGGCAGCAGCGCAAACGTGCCCGAGCCGTTGATATAGCCGATTTGCGCACCGTAAGTATCTTGTTTCACTGCTTTGGCACGCGTGTCTTTCATCGCGCCAACTTGCGTAAAATAGGCGCCAATCAGGGGTTTGCCATTAGAATCGATAAAACCATACAGTCCATTGCTGCCGCGAAGTGGCACCATACCTTCACTCGACAGAGCAACGGCTATGCTGTTTAAACCAGAATAACGTTGAATTTCATTACCCTGCGTATCGTAAAGTACCGTTTCGCCGGTGTTATCGTCATTCATTGCAATGCGGTCCATAGAGGCCAGCGGCTGTGCGCCCTCTTTATCCTGCAAAGGCTCGACGCCGTTGGCATCAATCAGAGTAATGCGCTTGTCACTCAAGGCGCTCGCCCAGTTCTGCGGCGCAATAAAATTCAGTGCAGCCGAATAAATCGGTGCAATTTGCCAGTCGCCCTGACTGTCAATGGCACCGAAATGCGGGCCAAAGTGCAGCAACGCCCAGTTACCCGCTACGTGAACGGACTCAGGCACGATCTCTTTGCTCACCACCGAACGGCCGTCATCGTCCATTAAACCGACCCCGCCTTTCGACGGCTGAATCAGCCAATGACTGTCGCCCACCTTTTGGGGATTACTGACTAAATCCGTGGCCAAGGCCAGACCCGTCACGGCGCTATACAGGCTGTAACGACGGTTGCTGTCGCTGTGCTCTCCTGGCTGGTCACCGTCGGAAACAAGGAAAATGCTGTCGCCAACCGGCTGGGGTTTACCACTGCGGGCCGCATCGGGTGCAATTGCCCACTGACCCTTAGCGTCGATGACGCCCCATCCTGAATCAACTTTGGCGAGAGCAAAACCGTCGTGGAAAGATTCAAGCTGGGTAAACTGTGCCGCTATTTTGGCGCTGTTGGCAGTAATGTCCCACATGCCCCAGCGACGTGCGCTGTCGTCACCCTGGGTGTAGAGCAGGTCAGTACCGGAGATGCCTTGCGCGGTTTGAATCACGCGCGTCGGAATATCAATAACATTGCCCTGAGAGTCAATCACCTTGCGGCTTTCAACGTTTTTGTCATCAACTATGCTGGCCCAAGTATAGGCGCCATCAAAAGGGGTAATTTGTTTAAATTTAGGCTGAATCACCCATTGGCCATTGGGACCAATCGCGCCTACGGTGCCATTCTCGGTTTTCACGACTAATGGGCCACGCAGTCCGACAGGCCCAATTGTAGCCCACTGCGGACTGGTGAAAATCTCACCTTGGGCAGTCAGTACAGAAGGAGTTTTCTGTTTGTCGATAGGCGTTAACAACGCCATAGGCAAGCCAGCAGATTGACTGTTGGCAGGGGCGTCTTCAAGCGATCGGGTATCCAACGGTTGAACTTTGTACTCATTAAGCGCAGTCAGTGTCGACGGTGTAACGAGCCCTACCCCATTGGCGTCATAAATTTGAACCAGTTGAGCAGATTTGTCTTCACCCGCACGGCTATCGGCCTGCAGTATCCATAAATGACCATTTTGACTGAGCCATTGAGGCCGAGTGGCTTTAACATCAATAACGCGGTTATCAGGGCCGATCATGACGATACCCTTAGCGCCTTTACCGACTAACCAATTGCCCCACACGTGAAAAACGTCTGCCTGATCGGCCGGAATATCCTGAATCTTTTCTAATTTATTGCTGAGTAATTGCTGAGTATTGTTTGCATCGACTACCAGCCAACTGCCTGAACTGAGAGGCTTAACTGACTTATACTGCTCTTTGCTCAGACTCACGCCGGATTTATCGACAAATGTCCAACTTGACTTTCCTTTCACTGCGACAACATCGCCATTGAGCACCGGCTCGTTACGCGTTTTGAGCTTAACCGGGTCAATTGCCCATCCGCCGTTGTCGTCGAGATAGCCCCAATAACCACTCTGTCCCGTATCACGCACCTGTGCGGGTATCAGCCCCGACTGCGGCTCGTCAAGATTCATTACGTCATCGGGCAACGCCAGAGAACGGCCGGTGGAGGCGTTCCACAGAGCCGGAGAAATCTGCATTTGTACGCTGGCCAAAGACTGGCCCTGCTTAAAGCCCTCTGAGTCTAAAGACGCGGCAAACGGCAGCGTTTTTATCACCGCGCCTTTGCGGTCAATCAGGGCCAGGCGATTGTCAGTGACCACCAGCGCTGTGCCCTGAGTGTTAAAATCGGTGGCTCGCGTAAAGCGTGGTGCAATAGCCAAATTGCCTTTTACATCTATATAGCCAAACAAGTCGTCTTTTTTAACCGCAGCCAAATCGTTCACAAAACCGCGCGCTTCGCGATAAGTGGGTTCAATAGCCATATTTCCGGACGTATCAATGTAGCCCCAAAGCCCCTGTTCATCGCGGCTTGAGCCCATTAATACCGGTGCCAATCCTTGTTGGAAAGGTTGCTGGCAGCCGTCGGCTGTTTTTGCATTGGCGCACGCACGTAACCAAGCTTCATCAGCATGAGCCGGAGTGCTGAAGGCGGCGGCCAGAACCAGTGTCAACGCACTGAAATTCATGACATGTTTTAGTGTTTCGGAATAAATCATCCGATTCCCTTATGACTGAAAATGATGAAATTTGACGCTGAGGCCCGCAATCGTTCTCAAGGCACAGCAGGCAGCGAAAATACGATAATAATAAAGTTTAATAGAATTTTGTTCGCTGATTCTTATAGGGTGTCAGCTTGTGCAAGAAAAAGCAGCTATTTTATTAGCTGGTAACCAATGAATACACTTTATAACGTCATCGGGGTGTAAAAAAACCCTATTTTTGACTTAAGAACTTTAAAATTTATCAATGTGCACCGACTCTTCCCTCGCGCACTTTGTTCAAGCACAACAGGCTGCGCCCGCAGGGGGTTTTTACAACACGCTCTCCTACACTTTCAATCAGATACAGGGAGATACCCCGTCCTGCATGAGATGTGCCCCGTGGGCATTGCCAACCAGATTCATCCATTGCATTCTGTAGACTTAAATACGTCGTGGCTCGGATCCGCCGGGCTGACCCTCTTTAAAAGAGACAGATTATCTGACATGAATAATAAAAATCTTTGCACCGTTGCTGACGTGGCCGACCTTGAATCTGGCCTGCGTGAGATTCGCCAACATCTGCACCAAAATCCAGAATTATCCAATGAAGAAGCCAAAACGGCCGAACTGGTGGCTAACAGGCTGCATGCATTAGGTTTTGAAGTGACGACCGGCATAGGCGGCCACGGCGTAGTAGGCTCTTTAAAAGTGGGCACCGGCACCCGCTCTGTTGGCATTCGCGCCGACATGGATGCACTGCCGATTACAGAACAAACCGGTCTGGAGTATGCCAGTCAGGCAAGCGGAAAAATGCACGCCTGTGGTCACGACGGCCACACCACTATGCTGCTTGGCGCGGCACAACAGCTGGCGCGCAGCCGCAACTTTTCAGGCACCGTACATTTAATTTTCCAGCCGGCGGAAGAAATTGGTTTTAACAGCGGCGCCGAGCGTATGCTGGCTGAAGGCCTGTTTGACCGATTCCCGTGCGATGCCGTCTACGGTCTGCACAACCATCCTGGCTATCCGGTCGGTAAAATGATGTTCCGCCCAGGCCCATTTATGGCCGCCTGCGACACCGTTAACATCACCGTTCACGGCAAAGGTGGACATGCGGCACGCCCGCATATGACGGTAGACCCGATTCTGGTTGCCAGCAGCCTGGTCGTCGCACTGCAAAGCGTGATTTCACGTAACATCGATCCTAATGAAACTGCCGTGATTACCATCGGCTCACTGCATTCCGGTCATGCTGCCAACGTTATTCCTGATTCAGCACGCCTTGAAATGAGCGTCCGTTCGTTTGACGCTGGCGTACGCAAAATCCTTGAACAGCGTATTCGCTCACTGGTGACCAGCCACGCAGAAGGCTACGGTTCGCGCGCCGAGATTGAGTATGTGCCCGGCTATCCTGTTTTGGTTAATCACCAACAGGAAACCGACTTTGCCACTCAGGTCGCGCAAGAGTTACTGGGTGAAGAGAACGTGGTTGCCGATTTACCGCCAATATCGGGCAGCGAAGACTTTGCGTATTTCCTGCAGCAAAAACCGGGCTGCTTCTTGCGTCTGGGCAATGGCGACAGTGCGGTGTTACATAATCCAGCCTATAACTTTAATGACGAAAGTTTGCCATTTGGTGTGGCCTACTGGACCCGCTTGGTTGAACGTTATTTGAATAGCCCGAGTTAACGACAGAAGCCAAACCAGCGCATGCCCAGATGAAAATGATTGGCGTGCGCTGCGTTATAATCGGGACCGATAATATTGCCGAAAAACGGACATCCCGTAGCAAAAACCTGATGCAAAAAGTCTGACTCTCGCCCTTCCTGTTTCCATCCTCCCGCTACGCTGACAGTTTCTCCATCGCTCATTTTGAAGTTGGCGACATCCAATGCGTCTGCCGTGGCATGTTCGCTAAGCCTCCCCTGCGCACGGTGATAGATATTACGACAGGCATAGCTGCCAAGATGATCGATGCGAGTCAGCTTTTCACCCAATACACTTTGCGCCATTGGACTTGCCGCTTGGGCAACAAACATCGCCGTGCTAACCGCCAAAGGGCAACTGGCCAGAAAACTTGAGCTCAGTGAAACTGACCCAAAGTTTAGTACTCGCACCGCGCCGTTAAGTGGACACTGTCCCTGCGAAGAGGCAACGGTTTGGAAATTAATGAATCCATCAGCTTTTGCTCTGTCTAGCACGGCCAGACAAGCATCCTGATTTTTGCTTAATCTTCTGAGTTTATACTGAGTAATGAGGCCAGGCGGATCGGTCACCGACAACGGTGTGAAAGGATTGTATTGCTCAGGGAGTTGGCTTTTCAACCAGGGAAAAGTTGTCACCCCTACGACCAATAAAAATAACGCAAAGAGGATATAACGCATACCCTTGCTCCTCTGGCGATGATTGCAGTTCGAATTTTCTATTATAGTGAAAGATATGCGTTTTACTTGAGGAGAGGTCAGGATGGAAGCGATTGCTGATACCGTTGTATCGAATCAGGCAAATATAGTCGCGATTGGTGGCGAAAGTGATGAAGATCTCCAGCAAATAACCCCTATCGACAGCTACATTTTATCTTTAACTCACAAAGATTCACCCCGGATCCTCTACATTTCAACCGCCAGCGGTGACATGCCGGAGAGAATTGAGCAATTTGAGCACAAATTCACTTCTGCGGGATATGAGGTAAGCAGTCTGGCACTGTTTCGGACGCCTTACCCTACGTCAAATCAGGTCGATGATCTGATTTCTAAGGCAGACGTAATCTTTGTTGCAGGCGGTAATACTCGCGCCATGCTGGCTATCTGGAGGGAGTTTTCAATCGACCAATTGGTAAAATCAGCGATGCGTCGAGGCGCGGTGTTGTGCGGAGTCAGTGCAGGAGCCATTTGCTGGTTTGATTTGGGGCATTCGGACTCGGGCGGAGGTTATTCCCTGATACCTGGTCTTGGTTTAATTACAGGCGTAATGTGTCCGCACTTTGGTGCGGAAGCAGGGCGTGAAGCATCTTTTAATGCCCTGCTGGCAGAGCAGAATATTTTACCTGCTTATGCCGCAGACGATGGCGTCGCCCTGCATTTTCGTGATGGAAAACTTCATAAAATAATCAGGACAGAGGCAGCGAGTGAAGGAAAAACGCGGGTATCGCTTAGCGAAAATACTCCGCCCACTGCTCGATAGCCTGCTGGCCAAAATGGGCCAGAATGACTTTGAACCATGCGGTAAACTGCAAAGGCGAGTGGTTGATGGCGTCAAAAATATCGGACACTGTCATCCACTTCCATCCTTCCGCTTCATCAGGGTTAAGAGCCGGTATACGGTTGAACAACCCGATAAAGGTATGATTGTATTCATTTTCGATCAGGCCGTTTGAAACATCAACGCGATATAAAATCTGATCAACCTCCTGCAATGTACAGGTGAACCCCATTTCTTCATCTAGACGTCGCGTTGCCGCTTCAAGATTGCTTTCATCGGGCCGTGGATGCCCACAGCAGGCGTTGGTCCACAGCCCGCCGGAGTGATATTTCCCGCTGGCGCGCTGCTGTAACATTAGCCGTCCCTGACTATCAAAAATAAACACCGAAAATGCCCGATGCAGCGCACCCTGTTGGTGTACCTGCATCTTACTGCCGATGCCGACCTTATTATCCTGTTCATCAACCAGAATCAGGCGTTCTTCTTGCATAATCAGGGACATAACGTTATTTCACTCTAGTCAAACTATAGCGCTCGGTTGCATTAGTGTTTAAAGCCGTTTCGTAGGTCTGCGGCGTGCCATCGAGCTCAATGGTCATAGCTTTATCAATGGGGGTAATTGCACAGGAAAATTTCACTTTCAAACTGTGCACACCGTTAGGCAAGTACAGGTCAACGTACTGATTCTTCTGGAGACCCGCCGCTTCTTTATCGTCGACATACACAATTAACGGACAGCTTTCATCAAGAATAGATCCTGAAAGTTGAGGTTTGCGGTGTACGCGGATTTTAGTGGTATTCGGTTTTTGTGTGGTGTAGGCCTGAAGAACCTGTTGAGTCGGCTCATAGGGGCCACTTGAGCATCCTGCTATCACCAGCGCAGCACAAATCAGGATTAACTTTCGCACGTTAGAGTCTCCGCGATTTAACAAAAGAAAAATTTATCGCCAATGCAGCGATACAAAGTTCACAGAGCTAAACCGTGGCAGAGTACTCATTATGCTTGAATCGGCGATTTCTGATTTCAAACTGCACCAAAGAAAATAATCAACTTAACCCTCAGTGCAGAGAAGAGAAGGCCTCTAATTTAACGAAAGTTAAAACGCGAATATATTCTTATGGTGCGTTTCCCAGAATATTTCCACTTTGGAACTCAACGTGTCCGCCAGCATGAAAGTGTTGCTGCGAAAATTCCTCTCGACCCAAGGGTATCACCTTCGTTATCTCTCCTTCAAAGTTGCCGTCATCTGCTTCAGTGATCTTTGCCTCTAACCGGTAGCTAACCGGTGGATTTCCAACGGGAAAAGTCACCAATGTGACTTTGTCACCCAATGTAAACTGTGTTAGCAGTTGTAATGGCGCTTGCTCAAACATTGCTTCGCTCATTTTTCAGTTCCTTTTGGATGAGGGTTTTCACGAACACATCTGTCTTATGCAGATTGTTACCACGTTTTATTTACTGACTTGCCGTAAGCGTAGATCATTCCGTGATTTTTATTTGCGCCCTTGATTGGAGTTTTTTCAAAAATCTGATCCGCGTGGCGATCCTTAACCTTCCCGCACTCGCATACACTCTGTTCATTACGCCACTATAACGGCAACTTATTAATAAATTTAAGTTTCCTTTAACTCCTTACAAATCTATAAGATGCGGAAGTTACTGCTTAAGTTAAGTTAAATAGCACAAAATGCTCACGCATAAGTTGTACAAGTTGGAATTTATGTATAAGTTTATTGAAGCTCAATGGAGCTCGTAACGAAGATGCTTTGCATTGCCACTGAAGGTGTCACTTGATTTCCACCTTCAGTGGTATTTTTTTACTCCTGCTGGGGTTAAACAATGTCTCAAATTAACAGCGTTGAGTTAAATAACTCCCCTTTTCGTGCAAAAGTCCTTAGAAGCGAACTAGAAGTTATCCAAGATATAAAAATTGAGCTTTCCACCCATGGAAAACTCATCAGCAACAAAGCGATTATGATTAAACTTCTTGAGCTTTTAGAGATTGAAACAGATGTCGTGCAGTTGGATGTCTATAGAAATGCGCTTGAAAGCGTCGTTTATAAAACGCCAGATGACCTAATATGACACCTCCATCACAGGACACGGTAAAAGCGTGTGTCTTGTGATGAAAGTTATCCACTCTGAGAATTGGCACTTGTAATATGCCAAAACTAACGCCTAGATTATTGGCTGGCGGCTCTGATCAACTCAACAACTAACGGCGAAAGCTCTCCACGAAGGGCCGCACGCTCAGATTGGAACAGTGTAGCAACAAAGAATTTATGGTCAGGCAATTCAATACCCCGCACGTCCCCCTCACTATCCCAAGCAGTAATACGAAGTGGATAATCCTCGAGTTCCGAGACGAAATCTGGATTCACCCCAAAACTGCAGTGATAGCCCTCATGGGTATTGAGCTGGCCGTATGCCTTGGCAATAACTGAACCTTCTTTAATACGAATGTCACCGGTTTTCTCAATCAGAGAGCAGACCAATGGCAGAATCACCATGCGGCCTTCTGTATCAGTTTCAGCATGAGCTGCATCTTCCCAGCCCAATACATTGCGAGCATATTCAACGGTTGCATACTGAAAACCACCGCAACTCCCCAGAAAAGGGATATTGTTTTCGCGGGCCCAAGTGATTGCCAAGAAAGCACCCTCATCGTGTAGATAGGGACTCGCTGGCACCACCCAAATAGCATCAAACGCTTCCAATACGCAAGCATCTGTCACACTAGGGGTAGGGAGCCATTCGGCAGAAACGTTGAGTTGCAGAGAATCAGCGGCGAGCTGTACAGCGAGAGGAATAGCCTGGTGGGCAACCACTTCAGAACGAAAATCACCAACCAAAGCAATACGGATTTGCGAGTTCATCATCACTTCCTGTGTAGGTAAAAAGGGATGCTACAGCAGCGCTTAAAAAGCTTCAATAGGGGAAGTTGTGGTTAATATTAGGCAACAAGAAAACCGCCGGTAGGCAGCTATTGATTGTTTACGTGGAATGCTTTCTGATTGTGGCGTTCAAGGCCAGAGACACTAACAGGCATCCAATTAAAATTAAAAAACGATAGCCTATTAAGCGAAAGAGCCATATCCCTCCCACTCCGCCAGCGAGAAACGCCATTAGGGTAAAAAAATGCAGCCTGAGCCTATCGAGGTAAAGTGGCGCGTCTTTGGGTGATTCTTTCCTTCTCAGTACATCAAGAAGCATCGCTAATTCGATGCCAATGTCGGTGGATGTCCCTGAGACATGGGTTGTTCTTACACGTGCATTTGAGATCCGCGTAACGACCGCATTCTGTAAACCCATTAAAAAACTAAGACTCAGGATCAGCACAACAGCAGGAGAAAGCGGCGTTAACCAAGTCTCAACAATGCCTAACAGAACGAGTGCGACGCCTTCAATCAGGATATTAAGAGCATAGATGGAACGAATGTTCTTCCTACGGCCCGCATTGATGAGAGTTGTGGAGAAAGCCGCTCCGGCAATGAAAATACCGACGATTGATAGAAAAAACATGCCGGGACCAAAGCTTGCTTTGGCGAGGTGATCGGATAGTGAAGAGACGTTCCCTGTCATATTGGCAGAGAAAAAACCTACGGCCTCAAATGCCGCCGTATTTAAAGCTCCAGCAACCGCAGCGAGAGTACAGGCCAAGCGACTGTCGGCGCTATTATTACGGGCCTCCTCAATGCTGATGAGCATAATGCTTACCGTATGAAATTCAACTTGCAGATATAATCTGCCTATTTTTGATGATCAACAAGCGGTTAAAGAGTTCGCAGGCCAATCGGAGTTCCCTATTATCTTCGTTAGCATTGCGTAACTGCGGGCAGATTTTTTGGGCAGACGTGAAAACATTCGAGAGATAGATCGTGGCTACGTTAAATATTAGCATGGTGTCCATCGATGATATTAACGACCGATCCGCACAAGTATGGAATACTGTCATAACGCCCTTGGCGACTGTTGTAGCGACTTTTACCCCAAGTAAAACAACACACCTTATAGTGTCCGGATCGAAAGTTTGGATAGTGCCAGGTATCGCTACGCGGGTATTTTTTGATACAGCGGCAGCGTGGGAATTTAGTGTTTGAAACAGGTCATCCGTTTTTGAAGAAATAGATACCGGCATAAAAACTCCATAAAAAAACCCGCTCGTGGCGGGTCTGTGTGGTGAATGACTAAAATTAAGACACCATCGATAGTTCTTTGTTATTCTGCGCTTCTTCTGTGATCTCTAGTGAGCGGTAATATTGCAAGGCAGCAGGGTCTGCAACATACTCAACCTTACCGTGATGCTCCTCAACACATTGAATTATTTTACTTAAGTCAGTTTTAAAGAACTCTTTGCGCATATTAACCTTATTCATGCGCTCATCACTCAGTTTGCAATGCAAAGCATATTCAAGTGCTGGCGCATCGTCACAACTGATCATGGCATGCACATCGAACTCAAACGGCACGCTTGCGCCGCTTAGTTCACTAACACGATCGAGCGGCTCAAGGCGACGGGTCATCCCTATCTTATAGACATTTTCGCCAAGCGACCCAATGTTAGAAATAACATAAACATGCCCCTGTTTAGTCATCTGAGCCATTGATTTTGCTCTCTCGTACTGCTTGTGAACATCTTCAATTTCTTGCTCTAACTGTAAGCATCCCTCTTAAGCGAACCATTCACTTTTAGAGATCTTCCGGCATACTGATTATGTCCCCTGAGGAGAT
>NZ_MRWD01000050.1 GCF_002093625.1 Rouxiella silvae | reverse complement strand
CATTAAATATTATGAAGTTATGTTTTGGCAGGCTAGAGTTGGAAAAGTATTTAATGAAAATTCTTTCTATACTTACTGACTAATGTGAGATTAAGGGTGATCACTTTTATCCCCGACTTACCCAAAACCGCTAGTCGATTTACTTGTAGCAATGTTCCTGGCTGATACGCTGCTTTCGAACATGCATATATCGAGAGATCCAGTCACTCAGCTTCACCAAAATTAGAATCAGGGAGCGATTTTTGGCACAGCATTAGATGCCAGTGATTGATTTTATGAGTTTCTAGACGTCGCGTAAGCTCAAGATAACGTATAGATATATGTAGAATTATTTCGCTCGCACTGGCATTATGCTGGTTATGCATACAGTATAAAAACACCAGGGAGGTAAAAAGGTGTCAGATTTAGACGAGATAGTAACGCTTGAGCGCATCAATCTGATTGCTCGGCTTTCATCGGGCTGCGAGAGCCAAAAAAACGATAAAGACATTGCTCTGATTTGGATTGCGGAGCTTTCAGGGGTAAGCATTACTGAGATTTTACAGGCCGCATTAGCGGGGAAAAGTCAGCAAAATAGCGGCTAAACCTGAGTTTTTGACCTTGCATGCATACAGCGCATGAATTTGCATGATTCGAATAGGACCGCATATCCCCTAAAGAGCCAGGCCCCGCCTGGTTTTTTTACGATCATGCAACTGCATTAAAAACGGCCTATAAAGCGGGCAGGCGCGGCGGGGAAAGTATTGCGCGCTGACCCCTGTGGACGTTCAGCGCAGACGCAGTCAGCCGCACGCAGGGGGTGGCGGCATCGAAAATCAGATTCAGGGGTGAATCGGCGTGCGCGCGTCGTGTCGTGCGTCTGAGGCGCTTTAGGTGGGGGTGTGTTTTCGGGTGAGTTAAGTTTGCGGAATGGCTAAGCGGCAGGCTGAAAAAAGCCGCCCAGATGGACGGCTCTTCGAAGGGGGGCAGGTGTTACGAGGCGTCAAGCTGGTAAGGCTGGAACTGAATCACTTCTACCCCTAACCATTGGTTGATTTCTTTCATCCGCTCCTGCATCGGTGTCAGCTCGTTGCGCACAAAGACCTTGGCAGCCTTTTCAACATCCCCGAACCCGCCCGCGTTGTCGGGAATAATCCCCATCATCTGCGGCGGCACGCGGTGCGCGCTTAACAGGTCGTCGCGGCTGGCCTTTTTGATATTGAAAAAATCGTCTTTCGTTGCCACTTCGCTAAGCGGCAAAATCTTGATGCCGTCCGCTTTGCCGTTGGGCGCGTACATGAACAGGTTGCGGAAGTTGCCCAGCCCTTTGGTGTCGCGCATAGCCTGGCGCATTTTGTCCACGTCACTGCTGCTTTGGGCCGCGTCGGTCATGTAGAGAATGTATCCGGCGTGCGCACCGTTCTGGTAATACTTGCGGCGGAACAACGTCGCCGCCTCGTTCAGCCAGGCGCTGTTTAACGCGCTGAGGTACTCCGGCAGGCCGTACAGCTCCTGGTTGATGTCCGGCTCAATCAGGTGAAACACGCTGTCTTTCTCAAATTCGTGCGCCTCCTTCCCGTATTGCGTAAACCAATACACGCCAGGCTCGGCCCCGCGTCGCGTGTATTTGGCCGGTGACGTTTCCAGGCGCAGCGGTTGTCCTAAAGCATTTCGGCGCAGCTCCGCGAAGGCATTCCCGAACACCAGATAATCCAGCGCAAACTTGCTGAATTCTTGCTGACTGAGCAGCGGGTGCGGGATGAACGTCGAGGATAAAATATTACGCTTCACGTAAATCGGCGAGCTGTGATGCACGGCGGCGCGCAGGCTGCGGGCCAGTCCGTCAAAGCTCACCGGCGGCTCATACCAGCGGCTATTTCCGATGCACTCCACGTAATCCAGAATATCCCGCTTATCCATCACCGGCGACGCGTCACCAAAGGTAAACGCCTGCGCCTGCTGTTCTGGCTGGGCGGCGGTGTGTTGCTGGGGTAAAGCCTTGCGGCCCTTGCGCTTACTCATTAGTAAAACTCCAAAATGTTCGGGCTATCGTTCCCGCTGGCGGCGGTGAGGGGTTCGTTTAACAGGGCGTGCATAATTGCCCAGGCAACGTCCGCGTGGCTGGCTTCTTCGCTGCGGCTGGCCTCGTAGGTCGAGCGGTTGCCGCTGGCGGTCATGGTTTTGCGAATGGCCATAAAGCTTTGAGTAATGTCCGTGCTGCCGGTGTCGTATTCGAGACGTCCGCTGGTGATGGTGTCTTTGGCTTTCAATACCATTGCGGTTTTGATTTCGGGGGAATATTTGATTTCACGCGCGGCAGGAAAGAACTGGCGTACCAGTTGAAACACGCCCTGACCGAGGCCGGTCGAGTCGATGCCGATGTAGTCAACGCTGTATTTTTTAGTCAGGTCTTCAATGGATTTCGCCTGCGCGGCAAAGTCCATGCCGCGCCACTGATGGCGCTCCAGTACGCGGAACTTACCGCCGTTGACCATCGGCGGCGCAATCACCGCACAGCCCGCGCTGTCGCCGGTGTGCGACGGGTCGTAGCCAATCCAGACCGGACGGTAATCGAAGGGCCGCAAAGAGTAAGGGTTGAAGTCGAGCCATTCCTCCAGGCTGTCCACCATGCAGGTTTGCAGCTCGGCGAACGGGAACACCGAGGCGGCATCGTCCACGAATTCGCACATCAGCAGATTGTCGTACTCTGCCGGACTGTATTCCATCGACAGCTGGTTAAGGTCGAACAGGTTACAGCCGCCTGACAGCGCATCCTCAACCGTCACAATCTGCCGCCACTGCCCATCGTCACACAGCACGCCTTTTGCGAGGTGGCTGTGGGTTAAATCCAGTTCAATGCGGGTCGATTTATCGCGGCGGCCCTTGTTGAACAACTCCCCCGACCAGAACGGATAGGCGCTGTGCGCCAGGCTGGAGGGTGTCGAGAAATAGGTGGTGCGCCACTTCTTGTGCAACGACATGCCCGAGGCCACTTTGCGCAGCTCCTGAAACTTCGGTATCCAAAAATATTCATCCAGGTACAGGTTGCCGGTGTAGCTCTGCGCGGTGCGCACGTTGGTGCCGAGAAAAATCAGGCGCGCCCCGTTGGGTAACACAATCGGGTCGCCTTTCAGGTCAACGTCTACCTGGCGCGCAAAGTCGATGATGTAGTTTTTAAAGACGTGCGCCTGCGCTTTACTGGCCGAGAGGAAAATCTGATTCCTGCCCGTGGTCAGCGCATCAATCAGCGCCTCCCGGGCAAAGTAAAACGTTGCGCCAATCTGTCGCGATTTGAGGATGTTGCGGATACGGTGCTCAAGTCCCGCCTTGTGCCAGCCCATTTGGTAGCCGAACGATTCCCCCAGAAAAATATCGCTTAACTTCTCCACGGCTTCTTCGCTGAACTGATTCTTTTCAACCGGCGCGCGCTCGCCCTTATTGCGGTTGCGCACGTTGGGATTGAGATCCGCCTCGTTGCCGGACTGGCTATAGCGGTTCACCCGCGCCAGGCGTTCTATCTGTCGGCCCAGCAGGTCTATTTCTTTGAAGTCCCTCCCGTCTTTTGCGTCTTTCACGATGAGTTGAATTAACCGCGCTTCCATGCTGGTTTCCACGCGGCTAATGGGCGCAATCGCGTCCCATGCGTCTCGCTTCTTCCAGCTCTGCACGGTCGGGGCTTTTTGGTTCAGCGTTTCCGCAATCTGGCGCACGGAAAAACCCTGCCAGTAAAGCAGGGCCGCTTGCCGCCTTGGGTCGCTAATGATGAGGCTCGGGGTTGTATTCATGGCAACAGGCTACCGAGGCGCGCACGCCCGCGCCCGTGGTGCGTGTTGTGTGAAAAGGCGCACAACCGGCCTTCGTTGTGGCGAGGGGGCAAGGTCTGGAAACTGGCCCTTGTCCTGAAACACTCAACGAATGGAAATCCTGTCCATGCCAAAAGTATCGAAGTTTATCCGCATCGGCGTTGCCGGTGATACCTGCGACGGCCGCGAAATCAGCGCCGCCGATATTGACCAGATGGCAGAAGGGTTTGACCCCCGCGTCTACGGCTGCCGCGTCAACCTTGAGCACTATAAGGGCCTGCTGCCCGACAGCCAGTTTAAGCGCTACGGCGACGTGACCGCACTCAAAGCTGACACCATTGACGACGATTCGGCGCTAAAGGGCAAGCGCGCACTCTATGCGCAAATCAGCCCGACCGATGACCTGGTAGCGATGGTCGGCCAGAAGCAAAAGATTTACACCTCAATGGAAATTCAGCCCAACTTTGCCAAGACCGGCAAAGCCTACCTGGTCGGCCTTGCCGTGACCGATGACCCCGCCAGCCTCGGCACCGAAATGCTCGCATTCAGCGCCAAGGCGTCCGTTAACCCGCTGGCGAGTCGCAAGGCCGACCCTGAAAACCTGTTCTCTGCCGCGACCGAAGTCGAGATGACGTTTGATGACGTGCAGGAGCCAGGCGTCACGCTGCTTTCCCGCATCAAGGGGATGTTTGCGGCGAAACAAACCACGGACGAAGCGCGCTTTGCCGATGTGCATGCGGCGGTTGAAGTGGTCGCCACCTTTGCCCAGGAACAGGTCGGGCAGGTCGAAACCAAACTGACCGCGACCGAGCAGGCGCTGACCGAGCGGCTTACCCAGATTGAACAGGCCGCCGCCGCTGACCGCACTGAGCTGGTCGAGCTGAGCAACAAGCTTGCCCACACGGACAGCGGCACTCAGGCACGACGCCCGTTCTCCAACGGCGGCAGCGGCAAAAATGAAGTGCTGACCGACTGCTGATAGCGGCTCGCTGAATACCAGGCACACCCTGAAAAACTTTGAACTAATTAGGAAATAAACATGCGTCCAGCAACCCGATTTAAATTTAATGCTTTCCTCTCCCGCCTGGCGGAATTGAACGGCGTAGACACCGGCGACCTGAATAAGAAATTCAGCGTCGAGCCGTCCGTGACCCAAACGCTGATGAACCGCGTGCAGGAGTCCTCCGAGTTTCTGACCCGCATCAATATCGTGCCGGTTGCCGAAATGAAGGGTGAAAAAATCGGCGTGGGCGTCAGCGGCTCCATTGCCAGCACCACGGACACCTCGGGCGGCGATGAGCGCGAAACGGCGGACTTTGCCTCGCTCGACAGCGAAGGCTACGAGTGCCAGCAGGTTAACTACGATTTCCACATTCGCTACAACACTATCGACCTGTGGGCGCGTTATGAAGATTTTCAGACTCGCCTTCGTGACGCGATTATCCAGCGCCAGGCGCTCGACCGCATTATGGTTGGCTTCAACGGCACAAGCCGCGCCAAAACCTCCAACCGTGCCGTTAATCCGCTGTTACAAGACGTGGCCGTGGGCTGGCTGCAGAAGTACCGCACCAATGCGCCAAAGCGCGTGATGAGCAAAATTCTGGATGAAAATGACGCGGTGGTTTCTGAAAAAATCCGCGTCGGTATAAACGGCGACTATGAAAATCTCGACGCACTGGTAATGGATGCCACCAACCACCTGATTGAGCCGTGGTATCAGGAAGACCCGG
Source organism: Rouxiella silvae (assembly GCF_002093625.1). Lineage (GTDB taxonomy): Bacteria > Pseudomonadota > Gammaproteobacteria > Enterobacterales > Enterobacteriaceae > Rouxiella > Rouxiella silvae. Next base: position 37,845 of record NZ_MRWD01000050.1, on the reverse strand, counting down.
AGCTGGTTGTGATCTGCGGGCGTCAGCTGCTGGCTGACAAGTATTTTCCTATCATCAACAAAGCCCAGGCCAACACGGAAGCGCTGGCCGGAGACATGATTGTCAGCCAGAAACGCATCGGCAACCTGCCAGCCGTGCGCGTGCCGTACTTCCCTGCTAACGCACTGTTAATCACTCGTCTCGATAACCTGTCTATCTACTGGCAAGAGGGCACCAACCGCCGCATGGTCGATGAAGTGGCGAAGCGTGACCGCATCGAAAACTACGAATCAATCAATGAAGACTACGTGATCGAGGACTACGGCTGCGGCGCATTGGTTGAAAATATCCAGTTGGGTGAGTTTACAGCCGCGACCGTGCCAGCCGGAGAGTAAGCCATGTTAAGTCCTGCCCGCCGTCACTTAATGCGCCAGTCAGCGGTTGACGCCTCGCAGCAGGTATCTGGCCCGCTGCGCCACGCCAACGGCTACGAGCTGATGATGCTGAAACTCAATGAGGACAAGCGCACCCTGAAAAAAGTGCGGTCGATGGAGAAGAAGGCCGACATCAAACGGCGCTTGCTGCCCGACTATGCGCCCTGGGTGAACGGCGTCCTGAGCGAGGGGCGCGGCGCGCAAGATGCCATCCTGATGACCGTCATGATTTGGCGTCTTGATGCCGGAGACATTACCGGCGCGCTGGCTATCGCCCGCTATGCGCTGCGCTTTGGTCTGGTGCCGCCGGACAGCTACAAGCGCAACAGCACGGCCTATTTGCTGGCCGAGGACGTAGCCGAAGCGGCAACCCGCGCCTGGACGGCAAAGGACGCGGTAGACCCCGCGCCGCTGCTGGCCACGCTGGAGCTGACGAACGCAGAAGATATGCCCGACCAGGTGCGCGCCAAGCTGCACAAAATTATCGGGTATGTGCTGCGCGATGCGGGCAGGGCTTTGGAGGCGTTAGAGCATTTAAAACGGGCGCTGCAGCTGCACGACCGCTGCGGCGTCGTCAAGGATATTGAGCGGCTGGCCCGTGAGTTACGCAACAAGGCCAGCCGCTAAAAAGAATGCTCCCCGAGCAGGACGGCACGACGGCTGCGACCGGTTTTTACCGCGTTAATGCCGTCGTCCACCGTCCCCCCTATCACGAGGTCATTATGTCGCTAGTAATACCGGCCCCAAAGCCGTCAGACGCTGACGAGCTGCCGATTAAAAACACCTATTTCTGGCCGGACGTTGACCTGAAAAGCCTGCGTGCCTCCCTGCGCTATGAGGGCACCGTGACGGCCGAGCGTCTGCGCCAGGCGGTAAAAACGGCGATTTCAGAAGTGAACGCCGAGCTGTACGACTACCGCACCGAGCAAATGGACGCGGGCTATCTCACGCTTGCCGAGGTTCCCGCCGACAGGATAGACGGCGAAAGCATCAAGCTGACGCATTACGAGGCCGCCGTGTGTGCGTTGACGGGCGCGACCATCGTTGAACGTTATCGCGGGTATGACGCCAGCGGCACCCGCAAGGCGGAAGAAATCAACGTGTCTGCCGATGAGTTGTGGCGTGATGCGCGGTTCAGTATCAGCAAAATCGCCGGTCGCTCGGCCTGCATTATCGGGCTGCTGTGATGAAAGCCTATGCACAGCAGGGGGATACGGTTGATTTGATGTGCTGGCGCTATTACGGCCGCACTGAATCTGTGCTTGAACAGGTTCTTTTGGCGAATCCAGGTCTGGCAGACGTGGGGGTGATGTTACCCCACGGCTACGCGGTGGAGATGCCGGAAATCACCGACGCCACTGTGCGCGAAACCGTCCAACTCTGGGATTAAACATGGAACGACTACAAACGGCCTTTGCCTATTTTGTCTCGCTGCTGCTCGCCTGGTTCAGCCGCCACTCACCGCAGGATATCGCCTTTATGGTCGGTAGCCTGGTCGCGGTGGGCACGCTGATTATTAACCTAGTGAGCGCGATTGTTAACTGGCACTACCGGCGTAAAACGCTGGCACTGCTTGAGGCGCAGGGGATGAGCAGAGAGGCCGCCAATGAATACACTCGTTAAACGCTGTCTGGCGGCGGCGGTGCTGATTATCGCCGCCACGCTGCCCGACTATCAGCAGTTGCACACCTCCGAGGCGGGTCTGCGCCTGATTGCCGATTTTGAGGGCTGCCAGCTTTCCCCCTACCAGTGTCAGGCGGGAACGTGGACAAACGGCATTGGACACACGGCGGGCGTCACTTCGCGAAGCCATATCACCGAACGCCAGGCGGCGAGCAACCTGATTGCCGACGTGTTGATAGTCGAGAGGGCAATAGCGCGCTGCATGGCCGTTGCCATGCCGCAGGCGGTTTACGACGCGGTGGTGGCCTTTGCGTTTAACGTCGGCATTACCGCCGCCTGCAAATCCAAGCTGGCCTTTTTTATCAATAAGGGCGAGTGGTCAAAAGCCTGCAACCAGCTACCGCGCTGGGTTTACGTCAACGGGGAAGTGTCAGCAGGGCTGGAACGTCGCCGCCAGGCTGAGCGCAAACTGTGCCTGAGCGGGGTGTGATATGCGCGTAGCGATGGCTTTACTCGTTCTCGCCCTGCTGGCGCTAGCGGGGGCCGGTGGGTACGGCCACAAACTCAGCGGCGACCTGCAAAGCGCCAATAAGATAATCGGCACGCTGTCTGCCGGAATTGAGAGCCGCGACGCGGCGATTGCCCGCCTGCAACACGAGTCGGCAGAGCGGGAGAAAAGCGAGCTGGCGCTGCGTGTCTCCCTCAATAATGCCGGAACGGTGGCGCTGACCCGTGAGGCGAAAATTCAGAGGCTTATCAATGAAAATGAAACGCTTAGACATTGGGTTAACACTGCTTTGCCTGATGCTGTTATCAGGCTGCAGGAGCGCCCCGCCTTTGCCAACGCCAATGATTATTTACGTTGGGTGTCCGAGGGTAACAAGCTGCCCCTTTCCGGCCAGTAACCCCAGAACCAACGGCGATTTGACCGCCGATAATCGCCAGCTCGAAAGCGCGCTGGCCTCATGCGGCCTGCAGGTTGAAGCAATAAAACAATGCCAGGAGAAACACGATGTTGAAGCCCAAGCAGCTGCGCGAAGCGTTAACCAAAACGTCCCCCTACCTGCAGCGCAACCCCGATAGTTTCAATATGTTTGTTGAGCACGGGCGCATCGTGTCCACGCTGGCCGCGTCGCTGTCTTTTGAGTATCAGTATCAGCTCAACATTGTGATCACCGACTACGCCGGAGACGTCGATTTACTGATAGTGCCGGTGCTCGCCTGGCTGCGCGTGAACCAGCCGGACATTATGGCCACCAAGGAAAAGCGTGACACCGGCTACACCTTCAAGGCGGATGTGATCAGTGATAACACGATTGACCTCAGCATTGATTTGCAACTGACCGAGCGGGTAATTGTTAAAGACATTGACGGCGCGCTACACGTTGACCACGTACCGGAGCCGCATGAGCCTGAGAACGACCCGACACCGACACGACTCTATGCGGGCGGCCAGTTGGTGAGTGACTGGAATGAGTGAGTTAAGCGCCTTTGATGCGCGCCTGTCGGCGCTGATTGCCAGCCTCTCACCCGCTTCTCGTAAGAAAATGGCCGCCGAGATTGCGAAACAGCTGCGCGCCAGTCAGCAAGCCAACATCAAGGCGCAGCGCGCACCGGACGGCACGCCTTTTGCTGCCAGAAAGAAACAGCCTATCAGGGCCAAAAAGGGGCGAGTGAAGCGTGAGATGTTTGCCAAACTGCGCACCAATAAATACATGAAGGCGAAAGGCACCAGCAACGACGCCACGGTGGAGTTTGCAGGAAGCGTGCAACGCATGGCGAGGGTGCATCATTACGGCCTGCGTGACAGGCCGTCTAAGAACAGTAAAGAAAAAGATGTGAAGTATGATGCGCGATTATTATTAGGAGTTAATGAAAACGTTTTAAAATTGGTTAACTCCATAATGATGAGTTATTTGAATATGGGTTAAATCATTTCCCATTTTTCACTGAAGAAATTAATTTGGATAACTGTTCAATCCCATCATATGCAGATGGGATATCTGCGCCATGAGGAAGAATGTTTGAAAATATCAAACTTTCAAATTTTGCCAATACATCTGGGTCTTCTTTTTTGATACTAACGGAGTATTTTGCATAGTCTTGAATGAACATGCAAAGCGTTTTTCTCAATTCAATTTGGTCCAGTTGCGATTTTGATGAATTCAAAGAATGTAATGAAATTCTGAAAAAGTAAACAAGTATAATAGTTATTGACAATATTGGGATAACTGAAAGATAGAGTGCTATTGATATTTTTTCAGGTTCAATTGTTACAGATTTGTATATTTCATAGCATAAAGGGGATATTACCATGAGGCCTAGAAAACATAAGAGTAATCTTGCCCAAAATATTTCCCACCACTTGCTTCTACTAAGGTTGTTGAAGCCTTTAAATAACCCAACAAAATTAAAGGCGATGACTTGCTGATCAAGATGCTCTTTTAATTTATTAACTTCTTCTACTTTAACTTCCAACTCAGCGTCCCAATCAGATTTCAAGCCTAAAACATCATCCAAGGTTGTATTAAAGTCTTTTAGACTATTCACTCTTTGGCTTGTCATCATTTCTTTGAATAAAGCTATCGGCATTAGTCGGGTAGCGAAATCTATATTTTTAAAGGCATCGTTAGAGAATTGTGTGGTGTTATTCGTGGCGAACTCTGTAATGTTGTAATAAGGAATATCAGCTTCTTGTGGCATTAGCATATATCGCTCCATAACAAAGCGAAAACATATTTAAAAAACCAAACTCAAACTATCCTCATCAAACTCTTGATATTCTAATTCCTTTGTGAGTTTATTTGAAATTCGTTTAATGTTGTATGGGCACGATTCATCCCATGATGATTGGTCTGAAATGAAATGATTAAGGATAAGTATAACTAAATCGGTTCTCATCTTGGAGAAATCACTAATTGGCTTGGTATGTTGAGAATTCTGAAATGACACCAATTCCTGTGTGTAATTAGATATTACTTCTTTCATTTTATCATCTTGAAAGAATTTCATATGTAACCTTGGTTAGATTTTAAAATGCAGTATAGATAAATATATCAGTTGTCTCTGCAACTACACATACACATATCATGGATTTTTTTCACCCCAATCATTGTAATAGGAGTATGAATCTACATGAAGAACTAAACGAAACCCTGCGACTCATTCGCAACCTGATCCGCATTGGCACCGTGACCGAGATTGACCTGTTCGCAGGAAAATGTCGCGTGCTCACGGGTGAAAATACCACTGACTGGCTGCAATGGCTCTCTGCCCGTGCGGGCGAGTCCCGCACCTGGTTCGCGCCGTCCGTTGGCGAGCAAGTCCTTATTTTTTCCCTGGGCGGTGAGCTGAATGCCGCTTTCGTTTTGCCTGGTATTTTCTCCGACAATTTCCCCGCCCCCTCGGCCTCTGCCGAGGCGCTTCACTTCGCTTTTTCCGACGGCGCGGTAATTGAGTACGAGCCGAAAACCGGCGCGCTAAAGGCTATCGGGATCACTTCCGCGAACATCGAAGCATCCGAGTCCATCACTGCCACCGCCAAGCTGGTGACGGTGACGGCCTCGCAAAAAATCGTGCTGGATTCCCCCACGGTCGAATGCACCCACGAGCTGGTGACCAAAACACTTAAGGTCACCAGCGGCGGCGAGATGCGCGGCGATATCAACCATTCGGGCGGCACGCTCGCCTCAAACGGCGTGAAGGTTGATAACCATTCGCACGGCGGCGTGATGCGCGGCGGAGACAAAACAGAGGGCACCTATGGCTAACGCAAAATACCTCGGCATGAATCGCAACAGCGGGCTGGCAATCGAAGATCTCGACCACATTCGCCAGTCGTTAAGCGACATTCTCGGCACGCCGATTGGCTCACGGGTGATGCGTCGTGAATACGGCTCAATGCTGTCTGACCTGATTGATATGCCCATGAATCCCGCGCTGCCGCTGCAAATCATGGCCGCCTGCTATATGGCCGTGCTCAAGTGGGAACCCCGCGTGAACCTGACCGGCATCACCTACGGCGCAACCGAAGCCGGAAAAATGGTGGTTGAGCTGACCGGCACCCGCGTTGATACGGCGGCGGCCTTTTCCATTTCCTTACCTGTGAGCTGACAGCATGGCAACCATTGACCTTAGCCAGTTACCCGCGCCGGACGTGGTGGAAACGCTGGATTACGAAACCCTCCTTGCCGAGCGTAAAGCCACGCTGGTTTCCCTCTATCCCGAAAGTGAGCAGGCGGCCATTGCGCGCACGCTTACGCTGGAATCCGAGCCGATGGTGAAGCTGCTGCAGGAGAACGCCTACCGTGAGGTGCTTTTGCGCCAGCGGGTAAACGAAGCGGCGCAGGCGGTGATGGTGGCCTATGCCCTCAGCAATGACCTTGAGCAGCTGGCCGCCAACAATAATGTACAGCGCCTGATGATCACCCCCGCCGATGTTGATGCCGTGCCGCCGGTTGCCGCCGTGATGGAAAGCGACGCCGATTTGCGCCAGCGCATCCCTGCCGCGTTTGAGGGCATGAGCGTTGCGGGGCCGACGGGGGCTTACGAATACCACGCCGCCAGCGCCAGCGGGCTGGTTGCCGATGCGTCCGCAATCAGTCCGGCACCGGCTGAGGTGGTGGTAACCATCCTTTCACGTGACGGAGACGGCACCGCCACCCCCGCGCTGCTGGCTACGGTGAGCGCCGCGCTCAATGACGACGAGGTGCGCCCCGTCGCTGACCGCGTCACGGTGCAGTCGGCGAAGATTGTGAATTATCAGATTGAGGCGACGGTATTCGTTTACCCAGGGCCAGCCATTGAGCCGATTTTAGCGGACGCCAAAAAACGCCTGCTGGCCTACATCAACGAGATGCGCCGCCTCGGGCGAGACATTCGCCGCTCGGCAATTTATGCCGCACTGACCACGCAGGGCGTGCAGCGCGTTGAGCTGGCCTCACCGTCTGACGACGTGGTGCTGGATAAGACGCAGGCGGCAAACTGCACCGCTTACACCATCACGTCCGGCGGCTCTGATGAGTGACTTGCTGCCGTCCGGTTCAACGCCGCTTGAGCGACGCGCCGCCGAAGCCTGTGCGGGCGTCAGTGATTTGGCCGTGCCGCTGCGTGACCTGTGGAACCCTGAAAAGTGTCCGGTGAAATTCCTGCCCTATCTGGCGTGGGCTTTTTCTGTCGATCGCTGGGATGAAAAGTGGACGGCTGCGGAAAAACGCCAGGCGGTAAAAGACGCGTTTTACATTCACCGGCGCAAGGGAACGGTCGCGGCCATTCGGCGCGTTATCGAAAACCTCGGCTACGCCATGACAATTCAGGAGTGGTGGACGGTTGCCGACCCCGCAGGCACGTTTCGCCTGAGCATTGACGTTAACGAGATAGGCATTACCGCCGCAATGGTTAACGAGCTGGAGCGGCTGATAGGCGATGCAAGGCCGGTGAGTCGCCATATCTCGCAGCTTACCCTCTCGGTGAGAACGGCGGGCTTTGCCTACATCGGAGCCGCCAGTTTTGATGGCGATATTCTTACTGTTTACCCGTCAGATTATCAGCCTGATGACAGTATTTCTTACAACGGAACAGCATCTTACGATGCAAATTATCAGTATTCGGAGAGGCTAGATGACTAACATTAACGAGTCGGCATTATGGGAAAAAAATATTCATCAAATCCAGCGTGGCGAGCGCGTTGTGGGCGGATTGGATGGCGTAGCAAACGTGCAGGCGGCGCAGCTGGCAAACCGCACGCAGTATTTGAAAGCGGCGATTGATGATAATCCTGATTTGAGAGGCTTCACGTTTTATATCACGGAGTCCGATCCGGATGGCACGCGTGCCGGGCTGGCCGCCACCACGAAAGGCCAATTGTTCCGAGTCGCGCAAGGCGTCGGTGGGTTTATCAGTTTTATTAACTACCGCAATGACGGGGGCAAGGCCGTTGCCGTGGCCTACAGCAATGCCGCAGGCTCGGCGATGGCGTTTAAGGACGTTGCCACTTTGCTGGCCTTTGTCCCCACGACGGCCCACGCGCTGGCAATGGATGCGAGCAGCGGCAGTTTATATTTCTGGAGTAACGGTGCCTGGGAAAAGGCACCCGACCCGCAGCAGGAAGAAATCGACAACCTAAAGCAAATGTTTGGGTTAATGCCGGATGGCTCTTTTGCCATTAAAGGGAATAACGGGGTTATTTTTCACATTGGTGATTTAGGGGGAATTATTCAAGCGCTTGAAGCAGAAAGAACGTTATCCGTTAAAAATGCCGGTGTACTTTCATCGTCCGAGCTGCCTTTTATTATTTTAGGTGCAAACGGCTTGGCCCTCGCGCTGACAAAGGAAGGGGTACTTAATACCGTTTCGACGTCGGTCGGCGGTAATGCATTAACCGATAATCCTTACGGGCTGGCATGGAGTGTTATGGGACAAAATGGTTTTGCCGCCGCGCTCACGACAGACAGTGAATTGTATATCAAAAAACTTTATGCCGAAGAAATCGTAACGGGCGGCGAGTCCTCTTCACCCCAGGCGCTTAATTTGCATGACCGCTATTTTGATACCGACGGTAATTTATCGCCGGTCAATCCTGACATGCTGAAAATGTCCGGCTGGGGATCGTCTTCCTTCACCCAGGGCGGCGTCGGGGTGAATTTCACTAGCCTTGCGGCAGAGCTGGGCGTAACAGACTGGAACAATCAGGGGCAAGGCGGCGAAACCTCGTTTCACGTTGCGGCGCGATTTGGTGCGGTGCCGTTTACGTTGAAATTTCCAGACAACACGCTGCCTGCGTCCGGCAGTGTCGCCGTGGCGTGCCAGCAGTTGCCGAGCAATTACTACAGCAATTATTTGAAAAGCTACGACGGCACGCTGCACGGCGTGGCGGGGAATTTGAAATGGGACAACCAGTTAAAATCCCTGAGCTTTACCCGAGCTGCCGCCGGTGATGCCGTCGCGCTATCAGGGCCGGAGGATTTTATTCCTAGCCTGCCCGTGACGTATCGCGATGGCGTCGTGCTGCTGTGGATGTATAAAAACGATTTAAAGTTTGATGCGGTCACCAATCCTGAAATAACGATGGATACCATTTTTAATAACGTGGTGAAAACTGTCATGCACGTTTCGACAATGGTTAAGCGTGTAGTAGTTATTGGCGTATTTAATGATAGCGCATACGGCAACGATATTTATAAAACGCGTCTCGCGGAAATGAATCGCCGCTGCAAGGAAAAGTTTGGCCCGCTATATGTCGATACGCAGGATTATATGTGCAGCGCGCAAATATGGACTGATGCGGGAATAACGCCCACGCCATCCGACCTGACAATGCAGGCGCAGGGATATAAGGCGACGTCATTGTCACTGGACGCCGCGCATTTAAATATGGCCGCCCATAAAGCCGTTGTCGAGAATGTGATTAAATCGCATCTGTTAAATTTAAACTGGTACAAGTAAGGATTATAAAATGGCTGGATTAAACATTACCGTCCCGACGAATTTCACCTCTGTATTAAAAGACCTTTCTTTTTTGAAAAGTTCTCAACAGGTCAATATGGCCTACCGTGGCCTTTACGGGAAAGACAGCGCAACGTCATTGCTCAATAACGTGGATAACGCGGTATCAAAGCAAATCACCTCCGTGCTCACCCGAACGCCGGAAAAACTGACCTTTAAAAAAGGCCTGTTTTCCTTTGTCGGGCCAGGTGCGGATAGCGTGAGTGCAACGGGTATCCGTTCGGCCGTGCCGGTGTCATACATGATTGCCGACGGTATTCCGGTTAGCCTGGCCGTTTCCTTCAGGAACATAACCAAGGTTAAAGAGGCTTTCCGCCGCACTTATCCTATTGCGACGTTTTATTACGCGCAGAACGGCGCTGAGCTGACGTCGGCCCCCATGCTTTGCATTGCCGCGTACATTGACGACAGCAACAATCACCGCATTTGTGCCTGGTCGGGCAGCATTGCCGATGCAAAAGATAACCTCGCAGAACAGTGCTCGGTGCCGGTTGATTTTGCCTCGGGCGATATCATTAACGCCGTTGTCTCTCGCGACGCCGCCGGACTGGTCACGCTGGTTGTAAAAGCGGGGAATGCGGAGCCTTTGACCGCGCAGTTTAAATTTGCGAAGGCAACGAACCTCGCCGCTGAGACGGCCACCGAGGCGGCGGTAACCTACGGGTCGATGAACTCCCGCACGCTGACCAGCGGTGAAATCGCAATAGGTGAGTTTTGGCCGCGCCAGGTGCTGACCGCCGATGAAATGAAAGGTGAGGCCGAGCTGCTCTACCTGCGTTCAATTTCACGTATTTAATCCCGCATGGGCAAATTGTCCCCTGACTGAGAAGCAATAAGAAGGTAATCATGGCTGAAAAGCGTTTTATGTCGAAGCTGACAGCGGTTGGCGAGGAGAAGATTTCTCAGGCCACTATTTCTGGCTCACCGGCGGGGTTCGCTTTTATGGCCGTCGGGGACGGGGGCGGCCGCGTTCCCGTGCTTGACCCGACGCCGGTCGGGCTGGTTAACGAGGTTTATCGGTCGGCGCTCAACAGCCTGACGCTGGTCGATAAAAGTCGCAATATTATCCAGGCAGAAATTATTATTCCTTCGCAGGCGGGCGGCTTCACCCTTCGCGAGGCGGCTTTGTTCGACGACGTGGGGGCGTGTCTGGCTGTCGCCAGCATCCCCGAAACTTATAAGCCTTTGTTGGCCGAGGGGGCCGGACGTCACCAGGTGATCCGCATTTGGCTTGCGGTCAGCAGCGCGGCCAGCGTGCAGTTGAATGCTGACCCGTCCGTAATTGTTGCCACGGCCGCCGAACTGAAAAAGGCACAGGACGCCGCGCAGGACTACACCGACGGCGTGGCCGGTACGCTGACCGAAACCTTAAAGACGGCCCTGGCTGATGCAATGAAAACCGCTATCCGCGACGTGTGGGAAGACGATAACCCAGTAGGCACGGTGCGATTATTTCAGCAAAAGATAGACCCGAATGTTAAATGGCCGTGGTCAACGTGGGTTTATCTTGGCGAAAACAAAACGCTTCGCCTGGGAAAACAGGATGGCAGCGACGTGCTCACCACGGGCGGCGCGGACAGCATCCAGTTGGGTAAAGATAATCTGCCGAATGTGCAAATTGATATCAGCGGTAAGGCCGAGTCTGTCGATTTGGGAACCAAAAAGGCCGCTGCGGCTGGCGGGCATATTCATAAAGGCGGGTTGCTCGCGCCTGGCAATGAATACTCAAAGACGCCTATTGGTTCTAACAATCAGGTTGATGTGTCTTTAAGAAATACGGACGCCGCGCCCGATCATGAGCATGACGTTTATATTGGCCCGCATGAACATATTATAAACGGCAAAACGTCGGCGCTCGGTAACGGCAGCAGCATTGATATCACCAACAGCTTTATCAAGTTGATGGGCTGGTATCGCACCGCCTGATTGTTTTGGGAAAGCCATAGCGGCCAAGTTATAGCAAGCGAAGTTACAGACATATATCGATTTTGAGTTTACGGAAACCTCAAGCTTTTCATTAAAATAGTGAGTGTCCATCTAATTTGATGCTATGCTAATTTTACGGACGATAGGAAGTTTTCAATCATTTCCTTAGAGGTATACATGAATAACTTTATCAAAGCTTTAGATACTGCATTAAAGACCGAAAACTGGTATGGCGTTTTATTTATATCTTTAACTCTTCCAGATATCTGTGGAAAAGTAGATGAGCCAAAGTGTACGTCTTCACAAAGGAGAACAAATAACTGGTTCAATAAATACCTAAAGCCTAAATATACCCACAATTTAGGTCCAGACGGCAAGATGGAACATGTTTTCTTAAGTGGCAATGACTTTTATGCCTTGAGGTGCGCTCTCCTTCATGAAGGTAGTGGCGATATAACATCCCAAAGGGCGCGAGAGGTTTTGGATGAATTTGCATTTGTTATGCCAGGGGTTCGGGGGAACTCTAGACATATGATTCAAGACAACCAAACACTTCAGTTGCAGGTTGATAATTTTGGAAATGAAATGCTAGATGCATTGCAGCAATGGCTAAATGATATTAAAAATGATGCTGTGAAAATGGCGAAAGTTAATAACTTCTTAGACATAAAAATATTGGATTGAGTACGCTCGTATTTAATGCAGCCTGATAACAGAATAACTCGCAGTGATATCAGGGGTAAAGCCGGACTTGTCTATTAAGGACTCAAAATGCCGTTGCTGCTGGCTGACATATTCGTAAAGGCTGGTTGCATGTACCTAGCGGTGAGTTGATATCACCAACAGCGTTATCAAGTTGATGGGCTGGTATCGCACCGCCTGACCCCGCTCTCTATCTTTCGTTGTGCCACTGCTGAAACATCCCGAACAAGGTGCCTCACATGAGGGGGCGCGGCATCCTAACCGCACCCCTCATGATGGAGCAATACAGATGCCTGATTTTCATCACGGTGTGCGAGTTGTAGAAATTAACGACGGCACGCGCACTATCTCGACCGTTTCAACGGCAGTTATCGGCATGGTGTGTACCGCCGAAGATGCCGACGCCGCAACATTCCCCCTCAATACTCCTGTGCTTATCACCAATGTGCTGAGCGCGACCGCTAAAGCAGGCACAAAGGGCACGCTTTCTGCTGCGCTGCTTGCCATTTCCGAACAGTCCAAGCCGGTGACCGTGGTTGTGCGCGTGGCCGAAGGCACGACCGATGCGGAAACGACCTCCAATATTATTGGCAAGACCGACGAAAACGGGCGCTATACCGGTATGAAAGCGCTGCTAAGCGCCCAGGCGGAGGTCGGCGTAAAACCGCGCATCCTCGGCGTGCCAGGTCTGGACACTCAGGAAGTGGCGACCGCGCTGGCGTCCGTCTGTCAGCAGCTGCGCGCCTTTGGGTATGTCTTTGCGTGGGGCTGTAAAACCATCACCGAGGTCATGGCCTACCGCGAAAATTTCAGCCAGCGCGAGTTAATGCTGATTTGGCCGAACTTTGTCAGCTGGAACACCACGGCCAACAAATCGGAAACCTCCTTTGCGGTATCGCGCGCGTTAGGACTGCGCGCCAAAATCGACCAGGACACCGGCTGGCATAAAACCCTGTCCAACGTCGGCGTGAACGGCGTCACCGGCCTGTCGGCAAGCGTCTTCTGGGATTTGCAGACCGTGGGCACCGATGCGGATTTGCTTAACCAGGCAGACGTCACCACGCTTATTCGCAAAGACGGCTTTCGCTTCTGGGGTAACCGTACCTGTTCAGACGATCCGCTGTTCCAGTTTGAAAGCTACACCCGCACCGCGCAGATTATCGCCGACACGATGGCCGAGGCGCACATGTGGGCGAACGACAAGCCCATGACCCCGACGCTGGTTAAGGATTTGATTGACGGCATCAATGCCAAATTCCGTGAACTGGTGAACGGCGGTTATCTGCTGGGAGCGAACTGCTGGTATGACGACACCGCCAACGATAAAGACACCCTCAAGGCGGGCAAGCTGTTTATTGATTATGACTACACGCCCGTTCCCCCTCTCGAAGACCTCACGCTGCGCCAGCGCATCACCGATTCGTATCTGGTGAACTTCGCCGCGTCCGTCGCCAGCAATTAAGGAGCTGTAAATTATGGCTTTGCCAAAGAAATTAAAACTCATGAACCTATTCAACGATGCCAACAGCTATCAGGGCATCGTGTCATCCATCACGCTGCCCAAGCTGACCCGCAAGCTTGAAAACTATCGCGGCGCAGGCATGAACGGCGTGGCACCGGTTGACCTCGGGCTGGACGACGATGCGCTCTCGGTCGAGTGGTCGATGGGCGGCATTGATGAACTGGTGCTGTCTCAGTGGGGCAGCGCCAAGATTGCAGGCGTCCCGCTGCGTTTTGCCGGTTCCTACCAGCGTGACGACACCGGCGAGACCGTGGCGGTGGAAATTGTCATGCGCGGGCGCCACAAGGAAATTGATTTCGGCGATGCCAAACAGGGCGAGGACACCGAAACCAAAATCTCTACGGTGTGCACCTACTACAAACTCACGATGGGCGGCAAAGAGCTGATTGAGGTCGATACCGTCAACCTGATTGAAAAGGTTAACGGCGTGGATGTGTTGGCCGAACACCGCAAAAACATCGGCCTGTAATGTTCACAGCCAGCGGGTCGCCGCTGGCCTTACCCCTTGTAGAAAAGAGACATAAATCATGGAAAAGAAAGACAACGTTGTGACGCTTGAAACCCCCATCAAGCGCGGAGAAACCGAAATCAGCCAGGTAGAAATCATCAAACCCAACGCCGGAGCACTGCGCGGCGTCGGGCTGGCCGCCGTGGCAAATGCCGACGTTGACGCGCTGCTGATTGTCCTGCCGCGCATCACGCTGCCAAACCTCACCAAAGATGAAGTGAGCAAAATGGACCTGTCCGACCTTGTGGCACTGGCGGGCGCGGTGATTGGTTTTTTATCGCCGAAGTCGGAGAGATAGACTGGCCTCGCGGCCTGACGGTCAATGACCTGATGGCCGACATTGCGATTTTATTTCACTGGCCGCCCTCTGAAATGTTCGACATGACGTTAGCCGAGGTGTTGGAGTGGCGTCACAAAGCCCTTTTGCGAAGCGGGAAAACTGATGAGTAACAGCTTAAAACTGCAGGTTTTGCTTAAAGCCGTTGACCAGGCAAGCCGCCCCTTTAAAGCCATTCAAAACGCGACGAAAACCCTCTCCGGCGACATACGCGGCACGCAAGAAAACCTCAAGGCGCTGAATGCGCAGGCCGCCAAAATCGACGGCTTTCGTAAAACCAGCGCACAGCTCGCCGTTACCAGTCAGGCACTGAAAAAGGCCAAAGAGGACACCGCCGCGCTGGCGATGGAGGTCAGAAACGCCGAGAACCCGAGCAAAGCCCAGGTGCGATTACTGGAATCAGCCAAGCGGGCAACGGCCGAGCTGCAGACCAAACAGAACGGCCTTCGGTTGTCCGTGCAGCAGCAACGCGGAGCGCTCGACGCGGCGGGTATCTCGACCAAAAAACTCAGCTCGGAACAGCAGCGGCTCAAGGCCAGCGCCGACACGGCAAGCAACAGCCTTGCCAGGCAAAAGCAGCAGCTGGCAAGCCTGAGCCAAAAGCAGGAACAGTTAAACCGCGTCAGCGAGCGTTACCGGAAGGGGCAGGAGCTGTCCGGCAAAGTGCGCGGCGCGGGCGCGGCCGGTATCGGCATGGCAACGGTCGGCGCGGTGGCGGAGATGGCGATTCTCAAACCAGGCTATGAGTTTGCACAAAAAAACTCAACGCTGCAGGCGACGCTCGGATTAGAAAAACAGTCGCCAGAAATGCAGGCCCTTCGCACCCAGGCGCGCCAAATTGGTGATAACACGGCGGCCTCCGCGGATGATGCAGCCTCGGCGCAAAACATCATTGCCAAGGGCGGCGGTGACGTGAAAGCGATCATGGCCGCGACGCCGGTCACACTCAATATGTCTCTGGCTAACGAGCGGTCGATGGAGGAAAACGCCAGCCTCTTAATGAGCAGTAAAAACGCCTTTGGTCTGGCGAATGAACAGGTCGCGCACCTGGGAGATGTGATTTCCTCGACGCTGAATAAAACGGCCGCGAACTTTGACGGGCTGAGTGATGCGCTGACCTATATCGCACCGGTGGCGAAAAATGCCGGTGTCAGTGTCGAGCAAACGGCGGCAATGGTTGGCGCGCTGGCTGATAAAGGGGTAACCGGCAGCATGGCCGGAACCGGAACGCGTGCAATGTTGATGCGTCTCCAGGCACCCACCGGCGAGGCATTTAAGGCTATTAAAGAGCTAAAGGTGAAGACCGCCGACGGCAAGGGCAATATGCGGCCCATGTTCACTATCTTGAAGGAAATCAAAAAATCCTTTGATAAAAACAAGCTCGGTACGGCGCAGCAGGCCGAGTACATGAAAACCATTTTCGGGGAGGAAGCAGCAGCCTCGGCAGCGATCCTCCTGGAGGATGCGCGTAGTGGGAAGTTAGACCAGCTGACAAAAACGCTACAGCATTCTGACGGCAGTACGGAAAATTTGGTCAAAATAAAACAGGACAATCTAGGGGGCGATTTTAAAGAATTTCAATCTGCCTATGAGGCCATAGGGATTGACCTTTTTGACCAGCAAGAAAGCAGCCTGCGAAAGTTAACGACGGATGTGACGGAGCTACTGCTTAAATTTGATGGCTGGATAAAGAAAAACCCTGTTTTAGCTGGCGGTATCGCGAAAGCAGCCTCTGCAGGGTTGATTCTGGTCGGCGTGCTCGGCGCTATTGGGTTAGTCGCCTGGCCGGTGATTACGGGTTTTAACCTCCTGATGGCAGGGGCGGGCATGCTTGGAACGGCGTTTAGTATTGCAGGCGGAACTATTGGCACAGTGTTTGGCGCGATTAGTTTCCCTGTAGTTGCCGCCGTGGCGTTGATTGTTGGTGCCGTGTTGATGATCCGTAAATACTGGGAGCCTATTGCGGCGTTCTTTGGTGGGGTAATGGACGGTATCAAGGCGGCATTTTTGCCGGTCGGTGATGCGCTGGCCCCGTTTGCTGACCAGTTCGGCTGGATTACCGATAAGGTAAAAGCCGCGTGGGGATGGTTTAAGGAGTTAATTGCACCGGTCAAAGCCACGCAGGAATCGCTCGACAGTTGCCGCAGTGCGGGCAAGCAGTTTGGCGAGTGGATTGGTAGCGCACTGCGCATTCCGCTTGATGCCTTGAACCAACTGCGCCAGGGCATTGATTGGGTGCTCGACAAGCTCGGCCTGATAGATAGCAAATCAAACGGGTTGGCTGACAAGGTGCCGAAAAACGGTGAGCCAGGCAGCGCGGCTTTCGGTGGCGGTGGCTATCAAATGGCCCCCAATGAAAGCATGCCTTTTGCCTTTGGCGGCGGCATGACTTACGCGCCGGTGACGGCAGGTGCGGGCGGTGGTTTCGTCGATAAAAGCCAGACGACCAATCATTATCAGATAAGCATTCCGCCAGGCATGAGTAAGGACGATGCACTGGCCCTGATGGCACAGGACAGGCAACGGCAGGAGCGCGAACGGGCAGCGCGTCAACGTAGCCAGATGGCAAATGACTAAGGAGGCATAGCCATGATGATGACATTAGGAATGATGGTATTTATGCGCCAGACGCTGCCCTATCAGGGATTGCAGCACAACGTTGATTATCGTTGGCCGACAAATAGCCGCGTTGGCCAGCGGGCGACCGCGCAATTTCTTGGGCCAGGTGATGAAAAAATCACGCTCACCGGCGTGCTGCTGCCGGAAATCACCGGCGGTAAAATTTCCCTGGTCACGCTCAAGGCGCTGGCAGACCTCGGGCGCGCCTGGCCGTTAATTGGCGGTGACGGGACAATCTACGGCATGTATGTAGTCACGGATTACAACACTAACTCGACAGAGTTTTTTTCCGACGGCAGCGCCCGCCGTATCGACTTCACGCTCAATCTTCTGCGCGTTGATGAGTCACTGACGGCCATGTTTGGTGACCTGAAACAGCAGGCTAACGACCTTATCGGAAAAAGCAGCAATCTCACTTCGAGCGTTCAATCGGTAATGGGCAGTCTGGCATCGCAGGCGGGAGGGTTATTTTCATGATAACCAATCTGAGCCTGCCAGCTGGGGCAGAAATAACGCCGGACTTTATGATTAACCTCGACCAGAAAGACATTACGCAAAATATCCGGTCGCGGCTTATTTCATTAAACCTGACGGATAATCGCGGCTTTGAGGCTGACCAGTTAGACATTGAGCTGGACGACGCCGACGGGCTGCTGGCGATGCCGGAACGTGGCGCGGTGCTGTCAATTTTCCTCGGCTGGAAAGGGTCGGCACTGATTGGCAAAGGCAGTTTTACGGTTGATGAAGTGGAGCACCACGGCGCGCCGGACACGCTGACTATCCGCGCCCGCAGCGCTGATTTCAGGGGTAGCCTGAATTCCCGCCGTGCGGTGTCATATCACGATACGACATTAGGTGAGGTTGTTAAGCAGATAGCAGAACGCAACAAGCTCAAAGCTGCCTTAGCCGAGGGGCTGGCGGGTATCCCGATTACTCACCTCGACCAGACGCAGGAGACCGACGCTAAATTCATTACGCGCCTGGCAACGTTGCACGGCGCAGTTGCTGCCGTTAAACAGGGGAAGCTGTTATTTATCAAGCCAGGCAGCGGCGTGACGGCCAGCGGAAAAGCCATACCTCAAATGACCATCACCCGCAAAGACGGCGACCGGCACACCTTTAGTATTGCTGACCGTGGCGCGTATACCGGCGTAACGGCCAGTTGGCTACACACCAAAGACCCGACCCCGAAAAAGTTGAAGGTGCAGCGCAAGAAAAAGGAACAGCACCTGCGCGCCTTGCAGCATCCAAGCGCAAAAGTCACCAAGAAAAAAGTGACGAAAACACCGGAGGAAAAAGAGGGCGAGTACATGGCCGGAACCGAGGATAACGTGTTTGCCATGACGACGATTTACGCCACTAAAGCCGCCGCCATGCACGCCGCAAAATCGAAGTGGGAAAAGCTGCAGCGGGGCGTCGCAGAGTTCTCGTTAACGCTGGCTATGGGGCGCGCGGATATCTTCCCAGAAACACCGGTGGCCGTTAGGGGGTTTAAGGCGGTGATTGATGCGCAGTCATGGATTATCAGCAAGGTGCAGCACAGTTTGAGTAATAGCGGGTTTATTACCACGCTGAATTTAGAAGTGTTGTTATCAGATGTGAGCTATGAAGAATCTGAATAGTATTGAAAATACCAAATTGAGCATTTATGTTGAGGGTGGTTCACTTTTGGTGTATTAAGTGTTCTGAATCCTCGGGGGAACACTATTATGATGCATTGTCCAAAATGTCAACACGCTGCACACGCAAGAACAAGTAGATACTTGAGTGCGACAACGAAAGAACGTTATCACCAGTGCCAAAACATTAATTGCAGTTGCACTTTCAAGTCCCTTGAAACAGTAGAAGACTTTATTGTAACGCCAGGGGAGGTTAAGCCAGTCCCCCCGCACCCCTCAAGAATGAACCAAGGCACCCTGTGGATTTAAAAGAAAAGCCCGCGAATATGCGGGTTTTTTTACGCCCTGAATATTGCCGCTCAAAAAATCCGTCGCCATTTCATCGCCACTCTGAATTTAGGAAACAAAAAAGCCACTTCGTAAAGTGGCTTAATGTACTGATTTAACAGGGAAAATTTGGTGGCCCCTACTGGACTTGAACCAGTGACCAAGCGATTATGAGTCGCGTGCTCTAACCAACTGAGCTAAGGGGCCGCGGTGCAGGATTATACGGTAGTTAGTGACTCCAGGTCTACACCTCAAACGACCGTATGCCTGTTTTATGTTCAACTTTTAGCTTGTTGTTATTGCTGCGAGTTTTTAGGATAGCAACATTAAAAACGGCTTAAGGCTTAAACATGATCACTGACATCATCAGCTCCGATCTGCGGGTGGTTTTCTGCGGCATCAATCCTGGGTTATCTACCGCTCATCATGGTTTTCACTTTGCCAATTCGAATAATCGCTTTTGGAAAGTGATTTATCAGGCGGGTTTTACCGATCGTTTACTCAAACCAGAGGAGGAACAGCATCTGCTGGATACTGGCTGCGGGATTACGATGTTGGTTGAACGCCCAACCGTCGAGGCAACCGAACTGGCGCGCAATGAGCTTCGCGACGGCGGTGAGGCGCTGAAGGCCAAAATGATGCAGTATCAGCCACGGGCGCTGGCGGTATTGGGCAAGCAGGCGTTCAGCAGCGCGTTTGGCATCCGCAAAGTGGCGTGGGGGCGTCAGGAGATAATGCTGGGTGACACCGAGGTTTGGGTACTGCCTAATCCTAGCGGCCTTAACCGCGCGACGTTGGACGAGCTGGTTAAAAGCTATCAACAGTTGCACGAAGCCCTAAACGGGCGCTGAGGCGTTTTGGTTAAGCAATTGATGGCAATAAAAAAGCCCCGTCGGGAAATCCAGACGGGGCTTTTGCTTTCAACGCGCGGTTAATCAGAAAGATTAATCGTCGAGGAAGCTACGAAGAACTTCTGAGCGGCTCGGGTGGCGCAGTTTACGCAACGCTTTAGCTTCGATCTGACGAATACGTTCACGGGTAACGTCGAACTGTTTGCCCACTTCTTCCAGCGTGTGGTCAGTGTTCATGTCGATACCGAAACGCATACGCAGAACTTTGGCTTCACGTGCAGTCAGGCCAGCCAGCACGTCGTGCGTTGCTGAGCGCAGGCTCTCGGAAGTTGCAGAATCCAGCGGCAGCTCGAGGGTGGTATCCTCGATAAAGTCACCCAGATGCGAATCTTCATCGTCGCCGATTGGCGTTTCCATGGAGATAGGTTCTTTGGCAATTTTCAGCACTTTGCGGATCTTGTCTTCCGGCATCAACATGCGTTCGGCCAGCTCTTCCGGCGTTGGCTCACGGCCCATCTCTTGCAGCATCTGACGGGAAATACGGTTGAGTTTATTAATTGTCTCAATCATATGTACCGGGATACGGATGGTACGCGCCTGGTCGGCGATAGAGCGGGTGATAGCCTGACGGATCCACCAGGTCGCATAAGTCGAGAACTTATAGCCACGGCGATATTCAAACTTATCAACGGCTTTCATCAGGCCGATATTACCTTCCTGAATCAGGTCGAGGAACTGCAAGCCGCGGTTGGTGTATTTCTTGGCGATAGAAATAACCAGACGCAAGTTGGCTTCCACCATCTCTTTCTTGGCACGACGCGCTTTCGCTTCACCAATCGACATGCGACGGTTGATGTCTTTAACCTGTTCAATGGTCAGACCGGTTTCTTCTTCAATCTGACGCAGTTTTAACAGGCCGCGCTGCACATCTTCAGTCACTTCTTTCAGTTTTTCAGACCATGGTTTAGCCATGGCCAGTGCCGCATCAAACCAAGTTTGATTGGTTTCGTTGCCAGCAAACAGGTTGACGAAATTTTTCTTCGGCATTTTGCACTGTTCAACGCACAGTTTCATGATCAAACGTTCTTGAGCACGAACGCGATCCATCATGGAACGCATGCTGTTAACCAAGAAATCGAACTGTTTTGGCACCAGACGGAACTGTTTGAAAACTTCAGACAGTTTCAGAATTTCTTCTGCAGAGCTTTTGTGGCTACGACCGTTTTTCTTGATAACAGAACGCGTGGCTTCATGTTGTTCACGCAGTTCTGTGAACTTCTGACGCGCCAGCTCAGGGTCGATGCTGTTGTCGTCTTCTGCATCGTCATCTTCTTCTTCATCGTCGTCTGAATCGTCTAATTCTTCATTAGTCAGTTCAGAACCTACGTGAGTCGCGGTCGGTGCAACATCTTCTTCTGCGTTAGGGTCAACGAAACCGGTGATCAAGTCGGACAGGCGAGCTTCGCCCGCTTCAACACGGTCATATTGCTCTAACAAATAGGTGATAGCTTCTGGGTATTCAGCAACCGAGCACTGCACCTGGTTGATACCGTCTTCGATACGTTTAGCGATGTCGATTTCGCCTTCACGGGTCAGAAGTTCTACGGTACCCATTTCACGCATATACATGCGCACAGGGTCAGTGGTACGGCCGATTTCAGATTCTACGCTTGAGAGCACCTGCGCTGCTGCTTCTGCTGCATCTTCGTCGGTATCAGGTCTATTTTCGGCCAGCATCAAGTCATCGGCATCAGGCGCTTCTTCAAGTACCTGTATACCCATGTCGTTGATCATCTGGATGATGTCTTCGATCTGGTCGGAGTCGACGATATCTTCCGGCAGATGGTCATTGACCTCAGCAAAGGTCAAATAGCCTTGCTCCTTACCACGGGTGACAAGTAGCTTAAGCTGTGACTGCGGGTTTTGCTCCATAAGACGGTATCCACACTTCAGAGTATTGGGTTGGTGTCGGTCGGCGAAACCGCCAACAATAACATTTGGGGCGTATTTGATTTCGCCGCGGCCCACTATGGCGGCATTTTGCGGGGTAGCATCCCGCTATATATCGGCACTTAAGCCGTTGGTGTTCTTGGTCCTTGCTCATCCATTTATCACGACGGAGGCATCAGGAAAATTTAGTCGTACAACTGCTTTAACGTTTTCTGCGCGCTTCGGTAATGGCCTTGACCTCTTCCCGCTCTTCGGCACTCAAGCCGTCGGTTCGTGAGCGGGCAATCAATGTTTCCAGTCTTTGCACCAATGCCGAGTCAAATAAATGGTCCAGCGCGTCTAGGAATGTTTTTTCTGCAATGTCCCTATCTGCTATATCGTCCCACATTGCTAATATTTCAAGCTGTGGGCCGAATTTATTATCTCTATACATCTCCAGCAACTGTCCGGTTTTCAAGCCTGGCTGGGCGTTGCAGATGTCTGCCAGCTCTTTCAGCAGGTCCAGACCCGGAAGTTTCGATTGCTCTAAACCTTGCAACGAGGGTATAAGTGTAGCCAGTTGTGGATTTTGTACCAGTAACCCTATCAGTATACGCATGGTTGTGCGTTTTAGCTGGGGCGCCTGGTAGCTATTTACACTCTCCGCCGGCTTCGGCATCAGTTTTTCTAACTGGCTATCGTCTAAAATTCCGAGTTTGTTACCTAACTGCTGGCGTAAATACAGTCGCAGCGTCTCGCCCGGTACCTGACTCACCAGCGGCAGCGCGAGCATGCTCAGTTTGGTTCGCCCTTCGGGACTGCTCAAATCTACCTGCGGCATCAGCGTATCAAACAGAAAAGTCGAGATTGAATGCGCCTCTTCCATACGTTGTTCAAACGCCTGCTTGCCTTCTTTACGCACCAATGTGTCAGGGTCTTCGCCGTCGGGTAAAAACATAAACCGCAGCTGTCGGCCGTCCTGCAAATAGGGCAGTGCAGTCTCAAGCGCACGCCAGGCTGCTTCTCGTCCTGCACGGTCGCCGTCATAGCAGCAAATTACGGTGTCTGTCGCGCGGAACAACAGCTGAATATGTTCAGCCGTGGTCGAGGTTCCCAGCGAGGCGACGGCATAATCAATGCCAAACTGCGCCAGCGCGACGACGTCCATATAGCCTTCAACCACCAGAAGTCGGGCGGGTGTCGGGTGATTCACCTGTGCTTCATAAAGGCCATACAGTTGACGGCCTTTATGGAAAATTTCTGTTTCTGGGGAGTTGAGATACTTGGGGAGTGCGTCGCCCAATACTCGTCCACCAAACGCAATAACCCGGCCGCGTTTGTCGCGGATAGGGAACATGACACGTTCGCGAAAACGGTCGTAACTGCGTCCTTGTTCGTTAGTAATCAACATACCCGCGTCGGTCAGAGACGTTCTGTCGTCGGCGGTTTTGCCAAAGCGTTTTAACGCGTTGTCCCAGCCCGCAGGGGCGAAACCAATGGCAAAATGGTTGATAACGTCGTCGCTTAAACCGCGTTGCGTCAGATACTCGCGAGCGGGAGCACCGGTAGGCTGCTTAAGTGACTGCTTGTAGAACTCGCTGAGCGGTTCCATTAGCTGGTAAAGACTTTGACGCTGGTGGCGTTCCATAGGGGTCGGGCCGGTGCCAACTTCATACGGCACTTCCAAACCTTGCATGGTAGCCAGTTCCTCGATGCATTCGACAAATTCGAGTCTGTCGTAGTTCATCAGGAAGTCGACGGCGTTGCCGTGTGCTCCACAGCCGAAACAATGATAAAACTGCTTATCGCTGTTTACGGTGAATGAGGGTGTTTTCTCATGGTGAAATGGGCAGCACGCGTGGTAATTCTTGCCTTGCTTTTTTAACTTCACACGAGCATCGATTAAGTCGACGATGTCGGTGCGAGCCAGCAAGTCATTGATAAATACGCGCGGAATTCTCCCAGCCATAAGCCCCTTACTCACTTACCCTTCATCTTTCGCACTGCTGCTGCGCTGGCTCTCCTCGCTCAACCCTGCCACTTACCGAGGTAAGCTCCCGGGCGTTCGTTCGGTTGCCGCCTTGCCGCATCACGAAATCTTTTGGATATAGCCTATAAACGAGAACAAGCCGCGCATTCCTTTCGGAAAGCACGGCCTTCGTATGCAACTACTCGGTCTGCGCGTTTTAGAAAAACAGTATCACGCGGGTGGGGTTGCCCCCGAAGAATTAATACAGACGAGTGCGACGTGCGTTTTCGCGAGCCAGTTTCTTGGCGTGGCGTTTTACTGCAGATGCTTTAGCGCGTTTACGTTCGGTAGTCGGTTTTTCATAGAATTCGCGACGACGAACTTCTGCCAAAACACCTGCTTTTTCGCAGGAACGCTTGAAGCGACGCAGAGCTACGTCGAACGGCTCGTTTTCACGTACTTTAATTACAGGCATGTGCCTCTCACCTCGATAAAATCGGTTTGTTCGCTAGCGTGGTGCCAGCTCATTTCAAAATGGTGCGGAATTTTACTCCAATTCGCCTAGCCTTGTAAAGCCCAATGGCAAATTGAAACAGGCGCATTACAATCCTTTCAATGATGGACTGTGCGCTCGCTTTTGCGTCGGCCGGCGATTATATACCAATCAATTCGAATTGCTCGACATTAATCACTTTTTTGCACAAAAAGCTGGCGTTTGTGCTCATTAACCCCGCGTTTTGGCCTTGAGTAAGCGATACCGATGCGAGGTTGTATGCTAGAATACGCGCCGCGAGTTAGCGCAAAAACATGATGGAAAGAGTGATGCGAGTACTGGGTATTGAAACGTCCTGCGATGAAACCGGGATTGCAATTTACGACTCTGAAAACGGGTTGTTAGCTAATCAACTGTATAGTCAGGTAAAACTGCATGCTGACTACGGCGGCGTTGTGCCTGAACTTGCGTCACGTGACCACGTGCGTAAAACGCTGCCGCTTATTCAGGAAGCACTGAAAGAGGCAAATCTAACGGCACAGGACATCGACGGCGTGGCTTATACCGCCGGTCCTGGACTGGTCGGCGCGCTGCTGGTGGGGGCAACCATCGGGCGATCGCTGGCGTTTGCCTGGAACGTTCCGGCCGTTGCCGTGCACCATATGGAAGGGCATCTTTTAGCGCCGATGCTTGAAGATAATCCGCCGGAATTCCCCTTTGTGGCGCTGTTGGTCTCCGGTGGGCACACGCAGCTTATCAGCGTGACCGGCATCGGTGAATACACGCTGCTCGGCGAATCGGTTGACGATGCCGCCGGCGAAGCCTTTGATAAAACGGCGAAACTGCTGGGCCTTGACTACCCTGGCGGGCCGCTGCTGTCGAAAATGGCGCAGCAGGGTGTCGCGGGGCGTTTTACCTTCCCACGCCCAATGACCGACCGTCCCGGCCTCGATTTCAGTTTTTCAGGATTAAAAACGTTTGCTGCCAACACTATTCGTGGCAATGAAAGTGACGCACAAACGCATGCCGATATCGCCCGTGCTTTTGAAGATGCGGTGGTTGATACGTTGGCCATCAAGTGCAGACGCGCGCTGGATCATACCGGATTCAAACGTCTGGTCATGGCCGGTGGCGTCAGTGCAAACCGCACATTGCGCAGCAAATTGGCTGAAGTGATGGAAAAACGCGGCGGTGAAGTGTTCTATGCGCGTCCCGAATTTTGTACCGATAACGGCGCGATGATTGCCTATGCAGGCATGGTGCGGTTGAAAACCAGCGCGAACGCAGACTTAAGTATTTCCGTTAGGCCGCGCTGGCCTCTCGATGAGCTGGCACCCGTTTAATTGAATGCCTCACGCAGGCTGATGATAAAGCGCTAGAAATAAAAAACGACCTCAGAAGGTCGTTTTTTTATGCCTGCTATTTATTGTTCTTCGCGGCTTCTGCGGCTTTTCTGGCGGCTTTCTTCTGCTTGAGCCGCGTCCAGATTTTGGTTTCCTGACCTCGCCACAGCCGCTGAATATTGTCGTGGTGGCGTAAAAGAATAAGGCAGGAGAGCATCGCTACCGGGAAAGTGAACTGCGGTTTAAACCACCAGACATAAAAGGGCGCAATCAGCGCACTGACAATAGCACCCAATGACGAGTAGCCACTGAGCAATACGGTGAGTAGCCAAGTGCCGGTCATTAATCCAGTAAGATCCCAGCCGATCGGCGCAATCGCGCCCAACGCCGTCGCCACGCCCTTGCCGCCCTTAAAGCGGAAGAATACCGGATAGATGTGGCCGACGCAGGCCGCAATGGCCGTCAGTCCCAAATACATCGGTGTCACGTTAAATTTGTACGCCACCCATACCGGCAACATGCCTTTCAGCACGTCGAAAATGAGCACCGTAGCCGCAGCGGCTTTTCCGCCGATCCTCAGCACGTTGGTGGCACCCGGATTACCAGAACCTTGGGTTCGTGGGTCGGGGAGTCTCGCCAGGCGGCAAACCAGAATAGCACTGGAAATTGAGCCGCATAGGTAGGCGAAAATAATCATTCCAAGCGCGGTTGCACTCATAAAAGCAATTCCGTCTATTAGAGGTCGTTTAAATCACTACTTCTATGGATAATACGCACTTTCAGCTGGAAGTGGTATCCAGCAAGGCCAAAAACAGGAGACTGCGTGATGGATATCGTATTTATTGAGCAACTGAATGTAATCACCACCATAGGCGCCTTTGAGTGGGAACAAACAATTCAGCAGAAGCTGGTGTTTGATATCGAACTTGCCTGGGACAATCGTAAGTCAGCCAAAAGCGACGACGTTAATGACTGTTTAAGCTACGCCGACGTCAGTGATGCGGTTATCGAACACGTCACGTCGCAAAGCTTTGCGCTGGTCGAACGTGTGGCGGAAGAAGTGGCCAGTTTACTCATGACGCGCTTCAATACGCCGTGGGTAAAAATTAAGCTTAGCAAGCCTGGCGCCGTTGCACATGCCGCCAACGTGGGTGTCATTATCGAGCGTGGAAAGCTTATTAAATAAATTTTCATTTAAATTAGCGCTTATTACGTATAAATTGAAAAACGGCTGTCATAATAACACATTACTACTATTACTCTGGGATGGTGGTATTGGGTAGAAGTAGGCAAAATCTTAATTTTGCCTTAAGACGTTAGAGCATATTGCGCTGTTAAGTGAACACTCTATTTAGGGCATGGAAATTATGGTAACTGAAGGTCATCAGCTATTAATCGCGCTGATTTTAGGTATCGTTGAGGGCTTGACGGAATTCTTGCCGGTGTCGTCAACCGGACATTTGATCATCGCCGGTCATTTAATGGGCTTTACCGATGATAAGTCGAAGGTTTTCGAGGTTATCATACAGTTAGGATCCATTTTGGCTGTGGTGGTGGTATTCTGGCGGCGCCTTTTCGGCCTGATTGGCATACATTTTGGTAAGAAAGTCGAGCACGAAGGCGTGGGTAAAGGTCACCTTACTTTGCTGCATATTCTCCTTGGTATGATCCCTGCCGTCGTGATCGGTTTACTGTTTAGCCACAATATTAAAGCGCTGTTTGAACCTAAATATGTCATGTATGCGCTGGTGGTTGGCGGTATATATATTCTGGTTGCTGAATGGGTAAAGCCAAAGTTTCCTAAAGCAGTGGGTATTGATGATATTACCTACCTGCAGGCCTTTATGATTGGCTGTTTCCAATGTCTGGCGCTGTGGCCTGGTTTCTCGCGTTCTGGCGCAACGATTGGTGGCGGTTTGCTGATGGGCGTGAGTCGTTACGCGGCTTCGGAATATTCGTTCCTGCTTGCCGTTCCGATGATGTTAGGCGCCAGTACGCTCGATCTTTATAAGAACCACTCCATCCTGAGCTGGTCAGATTTGCCGATGTTTGCCGTGGGCTTCGTGACTGCCTTTATTGTGGCACTGATTGCAATTAAAACCTTCCTGTCGCTCATTAAACGTATTTCGTTTGTTCCTTTCGCGATTTATCGTTTCGTGGTGGCTGCGCTGGTTTACTGGGTATTCATCAGTTAGTTCGCCATTGAAAGTGCAATAAACAACAAAAAACCCGCTTCGGCGGGTTTTTTGTTGGCAGAACGCTCTTTTCTTGTAATGACGTTACGTCGCTAGCGCGGCATTATGCTCTGCGTGGAGCGCCATTGTGCTATGGCAGCGATGCGTTGTTTGCCCAGCTCTTCGCGTATTGCCATGCCCTGTAATCCCAGCGCCACCACGTCTTTAACAGACACGTCGTTGGCGGCAGCAAACGCCGCACGCAAATAATCACCCTGTGGATACGGATTACGCTCGAATCCGGTTCTGCCACGTGCGTCGGCTTCACTCGTAAGGATCATCTGCTCAAGGCGCTGTGGTTTACGCCAGACGTCAATGCTGTCGAACAGTTTGAGCAACGTTTCGGGGCGAAGTCGTTCAACCGTATGAATAAGGTCATGAAACTCGGCAACCAGTACGGCCAAATCACGAATGGCGGTCGGCACGCGCAGCCGTTCACAAAGTCGCTTAACCAGCTTGACCCCGGCAGGCCCGTGGCCGTGATGGCTTGGCCAGTGTTCAGGCGGCGTTAGCCCTTTTCCCAGATCGTGGCACAGCGCCGAGAAGCGTATATCGACATCTTGGCTAAGCTCGGCAGCAATCTTAAGCGTCATCAGGGTATGAATGCCGGTGTCAATTTCAGGATGCCATTTAGCCGGAGCCGGCACGCCAAATAGTGCATCAACTTCTGGGAAAAGCACTTTCAGTGCATTGCAGTCGCGCAATACTTGGAAATAAACCTGTGGATCTTCCGTTTGCAACGCCTTCTCTGTCTCTTTCCACACTCTTTCAGGTGTTAAGGCTTCAAGTTCACCGCTGGCGGCCATTTGTGTAATCAGCTGCTGTGTTTCGGGGGCAATAGTGAAGCTTAAATGGGCGAAGCGCGCGGCGAAGCGGGCAAGGCGCAGCACGCGCAGTGGATCTTCACCAAAGGCATCGGAAACGTGGCGTAAAACGCGGGCTTCAATATCACCCTGACCTTTGTAAGGATCGATAAGCTCACCGTCTGCGCTGCGGGCAATGGCATTAATGGTTAAATCGCGGCGCATTAGGTCCTGCTCCAGCGTTACGTCCGGGGAGGAGTAGCAGATGAAGCCGTTATATCCCGCGCCTGATTTGCGTTCAGTGCGGGCGAGGGCGTATTCCTCGCGGCTAACGGGGTGCAGAAAAACCGGAAAATCTTTGCCAACCTGTTGATAGCCAAGCTCAAGCATAGCCTCAGGGGTAGATCCGACCACCACCCAATCCTGCTCACTGACGGCAAGGTTTAACAGACTGTCGCGGACGGCACCGCCGACCAGATAGATTTTCACGGGCTAACTCCTGGGAAATATAACCAAAATAAAAAGCGCTTCAGGCTTTCATTGTAGCAAATTTGTTAATGGAATTTCTGACTAATGCGCTATGCACCAGCAACACGAAAAGGCACGCTCGGTGCCTTTTCATTAACTCAGCCTCAATGATGCGAGTAAAAACTCAGCTCATCCAGCGATCTTTCTTCTTGCGGCGAGGCACAAGATGCGGAAGCACCAGACCGAGGATTAGACCAATACCTGCCACGCCACCACCGTACATAAACCACTGAAGAATAATGGTTCTTTGCTTGTCATCAAGCTGAACGTTGACCGCGCTAACTTTCTTTTGTGCGACAATAAGCTGATTTTTAAGGTCCTGATTCTCTTTCTTCAGGCCGTTGATAATGCCATCACTCGAAGAGACTTTTTGCTGCATCTCGGCAGTGCGCTGATTCCAGCTATTATCAATATTGGTCAGTTTGTCAGTCAGCGTTTTAACCTGCTGTTGCAAGTTAGGAACCTGCGTGCGCAGGCTAGGCGAGGTACTCAACTGGTCTAATGGGATCCAGGCGTTACGGCCTTTAGCATCAACGACTTCACCGTAATTAGTGGTGTTATTGACGCTTTTTAATGTAACTTCATCACCTGAATTCAGGGTGCCAACGATGCGAAACTGATTACCTGGACCACTGTGAATGTAGGTGATCAAATCGTCGGAAATGTAGCGTTTCTCATCGGCGTGAGCGCCACAGGTGATGCCTAAAGTGAGTAAAGCGAAACCTAAAAGGCGTAATTTATTCATTATTGTTCATTCTTCGTAGTTTGCGGGCCGGTATTCGGTACCCTATATGGCGATAGACATAAATGTTGAACGATAGTAAGTGCAACAGTGTGACGACGCAACGCATAAACCTGAATGGGAACTATCTTACAATCCCACGACATGCGGCTCGCGCGAGACGTGTGTGTTAGAATTGGCAAAACATTTTTTATCATTCAAGACGTTCTTATCAGCCAAGATGCGGTGCAAAGACTTATGACCCTAGAAATCGAATTAAAATTTATTGCCAGCCCAGCGGCCATTGCCGAGCTTCCTGAGCAGTTGGCTGCATTTACCAGCACACATTCTGCGCCACAGAAACTCACCAACATTTATTACGAGACGGCGGACAACCGCCTGCGTAAGTTGGACATGGGTCTGCGCATTCGTGGTTTCGACGACAGCTATGAGATGACCATTAAAACTGCCGGTAAAGTGGTGGCGGGTCTGCACCAGCGCCCTGAGTATAACGTCAGCATCGCCAAGCCTGAACTGGACCTGAGCCTGTTCCCGGCCGATATCTGGCCACAGGGCTGTGACGTGAGTGCGCTACAGGCCGAGTTGGCTCCGCTGTTTCGTACCGATTTCGTGAGAGAGAAGTGGGTGATTACTTACCAGCAGAGCCAGATTGAACTTGGCCTGGACCAAGGCAATGTAACCGCCGGCGAGCTATCTGAGTCACTGTCAGAAATTGAGCTGGAAATTAAAGAAGGCAACACCGCCGATCTGCTGGCGTTGGCTGCGCTACTGGGTAAAAACGGCGGGCTGCGTCTCGGCGGTTTGAGCAAGGCAGCGCGGGGTTATCACTTGGCTCAGGGCAACGTTTTGCGTGAGCCTCGCCCCTTAAAAGTATTCCACGCTGCGCCGAAAGCAACGGTTGAACAAGCACTTAGCGGTATGCTGGAGCTGTCTCTTGCCCATTGGCAGTATCATGAAGAGCTGTGGGTTCGTGGTGATAAAGCGGTGCGTATCAACGTGCTGCAGGGCGTTGAGGCCGTACGTCAGACGCTGGTTATCTACGGCGGATTAATCCCGCGTAAAGCCTCCACCGAGCTTCGCGCACTGCTGACTGAACTGGCGGAAAAGCTCGATCAAAAAGGGCTTGATGCCCAAGAAGTCTGCCTGAGCGCCCGTTATCTTGAGTGTAAGTTAGCGCTTACTTCATGGATAGCGAACGAAGCCTGGAAACCTTTCATAGATGATAAATCGCAGAAGAAACTCGACGGCTCCTTCAAGCGTTTTTGCGATGTCATGCTTGGGCGCACCGCCGCTGAATTGAAAGACGCTTTTGCACAGTCGCTGACGGAAGAGGGTTTTCGTGACCAACTGGCGCGCCTCAAACGCCAAATCATCTCTTTCCATTTACTGTCAGGCGCCTATCCTCTCGAGGAATCAATGGCTTATATTACAGTCTGGACCGAACTCCAGCAGGCCATTGTGCAGCAGCAGCACGCTTGGGAAGACTCAGCGCGCCAACATGCTTTGATGCAGCCAGCATTTTGGTTAAACGGACAACCTCGTTAACTGACAGCCCGGCCTGACGCCTCGTCAGGCCGACATGATGAAAGGAACCCGAAGAATGTTGCCTCTCACCCCGCTGCTTGAAGCTCAGGCCGAAAAGCTGCATCTGCGTTTTAAACAAAGCCTCGAACAACAGCAGCTCTCCGATGTGCCTGAACTGACCGAAGGCGCGCTGCGCGTGCTGGCCAGCAGCGATTTTATCAGTGAGAACTTTATTGTTCATCCGCAGTGGTGGCGTGAGATTGCTGCCAACCCGCCTCGAGTGGATGAGTGGCAACATTATTCATCGGAGCTGGCAACGTCCCTAGCGCAGGTTCACGATGAAGCCGGGCTAATGAAGGCGCTGCGCCTGTTCCGCAAGGAAAAAATGCTGCGCATCAGCTGGTCTCAGGCGATGCAAACCAGCAGTTGTGAACAAACGCTGCAACAGCTGAGCGTATTGGCAGAAACGCTGATTGTCGCCGCGCGCGACTGGCTCTACGACACCTGTTGTCGGGAATGGGGCACGCCGGTTAACGCAGCAGGCGACCCGCAGCGGCTGTTGATTCTTGGCATGGGTAAGCTGGGGGGCGGCGAACTCAATTTTTCTTCTGATATTGATCTGATTTTTTCTTATCCGGAAAACGGCCAGACTCAGGGCGGACGGCGTCAGCTGGAAAACGCGCAGTTCTTTATTCGTCTCGGCCAACGTCTGATTAAAGCCTTGGATCAGCCGACTATCGACGGCTTTGTGTATCGCGTTGATATGCGTCTGCGGCCTTTTGGCGACAGTGGACCGTTGGTGATGAGTTTTTCAGCGTTAGAAGATTATTACCAGGAGCAGGGCCGCGACTGGGAGCGCTATGCCATGGTCAAAGCCAAGCTGATGGGCGGCGCAGAAGACGCCAGCAGTCAGGAAATACGCAAGATGCTGAAGCCGTTCGTTTTCCGTCGCTATATCGACTTCAGTGTGATCCAGTCTCTGCGCAACATGAAAGGCATGATTGCCCGAGAGGTCCGCCGCCGTGGTTTGAAAGACAATATTAAGCTCGGCGCCGGTGGCATCCGCGAGATTGAGTTTATTGTGCAGGTATTTCAGCTGATCCGCGGTGGCCGTGAGCCTTCCCTACAGCAGCGCGCGCTGTTACCGACCCTGCAGGCTGTAGAGGCGCTGAATTTACTGCCAGAGACCCAGGTTCGCCAACTGACTGACAGTTATCTTTTTTTGCGTCGTCTGGAAAATCTATTGCAGGCCATTGCCGATGAGCAAACGCAAACGCTGCCCACTGATGACCTCAACCGCGCAAGGCTGGCGTGGGGGATGAACTACACCCATTGGGATGCGCTGAATCAAGACGTTACCGAGCATATGCTGGCGGTTCGCGCTGTGTTTGACGAGCTGATTGGCGACGATACGCCCGATGCGGGAGATGATCCGCAGCAGGAGCCGTTTAACAGCCTGTGGACCGACCAACTCGACGACAGTGACCTCCAGCCATTGGCAGAGCAACTTTCTGAATCGGCGCGCGCCAACCTGCTGCGCACCATCAATGACTTTCGACAGGATGTTGATAAACGCACCATTGGTCCACGCGGACGTGACCAGCTCGATCAGCTGATGCCAAGGATCCTGGCGAAAGTGTGCACTTACAAAACGGCTGATATTTTGCTGCAACGGTTAACACTCTTGCTGCTCAATATCGTTACGCGAACCACCTATATCGAGCTGCTGGTTGAATATCCGGGGGCGCTGAAACAGCTTATTCGCCTCTGCGCCGCCTCGCCGATGGTTGCCAACCAGCTGGCGCGTCACCCGATATTGCTCGATGAACTGCTCGACCCGAACACGTTGTATCAGCCAATTGCGCCGGAGTCCTATCCCGATGAGCTGCGCCAGTATTTGCTGCGCGTGCCGTCCGACGACGAAGAGCAGCAAATTGAGGCACTGCGTCAGTTTAAACAGGCGCAGCAGCTGCGCATTGCGGCGGGTGATATTGCCGGTGTGCTGCCGGTGATGAAAGTGAGCGATCATTTGACCTACCTCGCCGAAGCAATTTTGACGGCGGTGATTCAGCAGGCGTGGGACCATATGCTAACGCGCTACGGTCAGCCGTCACACTTGCAGCATCATGCTGGGCGCGGCTTTGCGGTTATCGGTTATGGTAAGTTGGGCGGCTGGGAGCTGGGCTACAGCTCAGATATGGATTTGGTTTTCCTGCACGATTGCCCGATGGACGTGGTGACCGACGGCCCGCGCAGCATCGACGGACGTCAGTTTTATCTGCGTCTGGCCCAACGCATCATGCATCTTTTCAGCACTCGCACTGCTTCCGGCATTCTGTATGAAGTCGACGATCGCCTGCGGCCATCCGGTGCGTCAGGCATGCTGGTCAGTACCATTGCCGCTTTCAGGGATTATCAGCAGGAAAGCGCTTGGACTTGGGAACATCAGGCACTGGTGCGCGCGCGCGTGGTCTACGGTAGCCCTGAAATGACCCAACAGATCAACGGCATTCGCCGTGAAATACTCTGCCAGCCGCGCGATGGCGAGGTGTTGAAAAAAGAAGTGCGTGAAATGCGCGAAAAAATGGTGGCCCATCTGGCGACCAAAAAAGGTGAGGTGTTTGATCTCAAAGCCGATCCTGGTGGCATTACCGATATAGAATTTATCGCTCAGTACCTGGTCCTGCGCTACGCCAGCAGTGAGCCAGATTTAACCCGCTGGTCCGATAATGTGCGCATTTTCGAGCTGATGGCGAAATATCAAATCATGTCGCAGGATGAAGCCGTGCAGCTCACGCATGCCTATGTCACGCTGCGCGATGAGATTCATCATCTGGCATTACAGGAACATAATGGGAAAGTTGCGGTCGATATGTTTGTCACCGAGCGTGAACACATTAAGACAAGCTGGCAGCGATGGCTGGGCTAAATGGGTTTTAGCCCCAACCTTTTTCGCTTGTGATATTATCGCGCGCATTGTTTTCGGGATGACAACACGATTTAGCGACCAACTAACTCTTTTTTTGGCTACGATTTGTTCAGATAGCCTGTTTTCCAAGTTTATATCCAAAGTAATTGGAGTGTGGGATGAAAGTGACTTTGCCTGAGTTTCACCGTGCCGGCGTTCTGGTGGTCGGTGACGTAATGCTTGACCGCTACTGGTATGGCCCAACTAGCCGCATATCACCGGAAGCGCCGGTGCCGGTTGTTAAGGTGAATACGATTGAAGAGCGGCCGGGCGGTGCGGCAAACGTGGCGATGAACATTGCCTCTCTCGGTGCGCGTTCTCGGCTGATTGGCCTGACCGGCGTTGACGATGCGGCTCGTGCTTTAAGTGAACGTTTGAGCGAAGTAAACGTCAGCTGTGATTTTCTGGCTGTGCCTACACATCCGACGATTACCAAACTGCGCGTACTGTCGCGCAATCAGCAGCTTATCCGTCTCGACTTTGAAGAAGGTTTTGAGGGGATTGATCTGCAACCGATGTTGGAAAAAATCAGACAAGCTTTGCCGCACACGGGGGCTCTGGTGCTGTCTGACTATGCCAAAGGTGCATTGAAAGACGTGCGGGCGATGATTGCCCTGGCTAAAGAGGCCGGCGTGCCGGTGCTTATCGATCCAAAAGGGGCTGATTTTGAGCCTTATCGTGGTGCAACACTGCTGACGCCTAATCTTTCTGAGTTCGAAGCCGTCGTCGGTTCGTGCAAAGATGAAGCGCAATTGGTAGAAAAAGGCATGCAGTTGATTGCTGATTTCGAGCTTTCAGCGCTGTTGGTCACGCGTTCCGAGCAGGGTATGACGCTGCTACAGCCAGGCAAAGCGCCGCTGCATCTGCCGACGCAGGCGCAGGAAGTGTTCGATGTGACCGGTGCCGGTGACACGGTAATTGGCGTGCTGGCTACCGTGCTGGCCGCGGGCAACAGCCTTGAAGATGCCTGTTTCCTGGCAAACGCCGCCGCTGGCGTGGTGGTTGCCAAGCTCGGCACCTCGACTGTTTCTTCCGTTGAGCTTGAAAACGCCGTGCACGGCCGCTCAGAGACGGGTTTTGGCGTAATGACGGAAGCAGAGCTGAAAGCTGCCGTAGCGCTGGCGCGTCAACGCGGTGAGAAAGTGGTCATGACCAACGGCATTTTTGATATTTTGCACGCCGGACATGTCTCTTATCTGGCGAATGCGCGCAAACTTGGCGACAGGCTGATTGTGGCAGTGAACAGCGATGCCTCAACCAAGCGTTTGAAAGGCGAGACTCGCCCAGTTAATCCACTGTCGCAACGAATGATTGTTTTGGCTGCGCTGGGTGCCGTGGATTGGGTGGTTGATTTTGAAGAAGATACCCCGCGTCGCCTGATTGCCGGTATTTTGCCAGACCTGCTGGTTAAGGGCGGCGACTATCAGCCGCACCAGATTGCCGGATGCGATGAAGTGTGGGCCAACGGCGGTGAAGTCAAAGTGTTGAATTTTGAAGATGGATTATCAACGACCAAGATAATCAATCAGATTAAATCGCAGGAGTAATCCAGCAGCAGTGACGCGGCGGTTAGGCGCGTGATAAAGAGAAAAGGCCTGCATAATGCGGGCCTTTTACTTTTTATACTCGACGAAGCGTCGGGGAATGTTTATTCCTGCGGTTTGTCAGCTTTCGGTGCTGAGGCAGGTGCGGTCGCAACTGATGCAGCAGAAGCGGCAGCGGGTGCGCTGTTAGCCGTAGCCAGTTTGCTTTCAATGTCTGCCAGCCGCTGTTCCAGTAGCGTGAGCTTTTCACGTGTGCGCAGCAATACTTGGGTCTGCACGTCAAACTCTTCACGGTTAACTAAATCCATACGGCCGAACTGAGCCTGAAGAACCTGGCGCACTTTCTTTTCTGTGTCTTCCCCAAACTCACGAATGCCTTTAGGCATCGCTTCATGCACCTGACGAGCAATTTGTTCAATTTTTTTAGTGTCGATCATAGTCGTTAACCTGTTTCAGAAAAGTGGCGTTCTACTAGTGTAATGCCAGAATGTCATTCTATAAACCTTTGGCGACAGCTTTAATCTTACTTAACACAGCTCCAATTGCTCATTGGGCGCATTGCTCCGGCCTTTTTTTGGCGCTATAGTTGGCCTGCTTATTCTCAGGGCGGGGTGCAAGTCCCCACCGGCGGTAAACCACAGAACAACTTGATGAAACACTCTTTCATCATCGTGGAAGCCCGCGAGCGCTTATGTTTCTAAATTATGGAAATATAAGGTCAGCAGATCCGGTGTAATTCCGGGGCCGACGGTTATAGTCCGGATGGGAGAGAGTAACGAAATGATCGGGCTTGAATACCCGCAACGTTATTTTATAGCGATAGCCTGCTATGTGCACGGCCATGCTTACTCCGCAAGACGCCCTGATTCTGGTAATCCATTTATTTTTCATAGTGTTAATGAGGTTATTTTACCATGAATCAGACTCTACTTTCCGAATTCGGTACCCCAACAGAACGCGTTGAACGTGCGCTCGCCGCGCTGCGCAACGGCCAGGGTGTCATGGTGCTGGACGACGAAAACCGCGAAAATGAAGGTGATATGATCTTCGCGGCAGAAACTATGACGGTTGAACAAATGGCGCTAACTATTCGCCACGGCAGTGGCATTGTGTGCCTGTGCATCACCG
This sequence comes from Rouxiella silvae, assembly GCF_002093625.1. Lineage (GTDB taxonomy): Bacteria > Pseudomonadota > Gammaproteobacteria > Enterobacterales > Enterobacteriaceae > Rouxiella > Rouxiella silvae. The sequence continues at coordinate 690 of NZ_MRWD01000050.1, read as the reverse complement.
ACGAACACCGCAAGCATCTTGAACTTCCCATGATGGTCGAGAATAACTCGAGCGCTTATCAAACCGCGTTTACGGTAACTATCGAAGCCGCTGAAGGCGTGACTACCGGCGTATCGGCGTCTGACCGCCTGACCACCATTCGTGCCGCGATAGCCGAGGGCGCTAAGCCTGCCGATCTTAATCGTCCCGGGCACGTGTTTCCGCTGCGCGCGCGCGACGGTGGCGTATTGACGCGTCGCGGTCATACCGAAGCGACAATCGACTTGGTTAGACTGGCCGGTTTTGGTCCTTACGGCGTACTGTGTGAACTGACTAACGACGACGGCAGCATGGCCCATGCACCTGAAGCCATTGCCTTCGCTAACGGTCATAAGATGCCGGTTGTCACCATTGACGACTTAGTGGCGTATCGCCAAGTACAGTCTCAGCAGGCAAGTTGATCTGCGATTGTTACTCAGATAGTGATAAGAAAAAGCCGACGTGAGTTATGTCGGTTTTTTTACACCTAAACAACGCTAAATAAGGGCTTTAAGGGTTATTAGATTTTATTAATAGCCAAGTCAATTATTATTAATCATTATTAACTTTGATAATAATTAATTAGTTTGTTTTTAAGGACGAGTTTATAGACGGTTTACTCGCTAGGCCTTAGTCTTTGTAGCATCATTTTGTTGCTACATTGGTATTAAT